>NZ_JACSMW010000001.1:258515-711982 GCF_018618775.1 Exiguobacterium sp. s138 | reverse complement strand
GAGCCAGGCGTAATAACCACTGCGGCTCACTTCAGCGAGCGTACATAGATCCGTCACGAACCGCCTAGATGATTGTTTCCGTAAGACAATATTGATTGCCTGATAGCGCTCAGATGCGGTTAGTTTCGGTGCTTCGCCTCTCTTTCGAGAGCATCGAGCTTTTTTAGTAATTCGTTCTCCGCTGTGAGGTACTTAATTCGTGCTTCAGCTTTCGCAAGGCGTCGTTCGACGGAATCGTCTTTTTTCGGTCGACCTCCAAGATTTGATTTTCCACGTCGCTCATTCAAGAGTCCTTCTTCTCCATAAATGCGATAGGTCTTCCTCCATCGTTTCAACGCTTCGTTCGTTGTTCGCTTACCAATCATGTCCAGGTCAAAGCCGCTTTCCTCAAAGATTTGAATCGGCCGCTTACCAGCTAAATTCTCACGTACAGCGTGAATCTTAAATTCTCCTTTGTATTGAATCGTACGATCTGATACCGAGGCTACGTGAAGATTCGCTTCAAGTTGCCTGATTTGATCTGGATTGAAGGTGCGTCTGTTCATGAATAGTTCTCCCGTCTAAATTGAATAGGTACAGTATATCGATTTCTTTAAACACAAAAAACCCCGAATGGGGTCTTTTATCAAGTGTCCACCATTCAGGGTTCAGTTCACCGTCGAGAAGCCGGCAACGACCATTTTCGGTAAAATTTCATCTTCAATGATCTGGACCTCATCTTCCGTCTCTCCAATATTTTTTGCTGCTTGCTGACTGAGAATCAATGTACCGGGAAAACCATATAGTGACGTCAAATCGATTGCAATCGCCATCGGGTACGAGTAACCGAGGAACTTCCCGGCAAGCATCGAAAATAGGACAATCCCGAGCACACCGAGAATGAAGGCAATCAACAGTGGCACAAACAGTTCGACGAGGTCCGCAAATGAGGTCGTAGCGAGCGGTCCGAAGATGATCAACAAAATCACGAGCATCATCAAACCGTACGCGTCAATTCCGTTTAAGACGTTTGGTTTCAAGACACCGGTCGCCCGTAAGGCAATCCCGAGTAATAAGGCAATGACAAACGTATTCAGCCATCCGTTCGTTAAACCGCTGAGAAACGACGAGACGATGACGACGACACCGACGACGAACAACGTGCCGGCCGTCGTCTGGAACGGCTCCGGCGAAATCGTCTGTTTCTCGGATGTTTCGGCCTGGTCGATGGCTGCTTTTCGTGTAATGCTGCCATCACGGACTCCGTCGCGGATCCGCAACGCTTCCTTGCGCAGAATGACCGACGTCAGTGGAAAACCGATCAACCCTTGCAAGGCGGCAATCAAGACCGGAAAGACGGCGACCGAGATCAATCCGGCATTCAACGCTTGTTCCTGAACGATGATGACGAAAATCGTTCCGCCCCTTTACTATTTGTCGCAATGACGGTCGGACATTTGATGACAAAATGAGAATTTTAACGATGAATTATATAAGGAGAGTTTTATTATCCTTTCTAGTGTAAAAAATGATCGTCATCACCTTTACAATTTGGGAAATTGGCAAAGAGGAAAATAGAGGTACCCGGTCTAATTTCAAAACCGGACATACAAGAGTTACCCAATTATTCTGACGATTAAAACAATGTTAAATTTTTACATCATTATTCTATTTTTTAAAAGTTAGTCATGAGTAAGTAAAGTGCTGTTTAAATAAAAGGAGATATACTTCAAAAATTTGAAGTATATCTCCTAAGTAGAACCATTATTAATATTTAGACAGATGACTTCTCTTGTGTACCTCTTTCATCTGACGGTTTTTTAATAACCATTCATGGAAAAAGTATTCGACTACTGCTGTAACTAGACCAGTATACAGACCAGCAAGAGCAATGGATTTGGTATATTCCCCTTGTACTGTCCCTGTAAAAAACCACGTTAGTAGAAAAACAAGCCCAAAATCCGCACTTGTAGCTATAAGATTTCCAGCTTTTCGTAAAATGACATAATCATCAAGTAGATAGGCAATAATTCCAATTGCGAGTGCCATCCAAACAGAGTGATACCATTCTATATCAAAACCTACCGTTAAAATGAGCAAAAATATAATTAACAGTGCCGGCAACTTAACCATCAATGCCTTGCCATGACTCCAATTCATATTGCCACCCCCATTTCAATCAAATCATCATATAATGCGAATGAGCCGGTTTTTTTTCCGGCTCATTTCTTTTAGTTATAAAAATCTCCGTTACCTCTCAATATTTCATATGCCACAAAAAACTTAATAATTAATTGTTGGATTGATTTTTCTGACCGCCTTTTTGTCCGATCTCTTCAAAGTGTTCTCGATCATGATTTTCAGCGTTTGCTTGACCACCTTTTTGTCCGATCTCTTCAAAGTGTTCTCGATCATGATTTTCAGCGTTTGCTTGACCACCTTTTTGTCCTGCTTCTTCACGACTCATTTTGTTATTGTCCGCCATGATTGAATTCCTCCTTTAAATTTTTAATGATCGTACATGTTCTATGTACCCCATACATATACTTTCAATACATGTTTAAGTGTTACAGATTTTTTACAATTTTATAAATACCCTCTTTCACGAAAATCTCTTTAAACATTTTTCCTGATTTTTATCTTTTTAAACAATTTCCCCACCGTAAAAAAGAAAAAAATTAATCGTTCAAGAATTTAGCTAAAAAACTTTTTTTATATTTTAAGTAATTAGATTTTGATTACTTACGCGTTAACAAAATCCTATTACTCTCTTTCTTTTTTCGCGAATTAATAATTAATATCTGAAAGGAATCAGATTTCGTACAAATTTTTAATAACATGTGTAAAATAAGTATGTTTTCTGATACGATATTATAAATTGTTTCAATTTATTTACTAGTCACTAATTTAATTTTTAGGAAGAGGTAATCATGAAGTCGATTTCAAAAAGTTTAAATCGGAAGTTTTTAGGTTTGATGCTGTTAAACTTTTTAATATTTTTAACTGTTACTACAATCACTTCTTTTTTATCGATTAAACAGATTGAAAAAAATCATGCGGTGTTATCAGAATATACCGAACAAAAAGTAGAAGCCCGACACTTGTGGACCCAATTACAACAAATGAACATAAATATTCAAGCTTCAATGTTAGATAAAAAAATCGACACTCAGAAGTTAAATCAAAAATTAGATAAAATCAACCATCAACTAGAACTATTTTCTCGTAAAAACACTTCTCAACGTTCGCAATCGTTTATTGATTCTGCACGACAGCTTTCGTCCCATTATGCCCTAGTACTGATTCCTCTCGCGAAGCTCTATACAGAAGAAAATAACGATACCGAAGGGCTAGAAACTATTTTACAGGATAGAAATATCCCTTATACGGTTCGGAATATCGGAAATGACCAATCGACGTTTGCAATCGATACTCGTTTTTTTTTAGAAAATACGAACAAATCGGTTGAATCTTATTTTCAAAGCATACACAACCAGGAAAAGCAGGACCAAAAACGTTTAGAAACCAAAACACGCATGGCATTATGGGGCTCCTTTGCTTTATTAGTCGTTATTTTTGCTATTTTAAATGGTTGGACGTTTAAATTGATTGATCGTTTAAGAACAGATCTCGTACGTCTCATCCGTCAAACTAAAAATCCATATACACTCACTTCGGTTCCCTTATTGAATAGACAGGATGAACTTGGTTCACTTGGAAATGCATTGCAACAAATGATGGCGATGTTATCTTTTCAGCAATCCCAAACGAATCAAATAAATGACAGGCTCATTGCTAGTAATCAAGAACTTCAGCAAATTTTAGCTGATAAAAACCGATCACAAGAACAATTACAGTTTCAAAATGAATTTGCTCGAAGATTATTAAAATATGATGCACCGAACTGCATTCATGGACTTGTTGAGGATATCGCGCATCACCTCCAAATAGAGGAAGTTGCCTTAACATTGTTGATGCCGCAACACGAACTTATCGCATTTCGGTCGACTGCCGAACGGCTTATTCCCGAAAAAATCCGGATTGATTTAGAGAAGCAAGCAGAACAGTTTCAATCACCTCAAGTCTGGATGCATCAGCAGCGAAAAATTTGGGCAATTCCTCTGCTAGATTCTAAAGAAACTGTTCCATTTGCTGTTTTCACGTATATTGAACCGCTTAGTATGGATGCTCAGACGATTTTTGCACTCTCAAATATCTTGTCACTTGGTGTCTTACGTGTACAGAATATGCGGAAATTAAATGAAGATAAGTTGAAGACGCAACGCATTTTAAATAGTTTACGTGAGGCAATTATCTATGTGGACTTATCGGCCGGGCAGCTCATTCACAACAGGGCACTTTCCAACCTTTTTCCGGAACTCTCTGATTTACCAGAAGATACTCAAGAATTAGCATCCATTACGAAAGTGATGGAACGTCTCATTGTAGACCATCAAGCTCTTTCACTGTATATGGATGAGGTAAGGCGTCACCTTGAAGTCGGGCTTCCGATTGCCACACAAGATTTTGAAATCAGACAGAATCGATACGTTCGGCTTTATACGGAGATACTAGACGACCAACGAGGTCTCATTTTTGTATTCCGAGAACGCACAGCGGAAGTTGAGACCATTCAAAAGGAGAAATCGTTCATTTCGATGATTTCACATGAATTACGGACTCCTTTAGCTTCAATCGAAGGATTCAGTGAATTGATGATTCACCGAAAACTGCCTCCTGATAAACAATTAAAATATTTAAAAACTGTCAAAACCGAAGCCCAACGGTTGGGACATCTTGTATCTGAATTTCTTGATTACCAACGAATGAGTCATCAGAAAGAAAAATATCATTTTGAGCCATTTGATCTTTCAAACTTAGTGGTGGAAATTGTTGATTGGATGAACATTTCTGTTCCTTCTCACCAAATTATATTTGATACGAAACATACGAAGTGTAAAATCCTCGCCGACGAAGACAAAATCCGTCGGCTGTTGATCAATCTAATAAATAATGCAGTCAAGTATTCTCCCGACAATCCGCGGATTGACGTTTTGCTGGATTGTAGTCCGGAAGAAGTTGTTGTAACAATCAGTGATAATGGTCTAGGCATTCCCAAAAAAGATATTCCGCACCTGTTTGATTCGTATTACCGGGTGGATCATCAGGAGCATAAAAAAATACAAGGTACAGGACTTGGTCTGCTGATTTGTAAGGAAATTGTTGATGCTCATGGTGGTCAGATTTCTGTTTCCTCAGAAGTAAACAAAGGAAGCGATTTTTTAATTCGCTTACCTTTGAAACACACTCAATAAAAGCGCCATTTCTGGATCAATCAATTTATTTTCGAAGAACATAATCAATTAGGAAGTGAAAATGAATGGAAAAAGAGTTGGATCGTATCGTCAGTTGTATGAATCAAGATTATCAATATCAGCGGATTTCATTTTCCGGGTTAGTTTTAAAAAAAACAAGTCCGAGCATCCTGTTGATACAAGATCATATCAAGCGAGAGATCAATGAGCCGTTGTATCAATATCCGGATTTTGTCTCTGAAATCGAAAATGTGTTGCGGCGGTGTTTCATTGATGTTCGGGGTAAGATGGAATCGGAAGAGCCAACTGAAATTTTTATTTCAAAGGCACAACTGTATTCCCCTTATCACTATTTAGTGACATTTCTTTAAAATCGTCGAACTGGAGTTTGAAAACAGACGTGAACGTCAAATTATATATTATTTATCACTTTAAATAATCGAAGGAGAGTTTTCTGATGCTACAGTATTTTTCTGGTACTTTTGAATGTGCAAGAAGCCGTTTTATCGAAGATTCTCATTATTTTTTGAAATCAAGTTACCCTGAAATAGATCATTCCATTTTCCGTCAAACGGCAGACACTCAGTCAGATTTGATTCATGCAAAACGAGAAGGCAATCAAACTTTGCTAGTATTGAGTAGTGGCTTACATGGAATCGAAGGGTATACAGGTAGCGCCATGCAACTACGTTTTCTTGAATATTATTTGTCACATCTTGATACAGGTACAGTTGATCTGTTGCTGCTTCATGGCATCAATGCATATGGCATGAAGCACCATCGGAAAGAATCAGACAAAAACATTAATTTTAATCGAAATGCCATAGAAGACTGGACAGACGCCGATTTATCGAATCCTGAATTCAAAAAAAGTTCTGATCTATTTGTTCCAAGAAGCGTCACAGGTAGCAAATTAGAGTATTTTCCGTTTCTGTTTAAGACAATTAAACACCTTGTACAGTTAGGTCCTAAGCGGTTTATGAAAGGTGCCACATTAGGCCAGTTTGAATTTCCGGCAGGCTTTTATTACGGAGGACCAGCACCGGATCCTTATTTCCATCAAATTCTTACCCAACTGACAAATCGATTTTCAGCCTATACGCACATCTTGTTTCTAGATTGTCATACCGGATTTGGTCATCAAGCTGAAGTACAGTTGGTCATGTCGTCTGAAGATCCGATGCACTCAAAAGATGTAAAAAAAATATTCCACTACCCGATTGTAGAAAACCCGAGAGAACAACAATTTTACAAAATTGAAGGAGAATGGCTCAATTGGATGTATCGTTACACAAAACAACAGAACCTTGGATTCATGGGGTTTACTGTAGAATGTGGAACCGTCGGAAAAGGACCGATCGGGCTTTTACGCTCCTTAAAAGCAACGATCGATGAAAGTCGTCTCTTTGCCGGGCGAGCCGAGTGTGCACCTGCCATCCGAAAACGATTTGATGAACTCTATATTCCTTCAAGTAAACAATGGCGAAAACAAGTTTTAAAAGAAGCTGATCTTATCTTTGAACAGATGGTACAATTTATTAATGATCCTTCAAATCACACTTTGATGAAGTAAAATCTTAGCTCTGATTAAAATATGAAAAAAAATAGAGACGATTATCTTTCAATGATCGTCCCTATTTCACCCTTAAAATTACTTTTATATAGTAATGCTATCTTATAAATCAAGTAAATCAAGTAAATCAAGTAAACAAGCGTTATAATCAGTTTCCCTTTGAAGGTTCGAATGTTTTTGCTTCGTTCTCGATATACGTTTTTATGAAAAAACCTTCTGTTTCTGACCACTCCGCATATAAAATTTTTGATGTATCTTCGTAGCCCTCTTTTTTCAGCTCCTCATATAACCAGGCAATGGATTTTCCAACATGATAAAGAATATTCTTATTAATTTTCCCTTCATCTATAAATAAATAGTTGAGAGTTGAATCTTTTACGCTAATATCAATCATGTCGGCAGTAACAGTATCAGTCCTGGCATACTTTTTTAAACTAATTGCTCCCCCTGGCTCCAAATATAAATCTTTTACATCACGTAATGAGAAAGCTCCCTTTTGACGCAACATAATTCGAAGTTGCTCCATTTCAATATGATTTCGATTTAGTTCATCCAAATTCAACTTTCCATCTTTCATTAAAATCGAAGCTTCACCTTTAAAAAAAATTCGGACTTTATCGTATTTACGGGAAAAGAACTCTATTAAAAATAACATAACGCTCCATATAGAGATTGCAAATAAAAGTTCTAATGGTGAAATCGTCTCATCATAAATACTTTCTTCCAGGATTCCGCCCAACACAACCGAATGGATAAAATCGAACGGAGTAAGTTGCGAAATTGTTTTCTTACCCATAATTCGGGTCACTAATAATAATGCAAACAAACCACAGATTAACTTACTTCCAATCTCTATATAAGTCATTTTCCGCTCTCCTTTAATCTTTTTAAGGGATCTTTTCACTCTATTACTTTTGGATTTGCTTAAGTCTTCCTAAATTTAAATGCTACCTTTTGAACTACTCGGCACTAAAGTACCGAGATTCCTGAGTTATCCGACCTAACGGTCGAAAATTGATCAGGCTAACCCCGTCGTCACGCCGATTGAAGAAGCTAAGATGCGTTTTGCTTCTTGTTTGAGATTCAGTCCTGCCTTCACATCATGGTCGTGGTGTGAACGCAACTCGGGCATGTCCATTCACGCAAATCAAGATGTTTCAAGTCTTTGTGTTGATGTCTGCAACTGGAGGAAAGTTTGACTGGGAGCAAAGGTTTTGCCGACTTTCACGACGGTCTTCCCGTACCATTCTGCCTTGTACTCCACCATGCGGAAGAACGCAGACCAACTGACTTCAGAGATGGACTTTCTTTGGAACAAGAGACATAAGATAAGCCTTTCCTTGTCGCCTTGTAGCTTTCCTCCCGCTTCGCCAAAAAGTGGTTGAAGATGAATCGTGAACACCCGATTGTCTTTGCGATCAGGATTTCCTGCTCTTTATTTGGGTAGATGCGAAATTTGTACGCTTTATGTTTTTTCACCTTGATTTCCACCTCCTTTCGATATGTAGGTAGTCTATACAAAAAAACAAAAAAAGATGTCAAAATGTAGCGTATACCCAAACGGATTAATTTTTCGAAAGATCGAGTGAAAGCGATTGAGTCGTATCAGAAAGAAACATAAATTTCATCCTTTGCTGGAGCAGTTTATGAGTTGATCCGCAAGAGATTGGAGATGTCGAACAGTAGGGACGACTAAAGCAGCCATCCCTTTCTCGAAGCCGATTCATCTCACGACTGAAGTCATAAGTGTTCTCGGCTATTTCATAAATTCTTTTTTAGTATAAGAAGAGGTTTTTTATAGGTATTGAAGATACTTATCGGATCGTGTAAATAACGATGATTGATAGCTCATAAAGATGGGTATTTTATTCATGTATAAAAATTATACCTTTATAAAAATTATACCTTATTCATTATTAAAGGAGGAGTTACTTATGAAAAAAGTGCTTTTAATCGTCTTACTCGTATTGCTTGTATCAGGTCTTGCTGCTGGTGTTTTGTACATGCAAGACAAAGCCAATTCTGACCAAAATCAGGACGGGCGCAAAGTCGTTGAATTCTGGTCGTTTTGGGGATCCGAAACACGTCGTCCCATTATCGAGAAGATGATTGATGATTACAACGCATCCCAAAATGAAGTGCGGGTCAAGCATACGTTCATCCCCTTTGGGGATATTTGGACGAAAGAATTAGCAGCCGTCGCTTCTAAAAATAAAAATGCAATTCCTGATGTCGTCGTAGGTGATATTAACGCCATTCAATTACGGGCGAAGAAACAACAAATTGAACCACTCAATCCATTGTTAGATGTCAAAAAACTTAAAAGTACAACTCATCAAGAGGCTTGGAAAGCCGTGACTACTGAAGATACGTTATATGCAGCTCCATTCACGCTTGATACCCGAATCTTGTTTTATAACAAAAAGATGCTCCGTGCAGCAGGTTTCATGACACCGCCTAAAACGTGGTCAGACTTAGAGAAGATGAATGAAAAAATCACTAAAACTAGTGGTTCGTCCTTTGAACAAGTAGGTTTCCACCCTCTGTTCGGTGTAGGAGCTGATGTTTGGCTAATCAATACAGATGGTCGTAATTATTTAGACAATGGAAAAGTGACCATCAATACACCAGAAGATCAAGCGGCCTTAGAATGGATCAATCGATTTAATCAAAAAATGGGACGAAAAAAAATTGATGTTTTTAAAGCGGAATTCGGAGAACAACAAGCTAATCCCTTCCTCTCACAAAAAGTGGCTATGTATGCAGATGTGCCCACATTTTATACTCAGATTCGGGATTATGCGCCATCACTGGACTTTGGAGTAGTTCCCTTACCGGAAAGAAAAAAAGGAAGTGGTCACTATAGTTGGAGCGGAGGATTTGCGCTCGAAATCCCAAAAGGTGCTAAACATCCAAAAGAAGCGGCGAAATTCATCGCTTATATGACGAGTAAGGAAGCTCAAATGTACTGGGCAGAAAAAAATTATGATCAAGTGGCAAACACCGTAGCAGCACATGCAGTCGTGAACCGACTAGAAGGTGATGCGCAGGATGTCTATCAAGTAGCTGAGACTGCCATGAAGACGACGCTTCTGACTCCGACACCTGTTGAGGTCCCTGATCTTGTGAATTTAGTTAATCCAGAAATCGAAAAAGCAGTCTTAGGAAAATCTTCACCTAAACAAGCTTTACAAAATGCTCAAGAGAAAGTAGAGCAGTCAATGGCAGGTAAAAAAGAATGAAATCCACTTCCTCTTTAAAAAAACAAGATGCCTGGCAAGGATACCTGTTTATCCTGCCATGGCTTGCTGGATTTTTACTATTAACTGCGGGTCCTTTACTTTTCTCCTTGTATGCCAGTTTTACGAATTACGACATGACGTCTCAAATGAGCTTTGTCGGGCTATTCAACTTCAAGCAAATGTTTTTCCAGGATAGTTTATTTTGGGTTTCGTTATTCAATACATTATTTTTCGTTGCCTTCAGTGTTCCCTTGACGACAATAGGAGCGATGTTGCTTGCCATCCTGTTGAACCAAGGAATTCCGGGTCAGCGGGTATTCCGGACAATTTTTTACTTACCTGCTGTTCTCTCCGGGGTAGGTGTCTATTTATTATGGATGCAACTCCTTTCTCCTGCTTCTGGTCTTGTGAATACTTTACTTGGTTACGTAGGAATTGCCGGTCCTGCTTGGTTATCCGATCCTGAATGGACGAAGCCGGCCTTAGTTTTAATGAAAATGTGGTCTGTTGGTGGTAGTATGCTTTTCTATCTGGCCGCCTTACAAAATGTACCCCGGACATTGTATGAAGTTGGTTCCTTGGAAGGGGCGAATGCCTGGCATCGTTTTCGCTACATCACTTTCCCGCTGATCACACCCGTCGTCTTTTTTGACTTAATTACCAGCTTTATCGGAGCATTCCAAATCTTTTCCGAAGCGTATGTGATGAGCGAAGGAGGTAAAGGAGGACCCGTGAACTCGTTACTCTTTTATAATCTGCGCATTTGGCAACAGGCTTTTGAGTCTTATAATATGGGGTATGCGATGGCGATGTCGTGGTTCTTGTTTATCATTATTTTGCTGTTGACTCTCTTTAATTTCAAATGGGCACGTCGATGGGTGCATTATGAAGGTGAACAGCGATGAACAAACAAACCATACGAGGTGGAATCGTGTTTGTCTTTTTATGTATCGTTAGTCTCATCATCTTACTTCCTTTAGGATGGATGGTTTCAACCGCTCTGAAACCAATGGAAGAAATTTTAAGATATCCTCCTACCTTCTTTCCGGAAAATTGGAGATTTGATAATATTCTGGCGACTTGGAAGGCGGCTCCATTCGGTCTCTATTTAGTCAATACGTTATTTTTAACGGTTGTTTCTGTTCTGGCAAGTGTTTTGATTAATGCTTTTGTTGCGTACGGATTTGCCAAGATAAACTTTCCAGGTCGATCATTTTGGTTCATTGCTTTACTCGCTACGATGATGATTCCAGGGTTCGTCACGCTCATCCCGCAATATATTTTATTTTCCAAATTAGGTTGGCTCAATACGTATTATCCACTTATTGTTCCTTATTTTTTAGGAAGTGCATTCTTCATATTTCTTTTGCGCCAATTCTATTTACGAATTCCAAATGAAATGATTGAAGCGGCAAGAATCGATGGGGCAGGACATTTTTACATCTGGTGGCACATCATGCTACCCTTATCAAAACCGGCTTTAGCGACAGTGGCTATTTTTTCTTTTAATGGAGCATGGAATGATTTTTTAGGACCACTTTTATACTTGAATGACGAGACACGCTATACACTTCAGTTAGGGCTTCAAGTTTTTAAAAGTGAAGCGTCTACTCAATGGAATCTATTGATGACAGGATCTTTGTTTGCCCTTCTGCCCGTCATTCTGCTGTTCTTCTTTTTTCAACGCTATTTCATTCAAGGAATGGATTTATCGAGTGGTGACAAAGGATAACAAAAACAACCAAAAAACCACTTTCCTGCCTTCAAAAATCAGGGAAGTGGCTTTTTGTGATTCTCCTAAAAGTATGCTCCGCACGATAACCTACTCTCTCCACTTTTAATCCAACATCAGGATAAATAATTTGGTTTTCGGGGAAAGAACACATATGTCATCCATTAGTAGGAGGAGATTACCTTGTCCGGATTGATTTCCAATCGTTCCTTTCGTATCGGTCTGTTCATCCTGCTTGTACTTGGCATCATCTATATGGCACGACAGGTCGACTTTCTCTTTTATCCGTTACTCGTCCTGTTTACGACCATCTTCACCCCGTTCATCATCGCCGGAATTTTATTTTACCTCTCCGTTGGTTTCGTCGATTCACTCGAACGTCATCTCCGGTCGCGCAAACTGGCGATTTTTATCGTCCTGCTTTTGTTGTTTGCCTTTGTCATTTTGTTTCTCTTGACCTTATTCCCGCTGATCACGAAACAGCTTTTTGCCTTCATCAGTGCCGTCCCCGGTTTTGCTGAACGTCTGTACACACAATCCCTGTCGCTTTATGCCAAATACGGGACGTCGATTCCGTCACTCGAGAGCCAGTTTTCATCGGTCGAAAGTTCGATGAAAAGCGCGACTGCACTCCTCGGGAACGTCTTTTCCTCGATTGCCGGTTCCGTACTTTGGCTGATTCAGTTGATTGCCTCGACCGTTTTCACGTTGTTCATCGCCCTTTTTTTATATGTCTTCATGTTGGTCGACGGAAAAAAATTACCGAACGCGCTCGTCCAGTTCATCCCGATCAGTTACCGCAAGGAAGCCCTGCTGATTTTAAAAGACATGAACGGGACGATCCGCTCCTATGTCCGGGCGCAATTGATCGTCTGTACATTCGTCGGAAGTCTCGCGACACTTGTCCTGTGGTGGCTCGATGTCCCGTATTTCTTACCGCTTGGTCTGTTCATCTTCGCGACGAATATCATCCCGTACCTCGGACCGTTCCTCGGTGCTGCGCCGGCTGTCTTGATCGGCTTCTTGGATGAACCGATCAAAGGATTGTATGTCATCATCGGCATCACGATCGTCCAGCAACTGGATGCCAATGTCATCTCCCCGGCTCGTTCAGGGAAAATCCTTGAAGGTGCATCCGATTACGATTACGGTCGTCCTGCTCGTCGCCGGGCAACTGGCGGGAATTCTCGGTATGTTGCTGGCCGTCCCGTTTTATGCCGTCGCGAAGGTGACGGTGCTCAACATCATTAAGCTCGCGCAACTCCGGAAAATGGCGTTACGGACGGACAAACCAGTTCCGGATCGTGTCCCGGAAGATCCAACCTAACAAGCAAGACAGGATCAGTAGTCCCGGTAACAAGATGACACCGCCATGAGTTGCCCACCATGTCGAAAAGCGGCTCAACAGGCCGTAGGTGCCGAGCCGGTTGACGAGAATCGTCCACAGCAACGCATAGACGCCGGTTCCGGCTAACGTCACGAGCACGTAGGGGCGAAACGGATAGGCGAGCAGTCCTGCCATATAATGAATCGGACGCCGGACACCCGGCAGGAAAAACGACATAGCAATGGCGACCGTTCCTTTCTCCTGCAGAATCACTTCGGCTTTCGCGAGATGTTTATTGGTCAATAACTTTCGAAAGAAGGGAAGTTCGCGAAAAATACGGGGAATGCCGTAAAACAGATTAAAACACACGAAACAGGCGGACCAGACGGATAAAAAAATCAGGATAAGTGCTTGATCCTGGCGTAACCAGCTGCTGATTTGGCGGATGACCAACAAATCATCCGAAATCGGGATGAACAAGATACTCGAGATGAACCGGATCCATTCCGAAAACATGCTGTCTCCCCTCCCCTCCCATCGAAGTCATTCTTTCTGAAAACGAGGTGTTCGTATTGATGGACTATACCCTAATCTTGCCGGTTTTGCTCTATGTTGTCCTGTTTGCCAACGTCGCTGCGGCAATCGCCATCCTGTTTTTCGAACGGCGTGACGTCAGTGCAACCTGGGCCTGGCTGATGATTCTCTTTTTCTTACCCATCATCGGCTTTTTGATTTACTTATTGTTTGGCCGGTCATTGAAACAAGAAACGTTTTATCATGTCCCGGAAGCACGCCGGTTGGCGCGCGAAGAAGAGCTTGTGGCGCAAGCAAACGACGAAGTTCCCCGCGAAGCAACGCTTTACCCGTACCGTAAGTTGATTCAAGCGAACCGTACGTCAGGAGCCCTATTGACAGAAGCAAGCGATGTCCGGACGCTGTTCGACGGTCATCAAAAATTCGATACGTTACTCGCTGACATACAGAGTGCCCAAGTCGAAATCAATATTCAATACTTCATTTTAAAGCGCGATCTGCTCGGCGACCGGTTGTTAAATACTCTCTTCGAACAGGCCAAACGCGGCGTCAAAGTCCGGATTCTTTACGACGCGGTCGGTTCCTGGAAACTAAAAGCGAAGGACTTCGCGGCGTTCAAACAAGACGGCGGTGAAGTCCGCTCCTTCTTCTCTTCGCCGCTCGGCATCTTCAACTTGCGGATCAACAACCGGAATCACCGGAAACTTTGTACGATTGACCGGCAAATCGGTTACATCGGCGGTTTTAACGTCGGCTCGGAATATCTTGGAGAAGACGAACAGTTCGGCTACTGGCGTGATACCCATCTCCGGGTCCTCGGCCCTGTCGTCGAGGAACTCGAATTTCATTTTGAACAGGACTGGGACGCGGCAAGCAACGAACGGACCGATTGGTCGACGGCCCCGATTCCACCGATTGAAGTGACGACGGAACGGGTACAGGTTCAAATCGTGACGTCCGGACCGACCTCGGAAACGGAATACTTGAAAAACATGCTAATTCAGATGATCCATTCAGCAGAAAAATCGATTTATATCCAGTCTCCCTACTTTATTCCCGATGCCAGTTTCATGGATGCCTGCCGGATTTCCTTAGCGTCCGGTGTCTCCCTCAAAATCATGATTCCTAACCAGCCGGATCATCCGTTTGTTTACTGGGCGACATATGCGGCAGTCGGCGAATTGATTCAACACGGGGCTGAAGTCTATACGTATGAGATCGGCTTCATGCATGCGAAGACGATTGTCGTCGACGGGAAAATCGCATCGGTCGGGACGACGAACATCGACGCCCGGAGTTTCCGGTTGAACTTCGAAATGAATGCGATTTTGTACGATACGACGATTGCGGAAGAGCTGGAGTTGCTCTTTTTGTCCGACGTTGCCGACAGTGCCTTGCTGACCCGGGAAAAATACGCTGCCCGTCCGCGGATGATCCACTTTAAGGAAAGTATTTCGCGTCTGTTGTCACCGATTTTGTGACGTTACGAGTAGCTGCAATCGTTTAAATCATAAATTAGCTCATTTTCATGTAAACATGTTCATTTTAATTGTTTTTGACTATGTTTAACTGTTTTAAATCCATATTAATTAGTTCATTTTTGAATAAACATACTCATTTCATCCTAAAATGAGTATGTTTATTCTTTTTGAACACGTTTAAATACGTTATAGTTTAATTAAACATATTCATTTCTTTAATAAATGAATATGTTTAGCTATTAATGAGTCTATTAATGAAAGAGGCGCTACATGTGAGAAACTATACGTATCGTTATTTAAATACCATTGCACTACCGATGGAAACAGTCCGCTTGATCAGCCGGATCAATGAATATAAAGGAAAACAAGATTTATATAAACAACAGGCTCCTCAAATTCTCGATACGTTACGAGACGTAGCTGTCATTCAGTCGACAAAAGCATCGAACGCGATTGAGGGAATTGTCGTTACAGAAAGCCGCCTCCATACCATCATGTCGAAATCAGCCGATCCCGCCGACCGTTCTGAGGCGGAAATTGCCGGTTACCGAGATGTTTTGAATTTAATTCATGCTTCAGCACGAGATATCCCGATCAATGCGAACGTATTATTACAACTTCACAAGGAGCTTTATAAATTCGTTCCCGTCGAGGGTGGACGATGGAAGAATGTCGATAACGAAATCAGTGAATCCTTTCCTGACGGGACACGACGAACACGTTTCGTTCCGGTGCCGGCATTCGAGACTCCTGCCTCAGTCCAGGCATTATGCGATAGTTTGCGTGAGCGACGACAACAAGAAGATGTCGATCCACTTATCTTGACGAGCCTCTTTGTACTCGATTTCTTGTCGATTCATCCATTCAATGATGGAAATGGTCGGATATCACGCTTATTAACACTATTACTACTTTACCAGGAAGGTTTCGAGGTTGGACGGTACATTAGTCTGGAAAAGATCGTCGAGTCGCGTAAAGAAGATTATTATGAATCGCTTCGACTATCCTCTATCCACTGGCATCAGAATCAGCAAGATCCTTTCCCGTGGGTAAACTACCTGTTGAGCACAATCCTTGCCGCGTATAAGGAACTCGAGGATCGGGTCGGACTGATTACGACCGGCAATCAAAATAAGGCGGGACGAATTCGTCAATTTGTCGAAAGCCGAATCACACCGTTTACGAAAGCGGATGTCCGTAATGCCTGTCCGGATGTCAGCGAAGCCACCATCAATCGGCTTCTGCGTGAACTTCGGGATGAGGGACTCATAAAACCGTCAGGACGTGGACGAGGAGCAAAATGGATCAAAAGATAACCTTGATCTTACCACTCGTCCTAGGATTCTAAAAATGAAAAAGCATCGAGTACACGTGACAATCCCGAATACCTGATGCTTTTCATTTTTTTAGGTATTAGATTCAGAGGTGTTCTTCCTTATACTATAACCCTCCCCTGACTGCCCACGCCTGATGTGTATGAAACAATTCATTCACTGATTGAAGTGGCTGCCAGACTAGACGATGATCCAGTTCACGGGAAACTTGAATCTGCTTTAGCAATCGTATCTCAAAAAAGGATGCATCATTCAGGATCGCTTCTCCGCTTGGTGCCATTAGATACTGTTCGGCACGGCCGATCAACGCATCAATTTGAATCGTAAACCTGGTCTCTTCGAGTAGCTCTCTGTGGAGTGCTTGCTCCGGTGTTTCTCCTCGCTCGACTCCCCCACCCGGCAACAAAAGATTGTTCCATTTAGTCTCGACGGTTAAAAATGTCTGCTGTCGTTGATCGTATGCGATGCCATAGACACTTTGCTTATACTGGTAGTGTCGTCCCTTCAGTTTCACACCAAAAGTCGGTTTCTCCTGTTCAGAATCCATCATCAGTCATCTCCTTTATAGTCTCCCGTCAATTTCCCTCCGTCGTCATAGCGACCAAACAGTCGCCGTTGCGCCGTATAGTTCAAAAACTTGGTCAGACGTTTTTCATACTCCGCGCTGTCTCGCTTGCAGTCCTGGATATAACTGATCCTGACACGGATGTAGAGCTCCGGCAACGTCCGGAAAAATTGATAGGTGTCCGGATCTTTTTTCAGTTCCATGATGATGATGTGATCAATTTCAAACGGTACTGTCAAGTCAGGTGTCACCTTTATCCCTTGTTCTCGCATCTTTCCGAGTGCCATCAGTCGACGAACCCGTTCTTTATTCAGTTCGGTCCAGTGACTGTTTGTCCGACGCGGTGTAAATCGCTGAAGCAGACGGTCCCCGTCCTTCTTTTTAATCCCGTCAACCCAACCAAAACAAAGTGCTTCTTCGACGGTTTCGATATAATCCAACTGATATTTTTCTGCATCTTTTTTATCAAATACGAGCCAAACTTCGGTCTCTGTCAGATGATGGTTTTCCAGCCAACTCCGCCATTGCCCGATATGTTCGACGTACAATTGTGTCGTGATCTCCACTGGTCTCACCTCAGTTCAATCAAATCGTTTCCAGTGACCTTCTGAGATCACTTTCACTACGCCATCAACAACCTGAATCGCCGTTTGATCATCAATTGCATAGGACGGTCCTCTGAGATCAGCCGCCCATTTGACGGCTTCGTCCAATGTATTTTCCGGTAACAGTTCGTGATCCAGATGGGGGGAAATCGAAAAATCAACCAATCCAAGGGTTTCATCCGACGTTGTATGAGGCGGTGTCCACTCCACGAACGCTTGACCAATCCTTGGTGTCAGCACCATACTGCCGGCACTCAATCCGACGTAGACTGCTTTTAGCGAAGGCAATCGGTCGGCAAGTCCCGACTTTTTCATCCAGTAGTTTAAAAATAAGGGATCACCGCCATTTACCAACAAAACATCGGCCTGTTCGACAAGCGGCACCCAGAGTGATTCATCCAGACTCGGTAGTGCCGTCAATTCGAGAACACCCACCGACTGAAATCCTAATTCACACATCGGAGTGGAACCCGTTCCTGTGATGAACGAGTATGCGTGGTACGGTCCTTCTTTCATTCCGTAGAATGCTGTAGGAATGCAGAGGGCATGTGCTTCCTCAATCGGTTTTCCGAGTAAGTCGACGAGTGCACGACGTTGACTGTCATTTTGAATGCCGCCTGAAGTCAGCAATAATTTCATAAGAACCCTTCTTTCTGCTTAAAATATCGAACCATGCTGTGATTTTGTATATATCTCCATTTTCAAAAGATTTCCCTGCCGGTCATCCAGCCCCTTTCAGCCGTGCGGGTCATGTGTGCAAGAACTTTGGCAGCCGTTACCTACATTATGCTCCTCTTGATTCGCGTACGACAAACAACTTAAGTTTTTAAAAGTATTTGCTTTTTAAACCTCTGCTTGCTACACTCAATCCGAGTACTTATTAAAATATTTTAAGAAGTAAACAGGAGGTGCCTCATGGCCGGTATGAACACGGACTTATTAACCCAGTTGCGGCAAGCCCTCTTATTCGAGCGGCTTCAGACGATTCCGGAACTGAGCCGGACGCTCTCGACGAGTTTCCCGACAGTCAAAAAACATTTGGATATTCTAATCGAGAACGGTGAGGTCGCCGAAGAGGATTCGGATGTATCGAGCGGCGGACGTCCGGCTAAACGCTATCGTTCCCGGGCCGATCACACTCACGGATTGGCGCTGTATCTCGAACTCGATGCCATCGGTTACCGGATCTTCGACGCTGTCGGCACATTACTGACGAACGGAACGGAATCCGTTCCCCGTCAGCAACCGCACGTTCAAGCTCTCGTCCGCCTGATTCACCGGTTGCTTGCGCAAGATCCACGCATCACTTGTTTAAGTATCGGGGTGGCGGCGTCGGTCGAAAACGGGCAAGTCTTTTTCGCACCGGATTATCCGTCTTTGCAACAGGTCGATCTGAAACAGACGCTTGAATCCGAGTTCCATTTGCCGGTCGTCGTCGAAAACGATATGAATGCCGCCGTCATCGGCTTTCACGAAACCTATCAGCAGCGGCAACAGTCCCTGATTTATTTGTACTTAGGAAAAAACGGACCCGGTTCCGGGATTTTGATCAACGGACAACTCGTCCGCGGCAGCAGTCACTTTGCCGGTGAGATTTCCCTTGTCCCGCAGTATGACAAGGCGACGTTCGGACAACGGATCGCCGAACGAAGCGACGTCCTGAACGCAGATACGATCGATGGGATCAGCCGGTTGACGACGACATTCGCCGCGACACTGAATCCGCACCAGTTGATTTTTAACAATACGGAAGTGACTGCGTCGGATTTGGAACAAATCCGGACAACGACAGCCCGGTATATGCCGGAAGCCCATATTCCCCGGCTCGTCCGGAGTAATTGGGAAACCGATTATCTGAACGGCTTGACACGTCTCGGATTACAACTTCAGACAGAACAACCAATAAAGGGGACATCAACATGAGTGGAGTCTGGTTACTCAGCATCATCTATCTTGCCTTCATCAGTTTAGGATTACCGGACTCCTTACTCGGCGTCGCCTGGCCCGTCATGCGGACAGAGTTCGGGGCGAATCTCGAAGTCGCCGGCTGGCTGTTCATGACGATTGCCGGCGGAACGATCATCTCGAGTCTTTTCAGCGGCAAAATTCTCAACCGGTTTGAGACGAGTCATGTCACCGCCTTTTGTGCCGCAGTCACGGCTGGCAGCCTGCTCGGATTTTATTTTGCCCCTTCGTTACTGTGGCTGTTTCTGCTTGCGGTTCCCCTTGGTCTCGGTGCCGGCGTCGTCGACGCGGCACTCAATCATTTTGTCGCGACCCGTTACAAAGCACACCATATGAACTGGCTTCACTGCTTTTGGGGCGTTGGCGCTACGGCCGGACCGTTGATTATGGCAGCGATGATGAGCGAATCGGGCGACTGGCGCAGCGGATATCTGACTGTCGCACTGGTCCAGTTCGGTCTTGCCTTGCTGCTCGTCTTAAGCGTTCCGCTTTGGAAACAGGCACCGGTCGCAATTGCAGCACCGCCTGAAGAACTGTCCTTACACGGAACACAGGCGAAGCGTTTGACCGGTCTCCCGTTCGCGCTCGCCTCGTTTGTCCTCTATTGCGGTGCTGAAGCATTGATCGGTTTATGGGGCAGCAGTTATCTCGTCCAGGTCAAATCTTTTTCCGTCGAAACAGCGGCCACCTGGATTTCCGTCTATTACGGCAGCATCACCGTCGGCCGGTTTTTGAGCGGCTTTTTATCGCTCCGGATGACGAACCGCCAGTTGATTCGGTTGGGGCAAGGGACGGCTCTGCTCGGCAGTCTGCTGTTCTTCCTGCCTCTCGACGGTTTGATGCTGACCGGATTTATCCTGATCGGACTCGGACTCGCGCCGATTTATCCGGCCATGTTACATGAGACGCCGGTCCGGTTCGGCCAGGACGCGGCGAAACGGCTGATGGGGGTTCAGATGGCCTTCGCCTACAGCGGCAGTACGTTTTTGCCGCCGTTGTTCGGTGTTCTCGCCTCGTTCCTGACGTTACAGCTGTTCCCGGTGACAGGTTTCCTGATGATTCTGTTCCTGTTGCTCTGTTCCGAACGGCTGAACCGTGTCCTTGCGAAACGGGCATTGTCCCGCGCTTCCTAAATCATTCAAAAAGGAGTCTGCTCTCATGAAGATTGAACATATCGCCGTTTGGGTCAAGGATCTCGAACGGATGAAACACTTTTACGAAACGTATCTCGAGGCGCAGGCCAATGCGTTGTACCATAATCCGCTCAAAGGATTTTCGTCCTACTTTCTCCACTTTAAGTCAGGCGCCCGGCTTGAGTTGATGCACCGGACGGATATCGATCACGATGCGCCGCGCGACCGGTTCGGTTACGCCCACATTGCCTTTTCGCTCGGCAGCCGGTTCGCTGTCGATCAGCTGACGGCACGGCTCGAGGAGGACGGCTATAACCGAATCGACGGTCCGCGTCTGACAGGCGACGGCTACTATGAAAGCGTCTTTCTTGATCCGGAAGGACTGACGATCGAACTGACCGTCTGACACTAATTCAAAAACACCATGCTGTTTCGTACGCTTCCGGTCAAGGAGACGTCGAACTTCATGGTGTTTTCTTTTGCATGTGTCCGGCCAATCATTCTGTAAACAGTTTGTACCTGTTTTTTCCTGATGATTTTGCTTCGTATAACGCGATATCCGCTTGGCGGAGCAGCGTTTTCAGACTGCTGTCAGCGTCTTTGTAGGCGACGATTCCGATGCTGGTCGACAGTTCATATGTGTCCCACGTACTCAACCGGACAAGAATTTCATCTGCTTGATCGATCAATGCTTGCTGAGAATCAAAGTGCGTAAACCGAATGACAAATTCGTCTCCGCCCAAGCGGACGGCATAGGCTTCTTTTTGTCCTGCAATCAGTGACTTCAATCGTCTTGCGACCTCCTGCAGAACAGCGTCCCCGGCATCGTGTCCGTACACATCGTTGACGTTTTTGAAACCGTCCAAATCAAGGAAGAACAAGGCCCCTTCCGTCTGCGGATGCTGGTCAAATTGATGCGTCAAATACCGTCGATTGTACAGATCCGTCAACATGTCACGCCAGGCAAACCGCTCGAGTTCCAGATAATACGAAAACAGACGGACGATCCGTTGCAGTAACTCGATACTCTTGCTCTCGAACAAACTGACTTCATCATTGATGGCGCACAATGTACCGAACTTTTCTCCGTTCGCAAGCGAAATCGGAATCCCTAAATAGGACTGAACATTCGCCCCTTCCAGTACTTCCCTCATGCCGTCGAGACTGCGGTCTTTTGTGACATCTTCGTATATAAGCGGTTGTTTCGTTTGAAAATCGATTCGTTGGCAGAGCGAGTAATTCAAATCAATGACCATTCCTTCTGTGACCGGCATCCGGGTCTGCTCTTCGGACAGTTTAATGATCAATTGCTCGGTTTCATTGATAGCTGATAAATAAAACAGCTGTTCCGGCAGAATCTCTTTTGCAAGATCCAGTAAATCATCTGCCAAATCATCAAATTTCGTGTACATTTTCAGTTCTTCAAAGTGTATGTTCATTCAGCACCTCGACACGTCATAGTTTTTAAACACTTCGTCTGAGTTTTTTTATAGACAGCATCTGCTAATCTATTTCATTTTACCATATATCGGATATTGATTTGCCGTTCAACTCAAAAAACACCGCCTTGTCGCACAGTCTCTCAACAGAGAGCCGGGTACAAGGCAGTGTGTTTGGTCGCATTCACGCGCGGTTTTTCCGCAGCAGATACAAGAAGTACGGTACACCGATGATCGCTGTGATCAATCCGGCCGGAATTTCAAGCGGCGGATGAATCCCGCGCCCGATCGCATCGGCGACGACCAACAGTCCGCCGCCGACGAGGACGGCCATCGGAATCAACAGGTGGTGCCGGTGACCGATCAAACGTCGGGCCATATGCGGGGCAACGAGTCCGAGGAACCCGATTGATCCGACCATCGCGACGGCGACACCAGCGAGAGCAACAGCAAGCGCGAGAAAGACATACCGGGTTCGTTTCATCCGTAACCCGAGACCGATCGCCGCGTCTTCACTGAGTGACAGAATATCGAGTTGCCGGTGTCCGGACCAGATGGCGAGTCCGAGAATCAGAAAGACCGGCGCCAGGACATACACTTCAGTCCAGCCTTTGCCGAACAGACTGCCGGCAAGCCAAACGAGTGAATCATTCGTCTGGAGCGGAAACTTGATCAACAGATATTCCGTTCCCGACGCACAAATCGCACTGACGGCGATGCCGAGCAAAGCAAAGGAACTGTGTTGCAGCTTGCCGTGATCGGCAAGTAACATCAGGGCAATCATCACGAGTGCCGCTCCGCCCATCGCTGCAAGCGGCGTCAAAACGAGCGGACCGTCTGGAAGTAACGCAATTGTCAAAACGGCAAACAAGGCCGCTCCGTTCGTCACGCCGATGACGTCCGGGGAGACGAGCGGATTCCGGATGATCGCTTGCAACAAAACACCAGATAGGGCAAAACAACCGCCGGCGAGTAACGCGAGAAGTGTCCGCGGCAACCGGTAGTTCCAGACGATGAAGGCACTTCCATCTCCTTGCAAGGCTGCGACGATTTCACCCGGTTTCAAGTAGACGGAACCGACGCCGAGCAACAGAAAACTGAGCACAGTGACAAGGAGCGACATGAGGACGAGACCAAGCCATGGTTGTTGACGGAGTCTGTTCATTTACGCCACCCATTTCGTCTGACGTTTCGCTAAATACAAGAAGAACGGCGCCCCGAGTAATGCCGTCACGATCCCGACCGGTGATTCATAGGGATAAGCGATGAACCGGGCGAGGACATCGGCAGACGTCAGCAACAGTCCGCCGCATAACGCGGACACCGGCAGGACATACCGGTAATCCTCCCCGACCAGGCGCCGGACGATGTGCGGGACCATCAGACCGATGAAGCCGATGGCTCCGGCGACGGCAACCGTCACACCGGCCAGCAAGACAACAGCGACGGCTGCCAGCATCCGGATCCGGGTGATGTTTTGCCCCAGTCCGACGGCGACGTCCTGACCGAGTTGGAAAATCGCCAGCGATTTGGCCAGGCTGAAGGCTAAGATCAAGCCGATGATCGACCACGGCACAATCAACCGGACTTCAAGCCAGCCGCTGTCACTGATCGATCCGGATAACCAGTACAAGACATTCGTGATCCGGTCATTGAACAAAATCAACCCTTTCGTCAAAGACGTCAGCAACAAGTGGATCGCCATCCCGACGAGGGCCAGTTTCAGACTCGTCATACCGCGGACGGACGCAAACGAAAAGACGAGCACCCCGCCGATCATTGCACCGAGAAAGGCGAAGTAGACGAGATTGGCCGTCCCGAGCGCCGGGAACAGCAGTAACGCGAGAACCACGAACAGCGAGGCTCCGGCGTTAACACCAAACACCTGCGGCGAGGCGAGCGGATTCCGGGTGACTGCCTGCATCAATGCTCCGGCGACGGCTAGGTTTGCCCCGAGTATCAGTCCCAGTACTAATCGTGGTAATCGAAGTGTCGTCAGGACCAGTGTTTCTTTTGACAGATTGCCGGATGTCCATTCCCGGATGGCTTCGAGCGGCCGGATCGTCGTCACGCCGAGAAACAGACTGAGATAGGAGCCGAGTCCAATCAGCACAATAAGTAGAACGAGCAAACGGATCAATCGTGTTTTCCGAATCATCAACGGCTTCCCCTTTCATCAACAAAAGCCAGATTGCTCTGGCTCGTGTCGTCGTTTATGATTTTTTCGGATACAGCAGTTGAATCGCTTCGTCGACGATTTGTTCCGCTGCGTCCAGTCCGCGGTAACGGGTCCACAAGTCACGATTGACTTCGTAGACTTCACCTTTTTTCACAGCCGTGATCTGATTCCAGAGCGGATTCTTTTTCCACTCGTTGAGCAGTTTCGGGTCGGCTTCCGCCATGAAGATGACGTCCGGATCCCATTTGACAATCTGCTCCAGCGTAATCGTCACGGTTGGTTCTACTGTTTTCGTGATGGCATTATCGATGCCGAGTTTTTCAAGCAGTTCCCCGTCAAACGATGTCTCTCCGTGTGCCGTCAATGAATCGGACCGGAAGACACCGACCATGATTTTGCGTTGATCGTCCGGATCGACTTTTTGTTTGGCAACTGCGAGCCGCTTGTCATGCAGTTTCAGACGTTGCTCCATCTTATCGGTCTGTCCGACGGCTTCCGCGATGCTCTTGAACGATGCGATGTTTTCCTGATAGGTCGCGTTCCGGCTTTTTAAGATGATCGTCGGTGCGATTTGTTGCAGTTGTTTGTAAATGCCTTTATGCCGGTTGAAATCTCCGATGATCAAGTCCGGTTTCAGTGAACTGATGACTTCGAGATTCGGTTGCTGGCGTGTCCCGACTTCCGTAAAGGAAATCTTCTTACCGAGCAGCCCCGATACATCATCCTTGTTTTCCTGTGCGATGCCGACCGGTTCAATGCCCAGTTCGTCGAGGGCATCGACGAACGAGAACTCAAGAGCCACGATCCGTTTCGGATGGTCCGGTACGTTCGTTGTTCCTGCTTCATGCGTGACAGCGTGCGTCTTTTTCGTCGTCTCTTCTTTCGCTTGTCCGGCACATGCCGCAAGCATCAGACAACTCATTACAATAAGCGCTAATGCGCCGGTCATTCGTTTTCGTAACATGAGGAGCCTCCTTCTTCATCCGGAATGAGAATCATTCTTAATTAATCCTGTTTCAGCATAACAAAGTTCATCACGAAACAAAAGACCAAATCTTATTTTCAGATAACATGTATCCTGTCATGAACGGGAATATGCGATAATGGAATCATCGATTAAAGGAGGAATTGTCTTGTCTACATTTATTAAAGACGTAGCCGGCCGGATCCATTATCCGCTCGGTCATGCGTTAACGTTTGCCGATTTACCGGCGCTGCTTGAAGCCTTTGCCTATCACCTGCCGTTTGATAATGCAGCGGTTCTTGAAAAAGAGTCGGTTCCGTTTGACCAGAACCGACTACGACAGACCTTCATCGAACGTCAGGCGGGCGGTGTCTGTTATGATCTCAACCATTTGCTGTACGAAGTGTTACGAATCAAAGGGTTTGACGTTTCACTTCTCAAGGCGACCGTCTTCGATCAGGAAAATGACGTCTGGTCCGCGACCGGTCCGACCCACGTCGCCGTCCTGCTGTCGCACCAGGAGCAGACGTATCTCGTCGATACGGGATTCGGTGTCAATCTCGCCCTACGCCCGATTCCTCTGACCGGAGAAACAATCACATCACCGAGCGGCAACTACCGGATTGCCCCGAACGGCGCCGGTTATCAGCTGGAGATGTTACGGACCGGTCAGGATGACGAGTTTGTCATCGGGTACCATTTCTACACGCAACAGACGATCGAACCGGCTGCTCTATCCGACATGGAACAGATCATCCAGGAGCATCAGGCTTCCCCCTTCAACAAACGTAGTCTGCTCGCCATCCGTAAGGCCGATGGACACCGTATTCTGACACGACAGGCGTTGACGACCTGGACCGATGGCAAGAAAACGATTCAACCGGTCACATCCGACGACCAGTACGCGGCCTTTAAACACGACTTCTTTTAAGGAGATGAGGAGACTTGTATCGTTATACCCTCTGTTTGATTCGCAAGAACGATCAGTGGTTGCTGCTGAACCGGCAAAAACAACCGGCAATGGGGATGTGGAACGGGGTCGGCGGTAAAATCGAACCCGGCGAGTCCCCGGCAGAATCCGTCATCCGGGAAACGTTTGAAGAAACCGGTCTTACTCTGACCGCTGTCCAGTTTTCGGGCACGATTCTCCTGCAGGCGGACGAGACGGTCGGAATTTATTTGTTCCTTGCCGAACTGCCGTCTGATCAGTTCCTCGTGACACCGCTCGCGACCCAGGAAGGTATTCTCGACTGGAAACAGCTTGACTGGATTCTTCATCCGGACAATACCGGCGTCATCAGTAATCTGAAGGCTTACCTGCCGCACGTCTTGAAACAGACGACACCACAGCTCCATACGTTGCACTATGACGGGCACCGGCTGCTTGAGCACCATATTTCTGAACTGGAACAAATCATCCACTAAAAAAAGACATCCGTTTGCCTGCTGCTGACCGAAATCAACAGTGCAAACGGATGTCTTTTAAGTTTCAGTTAAAACCAAGCAGTTCCAAACCGGTCACGATCAATCCGACCATTACGATTCCGGGTAACAAGTTCGCGACCCGGATTTTGGTGATGCCGGCTAGATTCAAGCCGATGGCTAAAATCATCACACCGCCGGTCGCCGTCATCTCAACGATGAACTGCTGGAGGATGGCGTCCGGAACAAATTGCGTAATCGCCACTGCGCTGAGAGCAATTGCCCCTTGATAAACGAGGACCGGAATCGCCGAAAAGATGACGCCGATCCCGAGAGTCGAGCTGAGGACAAGTGCCGTGAAGCCGTCAATCAGTCCTTTTGTATAGAGGACGTCATGGTCCTGACGTAAACCGCCGTCGAGCGCCCCGAGTACTCCCATTGCTCCGATGACGAAAATCAACGTGGCTGTGACGAAACCTTCTGCGATATTCGATGGATGACCCCGTCCGATTTTTAGTTCAAGCCATTCGCCGACTCGGTTCAGCTTTTCATCAATTCGTAACCATTCACCGATTGCCCCGCCTAAGACGAGACTGCCGATGACGATCAGGAAGTTCTCACTCTTCAGCCCCATCTGAACACCAAGCACGACGACAGCGAGTCCGATTGCCTGGACAACTGTTTCCTTCGTCCGTTCGGGAATTTTATGAAACAGCAGACCGAGTAATGTACCGATGACGATTAATCCTGTATTGACAAGCGTGCCGGTTAAGACCATCCTGTATCCTCTTCTCTAAGTAATCATATTTACATGTGGTATTTGAAATAATTATATATCCGGTACTTCTTTTGACTGGGCTTGCTTTAAACTGTGAATCGTCATTCCGAGCATGACAAGCAGCATCCCGAACAAGGCAAGACCGGTCGGAAAGACAGCGTGTAAAAACAGCATCTCCCCGAGGACGGTGAACAGGATTTCAAACGACTGTGTCGCTTCGACGGCTGCGAGACGGACCGGTTCCGTCCGGACGAGTGTCGTCGCGTAAAAGAACAGTGATGTCGCGATGACGCCGGAGAACAAGGCGACCAGTCCCGACTGACCGACTTGTCCCGCGGACGGTAAGCCGACTTGCCTGTAGGCAATCGCGGATAACACGAGCCAAAACGGCAGACTGGCCACCGTCATTCCGAGAATCCGGTCAAAGACATCAAGTTCGTCCCCGTACCGTTCCATCATCTTCCGGTTGCCGAGCGGATACGCGATCGCGGCACAGATGACCGGAAGGACACCGAGCAGCAGCGCCGAAACAGATACCCCTTCCGCGACCGATAATTGCATCAGGCAGACACCAGCGACGATTAACAGCGAATAACGGAGCGACGCCCACGGAATCGTCTGTTTGAACAGCGGCGCGAGCAACGGTCCGGCAAGAATCGTCACCTGCCAGGTCCCTGCAATCAGCCAGCCCGGTGAATAGTCGGCGGCAAGACAAATCCCGCTGTAAAAAATCCCAAAGCCGATCGTCCCGTATGTCAGCCAAAAGTACGGTGCTTCCCGAAGTGCCGACCAGACACGACCGAGCCGGCGCCGGTAGGCGACAATCACGACGAGCAGCGGCAACATCAGATAAAACCGTAAGGCGGCGCTGTAGATCCAGTGTCCCCCGCTCCCTTGCATCGATTGATTCAGGATGAAGGTGACGGCAAAAAACATCGCCGCCAAAATCCCGATTATGATGGGTCGCATGGCGTGTCCTCCTCTAAAGAAGCAATCAGATGGCGCCCGAGACCGTTCCAGTTGTGTTCCGTCGCACGGACAAGGTCTTCAATCCTGCCGTTTTGACAGGCTTCGATGATCGTTCGATGATCCGTGACCGAGTCATGCCCGTGACGGCTGAACTGGGCATACTCGAGCCGGCGGATCAGCGGTGTCAAGCGGTTTAACGTGTCCGCTAGTTGCCCGTTTTGACTCCGTTCGAGAAACAGCCCGTGGAAAGCGTCATCGAGTTGCAACGCTGACGCGGCGTCCCCGCGGTTGATTGCTTCCTGAAACATTTGATTGAGTTCGATTAAACAGGTGATATCCGCTTCCGATAAAGGAAACGCGAGACGTGCCGCGAGCGCATGCAGTGTCGCGACGATCGGAAACGTCTGTCTTGCCTGCGTCACGTCAAGCATCGTCACATTCGTCCGTGATCCCCGTTTCGCGACGACAAGTCCCTCCTCCTCCAGTTTTTTCAACGCTTCTCGAACCGGTGTCCGGCTGACGCCGAATGCTTCCGCTAGCTCCTGGTCGTTCAGTTTTTGACCCGGAGCAAGCGCTAAGGTGATGATTTGCTGTTGCAGTCGTTGATACACTTCTTCACTTAAGGAAGTTCGTTGAATCGGTTGAGTTTTCATACAACTAATATATTACATATCAATTAAGAATGTACAGATTTTTCCTGTTGATGTGAGGAAAGATTGTTTGAAGTGCTGTTACAGGAATTAAACCACCTTGAAGTCATCGCTTATTTAATTTACAATTATTTGGTAGATCATCTTGATAAATGGAGGGTTACTCGATGTCCAGTCTCGGATTATTTCTAATCATTATCTTCTCAATCGCCATCTGGATGACCGTTTCCAAAGAAACCACAAAGGATTCTGAGGAAATCAGTCGTCCGAAAATGTTGACGTTGCTGACTGCAGGATCGATTTCGACCATCATCCTCGTCATGACACTCGTTCAGTCTCTCAATATCTTCTGACCTTTAAACAGTTGATCACGCTTTAAGAAACGGGGCATATCCTATGAATATGAAATCCTTTCTTGTCGGCTTCATCCTGATTTACCTGTTGCTCAGTCTTCCCGCCTTTTTCGGAATCGGGTATGTCATCGACTGGGTACCGGAAGCGACGCTCGGTCAGAAGTTTAACGGGTATGTCATGGAAGGACTGAAAAACCAGTTTCTGCTGAAAAGCTTATGTGCCGTGATTGCAAGTATCGTCCTGAGTCTTCTGCTGTCTAACCGTAAAGTAGGAACACGTATGTAATGCCACAAAAAGACGTCCCGCTCAAACAGAGCAGGACGTTTTTTTGCTGTATCTCTTCATCAGGACCCGTGTCGCTCAAGAAGCCTGTTGTTTCTCGACTGTCGTCTCTTTCCGGAACAAGCCGAGGTAGACCAGTCCGAGGCCGAGACAAACGATCAGTCCGATGTAGACACTCATCATAAACGGCGCGAGGATTGCTCCGAGAATGATCGTCGAGCGGGACAACAGATCGGCACCGGCATGTGACGTTCCGGCAAAGGCCGAGTAGGCGCCGCGTTGGTCGGCCGGCATCATGTTGGCTTTTTCCGCGTTCAGCGTCGGGGAATAGAGCAGCTCCCCGATCGTCGCGATGAAGATGAATGTCAATAACAGTGTCAGCGAGTTGGCACTCGTCACCGTCGCGTAACCGATGATGTAAAGGGCCAGTCCGCCGACGAGCGCCTGTTTATTCGTAAAGCGGTTTGAGAACCGTTGAATGAAGAACGTCAGACAGACGACAAGAATCGTATTTTCGATATTAATCAGACTGAGCATCCGGACCCCGTTGACGGTCAGATCACCAATCGTGACTGTATCGAATTCGTCCGCCAAGCGGACGGCAACATAACTCCCCATCGAAAACTCGGCCGCAAGAATACACATTGAGCCGAAGACGACTTTAACGAACGGCCGGTCACGCCAGGCAATCTGATAACTTTTTCCGAGATCCAAAAATACATTCCGGAGCGGTTGTTTCTGCCAGACGTGTTTCGACTCGTCGAGCAAAAAATGATAAGCGACCGGTAACAGCAAGGACGTACACGTCAGGAGACTGAATAAGAACAACCGGTTGCTGACGTAAAGCCAACCGCCAAGCGCCGTCCCGAGGGCGATCGACAGATTGATCAGCCAGTAATCAATCGCATAGACCGCCCGCCGGTTTTCCGGCGTCGTCGCATCGATGATGATTGCACTCATCGCCGGCCGACCGATATTGCTTGTCACCGTGAAGACGGCATATGCAATCGTGAACAGTAACATCTGATCCATGGCGAGACAAATCGTCATGACTAAAAACATCAAGCCGGTTGCCGTCGTCGCCAGGACGAGCAACCGTTTCCGCGGGAAGCGGTCGGCGAGATAACCGCCGATCAAGCCGATCAGGAAGCTGATAACCACTGTCCCGATCAAAAAGATGCCGGCAAATACTTTGTTGTAGGCTTGGACGAACAGCAATGCCATGAACGGCATGATGGCGAACGAAATCGTCCGGTTGATGAATGATGTAACCAGTCTGACTTTAATTGGTTGAGGCATTTCTTTCCATTCCATGTTGTCACCTTCCATTCTCTACCTGTATGATAAACAAGACAAGTACATAAAAAAATGGACATCGTCAGAAAAAGATGTCCCCTTTTAGAACGGAGGAATGAGATGGACGCCTATCTGTTCACGTTATGGAAAACCTGCCGGGAAGGTTCATATTCGATTGCCGAACTGGCCGACAACATCCATTTAAGCCCCAAACAAACGAAACGGTATTTAACGCGCTGGCAGGAAGACGGTTGGCTTGCGTATACGAGCGGCCGGGGCCGCGGCCATTTGACACGGCTCGTCTGGCTCCGTCATGTCGAACGCGAATATGCGAAACAGATGCTCGAACGGATTGAACACGAGTCGGTCGACGCGGTGACGGAAGAACTGAGCTGGGACTGGTCACCGGCACAAACGGGACGGTTCATGCGAAAGCTTGAGCAAAAGTTCGGCTATACACAGGAATCGTCCGATGCGCTGCTGATTCCCCGCCGACGTCCTTTTTTGACGACCGATCCGCTCGAAGCGGCCGATATTCACAGTGCCCATCTCGTCCAAAACGTTTTCAGCCGATTGTTTGCGATTGACGCAGACGGCAAACTGCAAGGTGAATTGGCGCACCATTATGCCTGGAACGGTCCCGTCCTGTCGCTCTATTTACGAAAAGATGTCCGCTTCCATGACGGATCGCTGCTGACGAGCAAGGATGTCACGAAAAGTCTCCGGAAACTGGTCGCTTATCCGGCGTATGCCCGGTCGTACCGGCATGTCGAGCATATTCAATCCAACGGACCGTACCAGGTCGATATCACACTCGATCAGCGCCGCCATTCGCTGCTGCCGAAACTGGCGACGATCCATACGAGCATCGGCAAGGACAACGTCGGGACAGGACCGTTCCAGCTGACGCAAAACGACCCGAAAAAGACGATTTTGTCCGCTTTTCCGAACTTTTACGGTATCCGCGCCCTGCTTGACCGGATTGAGTTCATTCAAATGCCGGACGCCTATGACCCGGTCTACCGGACATCACGGTCGGATTCCGGTCAAACGGATACGATCTCGACTCAATCCGGGTTCGGACTCGTCTTTTTGAATCCGCGTCCCGGCGGCCCGTTCGAGCGACCGGAAGCACGGCACTATATTCACCGGTTGATTGCGGCGATCCGTCCGGCGATCCAGTCACTCAATGAACGGGGTTTTCCGAACGACCGCGGGTTTCTCGAACAGTTCAGTTTCGTCCATCCGCTTCCGGAGGGTCCAACCGTTTTGTTTACGCAACCGCTCCGGATCAAGCTGACCGACTTCACGGACAAGGTGACCCGCTGGTTATGCGAGACGTTTGACGCGCACGGGATTCCTTATGAGTTCGTACCGATCGGTTTTAAAGCAAGCATCACCGATTTCCATGCCTTTGAGACGATTGATCTCGCCGTTCACGCGGAAGTCTTTGAACGGAACTTACCAGTCGCCTTTCATCAGTTTTTAACGAATGATTTTTCCCCGCCGGCGAAGATGTTCCGGCAGATGCCGGAGATGAACAAATGGATTGACCGGTACGACGAGACGCCTTTTGAAGACTGGATGAGACTGCACCAGACGGTCGAACGATATTTGATCGACTCGTCTTACTTCATCCCGCTCTATGATGACACCCGGATCATCCCGTTTCCGATTGAATTACAAAATATCACGATTGATTCGTTCGGCTACTTCGATTTCTCAAAACTGTGGATTTCTTCTTAACCTCCGGTATTCTCCGGAGGTTTTTTGTCGGTTGCTTGACAAAATGATGGCAGTCTTGTGACGAATATCACGTACTGTTTTAAATCTAGTATTTTATTTATTGCATTAAAAACAGATGTGACGGATACTGAAATCGAACCTGATCCGATCACCCATTATCCAAAAAGGAAGTGTACTTATGTTAACTCCATCTGCGATCACCATCATCAAATCAACCGTCCCGGTGCTTGCCGAACATGGTCACAGCATCACACGTGTCTTCTATCAGCGCCTGTTTGAAAATCATCCGGAAATGAAACATATCTTTAATCAATCGAACCAAAAAAATGACCGTCAGTCGCAGGCGCTTGCGACAGCCGTCTATGCTGCCGCCGCTTACATCGATCAGCTTGAGACGTTGAAACCGACGTTACTGCCGGTCCTTCACAAACACCGCAGCCTGCAGATCAAACCGTACATGTACGACATCGTCGGAACGGAACTGATCGGTGCGATTCAAGATGTCCTCAAAGACGCAGCGACACCGGACATCATCGACGCCTGGACAGCCGGCTACGGGGAAATCGCCAAGCTGTTCATCTCGCTCGAAGCGGAACTGTATCAACAGGATGAACAGGCAACGGACTTTGAAGGGTATCAACCGTTCGTTATCGAAACGATGACGACTGAATCAAGCGACATCAAAGCGTTTACGTTACGTCCGGCAGACGGACGACCACTTGCTCCGTACCAAACCGGTCAATACGTCACAGTCCGCCTGCAGGCACCAGACGGCTTATGGCAAAATCGCCAATACAGTCTGACGACAGTCGCCAACGGCACATCGTACACGATCGGTGTCAAACAGGACGGGTCTGTCTCACGTCAGCTGCACGGTCTGTCCGTCGGTGAAAAGGTCCTGCTCAGTGCACCGGCCGGTTCGTTTACATTAACGGACGCTTCGACGCCATTTGTCGGTCTCGCCGGCGGAATCGGTTTGACTCCCCTCCTCGCGATGACCGAAGCGGCCCTTGCGGTTGGTCGTAAAACGACGTTATACGTCGCCGTCCAGGACGATCTCGACCGCCCGTTCGCCGAACAATTGGCCCGGTTTGAAGAACAGGGAGCAACGATCATCCTCTATGCGGAACGTAATGCATTGCCGGGTACAACACCGGGACGCTTGTCGGTGGATGATGTAACGAACATTGACCGGGCGGCCGACACGTATGTGTGCGGACCGGAAGCGATGATTCAGTTCGTCCGCCGCTACTTTAGCGGTCAGGCGGACAAATTGCACTTTGAAGTGTTCGGACCAAGTCTGGCACTCGAAGCACCGACCGCCGTTTCTTAATGCCTCTCTATTGTTGACGACAAAAAAACGGACGAGACTGAACCCTTGAGAAAAGGGTAGTCTCGTCCGTTTTTTCATCATAACAATCGACTCTACGGTAATATGTACGTTGTTATTTTTCAAGCTCCGGTGTCATCCGTCGCCATAAGACATTCAACATGACCGTCATTCCACCGATCGGAATCAAAAACATCAACGCAAGCATCGCCATTCCATCCATCTTTTGCATTCTCCTCTGTAAGCGTTTTTTTAAGTATAACCCCCCCCGTTTCTCCTGCCCTCCGCCTGAAGGCCGATTTGTCATCCGACCTCGTCCCGTCGCACTTCCGTCGCCGGTGATTTACGCTGAAGTCGTAGGATCAGCAGGATCAACAGACCGCTTCCGGAAAAGAACAGAAACACGGTATCGATCGCAAACACGGTCGTCAAATAGGCCGACAATCCGAAGAACAACGCCGAACTGAAGGTTGAAGCAGCGACCATCGCCGAACGGATCCGTCCGAGCAAGGCATCCGGTGTCGTCTGTTGCAACAGCGTCGAAAATGGAATTCCGAACAGACTGAGCGCCATCCCAAGCAACAACATCCCGCTGAAGGCAAACGGCAGAGATGTCGTCAGTCCGATCAGCAGGGTAAAACCGCCCTGCAAGACCATCGACAGATAAAACATCTGCATCAGATCAATCCGGTTCGCAAGTCGCGCATACAACAGCGACATGCCGATCCCGCCGATGACGAGGGCCAGTTCGAGCAGCGAAAACGTATTCGCTCCACCCCGGATGACGTCTTTTGCAAACGGCGCGAGTAACGCGTTGACCGGTGTAATCATCCAGTTGGCGAGGATACCGAAGACGAGAATCCGGATCAAGCGGCTGTCCCGCGTTAAATAAGTAAATCCTTCCCGTAAGTCTGTCCAATAGGTCATTTCCGGCTTGGCTGCCGCTTCCGGCTCGGACCGTAACGGGAACAACAGGAACCAGGCGATCAGGTGGACGACGGCTTCCATTCCTAAAATCACCGTAATCGAAAATCCACTGATTAATAAACCACCCGCCAATAGTCCGGCCAACGTCCCGACCCGGTCGAGCGTACTCAAATAGGCATTGGCAACCGGCAACTGCTCGGACGCGACGATCCGGGTGACGACTTTAAACGCCGTATTGCCACCGATGACCTGCAACAGCGTCTGAGCCGCAAGCAGACTCAGCAACGGCAGAAGGACTGCCTCCGTTTGCGTCAGGAGATACCAGACGGCACCAAGCAGTAAAAACCGGATCAACACGGTCGCTTTCAGCAGACGGACCGGCTCGATCCGGTCAATCCACGGTCCGACCAGACTCGAACTGATGAAACGGATGACAAACACGGCACCGATGACTAACGAGACGGCTGCCGGCGACAGCAGTCCGGCACACGTCCAGTAGATCGCGATATAGGAGATGCTCGCTCCGACAGTTGCAATCAGGTCAGAGACATAAAAATAACGAAACAGGCGGTTCATTCCAACTTCTCCTCTCACAAGCGGGTTCTCTCCCCCGACATTTTCTCTTTCATCAGTTTACACTTTTTTACATAACCGAGATAGAAGCATTTCCATTTTTTACAGAACGTGTTTTTTCCGACATCTGTTCGTCATATTCGGCGGATCTTGTTATCGACTTCTCATCGGACTGTAACGCAGAAGTCGTCCGAAGTCCTCTATACTGAACACAGAAGGAAGTGAAGAGCCAATGAGAATGCATACACGTACAGTCACCCATCATGAATCGACGGATCATCCATCGGAAACACGGCTCGGCTATTACTTTTTATTAATCGTCTTGCCGCTTGGTTTGGCGCATCTTGCGCAGTCGCTGATTCCATCAGTCGATTCCCATCAATCGTTTTTATTATCCCTATTAACGGTCGGCGCAATCAGTCTGTTTTCGATTCTCGGACGCCGGACCGACGGCAGTGCTAAAACTACCTTTTTCAGCTACGCGCTGTTTTTAGTCGTCAGTTTAACGTCGACCTTTGTCATGCCGCTGATTTAAGATGAACTACATACCGTTTCATCTGCTCAGACACAAAAAAAGCCAGTTTCCGCAATGCGGAAGCTGGCTTTTGATCTTTTACTTATTCGCACCGACATACGTAAAGAGTGGTCCGCGCAGTTCAAACGAATAATCTTCCGCGTTGACGATACCAACGATTTGATCGCTGTCGAGCAGTTGATCGAGGAACGTCGCCATCTCTGCCGCCGTATGGTACTTGGCGACGTTTTTGCTGTAATCAAATCCAGCTTCCCCGCGTGACCGGTCGGCGAATTCCGTTTCCGTTGCCGCCGGTGCGAGAACTTTCGCCTGCAGTTTCGCCCCGGAATTTTTCAATTCTTGCGCGAGTCCTTCCGTATAGGCGCTGACATAAAACTTCGTCGCGCAGTACGTGACCGCGTTCGGGACGATCCGATAGCCGCCGCCGGATGAGACGTTCAGGACCGTCGTGCCTTCGACGTCATGATAATCGTGGACATAGCGGCTCGTTAAGACCGTCAAAGCTTCGATGTTCAGCCGGAGCATCTTCTCGACTTTCGGGACTGACACATCTTTGACATTGTCGAAATCACCGAATCCGGCATTGTTGATCCATGTCTCGATATCGAGATCTTTCAACGAGTCATACAGTTCGTGGACGTTGGCCGATTCCGTTAAATCAACGGACCGCAGAATGACATCACTGTCCGGTGCCAGGGCTTTGACTTCATCGCGTAATTTTTCCAGTTCATCCGTCCGGCGGGCGACGAGAACCAGTGATTTTCCTTTTTTCGCAAGCACTTTCGCTGTTTCGTAACCGATACCGGAGCTGGCTCCTGTAATGACCGTGTATTTCATGAACAATTCCCCATTTCTGTTTGGTATAGTGAAAGTCTACAAGTTAGAGTCAACTCTAAGTCAAGCAGGAGAGGTGCGATTAAGATGTATACGATTTCAGAAATCAGCCGATTAACCGAAACAACGGCCCATACGATTCGCTATTACGAAAAAGAAGGACTGTTATTCCCGACCCGCACAAAAAGCGGCGTCCGGCGTTATGATGAAACCCAACTGACGTGGCTCCGCTTCGTCCTTCGGCTCCGGGCGACGCATATGCCGATCGACCAGATCCGGGAATATGTCGAACTGTTCCTCGCATCGTCCGAGACGCACGACACGTCGCTTGAGCGGCTCCGTCTCCTCGAAGCACACCAGCAAAACGTGCGTGCTCAGCTCGCGGAACTCATCCGGACGGAACAGATGATTACGGACAAAATTTCCGTTTACCAACAGCTTCATCCGGCGGTCAGAGAAACGTTTTAAGAAAAGGCTTGCCGGAGCCGGTCAAATCCGGCATCGCGTGTTTGCGGATCCAGCTCTCCGTAAGCATCACCGACACTGATTTCTGTTGAACAATACCCGTCTTTGTCGACGAGATAACCTACGAACCCGAGCCCCGTCTCTTCCTGGACCTGCTCGAGTTTCGGGGAAACGTCCGCCGCCAGTCCGTCAAAATGGAGGTGGAACATGTTCGAGACCGGAATTTCTGGTGTCGTACGGACGCCCGGTAAGGCATTGAACTGCTCGGCCAGTTGTTTTGCCTGCTCATAGTACTGCCCCATCCGGTCCTTTCGCAGTTCGTAATAATAATCGGCCGAAACGATGTATGGATACAAACTGATTAGGTCGCCGCCGTACCGCCGCTTCCAAATCCGCGCCGTCTGACAGAACGCTGCCGGACCTGCGAGAATCGCGCCGGCAATCCCGCCGAGTCCTTTATAAAACGAGATATAGACACTGTCGAATAAGCCGGCAATCTCAGCTGCTGTCTTTTCATAATACGGTAACATCTCAAACAGCCGTGCGCCGTCGAGGTGCAGCCGGATTCCCCGTTCGCGGCAATACCGGCTGATTGTTTCGAGTTCACTGAAAGCCGGAGCGACTCCGCCGATTTCCCGTTGCGGCAACTCAAGCAACAGACAGGCGATGTCCGGTAACGCCTTAATTTCGTCGAGCGTCATCAGACGGTCTGCTGCGCCGACCAGAATCGTTTCGATCGGGTGCAACTCCTTCAGTCCGTCCTGCTCATGGATTTCAAGATGACAAAGCGGATGGTAAGCGACGGTCCGGTTGTCCTTCTCGTCCGACCAGATCCGTAACGCCACCTGTTGCGCCATCGTACCGCTCGGGAAAAAGACAGCATCGTCCATGCCCAGTATATCCGCAAATTTTTGTTCGAACGGTTCGATGATTGAACCCGTCCCGTATTGATCACTCGCCGTCTCGTCTGCCACTTCTAAAAAAGCGGTTTTTAAGATCCCGACATTCCGTTTTCCGTGCCCGCTGATCTGACCGGTTGTTTGTTGAAAACTTGTGCGTAAGCGATTCATCTCGTAACCTCCATTTTTTTAGGAAATAATGACTATTTTTTGAAAAAAAATAAAACGATGCCGTACCGTATTTGCTATACTCAGTTCAGACTCATGCAACCGCCGTTTTGACGGTATGAAAGAGGTGATCCCGTGCAGACTTCGTTCCGATTGAAAATCGGTTTGTTTCTTTCCAGTGTTTTATTGATTCTGTTTGTACTCCAATCGTTCATCCCCCGTTTTCTGACATCGTTCGTTTCTCTTTTCGACAGTCGGACGACAGGCTCCTGTACGACACGTTGTGGTGACACATCTAATATGTCGCTTCCATCGGATTCGCTTGTCATTGACTTCGAGCCGCTTGCCGAGACCGTCGCGCCGGAACCGGACCCGCTGTTACTGCGGACCGGATTTGATTCCGCCGTCGTCGCGCCTCCATATCCGTTCATCTTTATTTTCCTTGTGATCGTGTCGATCGGATTACTTATTTATTACATAAAAATCGTTCGTAAGACCCGCTTCAAGCCGCTTCTCTTCACACCAAGCCGCGTCGAAGTAATCCGCTACGAACACCATGAACTGCCGGCTGAAGACATTCGCCAACATATGCTGCTGTTTAACCGCCGCCTTCCGCAACCGATGCAACGGCGGGAACAGGAGACGATGACCGAATGGTTCGAACGGATCCATTTTCCGTCGCCAGTCAATCCGCATTACTTAGAAGTCCGTTACGGCGGGCACGTTTCGATTCCGGTCCACCAACTGACGTTTTTCAAACAGACGACGGAAGACTTTTTACGCCGTGCCGGCTCGATGATCATTTGATCCAGCAGTGCCTGATTCCAGATCAGACACTCCTGAATCAAGTGATTTTTTTAATGTTCGTAAAAGTATTCCCTATTCCGCCAGTATTCGGTCCTTTTTCAGGCAGAAACTGATATTTCTCAAGAAAATTGGGTAATAAAGACTATATAGCTAACTAACATCTTATAATTTTTTGAACTGTTTCTGAAAGAGAGCGAGGCGAAACGAGATGATTACAGCACAAGAAGCGTACTTCATAAAAAATGGTCTAAATGAACAGTTTGAAGACCCTCGAATCGACTGCGACTTTTCCATTTTCTCGCTCGAACCGTTTCAACTCTTGTTACATGTACATGATGAAGAGCTTGATGAATTGAGTACGGAAACCCGGTATGTCCTGAGCCGAAAGATTAGGTCCCAACTGCATCAACTGGACGCGAAAGTCGGCGGTACGCCGGTCAAGACGGTTTTTGTCATTTCTGCACCGTTGATTTCCGAACGGTCCTATTGCGTGATTTTGCAATGATTCGAACGCCCATTTATGAATTAAAAAAGCTCTGATCCCATCTCGAAATGGAATCAGAGCTTTTTTTGGAAAATCAACTGGCTTCATGGCTTGAAATTCGATTGCGTCCACTCGATTTTGCCCGATACAGGGCCTGATCAGCGAGGACGATCAAATCACCTTCCGTCAACGTTGTGCTCGGCCGGACAACGGCCAGTCCGATGCTGACACTGAGCTGGCAAAGCGGTTCGTACGCTTTATGTTCAATCTTCATCCGAAGAATTTCACTGCGGATCCGTTCCGCGACATGTGTGATCTGTTCGACGTGTTCCGTCAAGATGACCGCAAATTCTTCCCCGCCGTACCGGGAGACATGCCCGAACTCGCCCGCTTGTTTCTTTAATGTCCCGGCGACTTTCTGCAGACACCAGTCACCTTTCAAGTGACCGTACGTATCGTTGTACAGCTTAAATTCATCGACATCGATCAAAATCAACCCAACGTCCGTCTGCTGTTCACGGGCAGCCGTGAAGGAGGCTTCCAAATGTTCGTCGAACGCCCGCCGGTTCGGAATCGCGGTCAAGGCATCATGCAACGAGCGGTGAATCAATGCCTGCTGGCTGCGTTCAAGCCGGAAGGTCTGCAGGAATGCCATCAGCAGCAAGACGGCCACGCTGACAACAATGACGATGACCCACTTGGCAGACGCCGACGCCTGTTTGGAACGATCGGTTGCTTCCTGGATGATTTTGTCGATGTCTTGATTGATTTTTGCATTGATCGGTCGGAACTGATTGACGTAGTCCATGCCGCTGTAGCGTTTCAGTGTTGCCCGTTCGATTTGATTACTCTGGATCCATTGAATCTGCTGTTCATAAAAGCCATCCGTCCGCAAAATTAACGGAATTGCTTCTTCTGCCAGCAACTGTTTGAGAATCGGATGGCGTTGATCGAGCATCTTCAATGTGGCGATCGTCTCTTTCAGTTCGGCATTCGTATTTTTGAATTGTTGGAACGTCTGATCATTTTGATCGAGTAAGTAACTGCGGACCGTCAACTCTTGATCCAGCAATAATGGGAACAGTTGCGAAGCGGCATTTGAAATCGGAATCGCTTCCGTCATGATCCGGTCGTTCTCTTGTTCAATTTTCAGGAATGCATTGTAACTCCAGATACTGGTAAACATCAATGAAAACAATGCAAGTAACAGGTAAAATTGCAACGTCGATAATTTCAAGTTCAGTCTGACCTCTTTCTTTTCCGTCGACAGTGGTCATACCATGCTGACGATACGGGACGCTACCTTATTATCGGTATCTTGGGATCAAACCATTAGCGCTCTACTCAAAATATTGCCCGTTGTTTACACATTTCAAACAAATTACCAATTGACATGGCACATTCATCCTGATTTTTCCTGTCCGTTTCGTTGAACCGAAAGTTTCCTTTCCGTTAAGACGCGTTGCGCGTGTTGCGCCGCCTCGGTCAGATTGTTATTTTTCCACCAGGCATAGATCAGACTTCCTGCACCTAAAAGTGCCGTCAAAGCGGTTTCGATCTGATTCGTCTCAAACGGTAACGGTGTATAACCGGAGGCGAGTAATGTTAAATTCACGAAACTGTAGAGCGGGACGAGCAGTCGGATCAAGGCAATCGACCGTTCCTTCATCGGCGGACTCCAAACAGTTGACGCCACGTGACCGGACCAACGACACCGTCTTCTGCTAACCGGTGCTGCCGTTGAAACTGTTCGATGAATTGTGTCAACTTCCAATCAAACTGACCGGTCAACGGCAAGCGGAGCCTTTTTTGGATCAGCCGGATCAGCGTCCGGTCCATCCGCTTCGCCCCGGCGTAAAGGGGTTGCCCGGGATACCGGGGACCGAGCAACGGCTTTGCTTGTCCGTTGACGGCATCATAGAGTTGAAAATGCGGATAATCCGGAAAGCTGTTCCAGTCCCCGCCCCACTGCATCTGGTAACGTTTCATCGCAGCGACGATCCGGTTCAACCGTGGATCGGGCGGTGCCGGAAATTCAGCCCGTTTGCCGCCGTCCGCATAGACAAACAGATCGACGGCCACCCCGAAGTTATGGTTCGATTTCCCTCCTTTGGCATAGGTGACGATTTTCCCGGGACGGGTCCGGCCGATCGCATACAAGTCGTCCTGTTCCTGTTTTGTCCGAAAGCCTTGCGCGATGCCGATCGGCAATCCTTCTGCCGCCAGTTCCGTAATGACCGCACGTGTAATCGCAGCGACGTCCGGATCCATCTCCTTCGTCAGTTTCCGGTCGGCCCGTGTGAGTAACCAGTCAAGTGATGGTGTCATGATATCCTCCTTCATCCGATTAGTTCCGCCAACAAGGCTGCGAGTTCGCCTTGATCGGGAACAGTTTCTTCAAAACGTTTTTTTTGATCCGCCTCTGCCTGTTGCTGTTGTTTGCGTTCCCGTTCGACCCAGTCCGGTAATGGACCGTGTCCTTTTCGGCGGGATGAACGCGCAACAGCGGTCCGGCGGCGTCTTTCATGCCTGTCGATTTGTTCCTGTGTCAACAGATTCCGCTGTTTTAGGCTCTCGATAATGACGGTGACATAATTAAAGTTTCGGACGTTCGCCGCTGATGCTTGCTCGATGGCATGATGCAGGACGGCGGGACTCGTCTCCTGTAATAACGCAGCGAGTCGCCGGCGGATCGATGGTGTGACCCGGCCGATTTCTGTCTCAAAATGGGTGATGATCTCCGTGACTCCGTCTTGCGGTGGTGGTTCTTTTTTTAAAGACGGTTTCTTAACCCCTTTTTCTTCGGAGGCGACAGGCGCCTGCCCGGTGTTCGTCTCTTGACCGGGGACCTGTCGGGAAGCGTCCGGCGACACGGCCCGGATCCGGTAGCCGTTTGACGTTTGTCCCCCGTGCCGGTCGAACCGCTCGACCTTTTCAATCCATCCTTTTTCAACAAGGGCCTGAAGACAGTTTTTGACTGTCGTCTTGCCGCACGGAACAGCGTCCGCGAGCGTCTGATGCGACGGAAACGCGAGCCCGTCCCGCCCGGCATAACTTTGCAGCAGCAGGTAGACCATTTTTTCATGGACGGAAGAAAAAACGGCTCCGTCGCGTAACAGTTGATGTTCGACACGTAAGTAAGGTTGCATGCATCTGTCCTCCTTTAAGTTCAGGAGGAATTTCCTCCTTTCTATCCAGAAATAACAGGAAGACGGACCCGGTTGTTCGGAAATTTTTAGACGACAAACAGACCCGATGCACGCGGAATCGACGGTTCCGGATACATCGGGTCTGAAATTCAGAGAAAACGGAGATACACATACGGCAGCACACCGGCAAGCAGGATGCTGAACACCGTCATACCGGTTGTAATGAGAATTGCCTTTGCCATCGACAGCTGTTGTTTTCGATAAGCGGTCAGGACGGCTTTGACAATCGTCCCGAGCATTAAGCCACTTAAGAGAAATGAACCGATCAGGAGAATCAGTATTTCCATACCGGTCACCCTTTCCTTTTTTTAGTCATTCGATAATCTTTCCTTGACGCCCCGCTCAAGCTTGCTAGACTGGACAAGAGAACGCTTACACCACAAAAAAGGAGTTTTTATGATGTCACGCCAACACGCCCTGCTTGAACGCCTCGACCGAATCGGCCAACAATTGGAACAAACAAACGATGCCTGGTTATTGCTCGGACTCGGTTCCGCCGGTCGGGAACTCGAACGGCTCGATCGTTATTCCGATCTCGATTTTTTTGTCATTACGAAACCGGGGCAAAAACAGCGGTTCCTCGACCGTCTCGACTGGCTCGAATCCGTTCATCCGCTCAGCTTTGTCTTTCAAAATACCGTCGACGGGTTTAAGTTGTTGTTCGCGGACGGGATTTACGGCGAGTGTGCGATTTTCGAACTCGATGAGATGCCGGACATCGCCTTTTCCCCCGGACGGATTGTCTGGCAGGATCCGACATTCCCTGGCGTCGACTTGACGGTTTCAAAACAAACACCTCCACCGATCCGGCGCGATACACTCGACTTCGCACTGAACGAAGCCTTGACGAATCTTTACGTCGGTTTGTGCCGCTATGCCCGCGGGGAACGGTTGTCCGGTCTTCAGCTTGTCGAACAGCATGCGTTTTCAAACTTGTTGTCGATTCTGCATTTAATCGAGCCGGAAGTCGTCTACTATCCCGATGCCTACGGCAATGAACGCCGGGCCGAGCAACGGTTCCCGGAAGCCGAACAACGATTTGCCGCTGTCCTGCAAGGCTATGCCCGGGTGCCTGAATCGGCGCTTGCACTGCTTGACTGGCTCGAGCAGATTCAGCCGGTCAATCCGGCGATGGCGGCTGAAATTCGGAAGCTGGCTGCAGAATGTCAGAGGAAAAACGACTGACGTTGCAGAGCAGCACTCGTTTCATGACAATCGGTTTGCTCGACTGTGTTGTGGCAATCGGTCAAGCCAGCATGTCAAAAATCCATCAAACGGAAACGCCTGTCGTTGAATCTTGTCCTGCAGACGATGAAGTATCCGTTCCGCTCCTTCGATGATATCTTCCGGATACTGGTATACCCGCTGGTTTTCCAAAAATTCATCCTCGTCGACAACCGTCCATTCACAGGCTTTATTCCGGATGAGATCCAGATCGAGGTCAACGAACCGGAGACCGATTGCTGTCCGTTCTGCCGGCAGACAGATGTTGCAGTAATACCGCTCACCATCCGGTTCGAGATCGAGATTGACGGTATACCCGTCCAGCAAAACGTAGTATTCAAGCGACGGTGTCTCACAGATAAACGTCTGTCTCCGCGTGTGATGGACTAAGGAGCGTCCTAGTTGTCCGTAGACGAGTACATACCGGTCGGTTTCCGCCAACAAAGTCGTTTCCCAATCACAGTGAAGCGATCCGTCATATTTAACAGCTTGAATCAAGAGTACCAATTTCCCCACCTCTTCATGTCTCCAGTTCAATCCAAAATGACATTTTTTCCTTCCTTCGTTAACTGAGCCAAGGAATCCTTCATTTGTTGAATCATTTCGTCCGAATGCCGCTCCCAAACGCCGAGCTCGGCGACGACGAGAAGCGGATCCTTCGACCGGTAAGAACGGGTCGGATTGCCGGGAAAACGCTGATCTGTCAAATTTGGATCATTTTCGAACGCCCCGAGCGGTTCGACGAGATAAATCCGTTCCTGGCCATCGCCTTTGGCAAGCTCGGCTCCCCATTTCGCAGCTTCAAGCGTTGCCGTAAAATAGATATAATTCGACCGTTTCTCCTGATAGTTGGACAGGTGATTGCTCTGTAACTGTCCACCGACTTGCAAGACGGCCTTTGTTCCGTGCAGAAACGGTCCCCGGTCGAGTACTTCGTTTTGTTCCGTCATGTCGATCGCCTTCCTTCTCTTTGTGATTATCTGTAGTATAAGCGGACAGCTGTCGCAAAAACAGACTGTTTCGATCGACCGAAGCACGGTATAATTCTAGTAGAGAAGACTGCTATTTCAATTGCAACGGACAGTTCAACTTTCTTCCGGATTGACAACTTTTGTCAAAATGGTATCGTAAAAGTATCACGTTCAAGGATGTGGAAAATCATATTCATCGTCGAGCTGCTCATCAACGCCTGCATCGCGTTTACCGGGTTTTACATCGTTTCAAAAATCATCCACTCCAACCGATTTTCATCCTATATCGCGAAGTCGCTGATCATTGGTCTTGCGACCGGATTGCTCGGGGTAATCCTGATGTTCAAAGGCATCCAGGTCAATGAGTCGTTACGGATGGATTTACGTCATTTACCGCTTGTCCTGCTCGCTTTTTACGGCAGCCGCTTCCCGCTTGTCATCGCCACGTTGATCATCGCCGGTTCCCGGTTTTTGTTTGGCGTGACCCCGCAAGCGTTTATTGCGTTCATCGCCATCATTGCCATCAGTACCGGGATGATTTGGATTCATCGCCAACTCCTGAATCGACCGTTTCGTCAGAATCTCGCCCTCAACGTCTGGGCGCTGTTGATGATTACGTTCGCCGTTCTGATTAATTTAGGTTTTAACGATGCCTCACTTCGTTTGTTACTTGCGACCTGGACGATTGGTCTTGCCGTCGGTGTTCTTTCAAGTCTGTTGACACTTGATTTCCAGACACTGAACCGCCAAGTCGAACTGTATAAGCAGTCGGCGGAGCGTGATCATCTGACCGGATTATACAACCGGCGGGTCTGGGACAGCCGGACAGCCGGGCTGGAACAGGAAGGACGTGTCTACAATGTGCTCGCGCTCGACATCGACCACTTTAAGCGTGTCAACGATACATACGGTCACGGGAACGGGGATCTCGTGTTGCAACAGTTCGCGAATATCCTGATGGAGGAAACGCGTCCCCACGATATCACGGCGCGGATCGGCGGAGAGGAGTTCATGATTCTGGTCTATGACCTGACTCCGTCCAAAGTCATCAAAGTCGCGAACCGGATTCGGGAACGAATTGCGAATGAACGGTTCCAACTGGACGGATTTCCTGTCATCACCGTCACGGCCTCGATCGGAATCGCACACGGGAAACATGTTCACATCCAGCACATGAATGGACTGGCGGACGAAGCCTTATATACGGCGAAACAGCAAGGAAGAAATCGGGCGATCCTGTTTAATCAGCTCGATCAGCAGGACGTTGCCGTATCGCACACTTCAACGGAAACAACTACTTAATGACATATCATCGGAGGTTTTACTTATGTATGAACCGAAACGGGAATTCATCACGACTTCGGAAACAATTCTTTTTGTCAGCAGCCTATTCATGTGGTTGTATATCGTTCGCTTTTTCGGGACGATCGATTCCGCATGGTGGATTTTGCCACTACTGTGCTTCCTGCTCTTTTTACATTCCTTCATCGGCAGACGAGTCGATTTGAGTTTTAACTGGGCAGAGGAAGAAGAAGCACGAAAGTCTGAACAAAAATAAAACGAATCCAATAACAAACAGCCCGGCTTCTCCGCTTGTTTAGGAGGAAGACCGGGCTGTTGTTCGTTCTGTGCTCTAAATGACGTTCTCTAGTTAAGGGCATTTCACTTCTCACAACAATCGAATCCTGGGAACCTTTCCCTTTTTCAGGACGTAAAAAAGGATATCGCACTTTCAGGGGGAGATCATATGTATGAATATCAATATATCCAAATTGACTTTAAACGATTGTCCGGAAATCCAATAGAAGATTCCGGGAAGTCATCAATCAACAGGCGGCAAAAGGTTGACGGTTCGTTCAGCTTGTCGCTCCGGATTTCGTGAAGTCCGGCGTCGTTATCGGAACGTATTATGAACTCATTTTTGAACGTCCGTCTTCTTCCAGCCGTAACAGATGAGTACTTGTCCTGTCCAGTATACAAGACACGCGGGATGAAAATGACACTTCCTTACAATTTTGTACGTTTTATTTACAATTTCAATCTTCTATACTGAATGTATGCTTAACGTATTTAGAAGGAGTAATGTTCCCTATGAAATTTCCCAAATGGCTCCTTTACCTCGGCGCACTCCCGACGTTCGTTTTTGCCTTTTACGCCATTACGAACCCAGCCTTCCGGACTCAAATCGCAGAGTCGTTTCCGCTTGCGGCACCTGTCCTCGCTGTCATTTTCACCGTGTTTGTCGCCTTCTGGACCTTGTTCTTTATCTTAACGAACGGGCTTCGCCGGCATCTCGACTTAATCCTACTATCTGCGCTGTTGCTGATTTGTTTTCTGTTAACGAGTTTGTTTGCGACACTCGATTACTTCCTCACCTAATGGATTGATCCCAGCCATCTTCCGGATGGCTTTTTCCATTTTCTTCTTGATTTTCATTCAGCTGTCCCTTAACATCAATTGTAATCATTTTCTATATATTCAAAAAACATTCAGAAGGAGTGATGGCGTATGCGCGGAACATGGAAACATCCTGCCCTCTTGTTATCAAGCGTCGGCATCTCCAATCTCGGAGCGTGGGTGTACTTCATTGCCCTGAATTTGATTGTCCTCGCCCGGACGAATTCAGCATTCGCCGTTTCGATTCTCTACATGCTCGTCCCGATCGCCGCCCTGTTATCAAGTTTTTGGTCCGGCACGGTCATCGACCGCGTCGATAAGCGGAATCTGATGGTGGCGCTTGACTTGGCACGGGCTGTCTTAATTGCCGTCCTGCCATGGATTGACTCGTTATTGCTTTTGTACACGCTGGTCTTTTTCATCAATATCGGCAGTTCACTGTTCGAATCGGCTTCCTTGATTTATATGACGAAACTCGTTTCAAAAACCAACCGTCAACGGTTTAATGCCTTAAAAAATTTTATCCAATCGTGTGGCTTCATTCTCGGACCGACGATTGCCGGTCTGTTGTTCCTCGTCGGATCGCCGACACTTGCCATCTATCTGAATGCAGGTGCGCTGGCCGTTTCGGCAATGATTCTGTTTTCCCTGCCGGACATCGAACAAAAGGCAACGATTACCGGTTCCGAACGGCTCAGTTTCCGGATGATCGTCTCGGACTGGAAAGAAACGTTGCATTATGCGCACAAACACCGCTATATCACGCTCGTGTATACCCTGTTCTGCGTCATGACGATTTTCATGTCCGGTCTCGATTCACTGGAAGCGACGTTCGCGACACGCGTTCTTGATTTTTCGGAGAGTATGTACGGTTTCCTCGTCAGTATCGCCGGACTCGGCATCATTGCCGGCTCCATCATTAATGCAACGTGCACGAAATGGCTCAGCCTGCCGTTCCTGATTGGTTTCGGCTCGGTTGCGACACCGGTCGGCTACTTAATTTTTGCGACGGCGACGGATTTCAGTCTCGCCGCAGTCGGTTTTTTCCTGCTGACGTTTGCCTTGTCGTTTGCAAACACCGGTTTTCTGTCGTTTCATCAAAACAACGTTCCGGTCTCGATCATGGGGCGGTTCTCCGGTGTCATCAACGTCGCCGAGTCGATTCTCATTATCGGACTGACGTTATCGATTGGTCTGCTTGCCGAAACATTGTCGATCCGCTCGACCTATATCGTCTTTTCGCTTGGTTTCCTGGCGCTTGGTTTGATGACGTTACCAATCGTCTTTCAACGTTCCAAACAGGATTTGTATACAATGACGGTCGAGGACGAATCAAAGGTTTCTTAATAAAGCAGCAGGGACAACTTGGATTCTACTCCTTGTCGTCCCTGTTTTCAGGTTTCGAACGTGCTAGTATTAAGAAAAATGGATGATCCGCTAAAGGAGGGGTTCCGATGACAGAAATCGATTGTCTGCTGTATCTGCATGATGAACTGGACCGGTATACCGAAGACGAGTTGCATCATATCTCGCAACCGGGCGTCTGGTCGCTCGGTCAAATGTATGATCATATTTTACTTGTCGCCCATGAATATATCGATGAAGTTGAAATCTGCGCTTCGCTGACGACCGATACGGCGGACGGTAAAACACCGTTCGGCGAAGAATTATTCCGTCAACAGGCATTCCCACCGATCAAAATCAGACTGCCGGACGAGATGAACGCTCCGCCGGACAATACCGACAGCCGTGACCGCCTGAAACAGCGTTTGCTTGAGCTCGTTCAACGGCTGGACGACTGGTCAGTCCGCCTGGAGCAGATTAATCCGGCAGCCAAAACAAAACACGGCGGTTTCGGTTATCTGAATGCACAGGAATGGATTCAACTAGTCGGCATGCATACACGGCATCATTTCCGGCAGAAAACAGAATTGGAACAACTCCTTTTATATTGAGGTTGGATTTCTCGGTTTCGAAGAACGGCAAAATTTCGACCGCATAACACTTTGACATATTGATTTATTTACAGCGTCTTCGTCATGATCCAATCCACCTGTTCATCTTCTCCCATAAAGAAAGAGTGTGCTCCTGTCTTTACAAAACCAAAACGTTGATAAAAGCGAATCGCATGATGATTTTCTTCCCACACCCCTAACCAGACTTGCTCCATCCCCTGTGCTTGAGCAACCTCGAATGTTTTCTCCAGCAACTGCTTTCCAAGACCTGTCCCCTGATATGCTGAACGAATGTAAATTCGTTCAAGTTCCAAGGTTTTGCCTTCCATCAGCTCCGTTTGAGCGTCTCCGATGTTCAGCTTTAAATAACCGGCAATTTCCTCATTACTTTTGATGAAAAAGAAAAATGAATTCGGATGTTCAAGCTCACGTGTCAATTTTTTAAGATTATAGGATTCGTTGAGATAATCCTCTAGATGCTGCGGATCATTTTGGGAACCAAACGTCTCCGAAAAAGTTTCTATGCTAACCGCTTGTAATGTTCTGACATCCTTGACGTCGCAGCGGACAAACTCAATTGTTTCTTTCATCCTGTTCACTCCTTCAGATAATGTCGAGTTCCACCTTTTTTGACAAAGTCCCATTCCCGCTCGATATTTTCACGGACGCGCTCCGTCAACTGGTGTAACTGCGTCTGTTCCTCTTCGCTCAGACCAGCTAAAGCAACCCCTTTAGAATAAGCGTGTTCCTGCAGAATCACCGGACACGTTGCCTGCCCTTTTGCAGTTGCATACAGTTTTTTGATTTTTTTGTTCACGATATCTGGTCGTTTTTCGATGAATCCGGCTTTTTCTAATTTTTGAATCGATCGGGCGGCTGTCGTCCGGTCCACGAGAATCAGTTCCGCCAGTTTTTCTTGAATGATTCCTGGATTTTCACAAATCCGGACAAGATAAATGTATTGTCCTTTTGTCAGTTCCAGCTCTTTGAATTCAACATTACTGATGGAATCAAGTGCCCGCGCAATCATTCCGATTTCACGTAATAGTTCTCCCATGGCGCCTCCTTTTTATGTTCACTCATAACATGCTATGAACTTATTATATTATTTTTTGTTGCAAATACAACAAAAATTCTTTACGTTTGTATGTTTTTGTTAAAACACCCTGTTATCCAATTGACAAAAAGTGTATATTTAAACCATCTATTCGTTTAAAGGAGGATTTACTTCGCCCGTGAAATTCTTTAGATCCCCCCGGACGCCTGAATTATCATGGATTCCGGAGCCAAACTGGCAAACCGTCTGTAATGAACGCTCCATCGACATTCAACAGCATCCGAACGAACAGATCGTCGGACTGGCTTACAATAATCAACAGCAGGTCGTTCAAGTAACACGTAACATCCATGCACCGCTGTTCAGTTATTACGTGACGTTACTGGAAAATCGCCGCACCAACAAAACCGTTTTATCCAAACGGTCGCATATGACGATTCAACATCTGTCGACACGACTGCATGGCTCAAGTAAATTTGCCGAGTTCAGCTTGCTCGACATCCATGTCCGCGAAGAAGGACTTGGCGAACGTGGTTTACTGCTCGAATCGTTAATTCATGATATTCAACATAAATATACCCATTACCGCGTCAGTGGAGACTTTACCGCCATTTCTTACGGTGGACGCGTCTCTGCCGAATGCTTTACCCGTTACGGCTTTACGATTGAACAGGATCGGTTGATTTTGAAAAATTTTCATGACCGACTGTTCGTCAGCTAATCAGTGCTCAGGAGGTACTTCGTTTGAAATTAAACACTCGGAAATGGTTGACCAATATCGTCCACCTGCTTGGATTCTGTTTGATGATCACAGCTTATCTCGATTTATGGAAACGCCCGAAGACACGCGGACCGAAATGGATCTGGGCTACCTTGATTTTCCTCGTCAACTATCTCGGTCCAACTGGTTATCTTGTTTGGGGACGCCATGTTCCGCCGGCAAAAATCACTTCAACCACTCACTAAAAAGCTTCGTCCGTCCACCTGCTTATCAGGTCAGACGAACGAAGCTTTTTTGTCAGGCACAAGTGATAGGAGATCACCCGATTCTGTGTTAATTTGAATATATGAAACCGCTTGATTTAAAACCGGCGTTTCTTATTATTTTACCGTACACACGGTGACAGAAAAGAGGGATCTGATGACTTCACACCTGTCTACTCCATCCTACCGTCATTGGCAGGCCATTCAAAAACTGCATCACCGCTATATGAAGGAAGTCAACGCTGTCCTGAAGGATTGGGGCTTATCGAAATCGCAGTTCGATATGCTGGATACATTATACCGGGAACAAAGCGCGACACAAAAATCACTCGAGACGACACTTGAACTGTCGAGCGGAGCCATCTCCCAAACCTTAAAAAAATTGTTTGACCTTCATCTCATCACCCGTAAACGGATCGACCGGGAAAAACGGCTGGTCCTGACACCGTCAGGCGAGACGATCGTCGAGGAATCCGCTCCTGTCGTCGAAGTCATTCACGAACAGTACTTCAAACAGTTTACAATGGACGAGCATGAATCATTCGACCGTCTGCTCCATAAGATGCAAAACAATCACATCTAATCAGGAAGGAGCTGTTCTGATGATTCTCAGACATTTTACACACCGCCGCTTTTTACCGGCCATCGTCGCCCGCGGCGGACTTTCCGTCCAGGATACAGGCGGAGATTACTTACAATTCGAATTCGATCCTCCAAGTGACCGGCTGTTACAGACGATACATAACAGCCGTTCCTCGAATGAACTACCATGGGACGAGACCGATACTGTTGCGCTTGACTTCGATTTCGTCAAGATGCAGGCAGCTGACATCGAAGTCCTCGAGCAGGTAAAAGATACTACGTGGAACGTCAAACCCGATTCGAATGTCGGTCCTTCACGATTCGTCAAAAGCTTTTTATCGCTCGGTTACTTGACGGAAGAATCAAGAGAACAGCTGTCCGAATATTACTAAAGAACAGGTCGCTTGACCTGTTCTTTTTTTGTCGTCAACTGCGCCGATTGTAAATAAACAGCATCACCGGGAACGTCATTACCTGAATGAACAGCACACACAACAAAGCTGACATGATGTCGTCTACGACTTTCCACTGCACGAGTGTCAGCATTACAAAAACGTAAACGATACTCAGGACATACGACAGTTGACCGCTTTTCATTTTAATTTTTTCCTGCCGTTCGTCATACGTCTCAGCAGGCGGGAAAACCAAATCGACCGCCAGTTGACTGATTCCGACCAACATAAGAATGATACTGTACGGACTGGGTCCGTCGAACAGCGTCAGATAACCGCCGTATATCAGTAGAACGGAGAACAGTAAACGATTGATCATCGGCATATGTTTCATCAGGCATCATCTCCTTTTTCTTTCGCATCGGGTATAAAAATCGCTTCAATCGAACAATCAAACAACGCAGCGATTGAAAAAGCCAGTTCGAGTGATGGATTATAACGCTCTTTTTCAATTGAAATGACGGTCTGTCTTGATACACCAAGTGCTTCTGCAAGTTGCCCCTGCGACCACTGACGGGCTTCCCGTACCGCCTTCATTTTGTTTTTCATCCCAGTCACCTCTCAATTCCAATAGTAGGTAATTCACATCCAGGTGTCAAGTTTCCTTTACAATCAGAATAAAAAAAACCTCCTGCCGAATGGAAGGAGAGTTTATTTTCGAATCGTCCGGTGCCGCGGATGGATGGCGAGAACGGCCTGACGGATTGCCTGAACGTGCTCGTCCGTCGCTTCCGAAAACGACCAGAGCGTCGGGTATTCACCGACCAGCTGACCTTGATCGAGAATCACGAACCGGTCACTCAGCGTCTGCGCCGCCTGGACATCGTGTGTGATGAAGACATAGGCGAGACCGAGCGTCGCTTTTAACTCCCGTAACAAGTCGAGAATCAGCGCTTTATTGACCATGTCGAGACTGCTGACGGCTTCATCGAGGATAATCAGCTTCGGATTCGTCGCGATCGCCCGGGCGATACAGATCCGTTGCAACTGACCGCCGCTGAACTGATGAGGGTACTTCGTTAAATCCGTTGCGGATAAACCGACCTGTGTCATCAGTCCGCCTAACCGTTCGTCTAATGCATCGGGTGACAACCCGAGGAAATTCGTCAACGGTTCGGCGATGATCTGTCCCGCCGTCAGCTTCGGATTGACGGCCGCAAACGAATCCTGAAAGACGACCTGGATGTCTTTCCGGAAATCCTTTGACGCCGCGTCGTAAATGTCTTGTCCGTTAAACAGTACCCGTCCTGCTTTCGGACGCTCGAGTCCGAGTAAAATCCGTCCGAGAGTACTTTTTCCGGCACCGCTGCGACCGAGTAAACCAAGACACGTTCCGGCTTCAAGCGTCAGTGAAACGTCCTGCAAGACCGTCTGCTCCGCCTGGCGCGCCAAAAACCGTTGATTGCCGTAGCGGTGGGAGACGTGCTCCAGCTGCAACAGGCTCATGCCTTCATCCCTCCTGCCTGAATTCCGTGTTGTGTCAACAGTTGCCGGGTATACGGGTGACTCGGCTGGTCGAACAGGTCAAAGACATCCGCCTGTTCGACGATTTCGCCGTCCCGCATGACGAGGACATGATCCGCCATCTCAGCGATAACACTTAAGTCGTGCGAAATTAAGAGAATCGCCGTGTCATAGGTAGCACGGACTTTCTCGAGATAATACAGGACGAGCTTTTGATTGTAGACGTCAAGCGCCGTCGTCGGTTCGTCGGCAATCAGGACATGCGGCCGCAGACAGACCGCGAGTGCAATCATGACCCGTTGCAGCATGCCGCCACTCAGTTCAAACGGATAGGCTTTTAAAATCCGGTCCGGCTGTTCAAGATTGACTTCAAGCAGCGCTTCAATCGCCCGCTCTTTCGCTTCACGTTTACTGCACCGGTCGTGCGTCCGGATCGTCTCCATTAATTGATGACCAATTGTATAGACCGGTGTGAAGGCACTCATCGGATTTTGCATGATGAAGGCAATCTGCCCGCCGCGGACACGCCGGAGCGCGCGGTCGGACAATGTCATCACGTCCGTCCCTTCCAGTACAATCCGTCCAGACTGACGGATGACCTTTTCGTCGAGCAGACGCAGGAGAGCCAGACTCGTCACTGTCTTACCGCAACCGCTCTCCCCGACCAGACCGACAATTTGTCCGGCTGCCAGTGAAAAAGAAATATCACGGACGAGCGGCTGACCGTTCGTCGTTTCGATCGTCAAGTGTTCGACGGATAATACAGGTTTCATCCGAGTCTCTCCTTTCATTTCGTTTGTTTGGTCACTCCGAACCGTTCCGATAACGATTCCCCGAGCAGATTAAAGCTCGCAATGACGAGCATGATCAGCAGACCGGGATAAATCATCAGTTCCGGATTCGTCCGGATATATGATTTACCTTCGTGAATCATCGCTCCCCATTCGGCTCCCGGCGATTGAACACCGAGACCGAGGAACGACATCGCCGAGATATCCATGATCGCCCAGCCCATCTCAAGTGTCCCGATGACAAGCAGCGGGGGCAGAATGTTCGGCAACAGATGCGTCCGGAAGATTTTCCAGTGCGAGGAGCCGTTGACACGCGCCGCGGCAATGAAGTTTTTTTCCTTCAGCGTCATGATCAACCCCCGGAACATCCGGGCGTAGTAAACCCATTGGACGAGCATCAAAGCGACGATGACCTGTTTCAGTCCCGGTCCGAAAATTCCGACGAGACCAAGAACAAGAATCAGACTCGGGAATGCCATCACGCCGTCACAAAACCGCATCAGCAGTTGGTCGACCCAGCCGCCGATGTAGCCGGCCAGCGTCCCGACCAATAAACCGATCAACAGTGACGAGGCAAAAATCAGGACGGCAAATCCGAGCGACACCCGGGCACCGTACAACAGACGCGACAACGTACAGCGTCCGAGATGATCGGTTCCGAACGGATACGTCCAGGACGGCTCCTGCAATTTGACCGCCAGATTGACGAGATACGGATCATGAGGGGCAAGCCACGGTGCAGCCAGAGCCGCGAGAAACAACAGCCCTAAAAATACGGAACAGCCGATCAAAATCAGCCGTTGATTCGACAGGCGGTCAAGCAGACTCGGTCGTCCAAGCGGAACATTCATCGTCTGTTCCCTCCTTTCCGGGCAATCCGTGGATCGATTGCCAGTTGCAATAAATCAACGAGCAGACTGCTACCGATAAACAGCAAGGCCGCGAGGAAGACGTAGCCTTGAATGATCGGCATGTCGCGGTCAAAGATGGCTTCAATAAAATAACGGCCGAATCCCGGCCACGAGAATACCGTCTCGACGATGATCGTCCCCGTCAACAGCTTCCCGAGGTTCATCCCGAGTCCGGTCAACATCGGCGGAATCGCGACCCGCAAGACGTGTTTTCCTAAAATGATCGTTTCCCGGATGCCGCGTGTCCGGGCAAACAGGACGTACGGTTCGCGCATCGTCTCGATGACGCTCGTCCGTAACAGCCGCGTATACAGCGCAATCAGCGGCAACGCGAGCGTAATCGCCGGCAAGATGACGTGACTCGGACTGCCGATCCCGCCGACCGGTAATAAATCAAGCTGGACGGAAAAAAAGAAAATCAGCAGGTAGCCGAGCCAAAATGACGGAATCGACGCCCCGATGAAGGCGATCCCCCGGCTCAAATGGTCAAAAAAACCATTCTTTCGAACTCCCGCGAGAAAGCCGAGCGGGATACTGACGAAAATTGCGAGCAACAGACTCGACAGCGCCAGCTGGACGGTCGCCGGCAAACGGAGCAACACTTCGTCGAGGACCGGTTTCCCGGAAACGTACGATGTTCCGAAATCAAAACTGGCCAGCCGGACGACGGTCGTCACGTACTGGGTCAAAAACGACTGATCGAGTCCGAACTCTGCCCGCTTTTGTGCGAGCACCTCTTCCGTCGGTTGGATGTGGGCGGCAGACAGATACGCTTCCGCCGGATCAACCGGTGACAAATGAATCATCACCGTCAGTAATAAAATAGCGAGGAGCAGGATCGGAATGACCGACCCGACCCGTTTCAGAATATAGACGCCCATTCCGTACACCTCCTGTTACTTGATGCCGATTTGGGCGAACGGACTTTCATCCCGGTTCGCGGCAAATTTAAAGTTCGTGACACCGTTTTGATAAATCGCCATCTTTTTCAAATACGAGATTGGAACGAGTGCACCTTGATCCTGGAGCGACGGCAGAATGTCAGCATACATCTTCTGACGTTTCGTTTCATCCGTCGTTTTAAGGACATCTTTCATTTCCTGTAACAGTTGATCCTTGTTCGGATAAGCGGAAATCGCTTCTTTGAACCCAAATCCGTCCGTCCCGATGATGTTGACGAATGTATGCGGATCGTACGGTGCCCCGAAGTTACTGTACATGTTGATATCGAATTTATTGTCTTTGAAGCGCTGGACTTGATCCGGCAGCTCGACACCAACAATTTTCAAGTCGACGCCGATAGTCGCCCACTCTGACTGTAACGTCTCCGCCATCGCTTTTTGAACAAGTTCCGCGGCATCATACATCATTTCAATCTGTAACGGTTGTCCGTCTTTTTCACGGATCTTTTTGCCCTTCGGCAGTTTCCAGCCGGCTTCGTCCAGCAACGACTTCGCTTTTGCGACATCAAAGTCCCGTTTCTCGACGTTCAGGTTCGATGTGTACGGCAGGTTCGGCGGCAGGATGAAGTCAGCCGGTGCCTCAAGACCGGACGTGATGCCTTCTACGAGTGTCTTCTTATCAAAGCCGTATTGCAGTGCCTGACGGACGCGTTCGTCCGCAAGCTGTTTTTTCTTCGTGTTCATGATCAGAAGGCGCGTCGCAACCGGTTCTGACATCGTCGTCTTGTAGGATTTCGTTTCTTTCAGTTGATTGTAGGCGTCGACACTGATTGCCCCTTCGCCGAAAATCAAATCGATGTCGCCTTTTTCAAAAGCGAGTACGCGGCTTTCAGCATCCGGAATGATGTCGACCTTGATTTTCTTCACTTTCGGCTTCGGTCCCCAGTAGTTTTTGTTGACCTTAAACGTCGCGTATTGATCCGCTTTGTACTCGTCGAGCACCCAAGGGCCGGTTCCGACTTCTTGTTCGACGCCTTTTGACGTATCGCCGTTTTTCGGGAAACCGGCTTCGCCGAGGAAGCGGACCGGGCGGACGACCGCCAATTCCTGAATCGTCGGATAGTACGCTTCCGACAACGTCATCCGGAACGTCTGCTTGTCGACCGCTTCCGTTTTGTCGATTTTCGAGATAAAGCCAAGCCAGCTATGTAAGGCTTTGTTTTTGAGGACGGCGTCAAAGTTCTTTTTGACGATCGTCGCATCAAACATCGAGCCGTCCGAGAACTTGACATCGTCACGCAATTTAAAGGTATATGTTTTTCCGTCTTTAGAGATGTCCCATGATTTCGCGAGGAACGGCTCGAGCTTTCCGCCTTCTGCGTAATGGACAAGCGGCTCATAGACCATCGACTGAGCGAACAGTTGCGACGGGTTGTAGACATGCGGATTCATCTCGCCGATGTCACGCGGCCATGCCATCGTTAACGTATCTTGATTTGATTTATTGTCAGCACCTTCGTTCGGATTCGAACAACCGAACAGCAGTGTCGTAATCGAGAGGATGGAAACAGCTTGAATGATGTATTTCTTACGGCGTGAAACGTTCATAGTGGACAGGACTCCCATTCTTATTGATAATCATTTTCAATTGTAAGAGTCGGTACTAAGAATTGTCAATGGATAATCGGTGAAAGTGTTGATTTTGCTGTGTTTTAAGACGTTTTAATCTGATCATTCATAAAAGAAAGCACTCATCAAATGGAATGAGTGCTGAACGGTTCGGATTCTTTTCATTTGGTCCGGTAATCAAACGCCAATACTTCGACGTCACACCCTTGCCCTTCAAGATTCGGACTGCAGGCGTACGGTCCGACTTTCCAGTCTCCTTGCGCATGCAGATGAGCAATTCGTAACTGCTCCTTCGTCTCACCATCGACGAAGTAAAGTTCAACGTCCTGTTGGTTGCAGACGAGTTCAAATATCAACGGCTGATTAAAGACCGTATTATCGATATCACGCGATGACCAATCGGAATAACCGAATGAGGTGACGACGGCTCCGAGATGCGATTTCCCGTCCGGAATGAATTCCGCTGAAACTTTTAGCCAGTTGTCCTCGTTTAAATAAAGTAGGATGCCTGCCTGATCATATGTTTTTTGCGGATACAGCTTCACTTCGATTCGGCAGGAAAAAGCCGGTGCTGGAATCGGTTTTAACAAGGCATGCCCCGTCATCCGGTTGAATCCGTAATACGTGTTGCGCCAGAAATCGGTATCGCCATTTGTTGTAAATTTTAATTGTTGTTGGTTGTCAATTTCAGTTGGTTGGTTGAGCCATTGATAATCTTGCCACATGTGGATTCCTCCTGATTTTTATATTGTTTAATTATCACTCTATTTAAATAGAATGATACATATTAAAAGAGATCATCGAAACAATGTTCTGTTTCGATGATCTCTTTTCTATAAAAAACTGCTAGATGTTCTTATTAACTAAATATCGATACAACCCAACTAATCAGGATTCCAACTAATGCAAAGTCTGAATCACCAAATGTCGTACCTTCAAATCCTAGATTTCCTAGTAACGGTAATAAGAATGCCGGTAAGAAGCTTATTAAAATACCATTAGCAAACGAACCAAGGATCGCTCCTCTTCTTCCGCCTGTAGCATTTCCAAATACACCGGCAGCTGCACCTGTGAAGAAATGTGGTACTAGACCAGGTACAATGATCGCTAATCCCATGAGTGGCAGGAAGAACATAGAGATCAGTCCTGCTACGAAACTCGCTAAGAACCCGATAATGACGGCGTTTGGAGCAAACGGAAAGACCGTAGGACAGTCTAGCGCCGGCTTGGCGTTAGGAACAAGCTTATCAGCAATTCCTTTGAAGGCAGGAACAATTTCAGAAATCAACATCCGTACACCCGCCAGTACTATGTATACACCCGCGGCAAAAGTAATGGCCTGAATAATGGAGAACACGATATAGTTCGAACCGTTTGATAATTCTTTTTCAATAAACGATGGTCCTGCAAATAAAGCGACTACGATGAAAAGTAAAGTCATCGTTAGAGAAACCGCCACTGAAGTATCTCGCAAAAATCCAAGTTGTTTCGGCACTTTAATCTGTTCCGTAGAATGTTCTTTGTTTCCTGCATATTTTCCAATAGTTCCCGAAATGAAGTAACCGAGTGAACCGAAGTGACCTACTGCAAAATCATCCGTACCGGTAATTTGACGAACATACGGTTGAATAAGTGCAGGGAATAAAACCATACATAGCCCTAACAAGATTGAACCTATGAGAACCAACATAAATCCTGATAAGCCCGATACAGAGAGTATGGCAGCAAGCAAACTTGCCATAAATAAAGTATGATGACCGGTTAAAAAAATATACTTAAATGGTGTAAATCGAGCAAGTACGATATTCATGACCATACCAAATACCATGATCATGGCTGTCTCTACACCGAATGCATCTTGCGCTACCGCAACAATGGCTTCGTTATTTGGAATAATCCCACGAATACTGAAGGCTTGATCAAACATTTTACTGAAGATTTCAAGTGCAGCAATGATTACGCCGGCGCCTGCTCCAATGATGATGAACCCCATGATTGTTTTTAATGTTCCTGAGACCACAGTAGCAACATCTTTTTTCTGAAGCAACAATCCAATCAGGGCAAAAATACCAAGTAAGATTGCCGGCGTCCCTAAAATGTCACGCATGATTAAATCAAGCAATGTCAGTCCTCCTTTCTGATTAACCTTGTTACAGACGTGTACTTAATTGATTCTTAATGTCTTCAATATTCATTACATTTTCAAGTGCCACAATATCTCTTGTTCCATTATCTAATGTAATAATGATATCTTTTGCTCCTAAATAAATATCAGCTGGTTCCGATTGAGCTGTAGACAAATCCGTATGGGAAACATCTGCTTCTTTACCCATCTGTTCCAATGCTTTTTTAACGTTTAATTCCATGATAAAACTTGATCCTAACCCATTTCCGCAAACTACTAAAATTTTCTTCATCATTTATTCCTCCTCTGAGTATGTAGCAATTATTGTTAATATTTCCTCGACCGATGTCGCATCTAATAAACGTGATACATCAGTTGAATTTCCTAATAAATTCGTCAGCTGACTTAATGCCTTGAGATGTGTCGTTTGATCTATCGCTGCTAGTACGAAAAAGAGCCTAACTTCTTTTTCTTTAGGAAATTCAACAGCCTTTTCTAACTTCAACACACTCATACCCAGCTCGATGACACCATCTTCCGGTCGCGCATGCGGTATCGCAACATCTGGCATCAAAACGATATACGGACCATGTTCTTCCACATTTCTTATCATGGTTTCAATATAAGTGTTTTTGATCGATCCATCTTCCAGCAATGGTTTTGCCGCTAATTCAATTGCTGCTTCCCATGATTCAATCCCTTGTTGTAATTGAATCTTATTTTCGGTAATCAATTCATTTAACACGGGTTGTCCCCCTTGTAACGGTTTCTCTTGTTTTGGAAACAATAGATTCCCCAACTGCTGACGAAGCACCGTTTCACTTTGAATCGTCGCATGCTGCTTGATAAGTGCAATTAAATCTTCTACTTGAACAGTTGGATCTTGTTTATGGCTCAAGTAACGTTGTTCAACAGTTCGCTTCAATGTAATCTGCTCTAATCGAGTTGGTAAAGTTGGAACAAGCATTACATCTGTCCTTTGATGAACTACAGGATCTAGCGGAACCGTTGTAAAAATCAAATCCACCAGTTCCGAATAGTTCTCCACTTCACTCTGAGAAATCGGTGGAAGAAATATGATTTCCGGAAATTGATTTTTTAAAATGTAGTCCAACATATGCGATACGCTGATACCACTTGGACAAACAACAATTGCTTTTAACTTCTGATCCAAATGCTCCCCTTGTTGATTAAGATGAGTCGCAAAGTGCAAGGTGTAGTACATGACTTCAATATCCGGTATCGGTTGATTCATCCACTTCCGGAATGGTTCTAACGCCCGCGATACCAAGACGTTTAATACCTGGTGTTCTTGTGTGACATAGCGTTTAAGCTCCGAAGAAGATTCAAGACCGGAATACAGTCGTTGAATTGTCGCTTTCGAGTGCAGGACGAGTTTTTCGCATAGAGCCTCTTTTTCAATAATGAATGTGCAGGAAATCGTTTCAAAGTAGTGAATGACTTCCCGCATTACAGATGACAAGTGTGCATGAATGTCTTGCCTGATTTCCTCTTCGACTTTCGGACCACTTTGAATCAGTAGATCAAGTGTATCCACAAAAACATCATCCGTATCTTCATCAAAATAAGCATGTAAAATCGGATCCACTTCTTTTTTAAACAATGGCTCCGAGTCTGGAAGAACTTCTTTCATCGTAAGTTTTCTGCCAATCATTAAAAAATAGGCAAGTTTCTCCCGATGTTCCTCCACAAATCTAATTTGTTGGTACGATTCATATTCTTCGATTTGTTTTCTAGCTGATTTCAGCTCCTCAAACCATTCATCTAAAATCGTATTCATCAAATTATTCTTCGTAGATAATTTAACCAATCTCTCAATTGCCCGATACAAATAAAGATAAATGGTCTGCATATGACCGTAAAAATGATAACCTTCTTTACGCGAATAATTGAGGGTGACACCAAATTTTGCGGCGTCTTTCCTTACGGCATTCAGACTCTCTTGTACGGTAAATTTCGAGACTTCTAATAATTGCTGATAATGAACAGCAGATAAAAATTCCTTTTCAACCATCGTATAAAAAATAATGAGTAGCTCACGTTCTTCTTCTGACAAAATCATCTCAGTTTGTTCTAGTCGTTCTAAAACACCTTGAGTCGAAGACAACTTTAAATTCGATCCAGAGATTTGAATCGGCGGGAACTGATGATATATCAGCCATTCTTGAATTCGATCAATTTCGTATTCGAGTGTTCGTTTTGAGTACGGAAGTATTGTTTGTAAAAATTGATGATGAACTTCTACTTCATGAATCATTATGTGAAGTATTCTTTTGCTTTTTTCATTCAATAACATAAGTAGTGACCTCCTACACACCTAGTATAAAACGAGTTCAACACTTTTTTGTAAGCGTTTACGATTGATATTTGTAAGACATCTTCACAAAAAACTGTTTTTACTCTTCCAATACAAAAAACACTCAATCATTGAATGAGTGTTTTTTGTACGATGAATCTTATTTTTCATTAGTTTACGGTTCGTCCGTAAACTGTTCAAACTCCATGTGTTCAGGTGCACGAAAATCATTGTCGTCATAACGTGGTTCCTTTAAGGCATAACCTACGTAGAAGGCCGTATACTCTCCATTTTTTTCTCGGACATTAAAAGCATACGATGCCCGGCGATCATCGTGGAACGTCACATCGTAGCCGTACCCATACTTCGAGAAATGACTTTGTATCTGATACTCGTCTTTTTTCAGCCCGTATTGCTGTTCTAATCTGTCTTCCAAGTACAACTGACGCAGGATTTTCTGATGATAGGTATACAAAAAAAATGAAATCAACACCAACAATATCGCAAGTAAGACAATCCGCCCGATCCGCCACTTGCCGTTCACTTTCCAAAAATGTGTCATCCGTGCTCCTTCCCTCTTATCTTCACGTATGATACGGTACGGATAAGGAAGATATTGTTAATGAAAGTTCCTACTCTTACGAAAGAAGTGATTCACTTGAAAAAACATCTTTTGAGCCTCTGCTTCCCGGTCGTCTTTTTAATCGTTCCGTTCTGGACCGATCAACTGTCGCCCCTCCTGCAGGCACTCTTTTTCCTGATGTTGTTCATCTCGATTTGTCTGTCATTACATACGGCTTGGACGTTACTCAGCCCACGCATTCCGAACTGGACGGCGCGTGTCAACCGGCTTCATCCGGCGCTCGGGATCCTGCTTGGTCTCATCCTCCTGGCAGGATTCGGTTATCTGTTCTTTACCGTGTTTTCCCTCGTCACGTTCGGCATTATCCAAAGTATCCTGACGATTGTCCTGATGTATATCGGCCTGGCGATCTTCGTCTTCCTCCTCAGCTGTTTCGTCGAAGGGATTACCCGTCAATCCAAAGACTCGCTCTTTCAGCCCGTCTTGATTTTTGTCTCGGTCTCTTATGTCGTCTTGACGACGTTCGGGATTTTACAACTCATCGCCTGACCCTTAACCCGTCACAGGACGGGTTTATTTTTCGTGATGCAACATCCCGTCTGCATCAAGCCGGACGTGCAAATTCCCGTCCAGTTCAAGCACAAGCGGGCTGGTAATGGCCGGTTTCGGTGAGAACAACCACGTCCGGTCTTCTCGTCCGAGCAACAGATGGGTGCCGTCTTCCGACGCGCCGAGGAAATTCAGGAAGTCGACGTTGATCGGCTGATGGTACCGGTGAAAGACACCAAGTTCGGCGAATTGTGCACCGACACTGGCGACATCCGGTGTCGTGACGTTCATTTCACCAATATCGAGAATATCTCTCACGGTAAACTTTTCAAGCGACTTGTCCGGATTGACATCATGGCGGGCAATCAATTCGACGACATTTTCGTCCGTATCATAAAAATAGACGGAATGGGCATTAATGTTCTCAAAAAAGATTTCGTCTTCGCCGTCCTCGTTCAGTAACGGGACACGATGCCGCAACCAGTCCTTCGCTAGTCTGAAGGCATCTCCGGGCACGTTAAACGCAAAGTGATATTGTTTCGGTTGCTGTGTCGTGTCGAGCTCAAACCGAAGCTGACTCGTCCCGATTTGCACCGTAAATGCGGTCGCTGTCTCCTCGACGAGCGGAAAACCGAGTGTCTCCGTGTAAAAGTCCTGCATCGGTTTGACATCATTCGTCCAAAGTGTCGCTGCTGTAATTCTCATCGTCTATTTCCTCCATTTCATTTCAATCCATTTGCTAGTTTTAGTATACAATAATTGATGTATAATACTGGTTAAAAAGTAAGTACATACCTATTTTGAAATGGAGGCAGAAAAATGAAACGATATACCATTGCATGCGGCGGCATTTCAACACAAATTACCGAATGGGGTGAACCGGACCGACCGGTCATTTTTTGCCTGCACGGCCTCGGCGGAACAAGCCTCAGCTTCATCGAACTGGCGGACGCCTTACAAGATACGTACCGGATTGTCTCGATTGATGCCCCGGGTCACGGAAAAACCGACCCGTTTCCGGACGAACGCGACTATCAATTTGCCCGTTTTTCCAATTGGCTGAACCAGCTGTTTGACCAGATCGATGTCCAGGACTTTTATTTCCTGTCCCATTCCTGGGGCAGCTTCATCGCTCTTTATTATCAAAAAGAACAGCCGGACCGGGTCCGCGGCTCGATTTTGATTGACGGCGGATATCAGAGCAAACGGTTACGCGGCACCCCGCTCGAGCAGGAATCCGCCTTTTACGACACCGGTTTCGAAGAATCTGTTGCAACGTGGGAAGAGTTCCGCGACGTCGCCGTCTACGGTCCTAAAATGCGCCGGTCGCCACTGCTTGATCTGGCCGGTAAGGATTTTGTCCGGATGCAGGACGGCCGGTACTACTGGCATACGCGCGCGAAGACGGCACGGTCGATTCTAACAGCGATGTATCAGGATGAGATTCTCGATTTCCTCGATGACGTTCCGGGTGACAACCTCGTGTTGCTCCGGGCGACGTTACCCGTTTCCGATGAACCGTTCCGTCAAGAAGCGATCGCCTTGTGGCAGGAGAAAACCGGCGGTACCGTCATCTCTGTTCCATCGACTTCCCACATCACGCATTGGGACGATCCGGCATTTGTACTGCAGGTGATTCAGAAACACTGGACCAGAACGCTTGCCGTTGACGAAAGACAGCAGATTTAATTACGTAAAGGAATGAAGTCATTTGAAAAAAAAATCTTTGTTTTGGCTGATCAGTTGTTTCCTGACGATCGGTGTCGCTGTTTGGTTTAATCCCAACACCGTTTCGGTCGATACAGCATCTCAAAAACTGCCGAAGCCGCGTTATTCGTCCATCGGCGATTACCTGGCCGCTCTAAACGGTGATCAGTTTAAGCGGACACCGCTGCATATTCATGTCCAAGACGACCAGACCATCGACCTGCAGATGAAACTGAAACTGTCGAAGGCATTGCTGGAAAGATTCAAACAGACGGCCCATCCGCCGACGTTCAGTTTTGCCGCCAATTTAAATCAGGACGTTCTCAGTCCGTATGTGAAACGTAAACAGCCCGCACACGTGACGGTCGATTTTACTTCTATTTCAAACAGGACGATTGTAATTAAGCAACGGTTGTCTTTAAAGTCAGCGTTGACGCCCTATCAGAAAAAACAGTTTCTTGATGCCGGAAACTATCAATTTTTATTTTTAAATGAACACGATGCCGCTGCCGGCATTGTGCTTGATTTGGATCTGTCGACATGGGACTCCAGATGATCTCTACTATTAAAAACGACTCCCGGACGTCCGGGAGTCGTTTGCTTTGTCTATTCCTTGATTAAGCGATATTGTCGATGAACCGCCGGACTTCTTTCCGTGATTTTAACACGACAATTGTCTTCGTCGCTGTCACTTGTGCGAGTCTTGCTTGAATGCCCGGCCGCTGTTCAACCGGATAACGCCACACCCACTTCAAAAAAGCAACATCGATTTTTTCCGGACGCCCGGCTGCCATATCCGGTCGTGCCTGATGCCGGTACCGGATTGACCGTTTCAGAATCCGGTAGACACAGGTCGTTCGCGGCAAATCAAGAAAGATGATCGTATCCGCTGCGTTGAGCCGAATATCCATCGTCCCGCCGTAATTTCCGTCGATGATCCAGTCATCCCGGCTGATCAAGTCCGTTTGAATCTGTTGTTGTTCTGCGCGCGGTACTGCCTGCCAGTCCGCCCGCCACAATAAGCTGTCGAGGTGGTGGACACGGATTCCGAGCCGTTGACCGAGTTGTCTCGCAAGCGTCGACTTACCCGATCCGCCGGAGCCGATCAACATAATCTTTTTCATTCTGTTTCCGCCCTTTCTTTCCTTACACGTCATTTACCGGCTCGTCTTCTTGCGCGTATCGTTCCATATAAACAGAAAGCAATTCGTTTATTTGAAACGCCAGTACGTTACCACCGTTAACGGAAAGTCTGAAAAATGGTGTCGTATAATGCTCAGCCGTCTGATGATGTTCTAAAAATCCATCAATTGCTTCCATGAACATATTTAAATCAGCAAAAGCGTCCACCGAATAGGTGTCTCCATTTTTCAATTTCAAAAAGAGCTGTTTCTTCACACTATCTCTCCTTCTCTATGTAAATCATTTTTTTATTATTTATGATTCAATTACTGAGAATTGATAGCGACTTCCGCATTGATGCACTCCAGTCGAAACCGTCCGCCGGGACCAATTTGTTGTAGCAACGGTCGGTCAACTTCAATCACGCGTCCGATGACATTGACCCGTTCGTCGGCCGTAAGATCCCGTTTTGTGATTTGCAGCTCCCCGGCATACCGGCCGTAACGCAGATTATCGATCGTAATCGATCCAACAGGTCGGTCGGCTAAAGCCGCGGGTTCAAGGAGTCCGTTGCCCGGTCGACTGTAAGTCCGTGACTCGACCGAGCGGATGACATCGCGTGCCGGATCCATCCGGTTTGTCTGGACGCTTTCTAACAGCGGATTGTCTTGTCCCGTTGCCCGGAGAACAATGATCCCCTCCTGATAGACCGCAAATTGACGCATCGAGCTGTCCGACAAGCCGGGGTCCCCGACCAGTATCCGGTCGACGGATACTTCAAGCTCCAGATAACAGGCAAATGGTGATTGTCCACGATGATCTTCGAGCGTCGGTAACGTCTCGTAAAGCGGACCGCGCAGTTGTCCGTCACCCGGGATGAAGGCCTGAACACGGATTCCTTGTCCGTGAAGCCACCGGTTTTTATCGTTGAACCAGTCACGATCCAGTCCTGTTTCCGGTCGCGGATAAAAGTTGTGCCACGCCTCGACCTGCTCAAGCACAAGTCCCTCCGCTTTCATCGCGTCGAGTTCTTCTGCCGTCAGCGTACTGGCGTTTAAGGCGACCATCATCTGTTTTGATAAATCCGCGACCTGTTTCGGTGTCATGCCGTAGTCGACCCGCAGTCCGGTCACTCCCCATTCGGTTAAGGTATCGGCATCCTCCCACGTCTTGCCGAGCGCGGCAAGGGAAGTCGGGGCGATATCCGCGACGAGTTCCATCTCGAGTTCTCGTGCCAATTGTCCTAAAGTTCTCAATCGCTCTGTATATAACGCCGGATCATCTTCCGGGATATGTAATGAAGTAAAGATCGAGGTAAAGCCGATTGCCCGCATCTGTCGGATGCTGTCTTTCGCCTCATCTGTCAGTGGTTCACTCAAATAAACGGCAAGTCCTTTCATCTGTTTCACTCCTTCTTGTCAGCGTAGTGTTCAAAAACCGTCAATTGTTACTAAAATTCCAATATAAGAAATTTTTAGGAGTCTATTCCTGAACTATGATACCATTAAAGCACGTTACATAAGGGGGAAATGAAATGAAACGCATCTTAATCCCGTTCCTGTCGGTCGCCTGTCTCGTGCTGATGTGGAACGGCTACAGCCAACATGCCGATTCGAAGACGGACCTGTTCCACTATAAGCATTCCGTTGTCGGCAATAACAGTGCCGTCACAAATATCGTCAAGGAACTGGCCCATCACCAGGAATTACGGCAGATTGCCCTGCAAACGAAACAAACACCGTATGGCATGCATTTGACTTACAAGGACATCGAGACAGAAAACATCGAACAGGAAATCAAAGAAACGGTTCTGTTTAATGCCACCTACCTGTTTGTCCTCGTCGATAATGTCGAGCGGATCACCTTTACGTTTCCGGACTACAAGTATACCGTGACACGGGATCAACTCGACCACTGGTACGGTCAACCTCTCAGTACGATCAAACAAGAACAGGAAGTAAAACAGCTGCTCCAACACCAGTTGAAGTCGGAAACCAAGATCAACCAGTTTTTTGCCGACTGATCCTGAACATGATTTGATTCGAAAAAAGATGGAACATCACTGCGACGTGATGTTCCATCTTTTTGTTGTGTGCGGTTCTTGTGCCGACGTTAAATTCCGTCTGCCATTTCTTCCTTGAATCCAAACCAGAAGGTAAACAGGAAGCCGAAGACGTACGAGATGACAAGCCCGCCGATATACGTCAGGTACATCCCGTTATCGATCAACGGTGTCAACGACAGACCGGACACACCGACCCCAAGCGCCGCTGTCTTCATCGTCGCCTGGAAGGCCCCGCCGACTGCCGCTCCCATACAGGCTGTCAGGAAGGGACGACCGAGCGGTAACGTGACCCCGTACAACAACGGTTCGCCGATTCCGAGGAAACCGACCGGAATCGCACCCTTGATGATGTTGCGCAATCGTTGATTGCGTGTCTTGACGAAAATCGCCAGTGCGGCACCGACTTGTCCGGCTCCCGCCATCGCAAGGATCGGCAAGAGGGCCGTATTGCCGACGGTGTTGAGCAGTTCGAGATGAATCGGTGTCAAACCGTGATGCAGTCCGACCATGACGAGCGGCAGGAAGAATCCGGCGAGGACGGCACCGGCGAGTGGTCCGCCGACTTCGAGAATCACGTTGATTGCTTTCATGATCCCGTCAGACAGGACACCGGCGACCGGCATGATGGCATAAAGTGCTGTAAATCCGACGATCAGGACCGTCAAGAGTGGGGTAAAGATGATATCAATCGAGACCGGCATGAACCGGCGGATGTGTTTTTCGAGATATGTCATCAACCAGGCAGCAAAGATAACCCCAAACAACCCTCCCCGACCGACGACAAGCGGTTCGCCGTAAATAATTATATCGACAAGTAACGGATTAAATAAAATCCCCCCGGCAATCGCCCCGAGGACCGGCGTGCCGCCGAATTCCTTCGCCGTATTCCAACCGACGAGAATCGCTAAGTAGGCAAAGACGGTGCTGCCGATCAGTAATAAAATCTGCATCCACGTTTCCGTCGCATCGACTCCGGCGTTTTTCGCAAAGTTCGCTGCTCCGTTAATGATTCCCGACGCGACCAGTCCCGGAATGAGCGGGATGAAGATATTTCCTAAGCGCCGTAAAAAGCGTTTGAACGGTGATTTTTGTTTGTCCTTCACTTTTTGCCGTTCGATGGCGGCCCGTTCCTCAAACGTCAGGTTCTCATCGACCGACTCTTCCCCGATGGCAAGCCCCGTTTTCCGGCTCAAATGATCCGCGACCCGGTTGACCGTTCCCGGCCCAACGACGATTTGCAGTGTCTCGTCATCGATGACACCCATGACGCCGTCCAGTTGTTTGAGTGCTTGGATATCCGCTTTTGTCGGATCCTTCAGCGCCAACCGGACGCGTGTCATACAGTGGGCCAGCTGGCGGAGATTATCTTTTCCGCCGACGTGTTCCAGTATCCCTTCCGCCAACACTTCTTCCTTCTTCATCTGAATCCCCCTTAGAGCGCGTCGCGGACGAATCCGTGCGCACGTTGTAATCGTTCGACTGCCTCAGGATACGAAACGTCCGCTAAAATCATGACGATCGCCGTCTTAACGTGACCATTCGCTGATGTGAAATAACGCGCGGCCGTCTCAAGATCGACCCCTGTCGCTTCCACGATCATCCGTTTGGCCCGGACTTCAAGCTTTTCATTCGTCGATTGGACATCGACCATCAGGTTTTGATAAACTTTCCCGACGCCGATCATCGCTGCCGTCGAAATCATGTTCAGGACGAGCTTTTGTGCCGTTCCGGCTTTGAGCCGGGTCGAACCGGTCAAGACTTCCGGACCGGTCTCGACTTCAATCCGGAGATCGGCGTGCTGGCTGATGATAGCTTCTTTGTTGCAGGACAATGCTGCTGTCGCCGCGCCGATTTCACGGGCGTAATCGAGACCGCCAATGACGTAAGGGGTCCGGCCGCTCGCCGCGATGCCGATGACGGTATCGTTTGCGTTTACTTTGAGCGCCCGTAAATCTTCAATGGCCAATGTCTTGCTGTCTTCCGCCCCTTCAACGGCCTTGATGAGCGCCCGCTCGCCTCCGGCAATCAAACCGACGACCATCTTTGGCGAGACACCAAACGTCGGCACACATTCTGCCGCGTCGAGCACACCGAGGCGACCGCTCGTTCCGGCTCCGATGTAAATCAGCCGTCCGCCCGCTTGAAATGATTGAATGACTTGTGCGACGACCTGTTTGATGACCGGGATTTCCTGTCGAATCACACCGGCAACCGACTGATCCTCCTCGTTCATCACTGTCAAGATCTCCTCGACCGTCATATCGTCAAGCTCCATCGTTCGTTGATTCCGGCGTTCTGTCGCCAATTTCTCTAACATGATTTTCATCCTCTCTCCACAGCTCCTTTTTATCCTGAGCACAACGAAACATTAATTCATAAATAAATTTATTAAATAGAAATAAAATTGCAAAAGAAGTCAATAGGGAAAGCCCAACCGCGTCGATTGGACTCCCTCAAACGAGCCTGTTACTTATTCCAATTGCGGAATCCGTCCCCGAACTCCCGGTACAAATCGGTTTGGAACGTACCGTCCTTAAACTTCGGCACATCGACCGGCAATTTCCCTTGTGGTACGAATTCACCAAAAATGGCGCGGATTCCTGCCGGTAAATTCGGTCCGGCTGATTTTGTGTTTCCTGCTTCCGAATCCGGTCCGTTCGGATCGCCTTTGAAGCCGTAAACGAGTAATTGGGCGTCAGCATCCGGTTGGACGGCGACGTCATACGGATTCCGCAGACTGAGCAGGACGGATTTTTTACCCGTTCGGTTTGCCTGACGGAAGACTTCAGCCGGCACATAATGATCCGCGGAGGAGGCTCCGAGCTTCGCACTATTATTGACGTTTGAGCCGACAATCAGATAGTCTGCTTGATTTATTTTCTCCTGAAGCGCCGGATTTTGATCGAGATGCGGCGTCGATGCTGAATATTGTTCCGTCAGCACGTTCACCTGTTTCAGATTACCGGCATTTTTCTCAAGCGACCGGATCGTCTTGACCATGCTGTCCGTCTGATCTTTTGTCGGTGACAGGACAAGGACCGTCTCCCCTTTTTTCGGTTTGAACGGTAATGTCTTCCGGTCATTTTTGACGAGCGTGACTGCCGCTTCCGTCATCTGCCGCTCAAGCGCCTTGTGCTCGGGACTGCCGACGACCGACTTCGCCTCGACCAGTTTTTCCTCAAGCGTCACATTCGAAGTTGCTTCACTCCAAATACCGCGTTTCGCTTTGAGTGTCAGAATCCGTTCAACCGAACGATTGATGTCCGCTTCCGAAAGTTGCCCGCTTTCAACCGCTTCGATCACGTCGTCAAAAATCGACTCCAGTTTCGTCACGTCGTTCGCAGATCTTAAAATCGTCGGCATCAACGCGATATCGACACCGGCTTTAAACGTTTTGATGACGGCTTCCGACTCCGTAAAGTTGTCGGCAATCGCCTGCATGTTCAACGCATCGGTGACGACAAGTCCCTGATAGCCGAGCTCTTCCCGTAAGACACCGGTAATGACGTCATCCGACAACGTCGCCGGTAGCGGGAATGTTCCTTGTGTGGACTCGACGACCTCATCCTCGATCTGCGGCATCCCGATATGTCCTGTCATCACCATATCGATGCCTTCCGCCACTGCCCGCTTGAACGGAATCAGTTCGAGCTGTTTCAGTTCGGCCAGTGATTTATCGACGACCGGTAAGCCGTAATGCGAGTCGACTGCCGTATCGCCGTGTCCCGGGAAGTGTTTCGCTGTCGCAACGACCCCTTGTTCCTGGATACCGCGCGTCATCGCCGAGCCCAGTTCCCCAACCAGGTTCGGATCACTTGAAAACGAACGGACCCCGATGACGGGATTGCCCGGATTGTTGTTGACGTCCAGGACCGGACCAAAGTTGACGTTGATGCCGAGTGCATGCAGTTCGGAGCCGATAATTCCGCCTGCCGCTTCCGCATAAGCCGGACTGCGGGTCGCCCCGAGTGCCATGTTGCCCGGTAAGTTCGTTCCCGTACCGAGTCGTGTGACGATTCCGCCTTCCTGGTCAATCGTGACGAACAATGGAATGTCGTTGCTTGGATCCTGCTCGACGACTTCCTGCAAATCATGGACCAGTTTCGTCGTCTGTTCTGTCTCGCTAACATTTTCCGCAAACAGGATGACTCCGCCTAAATCAAACCGGTCGATAACCCGTCCGACTTCCGGTGCCAGTTGCGTATGATTGACCCCGTCCCATAACCGGAAATCCGGCATGATCATTTGTCCTATCTTCTGCTCAAGTGTCATCTGATCCAGTTGCGCGTCGACCCGTTCCGTAACGGATGGTGTCGTTTCCGCCGCGACCGGTTGCATTGGCAGCGACGCGGCGAGTAGCGCCGTCGTCAATCCGAGTGTTGCCGTCCAGTTGAGTTTCTGTCCCATATGCTCAGCTCCCCTTTTGTTTTGACCCTGCATGATTGCTACTTCCCCGTGTTCCCCGTTAGTATAACAAGCCCGACATTCAGAAACAATGTTTTATTTGAAAGCGTAAACATTTTGAAATAAAATTTCTTTATTATTTTTATTTATTTTGTGTGATGATGACTCCTGTATAATGAATAGAACATCATTCCCTGCAAGGAGACACCTATCCCATGAAAAAATTCCGTGGCAAACGCCGCTACTTTCGACAACTTCATGCCGAACAACACTTATCGGCCCATGCCTTAGATTTCAGTTCCGACAGCTGGTTTGATTTTTGGCACATTCATCTTGATTTTCATGGCCGCGGAAATGGTCACCTCAAAATTCGAAAAGCACATGTCCGGGCACTGTTTCAGCTGATGGATGAGCTCGATGCCGCACTCAAAGAGTGGGCACAACCGTATCAGCTTTGGATCGAACTGTCCCGGCTGGATGCAGGATTGGACGCCGTTTTTATCCATACAAACAATCCAAACGACAATAATTTTCCGTTTACCAATCCAACTTTAACGGAACCGATGGGAAGGTTACCGGACTATTTGCAAACCATCGATGGTTTGGAACAATATCAAATCCGGTTGTCTAAACGAATCACTTATGATGCGTTCGACGACGATCCGGAAGAAATCATGGATCACATCCTTGTCATCGAACGAGGGGACCGAAAGCATCCGCTTTGATTACGTCAAAACGGACGGTCCGAGAGGGACCGCCCGTTGCTGATTATTACTTTCTCAGACGACTAAAAGACCGCATCACCCGGATGCGGCCTTTTAGTTCATCGCGATTCAGGAAGATACGGCTTCCCGTCTCGTCACTTCACTTCATATAATCAAAAATCTTCTTCGGACCGCCGAGGCGTAAATCGGCGATGATATGCTGGGCATCCAAAATCTTTCCGACCGGGAAATCGGCCAGCGGTGCCATGACATGCTGGAACAATTCCAAACGGGCCGGTCCGCGGTAGGCTTCCTTGACCTGAATATCCGTGATTTGACTGCGCGTCAATTCAGAGATGATCAGTTCCCCTTCGTAGCCGCGGTGTTGCTTCAGCATGAATTGCGGTGTCCCGATGATCGCTTTCGCCTCTTCTTCCTTGACCGGATAGTATTTGTAGCCCATCGTCGCCTGGGCGACACGAAGCGAATGATAATCGAGGGTTCCGACTAAGACATCGTTATCCAAATAGAGTTTGGGCGAACCGTATTTTTTCGGGAACGAGGCAACTTCACGCCCGGAAGCGATGGCCGCTTGGTTATTGACGTACATCGACAGGTAGAACTCCCCGACTTCCCCGTTGTACCGGACCGGGATGACATGACCGCATTCCAGATACGATCCGAGTCCCGTACTGTCCGGCATATTGATGACTTCGAACTTGATTTGATTGCCGATCAACTCAAGCGGTTCCGGTACAACGGCTCGCAGTTGTTCGAGATCCGTTTCATAAACGATATTCAAATATTCACGGTTCCGGAAGAAAATATCGACCGCCGGAAAGACCGGCGCGTTGACCGGTGTCGCGACGATATTCTGGACATCCTCTTTTTTCATCTGATCATCTCCCTTATTTGACTGCGAGAAGTGCCTTGAACTGCTCGACACTCTGTTCAAAATCGGTCACTTCCTGTTTGTCCTGTGCATTTCGGACGAGTGCTTGAATCATTGAATTGACCGGTGTCTGAATGCCATACGTTTCCCCATACATCGTGACAACACCGTTAATGTAATCAATTTCCGTCGGCTGATGTTTCCGTAAGTCCTGCAACATGCTCGCTTCAAGATTCCGCGAGCTGTTCATCAGTTGCGGCAGTTCAATCATCTTTTGTTCGATGTCATCAAGTTCGCTGTAGACCGTCAAATCCGCTTCTCCCATCCGGGCAAATTCAATCCCGTGCGCATGACCGACATCAAGGACTTCCTTCATCGCATAAATCGCGGCCCGCAACAGGACCGGATGGTCAAGCACGTCGCCATACGTCCCGTTACACGCAGCAGACAATCCGCTGAACGCACTGTTAATGATCAGTTTCGACCATTTCGTGCCGGGCAGGTTATCGGAAATCTCCGTTCCGCCGATCATATCCAGGACTTCTTTTAACTGAACAATCCGGTCTGTCGTCGCCCCGTCAAGTTCACCGATTTGTAAGGCATATTTTTTAAAGAACGAGTAGTCTGTTGTCAGGCGGGATTGTCCCGGTCCGACATACGTCGCCCCGAACTCCACGGATCCGGCGATAATCTGGTCGCTCGGAATATGCTGACGGATGATTTCCTCCGGCACTCCGTTTTGCAAGGAAACGAGGATGCCGTCTTCTTTTAAAATGGCTTTGACGGCCGGTAAGACTTGCGGATTGTAGAGCTGTTTCGTCAGCAATAACACGATATCATACGTTTTAGTAATCTCTTCCGGCAGAAATGCCGTGACGCGTTGCGTGATATCGGGTCCGACGACGTGTGCCCCTTTCGTGTTCAGTGCCGTTACATGTTCTTTGTTCGTATCAATCAAGTCAACGACAGGATATGTTTCACTCAAATACGCACCCATGATGGTACCGAGTGATCCTGCTCCATAAATTGCGATATTCATTTCCATCACCTCTGCACTCAGCATATACCGGTTTCCGCATAAACAAAAATATATAATGATGTATACTACTATAAACGATTACTTATAGGAGGTGTAAGAGGTGGAATTGCTTCATTTACATTATTTCAGAACCGTCACAGAAGAACTGAATTTTACTCATGCCGCGAAACGTCTGTTCATCAGTCAGCCGGCACTCAGCATGACGATCAAAAAACTCGAACGGGAATTGGATACCGAATTATTTAACCGGAACGGTCGGACGATCACCTTGACGAATCAGGGACGGATCCTGTTGCAGTCCGTCGAAAAAATCGAAAATGAACTCGAACTCGTCAAAGAACGGCTGTCGCATTCGGAACAGGACGTGACGATCAGCCTCGCCAGTTCACACGGCCGCTTCATTCAGATCCTACTGGCGGAATTTTTGGTTAACCCGTCAGCGACGCTGTTCAATACAGAGATTTTGTCGAACCGTGAAATCCTGTCGCAACTTTTGACCGATGAAATCCATTTCTCGATCAGCTTTATGGAAATCAAACATCCCGAAGTCACGAGTGAACCGGTCATCGAAGAAGAGATTGTGCTGACCTATCCCGGTCATTACACGGAGCAGGACGTTATGCGTGTGCTCTATGACAACGAAACGGCAAAATCGTTCCTGTTCCCGTCACATAATAAGGATTACAACAGTTTCATCAAATTAAAGATGACGGAATTCAGTTTATACGCGGATTCGATTCGTTACATTGATGACGTTTCCCTGCAGGTCGCCCTGCGTCAGCAACGGCATTTCAGCTTCGTTCCCGTTTCCGTCTGCCGTGAACTGAAGCTTCCGTTCGTCGCCAAGGATAACCTGACAATCGTCTCAAACATCTATTTATCACGCTTAAGCCGTGGCCTGACCGAAGAACAGCAGACGGTTTATGATGCCATCAAACAGTTCTTCCTCCGCGAAGCCGCTTCCTTCGTTAAATAACGGATCCCAGAAAAAAACGACCGTCCTGACGGCAGGCGGTCGTTTTGCTGTGCAGTATGATAGTTCGCTTTAAGAAGATACAACTTCCTCACCGGTTAAATCGATGTGCCCTTCACCCCAGGCACACATCGCATCTAAAATCGGGCGCAACGACCAACCGTAATCCGATAACGAATAGATGACTTTCGGCGGAACCTGTTCGTAGACCGTCCGGATGATGACACCGTCCTGTTCGAGTTCACGCAGTTGTTGCGTCAACATTTTTTGCGTGATGTTCGGCATCAGCTTTTTCAATTCGCTTGTCCGGCGTTCGCCTTTAATGAGATGACACATGATGACGACTTTCCATTTGCCTCCGATGACTTGTAGCGTCGCTTCGACCGGAATATTGTAGGCCATGCTGATTCTTCCTTTCGTTACGAAGTACGGTGGGACAGGTACTTTTTAGTGCCTATCGCACTTGAAAGTGCGTACTTCTCAAGTAGATTTGATGGGTTTATGATAACAACTGTCAACGGAAAGTACAAGCCACCTTCGTCCATTGCTTTAATTGGTGATGGTAGGGTACTTTTTAGTGCCTATCGCACTTAAAAGTACGTACTTCCATAAAAAACAATGCCGCTCTATGATGGGATCACGCAGAAGTGTCCCTGTTTGAAAAACGATCCGGGCCCGGTCGTTCGGAGCATGGTTGCACTATCTCCCTTTAGCTCATTTATCCAGGAGGAATTATCATGAATCAATTAAACCCGCGTGCTGAACAGGAACAGGTCCCGCAAAACGGCCGCTTCGCCCTGCTCGCACTTGCTATCAGCGCCTTTGGTATCGGAACAACGGAATTTGTCCCGGTCGGTCTGCTTGCTGCGATCGCCGGTGACTTAAATATCGGCATCACTCTGGCCGGACTGATCATTTCCGGTTACGCAATCGGTGTCGCCATCGGTGCACCGATCTTGACTGCCCTGACGAACCGGATGAACCGGAAAACATTACTGATGGCGTTGATGGTCGTCTTTATCGCCGGAAATCTCGTATCAGCCATCGCACCCACTTTCGAACTGTTGATCGTCGCCCGGTTCATCACCGCGTTTTCGCACGGTGTCTTCTTCTCGATTGGCGCAACGATCGCCGTTCAGCTCGTACCGGAACATAAAAAAGCCAGTGCCATCGCTTTGATGTTCACCGGTCTGACGGTTGCGACCGTAACCGGCGTCCCGCTCGGCACATTCATCGGTCAATCATTCGGCTGGCGTGCGACGTTCTTTGCTGTCGCCGCACTCGGTGTCATCGCCATCATCGCAAGTTTTTTCCTGATTCCAAAAGACTTGAAACAATCACTGCCGGCGAAGTTTTCCGATATGTTTAAACTGTTGACGAACGGACGCCTGATGCTCGGTTTCCTGATTACCGCCCTCGGGTACGGTGGAACGTTCGTCGCCTTCACCTACTTGACGCCGATCATGCAGGAGCTCACTCACATCAGCCCGAGCCTGATCAGTATCATCCTGCTTGTCTACGGCATTGCTGTCGCCATTGGCAACACCGTCGGCGGAAAACTCGCCAACGGAAATCCGATCAAAGCGTTGTTTTACATGTTCATTTTGCACGCGATCGTCATGATTGCCCTGTCGTTCATGATTCCGTTTAAAGTCGCCGGGATCATCGGGATTATCTTGATGGGACTGCTTGCTTTCATGAATGTTCCGGGTCTGCAACTGTATATCGTCCAGTTGGCAGAAAAATACGTCCCGGCAGCGGTCGATGTTGCGTCCGCGTTGAACATCTCCGCCTTTAATATCGGGATTGCACTTGGAGCAACAATCGGCGGACTCGTCGCCGATACGATCGGTCTTGTCCACACACCGTGGGTCGGTGGCATCATGGTCATTCTGGCCGTCATCTTGACTGCCGTCTCCCGTCGTCTGGAACGTCTGTAATATGACGTCTGATTAACTAGGAGCCATCGAAAGATCAAAACATTTTCCGAGCACCTTCTCGAAAACATGCCGGTGATTTGAACTGATCTCCCTTCAGCCCTCTAACGGATTGCCCTGTCTTTTTACGGAAACTTTTTCCGATAGAAGACAGGGCATTTTTGTGCACCCGCTTGCCTTAGCCCCGCCACTTCTTTCGAATCCACAAATCGATCGATCGCACATCCAAATAAAAAAGCAGCACACTTATCTCTTTACTTTGAGTTCTTATGAACTTATAATCAAAATATGAAAAGCACACCACTTAAAAGGAGGAAGCGCTGTTGACACTATTGATTGTATTTTTAGCGATCGTCTTCATCATGCTCGCACTGGACCTTGGCGTATTTCACAGGAAAGCTCATGAGGTCTCGCTCCGCGAAGCCTGGACGTGGACGTTCGTCTGGATCGGACTCGCCGTCGCCTTTGGCGGTTGGTTGTTCTACGCGCAAGGCAGCGACGCTGCAATTGAATACACGAGCGTTTATTTCATCGAAAAGGCACTTGCGATTGATAACGTCTTCGTCTTCTCACTCGTCTTTGCGTACTTTGCGATTCCGTTGAAGTACCAGCACAAAGTCTTGTTCTGGGGAATTCTCGGTGCCATTCTCTTCCGCGTCATCTTCATCGTCGCCGGAGTATCGCTTCTTGAGAACTTCGCATGGGTGTACTACATCTTCGGGGCATTCCTTGTCTACACGGGTTACATGATGTTTAAGAACATCGGTCAGGAAACGTCGCTTGAAGAAAACAAAACGATCCGTTGGCTGGAGAAACGCTTGCCAATCACACAAGACATCTCGTCCGGTAAATTTACACAGCGAATCAACGGTAAATTGTTCTTTACACCACTGTTAATCGCGTTGATCTTCATCGAAGTCTCGGATATCGTCTTCGCCGTCGACTCGGTCGCAGCAAGCTTCGCCTACTCGCGTGATCCGTTCATCATCTTCTACGCGAACATCATGGCAATCCTTGGACTCCGCAGTCTCTACTTCGTCCTCGCGAACCTGATTGACCGCTTCTACTACCTGAAACACGGTCTCAGCTTCATGCTTGTCTTTATCGGAGCGAAGATGATTTTCAGCGATGTCTACAAAATGCCGATTTGGATGTCGCTCGGGACAATCGTCCTTGTCATCCTGATCAGTGTCATTTACAGCTTTAAAAAGACAAAAACACAAAAGTAACTTCAGTTAACCGCAGACAAGGAGGGAATCACATGATTCTCTCCTTGTTTTCCGTTCAATCCATGACGGCAAAAAAAGATGAAAGACATCTCTTCTTACGGGATGCCTTTCATCTTTTTCATGATCTCATCAACGCAAATCAGCTGTTGACGACTTGTTCAGTTGGTTCTTCCGCCATGATTGGCCGATTGATTGACAGTTGTTCGCCGTCTTTTAACCGTTTTTTAAATTCAGCTGTCGCTGTAAACAGTACATCCGTTGAAGAGTTGAGTCCTGTTTCAAACGAGTCTTGTAAGACACTGATGATAAATCCGACAGCGATGACTTGCATCGCGATCTCATTCGGAATTCCGAATAGGCTGCAGGCAAGCGGGATCAACAGGAGTGATCCACCGGCGACACCGGAAGCACCACAGGCACAGACAGCAGCCAGGACACTTAAGATGATGGCAGTCGGAAGATCGACCGGGATGTTAAGCGTATTGACCGCAGCAAGCGTTAAGACCGAAATCGTAACGGCTGCTCCCGCCATGTTGACGGTCGCGCCAAGCGGAATCGAAATCGCATACGTCTCTTTATCGAGACCAAGTTTTTTACACAGTTCCATGTTAACCGGAATATTGGCAGCCGAACTCCGTGTGAAGAAGGCTGTAATTCCGCTCTCACGGATACATTTAAAGACGAGCGGATACGGATTTTGACGAACGTTGATGAAAACGATCAGTGGATTGACGACAAGCGCTACAAATAGCATCGTCCCGATCAACAGCACAAGCAGTTGACCATAGTTGAGCAGCGATCCGAGACCGTTTTTTGTAATCGACTCAATGACAATCCCCATGATTCCGAGTGGTGCGAGTTTAATGATCCAACCGACCATCTTCGCGATCGCATCCGAGAAATTAGAAATGAACGTTTTCGTTGAATCGGAAGCATTTTTCAATGCTAATCCAAGCACGATGGCCCACGTTAAGATCCCAATGTAATTGCCTTGGACTAACGCATTGACCGGATTGTCCACCATATTCAAGACGAGTGTCCGGATGACTTCAATCGCATTCCCCGGCGCAGCTAATTTCTCCGTACTCTCCGTCAGCGCGATGTTGACAGGGAACAGGAAACTGAATACGACAGCAACGGCTCCCGCCAAGAACGTCCCGAGGAGATACAGGAAGACAATCGACTTCATGTTCGTCTGTTGTCCCTTTTTATGCTGGACGATTGCTGCCATGACCAGGAAGAATACTAAAACCGGCGCAACGGCCTTCAGCGCGGAAACAAACAGTGTTCCAAAGATGGTGATGGACTGGGCAGCTTCAGGAATCGATACAGCTAAAATAATACCAATAATCAAACCGACTGCAATTTGCTTCACTAAACTGATTTGGTTCCACATCTTCAAAACTTTCATACGTTCCCCTCCAGGTTCAAAACGAATAAGTTATTTAGAATTTGAAAAATAACGATTCTCTCTCCTATCCAAAAGACAGATAGTTTACTCGTTTACTTTTCTAAAAATTCTCTCAGTTTGTTGTGTTCTATTTTTACATAAATCCGGTGAAATAAAAACTAGTTTTTTGCAAGAAATAGGATTCATTCAAGACTAAGTGTTAAAAGAATAGGTATGCAATCGATTGCATCATTAAGAACAAGAAGTACGTTTCAAGGAACTTTCTCTTACGAAATAGAATCAAAAAAGAATTATTCTAGGTACAATCAAAACTGATCGATTTTAACGAAATACAAAAAGACGATTCCTCATTCAATACAGGAATCGTCTTCTTTAATTATGACAAATTGTACTTACTTTTCTTTTCGATTTAACGCATCTCTATAGACGCGTTCCCTCGTACGCTCTCCAATTGCTAAAATACTAACAATCCCTTCGATCTCTTGCTGAATTTCCTGATCATCCGATATTTTTATAATCGTTAATTGCTCGTCACGAATCGTGTAAACGAGACGAAGATTCAATGATTTGTACTTTAGCTTATAACAACCAGTCAATGGAGCACGTAGCGGCTCACCGTGTTTTTTTGGATCAACTGCTAATTTCTCCTGTACATCCCGCTGAATAATTCGAATGATTTGTCGATCAAGCTTTTTAAGTTCTTTAACAGCTTTAGGATGAAAATTAACTTTATACACAAGCATTCCACACTTTCAACATTGATTTTTAGTCAATGCTCAGAGAAGCAAATACGTCGTCAGCATCAATGAATGTTTCCGGCGAATTTTCCGCATCTCGTAGACGAGAAAGAAGCTCAAATTCTTCAATTAAAGCTGCTTGTTTGATAATCATCTCGCTCATTTCTTCGAATTGATGAAAACCTACAACGACCGTATCAATTTCTCCTTGCGCATTAGTGACGAAGAGTGGCACCTCTTGTGCTTTTTCTCTTGTCTGTTTGAAAGAACGTGAGACAGCAGTCGTTGAGATAATTTGATCCGCAGTAAGCGTCACAACCGACCGTTCTTTTGATTTCGAAATCATATAAAACTCCTCCTCAATCCCACTCTGCTCTTCACCTTGTTACAGTAATCTCAGTTTTCATAGATAGGCACCATGCCATTGAAACGTTTAGATGGATGAGTGAAAAGCACGTGGATAGTTTTAAATATGATATAGTAGACAATTTCTTTGCTTTAATAACTATATACATCGTATCACACGTTTTAAAAAACGTATAGGTAAACGTTTTAAAAGACGTATCAAAATACGTTTATAGATTTAACTTTTATCAACAACCACATTTCCTTCTTTGTCTAATAAGGGCGTCATCCCACTGAGACCAAGACCGCTTGTCATTATATAATTCACACCGGTCTCTGTATCGACGATGATTTTAATGATTCCTCCGCTCAGATGTTGTTTGGACTTTACGGTAAACCGTTTTTTCATTCCGCGTACACTCCTTGCTTCATTTTTTAATCAAGACATCTATTTTCCCGGGAACTTCGAGCTTATCAATGTTCAAACGTTGTATCTCTAACGTCATCTTTAAATCCTTCTCTTCTCCGACCCAACAAAATAGCGCTTAAAGTAAAACAATAACAGCATCCGAAAAGGATGCTGCGCATTGTAAACCAATTCTGTTATTACTTCTTCGTCATGTAGACTTCAATGATCTTTGTGTATAACGCATCCAATCGGGCATTCTCTTGTACCAGGATCGTTTCTTTTGTATTCACAAACAGTTGATTCGCTTCTTCAAATTTACTGGCGTAAACCAGCAATCTGATTGCACCTCGTTTGTCTCCGACAATTTCCGATGAGTCTTCACGAGCATACAGAAGCCGATCATATACTTGATCCATGATTTCGATTTTCTCGTCTGCACTAAAGTTATTGGCATCCAGATAAGCTTTCAAACGATTGGCGTAGTCCTTATAGTCGAGAACCATTAAGCCTTTTGTAATCGATCCGTACTGACCTTCAAATAACTTGATCTGCTTATTTTCATAGTCAACAATCACTTTATAGAGAGCCTGTCCTTCTTTGGTCAACACCTTTTCCGCCTTCGTCAAACGAATGGTTTCTTTTTTCAAAGCATCAATCCGCTTGTCCGCAGCCTTTCTTTCCTTCTGCGTGTTCACTTCTTTAATCAGCTTTTTCAAGGCTTCCGCTTCTTTTCGTGCCTTCTTACGGTCCGTCATATACTGTTTTGATTTTTTGTTATACGCTTCCACTTTGGCGCGGTACACAGAATCCGTGATGTAATCCGGTACTTTGATTCCGCCCAGATTCCCCAAATGGAAGAGTGTGCTGCCGTACGATGCTACGACTTTCGTTTGTTTGGCGCGATACTTTTTGTAGTCGAATTTTTTCTTCGCGACTTGAGTCGTCTTGGTCGAAGCGTCCGCTATATTGCTGTTTACTCCGACTCCCGTCAATACAAGAGCCGTTACAAGCGTACTCGCCATTGCTTTACGAACTGTTACCTTTTTCATACATTCACGTCCTTTTTTTATGTGGATTGTACTTTAGTCATTTTCAATTCCAAGGAAATAAGTAAATATATTCCATACCTTCAGTTTATCATGTCCGGATGCCGTTGTTGAACAAAATTCATGTAGATTACCGCTTTATTTTCTCTTCCGGTATGAGAAGAAAAATACCTAAGCAAATCAAGATTCCGAACAGGACATAATCCGTTGTCGGTAGTCCTCCTCCCCAGGCAAGATCCCCGTCTTTCGTAACAATCATTGATCCCACAGCCGCAATCGTCTCCGTCATTTTATTGAGCTGGATGATCAGCAGACTAAACAAAACCGTCTGGACGATAATCAAGACCCCAATCCATTTCTTCACGTCGATTTCCTCCTGCTCAAGTTTGTAATAAGGCTACGATTTCCGGATAACGATGTTTGACGGCAAAGTCGAGTGCCGTTCTCCCTTCCGTGTCTGGATGCTGTCGGTCTGCACCATGCTCCAATAATAATTTGGTGATTTCGGTCAAACCGTACTGACTCGCAAGCATCAACGGGGTATTGTTCTCATTGAACGGATTTTCGATTTCAATATCGGCTCCTGCTGCCAGTAATGCCTGTACCGCTTTGATATGCCCTTCCCCGGTGGCCAGATGGAGTGGTGCAAAGCCGTTCATTTCCATCCGATTGACATCGGCTCCCGCTTCCACCAGCATACGAATTTTCTTTGTCTTTCCTTCTTGAGCCGCATAATGCAGCGGCGTATGCCCTTCTCCACTATCTGTCTGCCAATCCACACGTGTCCGGTCTTCCAGTAATCGTCGAAGAACCCGTTTGTTCCCGGAACGGACAGCGATAAAATGCAGTGCCGTATAGCCGTCCCCGTCAAAATCAAGGGCAGCACCGCGGTCAATCAGCTGAATCGCGATTTCACCCTGCTTTTCATACAAGGCGAGATGCAACGGTGTCAGACCATCCTTATCGCGTTGGTTGATATCCGCCCCATGATCAAGCAACAGCGTGACGATTTCGTCATATCCTTCCTCGACTGCCCAGTGCAGTGCGGAAGATCCTTCTTCATCGAGCGCATTCAAATCATCTCCGCGCGCGATACATGTCTTCACCTTTTTGATATTTCCGAAAAAAGCATAATCTTGAATTGATTTTTTAGCCATGTCGTCTCTCCTTTTTTCAACTATGGTCAAGTCAAATGATGTCGTGACGTATAGAAAAAGAAGAAAACGATTTTACTCGTTTTCTTCTTTTCGATTAGTCGGATCATTAAGCGTTCTAATCTGACTTCGAGCCTCTTGACTGTACCGACAAGATACAACATACCGACATGGAGCAACATACTCGATTTTGCTCTCGGTTCTCTCAGACGCACGATGTGTTTCACTAATAATTAAATCGCCCGTCGTCTCATATCGAGAGCATGGACAGTTGTGTAGCAGTATGGGTGACCCAGGTGTATTGATTCACGCTTAACTCCTTTACGTGTTAAAAGTTCGTTTGTTTTTTACGTTTAACCAGCAAGAGAACAATCAGAAGAAGAGCCTCAAGAATCAGAAAGATACCACCAAAGAAATAAACGACCAGAACCTGACTGACTCCATCAATCGCGACTTCAAAAAACCACATTAGGGAGATGACGAGTGTATAGATGAAGTTGACAAGTGTTCCTCTGAACAGACTTTCTTTTAAGCTTTTCGTGTTCCGAGCTTGACTAGTGATGACAACGATCGCTCCTATTGCCCAGATGATCAACAAAAGCTCAAAGACAAAATCAGAATTCCGTTGTACGTCCATGACATCGCTCCCTTTTTCGATAGACTGATTCAGTTCATGAATCGTGCCGATTAATGTGCTACATATAATTCACAGGATTGTTACACCCACCAGTCTTCCGAAAGTTGAATGCATGGGATTTTCAGTTTCACTCTTCGAAATCCGGATATTCTGTTATTTTCCGTCTACTGACACGTTTACCTTGTCCGATTTGATCCGTTTTTTTCAAATGGTGCTGCACGACAAGTAACACCAACATGACTGCTGATAAAACAGATAAAGTGGCGTAATATGGCTGTACTTCCCGCTCCAGTTCAAAAGCGGACAAAACCTGCAAGACCATCAACGCACCAAACATTCCGTGAAAGTATCGCCGGAAAATTTTGGGCAGACCGGCTTGACGAAAAGTTTCATACCAGACGTACAGTCCTAAACCGAATGCAAAATTATTAAGCCTCTCGTAAGGAAGGACGAACAGGAGCACCCCGAGTCCAAGGAACAGCCATGCCAAACGAATAGCCGGATCAAAAAAGGCCGGATCAAGCGATGATTCTTCCGATGCTTCGATGACGTGCACTGCCTGTTCTGCCTCTGTCAGCGGTCGAAAGCCGAGTGCTTCTTTTTCTTCGGCCAACTGACGCATCCGCTGTTTCATACCGACATAAAACGGAAATCGTTCTGTCGTGATCTCTCCTTCGTTCGTTTGGCCATTCGCCTGCTCTTGGATGGAGACCTGATAAAGCGTCCGCCCCACCCGGTAACAGACCCAGTAATCGACGGTTTGACTAATCTCTCGTTTTAACTGAATCAGTGATTCTTGTTTATCCTTCATGCGGCGTGATCTCCTTCGTCGTCAGTTCCTTCAATTGTTGCGTCGTGTACAGTAAGAGGATGAATCCTGCGATGAGGCAGACGGTTCCGTTGGCAGAAAGATTAAATGGTTTTAAATAATCTTTTGATGAACCGGCCAATATGAAAAAGAATATGCCTCCTGACCAACGATAAAAGCGGGCACGGGCTGTTTTTCCTTCGACATAGATCGGATAAAAGAAAGATAAGAACACAAGCGGAATATATCCCGGGATTGGTAACAGACCGGTTAATGTCGATACTCCGCACAGCATGAGCAAGAGAGCACTCAGGAGACGCAGTTTGATGTTGCGCCGATCTGCGCGGTAGTCCATCGCCTCAGATTGAGAAAAAGGTGCTTTCAAGTACCCCTCCTCCATCTTTTGACGCATCCATTCTTTTTTCTGACGATAGGCGGCAAATGTATTTTTAAAAGGCATTCGAACAGTCGCCGTCTCTTCGTTAACTTCAATCATGTCGTCACTATCCGGGGCCGGTTCTTTCCGGGCAACGCCTTCCCTGACGAATAACGTGCGTCCTTCTTGGTGATAGACGACATGATAGACTTCATCGTCAATTTGCTTTAATAATTGCACCATGCTGGTAGCTCCCTTTACATCGCTGTATATATAATTTTTTTAAGACTGCATCCCACACCTTCAGTCGTGTGTGATGAATGATGCCCGCCTCCTATTTCTTCTCTTTTCCTTACCAAACTGCGTTGACACCATACAGTAAAAGCACCCCTCCTGCTAAGCAGAAATAACCGTATTGTCTGACGGATAATGAACTAAAGAGGATGACACCAATCGATAAGAGAAGACTGAGCAAAAATGAATCGACATGATCGACCCCGTCTCCATGCCCGGATAACGGCGTTTTGTTTGCATGCTTACATCGGATGAAGTACGTTCCTAACATCAACAAAAAGAGTCCGGCAGCAAGACCGATGAATGGTAAGATCACGAACGGTTCCTCCAAGATATGTATTCATTTTCATTAGATAGTAAATTTTTTATAAAAATATTATACTACTTATAAATACGATATTTCCCTTTATTAAGTTTCAAAAATGAAAAAAATCCCAAATCGAATGTTTAGAGATCGTAATCAAGAAACGTAATTCTCCCAATCGGATATCGACAAGATGTTTAGAAATACCACATACAGAAAAAGCCGACATCGCTGATTGGATGTGGGCTTCGTTTGATTATCGTGAGTTTTAATGGATTGACCGTATTTTTCTTGATCGCAACAATTAATTATGAAGTTTTAAAACCTCTTATACGAAAGGCTTACAATTGAAGTCTACTAATTTATTCGTGTCGAATAATAGATTTTCGAATTGATCCGCTCGATGCTGTTCGATATATTTTTTTCGAATTTAAATATTTTCACGGGAATACGACTATAAGTACAGAAAAACAAACAATGGTGATTAAAATCATCCCAAAGGTCATAGCTAGGTTAAACGTCCAATAGGGTATTGATTGATTCTTATAAACATCCAGTCTCTTGATCGGCAAGATAAATATTAACCAAATGGTAATCATAAAAAAAGCAGTTGAACTACCTCCACCTACACTTCGCTTAGAGGTGAAGGATTCCTGAGTTATCCGACCTAACGGTCGGAACCTGATCAGGCTAACCCCGTCGTCCCGACGGTTGAAGAAGCTAAGATACGTTCAGCTTCTCGTTTGAGATTCAATCCTGCGTTCACATCCCGGTCGTGGTGGATCCCGCAACTCGGGCATGTCCATTCACGCAAGCCTAGATGTTTCACATCCTTGTGTTGATGACCGCAACTCGAGCAGAGTTGACTTGATGCGAAGGTCTTGCCGACCTTCACGACGGTTTTCCCATACCAGCCCGCCTTGTATTCGAGCATACGGAAGAACTCCGACCAGCTGACGTCCGAGATGGCCTTACTCAATTTGCGGTTCTTCTGCATGTTCTTCACCTGCAAGTTCTCGATGCCGATAACGTCGTGGTTTTGGACGATCTCGGTCGATACCTTGTGCAGAAAGTCAGTGCGCTTGTTGGCAATCTTCTCGTGGATGCGGGCGACCTTCTGCTTCTGGTAGTTCTTCGACTCGGAAAGCTTCACTTTCTTGGCCAGGGCGATGCGTTGACGGCGGGAGAGCTTACGCTGTTCGCGCACCAGTTTCTTTTCAAGCGAACGGAAGTAACGGTCGTTTTGGTAGACCGTGCCGTCCGACAGGATGGCGAAGTTCTTGAGTCCGACGTCGACGCCGACGGATGAACCGGTCTTCGGCAGTTCATGGATCTCCTGTTCGACGAGCAGGGAGACAAAGTATTTTCCTGAAGCGTTTCGTCGGATAGTGGCGTTCAATATACGGCCTGTGACCTGTTTCGAATGGGCGAAACGAACCCATTTCAGCTTGGGAAGTTTGATCTTCTTGCACACAATCGAGACTTCAGGAAGTTGATTTTCGCCTTGGATATTGGTCTTGTACGATTGGACGGGATGGCGCTTGGACTTGAAACGAGGGCGTTCATTCTGTTTCTTGAAGAAGCGATCAAACGCATCGGCAAGATGTTTGACGCTGATCTGAACAGATGTACTATCGACTTCTTTCAACCAGTCGAATTTCTGCTTCAACGAAGGAATTTCTTTGGAACAAGAGCCGTAGGACAGTCCTTTTCCAGTGGTCTTGTACGTTTCCTCCCACTTCGCCAAGAAGTGGTTAAAGATGAAACGCGAACATCCAATCGTCTTCGCAATCAGGGTTTCCTGCTCTTTTGTGGGGTAGATTCTGAATTTGTAGGACTTGTGCTTCAACACCATGTTTCACCTCCTTCAAAGGGAATATACCCGAAAGGCAGGCTGGCGATAAGATACGTTTATCCGAAACTAACTCATCGATTGAAAATCTTATGATAATCCACATTCCTATGTTAATCACAAATGCTGCGATGAAAAATCTCATTAATATTGATTGATTCATATTGTCTCCTTAGTTGTATTGATCGTTGATTAATCACCCCAAAAACAAATCAACGCGTTCTGGTATACAGTCGCGATACACATTCGCTTAAGCAATTCTAAAAATTGATGTAGTTCCATTATTAACTCATTTGATTGATGAATCATCCAAGGTTCATTTGGATAATAATGTGCCTGATTCACTAACCATGCTTCCTTCGGCGTACAATACCGTTGAATGAGTAGTTCACAAATTCCGATCAGCTCGTTCACTTCCCTTGCTAAAAACAATCGATCCGCATAGGAATCTAGGTGAATCAGCAAATCACAACGATCAGAAACGCTGGAGAAGTCTTGAATCAAAAAAATGTGGACACGAATCGGGTAACGGAGAATATCTTTTTCTTCTGGAACTTCTTTTAAGCTCGTACTGATACCAAACATATTTTCGTCTCTCCTTTCTTTAAGGTTTGCCTGTTTTACTTTTCCTTACTCATAGTAATCGATGCCGTCACCTTCAGGCAGTAACGCTTTCACCTTGTCCTCTGTATCAAAACAGGCTTCATTCGAAAACAGATAATAGCCCATGAAATCGTGTTCGATCGTGATGAAAGACATTTCTACTGTTGTATGAACAACAGGAATGATACGTTCTTTTTTGAAAAACCATCCTTTAACCATTCTCAGCTCAAACGTCAGGAGATTCGTAAACGAGAGGAAGTAAAAATCGTTTGCAGCAGCATACCAGTACGTTTCGTCCAACAGAAGTTCTAGTTCGCTGGCATCGTTCACTTGAACACTGTAATAAGGTCTGCGCTTATCCGGTGAAAACTTCGTGTAAGACAATTTTTCCCGCTGAAAAAACAACTCTATATCCTCATCTGTAAACCCGCCACCAAACGTCACGAAGATTGGGAATCGATTCAGACGTATCAAAAAATGCTTTAATACATCGTTCGAATCAGCTTGGTAGTCTCTTTTCTCATCATTCGGGATGCACCCCATCGAGTAGATTGATTTGATGTGTTCTGGTTCATCGGTGTCTAGATAGCGTTCCTTGATCACTTTTTTATGATCGGTATGCTCCTCGAGATAGATATATAGCATAAGTCTTCCTCCATGTATCCTGCTTGTTCCATTCACTAAACGAAACTTCCCTATGCATCGTGGTCCAGTTATTTACGCATGTTGAATATCGTCTATATTTCCAAAGTGCGCGATCTTTCCATTGGTACAGAAATGATCGAGCATACCAAACCGTCCATTTACATCACGTGTCATAATAAAGTTATACGGCATGCACAACATGAACTCTGTCATGAAGTTCTCGAGCGTTCGTCGAGAGGGCTTTGAGTAATTCGTTTGCAGGAATCCAGAAGTAATTTCTTTTCGGTTCAGCAAATGCAACAAACGATCTTCGAAGACGCCTTGCCAATTCGTATCGGTTAATGTCATCGCATGAATCGAGTCCTCATCATTTAAAACGCCACGGCCGCAAAAAACGACCTCAACCGGGAACGTCGCATACGGTAAGACAGCATCAAAAAAGTTTTCGTACTCCGTACCCGACTCGCTTAGTTCCTCATAGAAGACACCATACATCGAGACACTATTGTTAGTAACGCAAACGATTTCCTGCCCGTGTTTCCGAATGCTTAGAATCGTCTTCGACTCGACTGACATCCCTATCTGTTCGATTTCAAGTTGATTTAGAAATGTCTTAAGTTGCGAAGTATCTGTCATAATGACATGCGACAAGGCCGTCCAGTCCGACAAATCGTAGGTATTGCGGTTTTGTTTCACCGGACGTTCCAGCAATTTGACTTCAAAAGGATAGTTATGCTGAGTCACTTGAATTCGGACGAGCTCTTGCCAATCGTCATGCGGTAACAGTTCCCGGTAGACATCAATCCATTCACCACTCTGAAATTCCACTTTTGCTCCTCCTAAAACTTGGCTTACCTCATTCCTTAGTACGTTGCAAACCCAAAACCCCGTTCACCAATTGCAGCGTTCGTGGATTATCTTTGTGATTTTTCTATCAAATCAATCCCACCGACAGGTCACGCTTTCGTCTACTTCAAGCCGTAGATGAATCAAAGTATTTGCGTTCAGACCTGAGAGAGTTAGAGAGCGAGTCCCTCCACCGGCATAGGACAATTCGAAAACGACACCTGTCCTCTCTTTTAGTAAAAAGAATGTCCAGTGAAGGTCGTATTCACGCTCATACAAAAGATCCCACAATGGTTCATTAAAAGCCGTTTCGTTTACCGCATACAATTTCATGAAATCATTTTCGCCCAACAGTTGAAGCGCAGCGAACACTTTCTCGTTTGGAATTCGCGGTTTTTGAATGATCAAGGAATAACCTTCCGCCAGCTTCTCGAGCAGTTTCGTTTTACTGTCCGGGATATCCTCTTCCACCACGGTTGAGGGCAGGTCATTGATTTTCAACGGGAGACCAAATTCATATTCAAACGGGTCTTCAAATTTCAAAAGTTCTGCATGGGAATACGTCGTCTTCATCGATATAGTCCTCTCTAACATCCGTTGTGCTTAAGATTTCTCGTAGGCATATTAAAAAATCTCACCTTCTACTTAAATGGTTACTTCAATAAGCTTAGGCCAGACGCTTTCAATCGCTGATATTCAATTATTCGAAGTCCGCTTCAAAATCCTATTTCCTCAGTTTCCCTTCTCCGTTAGACTAGACGATACTTTTTGACAGAGGTATCCGACGATATGATCATGAGTCGTCCGTTCCTCCAAGTCATCGTTTTCAACCAATTCGTCAATCGCTTCCGAAATGACGTTCCACAGTTCCGTATTCTTGTATGGATCGTAAGGAGTTTTCATTGCTTATTCTCTCCCTGCTTTTCTTGTCGTTCCCGCCACTCCATGAACCCTTCCGTCTCCTCTTTTAAAAAGCGCAACCAAAGTTCATACGTCCGGGCGTGTTCCCGCCATTCCTCCATGAACTCGGTCTTTTGAACCGAATCATCGAGTTGATCCATCAATAAACGGGTTTCCTGCAGCGTCTCCGCATCGTCCTCCGTCTCACTTAAATACAAATCTTCATTGAGATGATGGAAGGCGTACCACAGCCAATTCAACAGATGACGAATCATCGTCTCGATTGCCAGTTGTTCCTGCCGACCACCGCGGTCAATCGCCGTCTGTAGATACTCAAGACGGTTGTCTTCTTCAAAAGAGAAGATCCCAAACCACCGATACGGTCGTACGTCTTCCGGCAAATCATTCATCCATTGTTTCAGGACAGGTTTTAATAACCGCTCATTCAAAGGATGAATCAGCAGTTCATGCACATCTTCTTCTCGTTCACATGCGGTCAGCAACCAGTCCGCGAACTGCCGTTGCCGCTGAATGTCCCATCCAAGTGCTTCCGCTATGAATTTTTTCATCTGCTGTAAAAACACGTTTCACAATCCCTGTTGTTTCGCAAGATAAGCGGAACGTAATGATGAGAAGTCTGAACTCTCTTTTTCTTGCAACAACTGCTTTAAAAATGTTGTCGGCATGCCTGACCCTCCCGTTCTTGTCAGCTTACGTGTTAAAACGTTTTTTGCTTTTATTCATGTAGGCCCATAGGAACATGCCCGTTACGAGTAACAGACCGGCGTCCAGATATTTTATGTCCGGTGCCTGTCTGTAACTGATGTTAATCAGGAAATAACTGATAAAGCACATCGTTTTGACCCAAAACGGCAGCATTTTTCCGCTCGTCGACATGATGAGGAAGGGTACTGCAAGGATGACCATCACGTACGGAGATAAAGTCCAGGGTGTTACGAGCGGAATCAATCCCACTCCGAAAAGTACATACGCAAACCATGTCGCCCTCTTGTGAAACGTCAACTGTTCTTCTTGACTCGGCACGGGATCCGGTGTGATTTCCTGTTGATACCCGTCTGCCTGCTTCTCGGCAATCAGTTCCTTCACGCGACGTCGGGCTTGAAAACGAAACGTAAACCGTTCTTCCGTTTTTTCATCGATATCTTCATCAAGCATCCATGGTTCATTGACTCCAAAAAATGCCTGAACCGTCCGGCCGTCGCGATAAATAGTCCAGAAATATATCAAGTTGCCGATTTGCTTTCTAAGTATGATCATCAGGATATTTCATCTTCCCTTCACGAACTCTATTTTGCTGGATAAATCGGTTGATCCAATCTGAAATCATACACCTCGGTCCAGATGTTTAAGCGGGTGTCATTAATAATGACAACGTCCCGTCGCCATTTCACACTTACCTCTCTACACGGATATTCCCAGTAAACACGCCGCTGTTCTTTTGTTTTTTGATCTTCCATGATGCCGAGCATCGCAAATCCCGTCGTCGCCCCGCCGCTCGAACAGTAAAACCGTAACGTATACCGCTCGTCCGGAGAAGTGACCGTCTTGTATAGATCGCCTCGCGGTACGTATTTGATATCTACGGCGAATAATAAAATGTAGATTTGCCAGGCCAAATATCCCGCCAGCAGTATGCCAAGTAGACTGGCGATGATTCTAAATTTTTTCCACACATTAATTTCCTCTTTCCTTGCTTATTACCATGACGCACTGATCCCGTATAGCAGAAGAAAGCCGCCTACCATCAACAGAATGGAGATGATCAACATTTTTTTCTTCAATATGAACAGCTCCTATTTAATGTCTATGTATGACTTCTATCATATGTCATCCTAAAACTGTTCCGAACAACACCACAACCAAGGCCATCGTCAGCGACCAGACGATTGTTTTCCTATTGCTTCCTTCAATTCGTACATACCAGAGCGGAAAGATATTCATGACTAACAAGCCAAAGGACCGGTATAGCTTTTCCTCTGCAGCATCCCACCCAAGCAATGCGGTTACACCTACTAAAACTAGCAATAAAACGTTTAGACTGATACTGATCGTCCGAATACGACTTCCCGGTTGCAACCGATCAAACAGAAAGGCCGCGACCGTTCCGATACAGGTAGCTATACACAGATAATACAAAACGTGCTCCACTCTCATTCCTCCATTTTCAGTTTCAACCTTCTTTTACGTGTACCAGGATTAATCGGTTTCGTCATCTAGTAACCAGTCATCATTAATTTGCGAAATGACGGTCCCTTTCGGAAACCGGGTCATCAGGTGTTCGATTGGTATATAGCTTTCATCGTTTGACAGCAGGTAAAAACCGTTGCAATCGTGGGCAATCTTAAAACAGGTCATGTTTGGATGCATGGTCAGCACACCAATCGGGCGAATCAGTTTCAATCGCCACCATTTTGTCTCCCCCAACTTAAATGACAGGTTATCTGAGTACGAGACGGTATATAACAGATTTTCCGATGCCAGCCAGTAGGTTTTGTTCAGGACAAGACGCAGTTCTTCCGCATTTTGAACAGTAATCGTATAACAGGGATGGTATTCCTTATAACGGACTTTCACCTCTCCGCCTCGAAACTGTGTATCTAAATCCAACACGACATACGAAAGCTTATTTTGCTTGAAGAACGCGTAATGTTCTTCATGTAACCCGTACTCATCCACAATACTGACATAGAGTGGAAACACCTGTTGATGGATTAAGAATTCGAGTATAAACTCTTTGTTTTCATCTTTGTTCTCCTCACCCCATCATCGTATCGTTCTATTCTTTTCAGCATAACGAATCTGGCTTAGGCTTTCCATTTTTTCTAGTATCCAGTATGCATTTTGATATACTAAAAGAAGAACTGACATATGAAAGGATGAATTATATGTGGAAACCACTGTTGTTTTTTTCTGTTTGGCTCAGCCTCAGCGTACCATTACAGTTGATTGCAGTCTTTACCATCTTCCAACCGCTTCTCGCTGTTGATAAGAGTGGCATCATCATGCTCGGTCTCCTCTTGCTTAGTACGATTGCAAATGTGTATCTTGTCACACGTGTCTGGAAATGGATCGAAGACAAACTGTACAAACGAAAGACTTTCATGTGAAAAACGCAGAGCCTCTTGTTCACGGAAGAACAAAGTATCTGCGTTTTTTCGTTCTCATCACATAAGGGATCTGACGGGATATTTGACACGTGTCGTTGCACCGCTCGCCATGTCTTTGATGTCAAAGAACCCGTTTTGAAGCTCGCTTTCGCCGAGGACGATGACTTCCGGAATCTGTTCCCGGTTGGCCCGCTCCATCGCTTTATTGACCTTTTTCCCGGATAGTTCCACTTCGACGCGGCGCCCTGATTTTCTTAAACGGACGGCCAGTTTCATTGCTTCCGGAATCGTGCCGACCGGAATGATATACAGATCTGTCGTCGCACGTTTCCCGACGCGCCCCGACTGTTCAAAAGCATACAAGATGACGTCCAAACCAAACGAGATGCCGACGGTCGAAAACGTCTGTCCGGATTTCAGTAATCCTCCGATTGCATTGTCATAACGGCCTCCGCTGCCGATGCTCGAGCGTATGGTCTCGTCCTCCAAGAAAATTTCGTAAATCGTCCCCGTGTAGATTTCAAGACCACGTGCAAGGAACGGATTAAACCGGCACGTGTCTACGATGTCCAGCCGCACCAGATAAGATGACAACTCTTCGAGTTCCGCCAAGCCCTGTTGCAAATCGGGATTTTCCTGCTCGAGTCCTTTAAAGTACTCAATCGTCCATTCTGATTTTGATTCAATAAACGACCGGATGTCTACAAGACAATTCTCGGCCAAATCCAGTTCAACCAACTCACGCATCATCGCTTCAACAGAAACTTTCTCCATCTTATCGAGCACGAGCAGCACACGATTCATCTTCTCTTCCGGCACTCCAAACTGTTGCAACAATCCGTATAGCAGTTTTCGGTTGTTGAACTGGATCTCGACCGGAAGTTCGAGTTTCCGGAATGCTTCGATTGCCATCATCATCAGTTCCGCCTCTACCGCCTGTGATTCCACACCGACGATGTCGACGTCACACTGGGTAAATTCCCGGTACCGCCCGGCTTTGATCGGCCCGTCCCGAAAGACTTTCCCGATTTCATAGCGTTTGAACGGCATTGTTAGCGACGGATTCATGGCGACGACTTTCGCGAACGGAATCGTTAAATCGTAGCACAACGCCAGGTCCCGCTCCCCGCGGTCCGTCAACCGGTACATTTCCTGCAAAATTTCCGCTCCACCGGCATATTTGGATGCAATCAATTCCGTGTAATTCAAAATCGGAGTTTCGAGCGGACGACATCCGTAAGCTGTGAATGTATCCTCGAGCGTCCGTCGGATGGTCCGTTTCGCATCTTCCTGATCCGGCAGGTAATCCTGTGTTCCCTTTACATTTTGATAGTCCATTTTCCGCATGACATTCTCTCCTTTTTTTGAAAAATAAAAAACCGCATAAAACTAAGCTGCCTGTCCGCTTAGTTATACGATTCACGATGAATAGCCTTCCTATTTAGATATTCAAAATATCCATAGCAAGACTACTCGGTATGATGATGTACATGTGTGACGACCGTTGACGGCATTCGCATATGATCCCCTCCTGTGTATTGGGCTAATCATACGAATACAATGGATAATTGTCAATTAATTACTTTTTATAAATGAGATTTACGTTTCTCGCTTCACATACACTGTCAGATAGACGTTATCGTGCTCTTCAAATAAATCGACCTTAAACGGGATGTCGGGATAGCGGGCATTCAGACTCATTTGCCATTGGGCCTGCAAGCCTTCTGAAAAATGATCAAAGACGGACTCCCACTCATCGTCATCAAACTGATCAAGTTGCATGTCACGGGTGCTGAAAAAGTCGTACGGTTCGTACAAATTAATCAGCTTTTCAATCGACGTTAAATCGTCTCCGAGTTCTTCTTTCCATGTTTTATAGGAACTATGCGAAGCCCCATCCTTTAAAAAATAACAGCCGTCCTTTTCAATCATCTCAGGATTAAAAAAACGTAAAAAGGCCAGCGCATCGAGCGAACTGAAACTGAAGTTCATGTAGCTCCACCAATCAAATGTCGGATTCGTTTCTTTGATTTTCATATATTCTTTATTTAATTCTTCCGGGAACATTGTCTCCTCCTTGAGGTTATGTCGTTTTGGTTAGTATGGTTTCTCTGGCATGTTTCTTTATGTTTATAAAAAACGAATGTTGCAAGTTTTAATGCCAGGCTGATGATTGTATTCATCGAGACAACTCAGCAACGACTCCGCTTCTTTCGGCAGCTTTCGTTGGAGCGCTGAAAAGCCGATCCAAATGATTTCGTCCGGTAAACCGGCGCCTTCCGGGTCGGTGATGAGATCCCAAAATGCATCCCAGTTTTCCCCATGATGTGAAGGGAAGTTTAGTTTCTGTTTTAACAGCCGGTGCAGCTCGCTTGCTGACTGAACCGTGGTGACGTCTATTTCAATGCTCTTCATGAGCTCTCTCCTTCCGGCTACTTTCTTTACAGAGACAGAACTTGTGAACGTGTCTCGTATCGCGTTGCCGCTTTATAATTGATACGTTGCAATGAACTCGAGCAAAATCGGATGTTCCGGCGGATTGATTTTGTCCGATAAGTCGTCTAAACGGAAGAACCGTAAGTCCGCGACTTCTTTATCGTCCTGTACCAATGTCCCCTGATAGTCGCGGCAGATATAGGCCGAGATGACATTGTAGACCTCATCCCCGTGCGGATATTTATAGTAAAAGTCGTTGCCGGAGTAGACGTTGAATAACTCAAGCCGATTTGCCGTCAGTCCGGTTTCTTCAAACAGTTCACGGGCCGCTGCCTGCTCCAGCGTTTCACCCGGATCGAGTGCTCCGCCGGCAAGTCCCCAACAGTGATTATCGCGGCGCAGTTGTAATAACACTTCCTTTTGTTCATTCAGGACGATGACACAAGCGCCGGGTACGACGAGCGGACGTGTGCCGACCAATTTTCGGAGTTCCATGATATAGTTCATTATTTTGTTCCTGCTTTCTATTTTATATCGTACAAATTCCATGTAGAGACGGTGCTATAACAACCTTGAAGCTTCTGAACGAATGCCAACTTTCTCCTTCTATTTTACCATCATCTGGTTTTACAATAATCCAAATGTTAAAATGATGGAAATACATTTCGAACGTCGTTATCTCCATTTTTTAAGGACAGGAGTCGAAGGATGTGATTGACCACGATACACAAATCAGAGTTCTCCTGTACGGCAATCCGTATCAGTTTGCCTGCGACACACTGAATGTCTCTGACATGCGGAATCATTCCTACGCGGATGTGTTTACGGTCACGGAAACCGACGTCCTCGCTTATACCAAAAAATACGGGTTCCCCGACTCACCGGCCATCAACCGGCTGACGGACGGATTTTATTACTATGAGGAGCAAGGGACCTGGTATACCTTTTTCCGTGAACGCGGGAACACGTTTGATGCGCAACAGTTTTCGGATACACAAACGGCAAAAAACTACATCGTCTCGATGCTGTTGAAGCTAACGATGACCGGCTTGTATTAAATAGTTAGAAAGAAGGGATTACTTTGACGACACTTGCATTTCCTGTACTGACGACAACCAGGCTGACCTTACGCGAAGTCACGCCGCTTGATGCTCCAAGTCTGCTGACGTATCTTGCTGACGAACGCGTCGTCACACAAATGGGACTCGATCCGTTCCAAACGGAAGCCGATGCGTTGGATGAAATCAACTGGTATCACTCCATCCGAACAGAACAGACCGGTCTCCGTTGGGGCATCACCGAACATGCGACTTCTGACATCATCGGCAGTTGCGGTTTCCTGAACCGTTCTTCCCGGCATCAGCGGGCGGAACTCGGCTTTGAACTGAGTCCTGCTCACTGGGGCAAAGGACTGGCACAAGAAGCCGTTCGGGCCGTACTCGCTCACGGTTTTAATGAATGGGACCTAAACCGGATCGAAGCGCTTGTTCTGCCGGACAATACAGCCTCTCAACGGTTGCTCGAACGGCTTGGTTTTCAGCGGGAAGGACTGTTGCGTCAATACGAGAAGACACGCGGTCAGTTCGATGATCTATATATGTATTCCTTGTTGAAGCCAGAATGGCAGGACGGCTCAGTCCATAATAAAAACACCCTATAAAAGTTGGATTTTTATGTCCAACTTTTATAGGGCAGTTCATATAATGGCGATGTATTTTTGCGTTTATCCGCGCGGCGGGAACGGATCATTGCCGTATGAATCTTTATCGCGAATCTGACCTTCCTTATTATGAATGATCAGCTCAACCTGTTGATCCTTCGCAATCTTCCGTCCTGCTGCGATGGCTTCTTTTTGTGTCGGAAACCGTTCCGTTGCTTTTGATGCCCCTTCCGCAATGACCTGATAGCCGCCATCCGGATGAGGTGTTACATGCTGATTCGCCATGCGTTCACTTCCTTTTTGAGTGGATCGTTTTAGTTTGCTTCTATATTCGATACCCTTAACCTGAAATCTTCATTCATCCGGAGACGTTCTTGAACGCATTAGGAAAGTACATAATAATCACCAAGACAGGAGCACTTTATGAAACTAAACGATTATTTCCACACTCACTTTGACAATTCAGATATTTTGGAAGAGTCTTTTGCGGAGCGTCCATTGACACTCAGTCTCGATTTGCAAAAGGAACTGTATCAGATTCAACCGGATTCCGACGAACTGAATATGGAATATTTCGATAAGGTCTATCAAAAATCACTCACTTTATTTGAAGATCTGTTTCATGAAAACGACCGTTTGTACCTCATTGTACGTGTCCGAAAAGAACTACATTCTCCTCCGGCGAAAAGTACAGAGATCTTTGAGCGCTATCTCAAAAATAACAAGAATCGATACGCGCTTGAGTTTGAAAAAAAGGAGGTTCGTGATGAGGAGGAAGTCATTTACCAATACGCCCGCTTGTTGCCGAGCAGAAAGTCCCTTCGTTATAAAAAATTGCTTCAAGCAATCTGTAATCAGGACTTTCCCGAGTTGTATCCCCGCTTCAAATCGAGACAGACATACTATCCTGAGATTTTTTTCGTGAACCCAGACAAAGACATCATTCTGTATATTTTTGACGATCGGGGCTGCTTTATTGTAATAAAGGATGAAACTTCATTTGAGTTTTTGAAAGAAAAGTACACATCTGATTTATCTGAAGGATATGTATTTTTAAATGAAAAGTCAGACTAACCGATTGAGACAGTATGCTTGTTGGAATATAAAACAACCAGTTTTCATAATTGACTATCAACAGAATTATTTAATATCGCTAAACGAAAAAATCCGGTGTCCCCCTTTTAAAGGGGACCACCGGACATAACACACTTATCTTACATTTGTTTGTTTCTTCGCTCATATCCCATGACCCAGCCGTGTAACATCATTCCGATGATGCCCGATAATATCATGACGAGTCCGACAAGCGTCAAAGCAATTTTTAAAAATGGTTCCATTTCCGTATCCGATAAGAAGCGCATCAATGCGATACCTGCTATCGTCAGCATCAGTAAACCCGAAAAGTTTTTAACCATTGACTTCACTCCTACAAAATCACATTTACTCAGCTGATTTTTCAGCTTCTAGTGCTGCTCGTTTTTGCGCTTCCTGTTTAAAATCCTCATTCCACCAACCGCCAATCAGGAACGTACATCCCACAATCAATGCGATAACCGGAAAGTACATCAAATGATATTCTTCGAGTGCCTCTCCATCAAACTTGGATGACAGCTCGATGTAGGCACTGAACAGTTGAACGATAAAGAACAAGAAAAAGCTGACAATCAATGCCCAAGTGCCATAACGATAATTTGGATTCTTCAACATATGCGTTCCTCCTGGATTGAATTATTTTAATCTGATTTCTGTATCGCCGCCTTCACTTTCACCGATATCGTCACGAACGATGTAGTCAATGTCATATACACCCGCCGGAATGACACCGGCTTTGACTTTTTTCTTCAGTGTCACCGTGGTATGCGGTTGTACTTCTTTCGACAACCGTTTCGGCTCCACCTCTTCGTACGAGTCATAGACGACTTTTTGCGAATCGTGCTTTCGGATCTTAACGTTGAGCAGATGACCGGCCCGGGAGGCGACTTTCACCGGATAATCGCCGGTATTGGTCAGTTTGTACTCAAATACAAACCCGTCTTTAACACTTCCTGTGTAACCCGTTTCGATTGTTTGACTGCTCGGTTTCGTATCGAGGGACATACATCCGGCTAAACTGAATAATAATGGGATGATCAGTAGTTTTTTCATTTCCATTTCTCCTTTTCGCATGCGTTTCAAAAGAGTGGATGAAATGAAGGTGCTCCTTGAACGTAATGCTTGGCTTATTCCCAGCCCGGTAACGGACGGGGTAATTGGTCCGCAAAGGCGCGGTAGCCGTCGTATCTTAATCCTTGTCGTTGTAGGTTTTCGTTTCGGACTAAAGGGTCTCCTGATTGATCTTCGTTCGTCTGTAACAAATGTTCTCTTTGGAACAATTGAATCGACGAAAAATGATATTGTTCATAAGACAAATGATCGCGGACGGATTGGATGACTTTCTCAAACCCCCGGCCTTCGTTATAACGCATTCCTAATTTCTCCTGTTCGAACTTGCCCTCATAAATCGAAATCGTGAAATATGAATCGTTTTTCGAAATCGGGTATTCAATTTCGACGCGAACCGAATCGACAAACCGGATTGAGATTGGGGGATTAACCTTCTCTTCCGGAGTATCTTCTTCGACGAAATAATCATCCTTTTCAATGCTGAAGTCCTTGAACTCCCAAAACACGTCTCCTTGGGCGATGATCGAGTACTCGAGGAACGTTCCGAAATTTTGACCGATTGGATCGGCGTCCTCGGTCGATAATTCATGGAAGACCCAATACATATATGGTGTATCCTCTGTTTTTGCAAACTCACGGTTAATCAACAGATAACCCTCATTGATTTCCCCAATTACCCAGTAATGATCGAAGTCCTCATGAATCAATTCATATTCGATTGCCTCATTCGTCGCTTCAATCACCCGCTCCAAGGAATGCAATACCAGCCCCAAACCATCATCAAGAATAAACAGATCCGCTCCGTCATGCAGTTCAAGGAACGTTTGGTATTCACTCGGTAATTTTTGATTGAATTCAGCTTCAAATGCCGCAAGTGATGCTGCCGTCACCGGTTCCGGAAGATTGAATTTTGCCTGCCCGACTTCATTGTACTTCCGTTGAATGAACGTTGATCCATGACTGATTTTCTGCTGAAGCCCACCGAGTACTGCTGCGATTTGATTCATATCATTCTCTCCCTGTCATGCTTTTTCCCAGCCCGGTAACGGACGCGGTAAGGCGTTCACAAAGGCTTGATACCCGTCATACTGCATGATTTGGGTTTGCGGATGTTCGACGCGTTTCGTGATCTGTTCACCGGATGCATCTTCACTTTCCCAAAGCGGTGCTTCTTTCTGAAATACTGTGATTTCTGTAAAATGGAACCGTAGTTCTTTCAAAGTACTCACAAGAGAACGATGCACCTGTTTCATCGTATCGTAGTCAGATCTCCACCATAAATCAGGTTTTCCATTTTCATATGTATAGAAAGAAACAATAAACCCTCCCCGGCGGTAAATCGGATACTCAATTTCAATCCGGACCCGTTCCTCGGATGCAATCGGTACGCCCGCCTGCACGTCCTCCGTTTCTTCTTCGACATAGTAATCATCTTCCCGGACATCAAAGCTGTTGAACTCCCAGTACATATCGCCTTGGGCGATCATCGACCGTTCCAGAAACGTCCCGAAATTTTGACCGATGGCATCGGTGTCTTCAGTGGATCCTTCATGATACTTCCAGTACATATAAGGGGTATCTTCTGTTTTTGCATGATCCGTATGAATCAGCAGGTATCCTTCGTTTATCTCGCCGATGATCCAGTAATGATCATAGTCTTCATCAATCAGACCGTCTTCCTTGGCTTCGATCGTCTTTTCGATTACTTCTTCGAGTGGATGTAGGACCAGTCCCTCGTCGCCCAGCATAAATAGTTTTGCGCCGTCATGCAGTTCGAGAAATGTCTGGTATTCGCTCGGTAACGGTTGCTTGAACTCGGCTTGAAAAGCTTGAAGTGTCTCCGGTTTGACCGGTTTCGGCAGATAGAACGTGGCCTGACCGATTGAATTGTAACTGCGTTGAATAAACGTCGATCCATGGCTGATTTTTTGTTTCAGTCCGTCGAGGACAACTGCGATTTGATTCATTGGATCCACCCTCTTATTTTTATATATATGAGCCACCTGGCCTCATATTCCTTTATTCTACCATTTTACCAATAATTTGGGTGAACTCAACTTCCTCTTTCTGTGGTATTCTTTTTCTAATCAAAAATGATCTTTAAACAACATCTATGTCTATTAATCCGGAGGTGAACCATGCACAAACAGTCTTCGATGCTGCTGATTTTACTAGCGGCAATGCTTTGGGGAACAACCGGAACGTCGCAAGCCTTTGCGCCGGAAACGGCCCACCCGATTGCGATCGGCGCCGTTCGTTTGGCGGTCGGCGGCTTCTTTTTACTCAGTCTCGTTTTATTGACCGGAAAGTTGACGCTGAAAGATTGGCCGCTGCCCACGATTTTCCTCGCTGCCCTCAGCATGGCCGCCTATCAGCCGTTGTTCTTTTCCGCTGTCCTCATGACCGGAGTCGCCGTCGGAACGGTCGTCGCGATCGGCAGTGCGCCGATTTTTTCCGGAGTGATTGAATGGCTTGTCTTAAGAAATCGACCGGGTACCATTTGGTGGCTGTCGACATTGCTTTCGATTGCCGGTTGTTTACTGTTGGTCATGAATCAGGCATCCGTTTCAGTCGATCCGTTCGGGATCGTGCTCGCACTCGGTGCCGGAATGTCCTTTGCCGTCTACACGTTTGTCAGCCGGGACTTAGTGAAAACTCACCCTCCGCTATCCGTCGTCGCGGTCGTCTTTACACTCAGCGCTCTCTTATTATCACCACTGTTATTCCTGTTTGATCTGTCATGGGTCTTCAGCCTGCGCGGTGCCGGAATCAGTCTCCACCTTGGTGTCCTCGCAACCGGTCTCGCCTATCTGTTGTTTGCCCGCGGTCTTGCGCACGTCTCGTCTTCGACGGCCGTCACACTGTCGCTTGGTGAACCGTTGACCGCTGCCTTGCTCGGCGTGTTTGTCCTCGGGGAAACGCTCAGTCTGTTGTCGTGGGTCGGCATTGTATTTTTATTTTGCGGTATCGGGTTGCTCGTCTGGTCGTCGCGTTCGATCCGGCAGCCGAACATTCCCGAACTCGCCAAGGAAAAACATTCTTAAGGAGGGAATCCGTTATGCACATCACATTCGAAAAGCTGTTGTACCGGGAAGACTATCAGATTGCGCTCGACCACTTTGTCATGGATGAAAAAAACGGTGATCGATTAGCCTTTTATTTCCGCGGCCATACGGACGAAATCATGGTACTCATCGGTGACTATTCCTGCAATTATTTTGAACTGTTGTTTGAAGCAGATTGCGTCCTGCTCCGATCGTCGGATTTACATGAACTGGATGACGGACTGGAGTTCAGTCCGGTTCCGCTCACCCTGTATCAAGACTCGGCACTTCTGACCTTTGCGACGGCCTGGATGGGCTTGAAGCGGGACCCGTCGCGAGACTGGACGCACTATGCCATCCGGGCATTTGAACAGGACTTTCATGTCCTGTCCCCGCGTCCACCGGTCTTTACGGATCTTGGTCATAAGATGAGTGATTTTACGGTCAGACATTCTTTTAATCTGCCGAAAGAGAATTAATATAAAAAAAGCCCTACCTCGCCAAAGGTAGGGTGATGCGACTCGTCCCGCCCGACGGCTTGCGCCGGACGGGACGTAATTCAATTATACATAGCGCTCCAGTGTTTTTTCAATCGTCTGAATCGAATCGACCGGCGCAAACCGTTTGACGACCCGTCCTTTTCGATCGACAAGAAACTTCGTGAAATTCCATTTGATTTTTGACGATAACAGACCACCCTGCTGTTGCTTCAAATACGTATACAACTGATGTTCCGTCGGTCCGTTTACGTCAATCTTCTGAAACATCGGGAATGTCACACCGTAATTCAACTGACAAAACTGCATCGTTTCCTGCTGATTGGCAAACTCCTGATTGTTGAATTGGTCACACGGGAATCCGAGCACTTTGACACCTTGATCCGCATACTTGTCATGCAACTGTTGCAGGTCTCCGAGTTGCTTTACGAGCCCGCACTTACTTACCAGATGTGTTCTTCCCGGTCGCTCAGCTTAATGACAAACGGCATGATCAACAGAAAAAACAGACTGATGTATCCGAGTGACAGATAATGTTGGGTATCTTTTGATAGATACTGTTTCTTTCCGCAGTTCGGACAGGCCTTGCCATGGTTTGCAATACTGACTGCAAGCACATCCTTCGTCTTCCACTTATAACCACAATTCGTGCATCGTACCATCTCATCATCCCCTTTCCTCTTTTTACCTGTTTTTTTGAACAAAGGTTTCATGAATACGATGATTGCTTGAGAAAATTCAATCAGCGAAATTAACTATTCTCCTTTAAATAGCTTCAAGCATCATTAACCCCCTTAATTTTCATGGTATAATTTTACATATGAAATTCTGAACTTTATCTTCATCAATCAACGAGAACATTCATCAGTCTAACGAATTCGAAATGGAGGTCATTCCCTTTGAAAAAAGTAATCGCTCCTTTACTTTGCATCCCGTTCCTGCTGTTAGCAGCCTGTACAGACGAAACAGAAAAAACAGTGACGCACTCCGAAAGTAAAAAATTTAAACCGGAAACCGTAAAGATCGGCGAGGATGGTGAATTAAACATCGTGCCGCTTTATTCTCCCTATCAAACTTATTTGAAAGCATCGCTTAAAGCCGATACTTCAGAAACGGATACAAAAAATTACGCAGAATACGTCCTTCGTTACATAGATAAGATTGGAGAGAAGGAAAACTTTGATCCGGCCACCCTAGAGACTTTCTTTATGTTGAAGGCGACAGCTTACGAGCAGGATCTGCTGAACCAAACGAATGAATTGATGAAACAGCATGACGAAATCAAAGATATCATTACAAAAAACTATATCGCTTCCTATGAAGCGCTCCCTAAAAAGAAAGCTACGATTTTCATCGCACCGTCCAATCCGGAATTTTGGTCAATGACAGATCCTTTAGCCGGAGTGTCCGGAGCAGCTTTTCAAGACTCGATTATCATTCAACTGAATCCAAACTTCGATAAAGAAGTTTTGGCCTATACGATCGCGCATGAATATCATCATCTGGTTTTAAATGATACACCCGAGTTAAGCAGAATTGACACATCCCTTGATTCGGTCATCTTCGAAGGAAAAGCAGATGCCTTTGCCGATCAGATCGTCACGGACGTCTCGCCTCCTTGGAATATACCGATGGATGATACGACCAAAAAACATGTGGCGCGTCTGATTCGAAACGGCGAAGCCACTTATCAGGATGTTGCCATCGGGAACGAACAAAAAGATATCCCGATTTGGAGCAGGTACTCTTTAGGACGTGATATCTTAAGTCATCATTTGAAGATCAATCCTGATCTTTCCATCAAAAAATGGACGTATGAAGAGAATCACGCTATTTTGAACGGGTATAAATATCAAAAGCTCCTTGAATGAAAAGATTGTTGACACAGAAGAATACCACTTACGAAGGAGGACAGTTTCACATGCGTAAATTTTTATTAATCGGCTCCGTGATGATCATCATTGCTTTTTTCGTTCAATTTGAGCCTTTCCGTGATGAACCACCCGATCCCCGTGTCGAGATACAGGGAAAAAGTATTCCAACGGTCCAAGGGACATTTTGCTGGAGTGGTATGTTTAGTGGCCAATGCGTCGATAAAATCTATGTAGACGGTTTGCACATGACTGAAAAAAGTAAACCGGTCACCGTCATGCCGAACGAGAAAATCCAGATTTCCTTCGATCCAGAACCTGATACGATCAAAATCCTTCGATTTAATAAGGAGACCGGTAAGCGGGTTACATTAAAAAATAATCAACTCGTAACACCGAAAGAAGCCGGCACATATGCCTATGAACTTCAAGCAAGATGGTCCGAGAATGGTGACGGTCAGTTTGCTTTCTTAATCAAAGTAGATTGAAGGAAGAACAAATAAACCTCGTGTCTGTACTAACATCTGAATATGTATTACAATGTATTACAAAGGAGATGATAAGTATGAGTACGATTTCTGTTCGACTCGATGATCAGGATACGCGACTGATCAAAGAATATGCGAAAGCAAAAAACATCACGATTTCTACACTTGTTCGCGATGCCGTCCTCGATCGAATTGAAGACGAGATTGATTTACAACTCTATCATGATTCCATGGCAGCACACCGCAAAAAATCAGAAGCAATCTCGTTTGACGATATGATGAAGGAACTTGATTTAGAATGACAACATATACAGTGGAGTTTGAGCGTGGAGCTCAAAAGTCCCTTAAGAAGATGGATCCTCAACAATCGCGGATCATCATGTCCTGGATCAAGAAGAACCTGGTCGGGACGGATGATCCGCGTCGTCATGGAAAGGGACTTATCTCGAATCGTTCGGGTGAATGGCGGTATCGCATTGGCGACTATCGTCTGATTGCTGACATCCAAGATGACAAAGTCTTGATCTTGATTCTTGAGATCGGACATCGTCGAGATATCTATAAATAAGGGAGTTAAGACTCACGAATGAGGAAACATATTCGTTTCTCTTTTTAACGACCGTTTTTGCAAACATAACTTAAACATTATTTATACGTATGATGAAAAGGAGCAACGTGCCTTCACCTCTAACAGAGAAGGAATTTTGCTCCTTTTAAGGTGTTACTTAGTCTACGCTGTTCAGATTCCCATACCATTTCTTCTATCCTAAACTGTCTTCTATCAGTTAGCTATTACCGGTACACCGTCCTCTTCTCGATTCATAATACAAAAATCCGTAGTTTTAGAGGATTACAGGCAAAGACATTTAAGCTGCCCCTTCCTCAGTTGGAAATTTTATGTAAAAATGTATAATAATATAATAAATCAAACAGGATGTGATTGGATGCAAAAAACATTACTCTACCTTTCGATACTGAACAGTGTTTACCTCGTAATTAACTCATTCACGTATTCCGACAGTTTCCTTAACGCCCCGCTCGGCTTAACAACACTGTTCGCTGTCGTTTTGATGGTTCTTAATGACAGAGCAAAGAAAACGGGACGCTCGTTCTTTACAAAAACAACGGATACCCTCAGTTTCATTAACATTTTAATCGGGCTTTCGCTGATTGTCTTGATCTAGGAGTAGAGTCTATTTATGACGATTTTCATGTACATCTTTTATTTACTCATCTGGGGTCTTAATTTCATTACCGTCAAGATTCAAGGGACGCCGGTCAGCCTGGAGCTATCATTGACCTACCGTTTAATCCTGACTGCTGTGTTGTTCAGTCTTCTGGCATGGTTCATGAAACCGGTCGGAAAACCTCTGAAACAGGATATTCCGTATATCCTGGTGTTCGGGATCTGTAATTTTGCACTCAGCTATCTCTGTCTCTATTACGCGACGATGCTTAGTTCAGCCGCAATCGTCACGTTGATTTTTTCACTGAAAGTGATCCTGACACCCGTTGCCTTGCGAATCTTTTTAAAAGAACAGCTCCATCTCCGCATCCTGTTTGGCGGCCTGCTCGGTGTGCTGGGTGTTTTGATTTTACTGTATCCGACTCTATCCGACATACATCCGAATGATATGAAAGGAATTTTACTTGCCCTGCTTGGTACTGGCATTACAGCAATCGGCGACGCCAGTTCCGCACGAAATGGGAAGCAGAAAGTAAATCCGGTGTATGCCAATGCCATCGGCTTCACGGCAGGAGGTATTTTGCTCGGATCCGTCTTATGGTTTCAGGGGCAGACCGTTAGTGTCCCGCCATCCGTTTCTTACTTGTCCGCGCTTCTTTACCTCACGCTGCTCGCATCGTTTGGCGCCTGGTTCTTTTACCTGAAGTTGGTCGAGAGCATCGGTGGTGCCAAAAGCGGCTACATGGTAGCTCTGTTTCCGGCAATTGGAGGAGTCGCTTCCGTCCTGATCGGTGAATCAAATTTATCGATTTACTTAGTGTTCGGTTGCTTGTTCAGTTGTACCGGTGCCGCTGTTGCGTTAGGTATCGGAACTTCTCTTCGAAAGCGGTTGTCGAGTAAACGGCCGTCGATGAATGCCGATTTGAAATAATCAGACGTCACCTGTTTCCGGCTGTCCGTCGGAAACAGGTTTTTTCATTCGTCGATGATTTCCCGGTCTTGAAAGGGATGCTCCGTAAAGTTCGCAACAAAATCAAAACCAGCTGCATCGTGAAAAATCATTAGATAGTAGATATCCTTCGATGGAATTGAAAAATCGAATTCAAATAACAACCAGTCCTCCGGAACATTGATAATCGAAACGTCTTTTTCCGTCGTGATCAAAACATTTTGCCCGTTATACGCATCAAAATAAGCTAGCGGAAGAAGCTGTTCGATTTCTTCGAGTGAACGTATTTCAAGGAGATGATGATACCGTCCTCTTGATAACTTGGTCGTTTCCCCTACTTTTGGAAGGCAAATCTCTGAACCACCACTAAAAGAATGCACATAGAGCGGATACCGTTTCAGTCCCAAAACGAAGTGTTTCAGAAGAGAAAACTTCCCATCTTGATATTGATCTGCTCCAGGAAATACAGGCTCATAATCTGTATCATCAAAAAAAGCATAGAATTGCGTGTCTCCTTGAAATGTGGTTTTCCATTTAAACGTATCGTCTAATCCTCCTAATACTCGGTACAAAATCATCGACTCGACTCCCTCGTTGTCCGTCACAATTAACTACTGTTCCGTATTCATTTCATGACTCCTGTATAAAGACGCATTTTGACGAATTTGTAACTTCCGCCGTTCGTTTCCTGTTGAAACCGTTCAACCGGTTCAAAACCGCTTTTCGCATACAGCCGTATGGCCCGTTCGTTAAAGGTTGCGACGGCTAATTCGATGTAGCGCGGTTGATACTTTTGAATCGCAAAGGCGAGACCACTTTTCAAGAACGCTGGACCGTTTCCCTGCCCCGTCAAATCCGGTCGCATCCCGAGTGCCAGTTCAATACTGTTCTGTTCCGGTTCAAATACAAAAAATCCGATCAGTTGTGTTTCATCCATCGCCGCGTAATAATGTTCCGTCCGTTGATCGGGATTAAGAAATTCTGCCAAGTCATCCGAATCATTCGGCATATCATAAAAAGCAAAATCATCTTCGTATGTCCAGTCATAGGCAATCTCTTCCGCCTGGTGTTGCGTCAACGGTAAATAAGTATAGGTCATCATCCATTCTCCTTTTTTAAACCATTCATCGGTCAATCATGATTTGTTTTTCCTCGTTTCCAGTAAGACCGGTGTCAGATTCAATCCAATCGACACCATCGTCAAAACCCAAAAGGCGCGCTCCATTCCAGGTATCACGTCTGCAAGCGCCGCCCAGTCTTCCGCTTCGACCCAGCTCGCCAGTTGGCTGTATTCTGCGCACAGTGTTAGTGCCGTGAGCGATAAACCGGCAGCCATTGCGAATTTATAGTCTTTCCCGATGAAGTACAAAATCAGATTCACCGCCGTTGCGAGAATCGCGAGTATCCCAAACAGTAACCACATTCTTTTACCTCCTGTCTTCCGTTAATCTATTTTTCGGCAACTGATGAAGGGTTCCCTGTTTAAAAGAACTATTCAGCTGCACACACTTTATTTTTTACAATTTTTACTATTAAATTGGTAAACTGAAAGAAAATGTAGAAACACATCATTACGCTTCGTTTTAAGAGAGGAGAACGCATGAGAAAAAAATTGGGTTGGATATCCGTCGGACTGTTCATCTTCAGTATTGCTCAAATGTATCTATTACCGGTCAACGGATTTTGGGGAAGCATATTTTTAGTAGGCGGTTTATTAGCCTCACTAGTGACTGCTCTGTTCAGCACAAGAGGCGTCGGAAAAGTGATTGCACTCATTCTGTTATCAGGTGTTGTGATTTTTTTCGTTTACGGTGTATTTGTCATGATCGGATTCGGATGATAAACTAAAAAACCGCTCAGATCGAGCGGTTTTTTAAGGAACAAGGACTTACTTGAAATCCTCGATTCGCAGGCGTTCCAGTTCTTTTTCCTGATTTCTTTTGAACATCTCTCGCCCCTCCATCCACTCTGCCATCAGACAAAACAACCCGATGCCCATAACCAGTAATTGAGCCTTTACGCTCACGGTATCCACAGTCAAGTACCGCCACGCCATAGTCGCTACGAAAATCACCGGTATCACGGCACCGAGGTACACCTTCTTTTGACTCGATAACGCATAGTGAATCAAAAGCATGACTGTGAAAAATATTACTTTCAGAAAAAAGTCCATTTGGTTGTCCTCCTGTTTTTTAATATTTTCTTCTATCATCAGCTGATATGAATAACTTACCATACCGGTATAAATGTCGAACTGAATACTTCTTATAATTACAAAAATGTTATTAAATGTATTTATTTTCTTTCGTCATATTTTTAATCGTGAAGTCCATACAAAAAGACCGTTCAACTTTCTGAACGGTCTTTTGCTCTTAATCTAAATCTAAGAAAAAAATTATTGTTCAACTGATTTTAGCCCGCAAAAATGGACTTGACCTTCAAATCAAAAAACTAGTAATCACTCAAAACCTATTAGCGTCAAAATCGATTGACCACAGCAATCGTAATTATTAAAATATCTTAAGTATAAAAATAATTAAAAATTAAAATTTAAAAAGTAGCACAATAACTGGTTAGACATTGTCTTAATAATGTCCTAATCAAATTTTTAGGAATTAATAAAAAAATAATAAATAAATAATTTGTGTAACTATCAACCTGATTGGGAGTTAAAATACATATTTCCATATACAAAAAATTCCACAACAAAGAACATTTCAATGAAACAACTAAACGACTTGAGTCCAATAAAAATTTAGAACACAAGCCGCTTATGTTAATATTAATTATTTAATGCTACTACTTTATAGTGAAGAGTCCATTTCCAAGTTATATCTCGAAAATCACTTTCATCTTTAATCAGAAAAAATCATCACATTTAGATAAATACAATTATTTCTTAAAAAGAATCATTTCGGAATCAAAATCAAAATATTCTTTTAACGTTATTATAGAAAAATATGCTTCTTCTTCTGAGATTTCTCTCTCTTCCATCTTCCTATTAACTTCATTGACGTACTTAGATAATTCATCGTTTAAAGGTATTTCAATAATTACTTTTTCAATAACCTTGTTGAATGAGGTTTTTTTTACTATTAAATTAGATTCTTTAACAATCACATGATAATAAAAAGGAATTTTCGGAAAATTAATATAGTTTGCTACACTTAATGTAATTAATATCACACTTGAAATGAGTTGAATTACGTGAGTAAATATTGTGATTATATCTTTACTTGAAAGTTCCGCAAAATTTGATGCGAATGAAACGTTAAATAACGATACTGCTAGAGAATAACTTATTGAATTAATAAAATCAGATATATTTATTTTCATAGATAAGCAATTAATATAACTATTTGTAAGATAAATAATAGAACATAGTGAAACGATTTCAACTAAACTTTTTATTGCCAGCGAAATTCGTTCTCCACCTGTTAATAAGCTATTATATTTTTCACTTTTCATGTCAACATAAAAAGCTCTACATATTTCACTAGATCTTAAAATTAATCTGATTAGAGTTCCTAAGATAATTAAGTGCAAGAAATAAATAAAATAATCACTATAATTTACATCTATATAAAATAAAAATAAATATGTAATTAACAATAACGATAATCCAATTAATAAGTTATTTAAATTTCTATGAATTATATTTTCTTTTCTCCCAGTCATCATTTCTTCTTTAAAAACCTTATGATTTTTTGCAAAAAAATTTAAAATGTCTTTCTCTTCTTTAGGAAGTCTATGAGAGTCTTGATTATTTAATACTTTGTTTAAGAAAATACTATAGTCCGAGCTAAATTTAAGAGATAAGTTTTGAGAGGAATTATTAGAGTCTTTATAAATATAAACTCTATCTTCATCTTTTAAAATTATATCTATTAACTCACTTTTATCAAAAGATATATTAGAGTTGGATAACTCATAGATTTTTTTTAAAATTATTGTATTTTCACTATTAATTTTCGATCGATCAGCTGCAAAAAATTCCATAAAAATAATTTTAGAAACTAAATCATATTTTTTTTTGAATTTTAGTTTGAAAAATTCTTTAAATCCAACTCTTTTTTTATTAATAAAATACTTATGAATTATATTAATTATTAGTTTGATAAACAATAATGTAAATAGAATAAGCGGAGTAAAGAAAACAATTAACTCGATAATTAGGTATTCAAGTGACGTAATTGCTACAAGTGCTAATACAAATAGGGATGCTGTAATTATGTATAGAAACTCAATCATATAATTAATTTGTATTTTATTTATTTTAAGACTCATTAGATATTTTTTTATTTTCAAGCCTATACTTTTTCTATCGTTGTTTTTACTAAAATTGTTTTTTAGTATTTTTCTTATAGGTGAACATATCATAAATAAATAAATACATATTGTTATCGTGATTAATATTAATTTCACAAAAGATGTGATTGAACTAAAAATTGTTAAGCTAACCAAAAAACTAAATATAAAAAGTAATACTTTAGCATTCAGAATTAATTTATTAATATACATTACTAGTGGATTCTTGTTTTGAATTGAATATACATATCCATCTGAACGAGCAACAATTTTAGTTAAAATTATAAATATTAAAGAAAACACTATTGTAAGAAAATTAAATTGTTTAATATTAAAAACCAAATCATAATTTTCATTTTTAAAAACGAAAATTATATATAAACAAAAAAGTATCCATGTGTAGAAAATAAATAAGTTACCTAATATAGCCGTATAGTTATATCTCGTCAAATTAAATGTCCATTTCAATAAACTTCACCACTTTCGATATAATGAAAATACTATTCTATAATTATTATAGAATAGTATTTATGATTATTATGCCTGCGGTCTTTTCCGACGGAGACCATAATACTGATAAAACTGAACTTCGATATTACCATTGTAAAGCTTACGGCGTTTCGTCGCCGGGCGGCCGAATGCTTTTTCGAACTCGACGTATGACGTGATCATATAGACACTGTAATACGGGAATTCTTTGAAGGCATTGCCGATCTTCCGGTACAACTGGTGAACTTCACGGGCGTCCTCGAGACGTTCTCCGTACGGCGGGTTCCCGATGATGACACCGAAGTCTTCCTTCGGCTTGAAGTCCGCTGCATCACGTTGCATGACGTTGATTGCATCCCGGACATCTGCGAGCTCGGCGTTTTGTTTCGCGAGCTTGACCATTTCCGGATCCGTATCGTTGGCATAGATTTTGAGCGGCTTGTCCCACTCGGCTTTGTCGTTTGCTTCCTTGATTGCATCGAACCAGGCTTTTTTCGGAATACATGCCCATTCCTGCGATGCGAATTCACGGTTGATGCCCGGTGCGATATTCCGGCCAATCATGGCGGCTTCGATCGCCAGTGTTCCGGATCCCGTAAAGACATCGTAGAGCGGCATGTCCGGCTTCCAGTTCGTCAGCATCAGCATCGCCGCTGCCATCGTTTCTTTCAGCGGTGCTGCCGAGTGGAACTCGCGGTAACCGCGTTTATGCAGGGCGTCGCCTGACGTATCGATCGTCAGCGTCGCGATGTCTTTTAAAAGCGCAACTTCGATCGGGAAGCTGGCTCCCGTTTTCGGTAACCACTCGTCGCCCATGTTGTAAGCTTCCTGCATGTGCGAGACGATCGCTTTTTCCGTGATCTTCTGACAGTCCCGGATTGAGAACAGTTTTGATTTGACCGAGCGTCCGTTGACGACGTAGTTCGCTTCCCACGGTAACAGTTCGCTCCATGGAAGGTCTTTGACCTGATCAAATAATTTTTCGAATGATGTCGCTTTGAATTCGGCGACGACGAGTTTGACGCGGTCTGCTGTCCGTAACCAGAGGTTGAGACGGGGAATGTCCTCGAGCTCACAATCGATATAGACTTTTCCGTCCTCGACCGTACACTCATATCCTAAATCGCGGACTTCCTTGGCGACGAGGGATTCGATCCCCATTGCCGCCGTCGCGATGACTAAACGTTTTGCCATGATTGTTCACGCTCCTACCTGTTTCTAGAATTTCCAAAATCATTTCAATAAAAAAAGAGCCCAGTTGGACCTGGACTCTCGTTCAAAGTAAAAATAACAGCCTATGTGGTCCTGTAAGCCATGTTCTGTTCCCTAGTGTTGCAAACGGTTTGACCCTCACACGCGGGCGACAATCATCTATCTCCGTATTTACATACGCTCTCCTTCGCGTTCAGTTCCGCTCCGGAAATTCCCCTACCAAATTTGGGTTTCTCGCTCGTGGGGTTTACCTCGTTCCACCCTTACTGTTTCCAGTAAGGCTCCGTCACTGTGGCACTTTCAAGAAGTTTCGGCCATATCCGAAGACTTAGGCGTTCCTTCTGCCGTCAGCACGACGCTGCCTACACTTATCTTTTCGTGTAGCACGATCACTACAACCATCGCAGGTTGTGCGAGCATGGACTTTCCTCAAAGCACCGGAGTGCCCCGCAATTGTCCGAACCAACATAGTCACTGCTTAACAGTGTAGCGCACACGAGCGTTTCTAGCAAGAGGTATTTCTCGTTTAATGGGCGGAAAAGTTGCAATTCTTCCTGATTTTACGGTATAGTACAATGGTTCAGAAAGGGGCATATACCATGAAAAAACGACGCTCTGGTACGAACCAGCGTACCGTACGGAAGTTGACGTTCTTGATCGAGATTGATGAAATCAAGGCCCTTCATCTCCGGAACGGCATTTTTGCCTTTTACCGCAAGGGTGAACTCATCCATGCGTTCGAGCCATTTAATGTAAAACAACCTGATTCATTTTCGAAACGGAGTTACCATTTTGACCAGCATGACATCTTACTGATGAATGAACGGTTCCCGCAACAGATTCCGCTGTACGATGAAGCGATGACGTTACGGTCGTGGGCGAATCAAGTCGAATACGGTCTGTATCAGCTGATCGATTCAGGACGCCTGTCTTTCATCCATGAAGACGATACCGGGTACAAAATGGAAGCAACGATTCAATGGACCGGCGAAGCGCTAGACGTTCCGACGCCCATCTATAAAAAAGGAAAAGACCCAAAGTAAATACTTTGAGTCCTTAACGAGCTGTCTCCCCTCAGGTGAGACGGCTTTTTTTTGTTGTTATTTGACGGTGATGACCCGCTCCGTCACGCGTGTATGACGTCCGCTCGCTGTCGCAAAGACAAGTTTATACGTCCCTGCTTCTTTTAAGGCGTACGTATACTTGTGCGTGCCGTTGCGCAAATAGTCGTTCGTAAACGTCTTGACGATTTTACCGTCCTTGTACAGACGGGTCAGCGTTTTCGCGTTCGAATACTCGTCAAAGTAAAGCGCGAACGGCTGATTCGGCTTTAAGACGGACGGGACGGACACTTTCGAGACCGGTGCCGGAATCGTTGCGAGCATCCCGGCGTTCAGACGGCCTGTCCCGTAATGGAGCGACGTATCGCCCGTCTTTTTCGCTGCTGCTGCATACAGCTTGCTGCGAAGCGTACTGTTCGTAATGAACGGATTCTTCGATTTCGCCAGGGCAATGACGCCGCTGACGATCGGTGTTGCCATCGATGTGCCGTCGAGATACCCGTACTTGTTGCCGACCATCGTCGAATAAACGCCTTCTCCGGGTGCCATGATGTTCAGCCCTCTGCCGTAGTTCGAGAAGGTCGAGGCACGACCGAGCGTTCCGACCGACCCGACGGCAATGACCGAGTTCATCGACGCGGGGAATAACAGCTTATTACGCCCGTCATTCCCGGCCGCACTGACGACGACGATGTTTTTCGCTTCCGCCTTTTTAATCGCGGCTTCCATGTACGGATCGTATTCGTATTGACCGAGCGACAGATTGATCACGTCGGCGCCTTGAGAAATGGCATACAATACGCCGTCCCCGATATCGATTGAACTGGCGAAGTCCCCGTCAAAGACGTCCGCACCAATCAGTTTGACGCCGGACGCGACCCCGACCGTTCCTCTTCCGTCTTCCGCCGCCGCGACGATTCCCGCGACATGCGTCCCGTGATCGTCCGGTTTCCGGATGCCGGAAATCGTCGTCGTCTTATAGATGACGTTTTTGAACTCGGAGTGATTGACATCAATTGCATCATCAATGACCGCCACACGAACATCGGATTTACCGCGACTGTACTTCCAGTAAGTAGGAATACGCGATTGATCGAGATATGTCTGTTGCAATTGTGCGGAATCCGTCGCCTTTTCAACGACACTGACCGGAATCAGGTCGGCGTCGACATCTTCTTTGTCGACATGCGGCAACGGTTCGACGAGTGAGAACCCGTCCTGCTTCAACTCCCGGACTTCCTGCAGACCTTGTTCTGCAAGCCACGTTTGTTTTTGTTGCTCGTTAAATGTTGGATCATACTGCACATATTGAGAATTAGCGAACGCAGAAGTAGGTAACCCTACGACGACAGCAAATGTGAGTAGTGCAAGTTTCTTTTTCAATGTGGACCCTGCCCTTCTCTTTTGACACGCCGATTCTATTGATGTGCTGATCCAAACAGACTAAAAAAATGGCATCGTCCCATCGGATTCTTCGCTGACTTCAAATGGAATGATTTTTCCGATCGTGACATAGGAGTAATAGCGGACGAGAACGGCACGCCAACGTTTGGCATCAATCCCGGTCAAATCTTCTCCGAGCGGTGATCCGTCAAACGTCTCGAACTGTTGGCAGAAGAATGCTTCCTCTGCCTCGTTCCACGTCACGGCTTCTCCGATAAAACCGGTGGAAAACCGTACAAAATCAGCAATCGACGGACCGATGACTTCGGACGGCAACCGTTCGCTCATCCGACCAACCAGTTCATATCGATCCCGTTCCGCCTGCTCGGCCTCTTCGAGTGAGTGGCACAATAAGACTTCCCGGTTGATTTCAACCAAAACGACATAATCACCTTGCGGCAAATTGACGTGTATCATCCCTACACCCCTTGAATTAAATTCATGCAGTATCTAGATGTCACTTTCTATGGGTTAATTTATAATGTCCATTTTCGATCAAACATCAATTCTATCGGTTCGTTATCCTTTGACTTTAACATACGAACCCGTGTCGTATCAATTTGATCAAGTAAATCCGCTTCTGCGAGTGAACGGATGACCGGTGCGTCCGACTGCTCAATCCGGGACCGGAACGGTGTCAGTAAATCCTGCTGACCGCTCGCAAGCGCGTACCACGCGAGGCGGGCAAACGGTTCATCCTTCGCTGTCTCGAGCGCGTAACTTTTAAAAATGTCTGGTAAGTAACTGGAAAATTGATCAAGTGCGTCAATTCGTTCTGCAAGATCAAGTACCGTCAACCAACTCGGCAACGATAATAACGATTCACTTGACCACCAATCGATTAAATCAATATGTTCTTTAAACAACTGTTGTGCTTCATTGCGGTCGATGAAATGGTGCATCGTCTGAATCAATTCGTTCCAGGCAATCGACCAGTATTCTTCCGACGGATTGGCGGAAATGAAGAATTGACGATAGACCGTCAACAGTTCCGAGACTTCCTGGAGCTGCTCTACTTCGAGCCGCTGATTTAACCGGCTAACTGCTTTTGTGAAATAACTCGGTTCTAATGTCAACGCCATATAGAGTAATTTCGGGACATCTTTTAATTCTCCTTGATCGACCGTCTCAAATAATTCCTGAATCCATTCTGGTTGTGGGTTTGTCATACACTTTTCTCCTCTGCATAGTAAATGTATTTACTATACCCGAAAAAGAATTAATGTAATCCTTTTCCTTATAAAGCCCCGATTCGCTGCGCCGTCTCTTCACTGCATAAGACGATCAGCGTCGTATTCGGTGGAATCGGTTCGTTCAGGCGCCGGTTCAAATCGAGCCGTTTGCCGTCCGATAAAATCGTCACCCCGTCTTCGAGCAGGACGTGGAACGCGTCCCGAAACGTTTGCCACTCCGGTTTCGCCGGAATCGAAAACATGCCGTCCCCGTCCTTCGTCAACAGGTTCGTCACGACTTTTGAGACGCCGGGATGATACGCGGCAAGAATCGCCATCCGGGCGACCGTCTCGTCGCCGAGCAGCACTTCATCGACTTTGACCTGTTCAAAGCTGTCGAGGTGTTCCTCAAGCATCATCTCGACGATCGTATAGATGTTTGGATTCGCCCGTTCGATGCTCGCGGCAATCAACAATGTCCGGCCGTCGGCAAGTGCCGGCGGAATCGAATGATCGGCGAGAATGATCGCCCGGGTCGCTTTTTTGATGTTCGCCCGCTGTAAGGTCGCGTCAAGCGCCGGATCACCGCTGACATAATGGAACCGCGGATGACTGAACGGTTCCCGCTCAAGATCGTCAATCAGGATGACGTCCGTCGTTTCTAGCAACTCGTCGATGACGTGTTTGGAACGCCGGCTGTAGCCGAATACTAACGTATGTCCCGTCTCTTTCACTTGCAATAACCCTCTTTCCTTTTGATTGCGAATCAGTTGGACACCATCGACGAGTTTCGAAATCAACCCGCCGACGATCCCAATCCCGAAGATGAAGACGAAAATCGTCATGAACCGTCCGAAATCCGTATTCGGGAAAAAGTCCCCGTACCCGACCGTCACGACCGTCGTCATCGTCCAGTAGACAGCCCGGAAGTACGTTCCAAACGTCTCCGGTTCCGCCAGATACATGATCAGGGCGACACCGAACACAAATAAAAACGATGCATAGGCGAGCGTCCGCATCTTTAAAAAGGACATCCGTCGTAAAAATCGTAACCAGACCATACTTTTTTTTCACCCTTTCCGAACATTTGCTGTTTTCGTCCTGTCAATAAGGGCGAAGGAGGTGATACACATGACACAAGCTGAGGAAATCAAAACCAGTTTAGTCGTCGTCTTCGAACGAAACGACAAGGTGACACCAAACGGGGACGCTGTTCTCGCCCGTCGCCGCTTTAACGGTCTGCGGTCGGATCTCGAACCGCAAGTCGTCGCATCGATCGGTCAAGCCATCGGCAACATGCTTGCCGGCTCGTACACACACACGGAAATCAGCCGTGACTTCGCTTTACTTAACGCTTAACTCATTTTACTACGTACATTAAAGGAGGAATTGGATGGAACACACGATTGTTTTGACATTCGATACGTTACTTAAAAAACCGTACCGCTTACGTCTCGCGGGAGCGAAACCCGACACGTCGGTCGCGGAAATCAAGGCGCTCGGGCAACTAATGGTCGACCACGATCCGTTTCACGACGGGCTCGTCAAGTTGAGTCAGGCCGAGCTGCAAAACAGTTCGGAATCGGCTTACGTCATTTAAGCCGAAAAACTTCTTCCGTCATCATCACCAATAAAGGTGATGGTGACTTTTTTTTGGTATACTAGAAACATCAAGCAACTGGAAAGGAAGTCAATTTATGGCCAAACGCCCTCTTACGCCCCGCGAATGTGAACTCGTCGTCAGCAGCCTCTACGTGATGGAGCTGATTCCATTCGAAGGCATCATGGAACGACTCGAATCGATCACATTACGCGACATCATCGGACCGGTCGCAGCCGGCGAGATGTCCCGGGATCAGGCTGCCGACGCCCTCGATCAATACATCAAAGTGCGCCGCCGCCGGTTCCGTAACGTCCCTCCGGAACATCTTTGGTCACTCGACGACCGAATGGAACAGGAAGCGTTACGGATGATTCGTAAACGTGCGCCGTTGACGGCCGGTGAAAAACTGCAACCGAAAGCGATCCCGTTTGAAATGGGGGATACGGTTGAAATGACGGTGACGGAAGTCCAGGAACGTAACGGAAAAGTCAACGTCATCGGCAAGGTCGGCCAAGTGACGGCGAAACTGCCCGTCGCCAACCGGCAAGCGGTCAAAAGCAGTAAGACGATGTCCGCCTGGATCACCGGAATCGAAAAGAAACCGGCCTTGATCCACCTGTCGACGTCCGACTACGGGAAACACGAACCGTCCGCTGACGTCAAAGAAGCTTATGTTACGGCCATCGCTTCGCTTCGCCAGTACTTCGAGACGATGACGGTCCCGTCGACGGAAGAAGTCGATCTCGCGAAGTCACTCTTCCAACGGATGATCCGCCGTGATCAAAACGACTGGTTCACCGTCTACGTCGCAATGGGTCGTCCGCAACTCGATCACGTCCGGCGCTGGGTCAAAGTCATCCAGATGCTTGGTAAATCGTTACGCGGTGACGAGGAAGCAACACGTTTGCTCGCCTCGCAGGAAGACCGGTTCTTCAAGGATGCCTTGCTCCGGGCATGTCGGGCGGCTGAAAAAAGCTTCTCGAACCCTATGTAAGGCATTCGACTACGAGGAAGTCTTTTCCTCGTTTGTTTTAAAATCATTTTTCAATGACGGTCCCCCATCTGGTTCGGCGATGAAGGGGATCGTTTTGCTGTTCACAGAAAAAAAGACCGCCGGCGTCGGCCGGCGGTCTAACGAATTATGCGATATCAACTGTTGATTCTAATGCCCGGCAGGTCCGGCGCACGGTCGGAAGGAAATCCGTCCGTTTGGCGACTCCGCCTTCAATCAAAAAGTGCTGGACGCCTTTCGTGCGTTGAATGGCCGTCAAGACAGTGACCAGTTCGACGAACCAGTTCGAGATCAGTTCGACGACCTGTTCATCAAATGCTGCTGCTCCATACACATCATACCCGTTCTCGCAGAGATGGTTCGGGAAACGTTCCTTGAACCGAAAAATCAGTGTAGCCGTTGTCGGAATGTAAAAGTGATCGAAGATGATCCGTTGTTCTTGATCTGTTTCTTTCTCCGTCAGTCCATCCATCATCAACTTCGGTTGACTCCCGATATCCAGAGTCCAACTTGTTTTCTTTCGTTCGCCAGTGGAAGTGATCGTTCGCATGGTTTCGTCCATCTCCTTTGATGTGTAAGCGTTTACCTCTTCATTTTACAAGCCAATCGACGATTCCTGCAACCGTCAAAATCTTAAAAATGAACGATGACTTCATCTGACATTCAGTCTATCAAATTTCGCTTGTTTTGACGATGTCAGTAATTAACAACCTCATTCCCATTTAGCTGTCTTTTAAATCCACTCTGCTCTTGTTTCATGTTAAAAACCGGACACGATCCATCAATCTTTGAAGAAGGTGTGACCGCTCTCACCGTTGCACGGGAACAGACTTTGCAAAAAAACTATTAGCGCCTTGCGAAATATGATACCATTCAGTGGAATCACAGAAAGAGGAGAGAACAATATGCGAAAAGTTTTTCGATTAAGCATCTTGTTCGTACTGATCGTCCTCATCGGTAGTAGCATCATCTACTGGCAAAACCGGGAACGCGTCCAAAATGAGCTGTATCGTACCTATTATGGACAGTACGGTGTCCCAGCCGAGAATATCGACATCTACGAACAAGCCGGTGACCGCTACGAGGTCGATTGGAAGTTACTTGCCGCAATCCATCGCGTCGAGACCATCTTCTCAAAATCGTCCGCGATGCAGTCTTCCGTCGGCGCACTCGGCCCTTTCCAGTTCATGCCGAAAACATGGGTCGGTTGGGGATATGAAGGCGGAACGTCACTTGGCGACATCGAGCATGACGGAATTGACTTAACCGATCCAGAAGCCATCAAACAATACGGTGGACTGGGTGTCGATGCAAACGGAGACGGCAAAGCCGATCCGACGGATTTGACGGACAGCGCGCATACGGCCGCAAAGTACCTCAATCAGCACGACGTCACGAAAAATTCTGACCGAGGAACGCTTGAATCTGCCCTGTTTGAATACAATCGCAGTGAACAGTATGTCATTGACGTCCTCAACCAATACGATGCCTATCAACAAAAAATCGAATTGATTGATGCGAACGATCTCGATTTCAAGAAACAGACACTTGCCCAACTCCTTCGCATCAGCTTACGTTTGACCAACTAAAAGGAGGCACTACCATGACACAACCCGATCGTTCGTCATTGACGATTGAGGAATCGTCAATCCGCGTCCAGACGACGTTTGACGAAGCAAAAACAAAACGTTATCTCCGGAGCTACATCTTTGATGATGTGACGGACGGCGCGCACGTAGCCGCCCTAATTTACACACCGCGGACGACGGATGCCTTTTTATCCGGCACGACAACGCAGCGTGCGTATAATTTGATGAAGAAGCACATTGAAGATCCAATCAAACAATACGATATCATCAGTCTGATGCCGGACCTGCTGGTCAGTGAAGACTTGCCGTTCGCCCAAGCCAGTTTTGACGACATCAATTACGAATTCGTCGAACAGACGTTACGCCGGGTCAAGGAAACGAACGGTGTCGTCTTGTGTGGTTGGGGTTCACCCGGCCGACTGATGCACCATTTGCCGGCTTACGAAAAGCTGTTTGACCAGTATGCCGACATTCTGTATTGTTCCGGTATCACTTCAAAAGGTGAACCGAACCATCTCCGGCTGACCGTCGATGACAGTCCGATGATTACGTATCCGGATATGAAGCTGAAAGCGAAGAAATTAAAACGTAAATGATCGTACTAAAGGTGTTCTTTCCGCAGGTTGCGGAAGAACACCTTTTTAACTTCTTTTATCTCACAATTGGAAACGAATCTTCCCATTATTCTCCCCTTTACAAATTAACAGGACGTAAACGAACAGCTCAGTCATCTATACAAAAAAGAAGCGATGGACGTGTCCACCGCTTCTTTTGAATGTTCGGAGATCTCCCTCGTCTTCATCCGACTCCTGCAGAGAAAAGCGGATGAAAAGAGAGTGAGAGCTTGCGGCACCTTACTTTGTTGTTAGAACAACATGATTTCAAGCAGACAGTCGACCAAATCTTTCTCAAGATCCAGCGCCTGCAACTGATGCATCATATTGACCGGATCCAGTCGCTGTGACAGCAAACGGTACAAGCGGTCTTTCAAGTCGTAACCGATCTCCGCCTGGTCGAGGAACGTATAGAGCCGCTCCATCCGGTTATCGTTCGTCGACATGTCGACCTGGAGCGACAGGACTTGTGTCTCTCCGATTTCGCCGAGTTCAACGGACAACGATTGGGTCTTATGGTCATAACGGCTCGGCAACACTTCTCCGTCCCGGGAGACGTGTCCTTCGTTGACACCACGCAGAATCAGTGTCACTTCGCGTTTTTCCGGCAACAGTTCCCGTTTACCGAACGGCGTTGCAATCGTCAACGTCCGGGCCGCCCAGTCGAGTTCAAATGCCGTCTCGACATTCTCCCCGTCCCGGTGTGCGACACCGACATTGTCATCTTCAAACAACGTGAACTGGTTCGAGGCGCCCGGGAAAACAAGCAGTTCGAGATGCTCCGGATTGTGGAGCGCGTTCGAACGCTCGAGGTGTTGACCGAGCGGAATGATGGCTCCGGCTTTCGCAAGGACCCCTTGATCCTCGAGCTTACGGAACAGACGCATCTGTTTTCCGCCCGTGTACCGGTGACCGGTGAAGAAATCAAACCAGTCCCCTTCCGGCAACCAGGCCGTTGTCGCTGCGACGTGCAGCTTCGGATTCATCGGCTCGACGATCGGTGTGACCATCAGTTCCGTTCCGAAATAATATTGGTTCGGCACGGCATACGCCAGCTCGTCTTCCGGATGTTCATAGTACATCGGCGAGACAAGCGGCAGGCCGTCAAAGTGATTGCGGGCGTTCATCGTATAGATGTACGGGACGAGCTGATGACGAAGTCGTAAATACTTCTTCATCACCTGTTCCGACTCAACCGAGTAACGCCACGGCTCTTTCCCGTTGAAGATACTCATCGTGCTGTGGAGACGCATGATCGGGCTGAAGACGCCGTACTGGAGCCAACGCGTCGACAGTTCGTCGTCCTTCTCCCCACGCTGGTGACCGCCGATATCATGACTCCACCAGCCGTAGCCGATGTTTGAGGCCGTCGCCGTGAAGTACGGCTGGAACTTGAGCGATGCCCAGGAAATCAACGTATCGCCCGAGAAACCGACCGGATAACGGTGACTGCCGGGTCCGGCATACCGCGAGAAGATCAACGGACGGTTGCCGTCCCGCGCGATATCGAGCGCATGGTAATGATTGAGCATCCAGAGCGGATCAAGCCCCTTCATCTTCGAGTTCGCCCCCTGTTGCCAGTCGATCCACCAGAAGTCGACACCATCCTCTTCGTGCGGATGATGGAGTTTCGTGAAGTAATGTTCAATGAAGTCGCGGTCCGAGAAGTCAAAAGGAATCCGGTCTTCCGTATCCGGGTCGACACCCAACGCAACGGCCATTGCTTCATAAGACTCTTCAAAACCACGGACCCCGTCCGCCGGGTGAAGGTTGAGCGTCACCATCCGGTCGTCGGCTTTCAGCCACTGCAGGAAGCCTTTCGGATCCGGGAACAGATCACGGTTCCACGTATAGCCCGTCCAGCCGCTGCCGTATTTCTCCGGAATATCCGTCACATGCCAGTCCATGTCGATGACGCTGACTGAGAATGGAACATCCTCCGCCTTGAAGCGGGTCATCAAATCTTTGTATTCTTTTTCGTTGTACCGCCAGTACCGGCTCCACCAGTTCCCGAGCACTTGCCGCGGCAACATCGGTGTCGGACCGGTCAGACGGTAAAAGTCTTTTAAGGCTTGTTTATAATCATGGCCATAACCAAAGTAATAGATGTCCTGCGCCCCTTCCTGACGCGGTTCGACGAAGTGGTCTTCCGTCAGGACGAATGACGCCGAGTCATCGATTGCCGCGTAGCCTTGGCGGGAGATGATTCCTTCTTCGAGCGGAATCTCACCGTCGGCATGGTCAAGCGTCCGCGCCGTCCCCTTAAGAGTCCGGAGGGGTCCGCCGAACGTGTAGCGGCTGTAATACGTACTGAAGTTTCCAAGGACGTCGATGTAGAGGGTGTTCGACGCAAAAGGTCCTTTCGTATAATGCAAATGGACGTGTTCCGTGATGATTTGCAGTTCCGTCTCGTCCTCGACAATTCGATACGAGGGGACCGGAAAATCGCGGTTCCAGACGGTTTGGGTCGGACGATCTTCAAATCGACCGTCTGCTGCGTACTCGAGTCGAATCAGACGACTGGTGAGAACGGTGAAGCGGTAAGTGTCTCCTTGAACAATCGCTTCCGGTCGTGCCAATGGTTTCATGTCTCGGGTATAGAAATGGGATTCGTCAATTGTGCGCATACGGGATCAGGACGCGAACGTCCTTGTCACTTCCTTCCAAAAATGAATGTGCAACCGATTACACTAATAGTGTATAAGAGTTGTTGTTCCCGTTTCAAGTGACAGTTAATCAAAAAACGCACCAGTCCTTTGAAAATCAAGGACGGTACGCTTGTGATCATAACAATGGTGAAATCAAACGGGAGAACGATTCAAAAATCCGGAACCGCATCGGCCGTTTGACATAATCCGCCGAGGACAACTGAATCGAGACGTCGAAATCATCGATGAAATCGCGTTCGAGCCGGGCCGCACTCTCGGAATCATACATAAAGGCCATCAGTTCGTAGTTCAAAACGAAGCTCCGGATATCCATGTTCGCCGTTCCGACGACGGCAATCTTTCCATCGACGAGGAACAGTTTGGCATGGATGAAGTGCCGGTTATACGTATAAATTTTGACTCCATCTTTTAACAAAGGTCCGAAATAGGACCGGGTTCCATAGTAGGAGGTAAAACTGTCTCCCTTACCCGGTGTCAGAATCCGGACGTCCAGTCCGGCACGGGCCGCAAGACGGAGCAGTGTCATCGTCTCGTTATCCGGAATCAGATACGGCGTCGAAATCCAGATCGAGCGCTGGGCCGAGATGATGGCGGCAATCAACGCGTTCCGGATCGCCGGATCTTTTGACGTCGGTCCACTCGTCACGATCTGGACCGCGCCGTCGGTCTCGACATCGTGTTTCGGGAAGTATTGATCGATTGCCCCTTCGCCGGCAAACGTCTCCCACGTATCACTGCCTTCTAAATGGGCATAGAGCCAATCGTCGAGGAACGTTGCCTGCAGTTCCTTGACGGCCCGTCCTTCGAGCCGAAGGTGGGTATCGCGCCAAAAGCCGAACTTCTTACTTTTACCGTCATACTCGTCGCCGACGTTCAGTCCACCGGTAAAACCGATTTTGCCATCGACGACAACGATTTTCCGGTGATTGCGGAAGTTCGCCGTAAAGATGAACAACGGACTGGAGATGGGATCATAGGCGGCAATCTTTGCCCCGGCTTCCCGGAGCGGTTTTAAAAATCCTTCGCCGAGCATGTAACTGCCAAGACCGTCAAACATGAACCGGACTTCGACTCCGTCGTTCAACCGGTCAATCAATGCTTCGCGGATCGCCTGCCCGGTCTCGTCGTTCCGGTAAATGTAATACTGGATGTGAACATGATGCTTGGCAGAGCGGATCATCCGGAGAATTTCCGGGAACGTCTCGTTGCCGTTCGTCAGGATTTGACTGGCTGTATGGACGTCGACCCCACCGCCACCAAAGTTGCGGATCGTATTGGCAAGCTTCAGGTGGTTCGGCGGCAACTCACTGACCGCGAGCGACCGGACGGGACGGATTGCCTGTTTCAGCAACATCCGTTCATCGTGCGACCGCCGGTTCCGGCGACGGCGGCGCGGATTGCGCCCGAACATCATCCAGATGATGACACCGAGAATCGGTAAGAAGATCAAAACTAAAAACCAGGCAATCGTCGACTCCGCCGTCCGGTTTTCGATGAAGATGATCATGATGACGGCCAAGGGTACGACGGTCGCGGAAATCGTCAAAACATAAAACAGGTAGCCCAATTGGTATAGTCCCCAAATGATTCCGCCTGCGACTAAAAACACGAGCGCGAACTGTAAAATCCGATTGCGCACTAGACTTCCTCCTCTGTAACGTACTCTGTTCTTCTAATTCCCTGTCTTCTCTAAAAATATAGCAAAAAAAGAAACCACAGATGTGATTTCTTGAAAAGTTGACCTATTTTGAAAAATTCAGATCGTATAGCTCGCGTCCCGGAATCGGATCACTCAGGCTGACCCAATCCGTTTCGTCCTCTTGAACGAGGCAGGTGTCGAACTCCGCTTCAAGCGTTACCTGATCGAAACCAATCCCGATCAAGACCAACTCCGTCCGGCGATCCGCGACTGACTCGAAGCGTCCGGCGTATTCCATATTCGACGCATATCCCGCCTGATGGAACAGCAAGGCGATTTCCGGGCGCGTCGCAAGGTAGACAAAACCCTTCGCGCGAACGATTTCTTCCGGCCAGGCCTCAATCAGTGCCATCAACCGTTCGGGATGAAACGGGACATCGCGCTTGTAGACGAACGAGCTGATCCCGTATTCTTCCGTTTCCGGGACATGTTCCTCCGCGTTCAGCTCACGGATCCAGCCGGCACTTGCTGCCGCCTGTTCGAAGTCAAACAGATCAACGTCAAGAATCTCAGCCGGATCGACTTGCCCGTGGGTCGTCTCGATCAGTTTGGCAATCGGATTGAGCGCCTTTAAGTAGCTTGTGACATCATGTTTTTCCGACTCGGTCAACCGGTCGATCTTGTTCAGCAAAATGATATCCGCGAACTCGACCTGATCGACGAGGAGATCGACGACTTCCCGGACATCCGTCTCGTCGACCGCTTGTTGCCGCTCAATCAACGATTCACCGGACTCAAAGTCTTTCAGGAAACGATAGCCGTCGATGACCGTCACCATCGCATTGATTTTCGTCGTCTCCGTCAAATCGATCTGACTGTCTTCGTCCAGGTATGTAAACGTCTGGGCGACCGGAATCGGTTCCGAGATCCCGCTTGATTCGATGACGATGCCGTCGATATCGCCCTGATCAACGAGGCGTCGGACTTCGAGCAGTAAATCGTCCCGCAGCGTACAGCAGATGCAACCGTTCGATAGCGTCACGAATGATTCTTCCGTCCGTGAAAAGCCGCCTTGTTCAATCAAAACGGCATCGATATTGACTTCACTCATATCGTTGACGATGATAGCAAGCTTGCGTCCTTGCCGGTTGTTCAACAGATGATTTAATACAGTTGTCTTGCCGGCACCCAGGTAGCCGGACAAGACGGTGATCGGAATCGGGTTCATACACAGTCTCCTTTTTAAATCGGAATCATTACGTTTTAAATAGTAATCGTTCCGGTTTAGCCTGTCAACTGCTGTTTTACAATATGAAAAAATTCCCGCTTCCATGACAATCCTCAAGGCGTCATGGAAACGGGATCCAGGAATCAGACTTATTTAAAAAAGGCGTTGCGGATCAAGCGGACGATTGTTGTCGCGGCCTCTTCCGAAAAACCAGCAATCGTGTAATGATTCGTATTTGGAATGACGTGAAATTCCGCGTCCGGCAAACTCGCAGCAAACCGTTCATGCGCCGCATTGATCCGCTTCGTCAGTTCCGGGTTCAGCCAGTTCTCGGGCATTCCACCGGCCCAGTCCGATGCGGATAACACGAGGACCGGCGGCGTGATATGCTCGACGACTTCCAAGACATGCTGGTTATTCGCTTCGACTGCCTGCCACTCATCCAGCGTCCCCCGCCAGTGGTTTTTCCGTGCCATGTTCCGCCACATCGGAATGCGGTCGGCTTCCGGCAGACTCGTAAACATACGCGCGCCGAGATCATCCGGAATCAGCCAGGCGAGTGGCCGGACATGACTTAAAACATACAAAAAACGGTTCCATTCCTCCTGCGTCCGTTCGTACCAGTTCGGCAATTCGGCATCAACTTCCGGATGCGACGGGTCGAGCAGAACGATTCCTGCCGTCTCGTCCGGACGGCGGTGTCCGAGTTCAAGCGAGATGTAGGCACCGAGGGAATGCCCGATGAAGACGAACGGTCCTTTAATCCCAAGCAATGCGAGGACCCGTTCCAGTTCGTCCGCTTGTTGCGTAAACAGGCGTTTCGTTTTACCACGGGTCGACTTGCCGTACCCGAGCCGGGAGTATTCAAAGACCCGTCCCTGTTTCAGAAGTTCCCCGCGGAGCCAGCCCCATTGGTAATGACTCGACATCATTCCATGATCAAGAATGAATGTCACATTGCCCGTCCCTGTCAAACGTGTATCAAAGCGACCGTCTGCTGTATCGACAATCCGTTCCATTATAAATCCTCTCCTATTCAAACAAATCCAGCTTGATGTCATACCCAAGCAGGTTCAAGTAATCAAATAACTGTGACCGGTGGTGGTACAAATGGACAGCTGCTTCCAGCAGCCAACCGGTCGTGCTGTCGGTGACGCCCCAGTAGGTCGTCTCCGTCGAAAAATCGGCCATAAGCCGATCTTGATAATACTGCCACGACTGGTCCAGCCGGTCGACAAGTTGCTCCGGCAGCACCGGAACGGCATAGAACTGTGCCATCTCGTCCGCTGTCGCCCCTGTTGCAATCCGCAGATCGGCTTCGAGCAACACAGCGAGATGAACCGCCACTTCATAGACGGACCGTTTGCCGGAAATCGGACGTTTGTCCCAATCCTCCGGCTGAATCAACCGGATCAGCTCGCGTGTCGTCCGGACGCCGACACCAACATGCCGGTCAAGTGCCTGTTGCCAGTCAGTCATGCGACCACCAGGCCAGTGCCCGCAGCTCCATTGCTTTGACGAAGCTGTCCTTGCCGGCAATGTAGGCGCTGATGTCTTCCGGATACCGGTTCGCCAGTCGCTCTTTGATTGTACTGTATGCTTCGACTTCCTGCGGGTGTTCCCGCAAGTAATCCCGAAAGACGACGTGACGCATGATTTCCGGATTACCGTCCGCATAAAGATGAATGTGATGCGTCCGCGCGTCTCCGCCTTTCCGGTAATAACGGCGCCCGGGCATCCCGAACTCGCCCTTCGCTTCATAGCCGATTTGTTCCATCGCCGCGTCAAACGCTTCAATCCCGTCGAGTGAATCGACGACCGGCAGAATATCGAGAATCGGTTTTGCCGATAGTCCCGGGACCGCTGTACTGCCGATGTGATGAACCGCCAGCAGACGGTCGCCGAAAATCTTCTCCAACTGCTCTTTTGCCTCTTGAAACGCCTCCGGCCACGACGCTTGATATGGTGTGACGATGACTTGCCGCATGGTGCCCTCTCCCCTCGTATGTAGTATGCCAGTTTTTTCGTCAAAACCAAAACGACTCCTCAGACGAGAAGCCGTTTTCCTGCATTATTTTTTCGTGATGAAGTAACGGGACTGATCGAGACGGTCCGATGCTGTATAGATGTTCATCTTGTATGAACCTGTCGCAAGACCAGTCCGCATCTTCAGGACGTAGTTGCCGTGGTTATCCGCAACGTCTTGCGCAATCAGCTTGTAACCGCTGCTTGTTTTTTCGAACAGGCGGACGATTTGACGTTTTTCGACTTTGCCCGTTAAAGTCTTTTTACCTGCCCATTTTTTGACCGGGTACGTGTTTTTGATCGTGAACGACGCTTTTTTCGTAATCTTGTTTGAGATATCCGTCGATTTGACCGTGTACGTCCCTGTCATTAAACCGTTTTTGACCGGAATCTTGAAGCCGCTTGCCGTCGTCTTCGCTTTCGCGATTTTCGTCGAGCCTTTATACAGCGTGACATCAAGCCCTTCCGTTGCTTTTCCTGTTAAGACCGTCGAACCGTAGACGGCTGATTTCTTGTCGATGGCCGGTGTCGCAACGACGCCTGTCCCGACTGTTACTGTCGTTTCTTTTTTCATGAAACCGAGTTCCGAGACGACTGTCAACTTGTCACGCAGTTTGACCGGACGGACCGTCACGGCATACTTGCCGGTTTCGTCGGCTGTCGCCGTACCGAGTACCGTCGTACCGCGTTTGACTGTGACTTTTGCTCCGGCGACGGCTGTTCCTGTGACGAGTTTCGCTCCCGGTTTGACAGCGCTGACGCTGACGTTAAAGTCTTTCATCGGGACGTCGAGTTTAAACTTCAGGAACGTACCGGTCTCACCGGCGCGTTTAACGCCCGTGTTCGTGATGCCTTCGTAACGTTTCGTGTAGTCCGCTGCGGCTTCGGCTGAATCAAAATCAACCGTGATCGGTTTGCTTGCGACGAGTGACCAGTTGTTGTCCGCTTGATAATCAACCGGTTGTTTTGCTTTGATGAAGTCCGAGATGACGTTGCGTGTTTCGTAAGCCGATTTGTAGACGATTTTCTTTCCTTGACCAAGGCCCGGGAAAGTCGCACTGCCGGCACGATAGTTGTTCGTTGCGACGAGGAACTCCTGATCGTCCTTGATTTCCTTGCCTTGGTACTTGATGTTTTGAACGCGGCTTGCGTCTTCATTGACGACCACACCGTTAAAGTCAAACTTCGCCGGTTTCGTGATGTCGATATCGTATGTCAAACCGTCCAAAATATCGAAGTTGTAGCTGCGGAACTCTTTGTTCAGCAAATCCGTCTTTGCATCCGTCACTTCATTGAATTGACCGGCTGACATCTCGAGCCAGTTTTTGATGTCGGCTCCTGTCACTTTGACGACTTCGAGTGTGTTCGGATAAACATACAGATCGGCGACGTTTTTCAACGCGATCGGACCTTTTTTGATCAACGTGTAGTCTGACGCGTTCACTTGATTGCGGCCGCCGGTTTTAAACGGTGCACCGGCAGACAAGAGCGGTAAGTCTTTATATTGGGCAAGATCGGCATTTTCTTTGAGTTGTTTCTCGACATACCATTTTTGTGCGTTCGTGACGAACTGGACGGAATCGTCATCCTGAACGAGTGCAAAGAAGCTTTGGATATCATCATTGATTGTTCCGACTTGCTGGCGGATGTAGGCGAGTGTGCCTTCGTGTGCTTTTTCGATTAATTTGACGGCACCGGCATCTGCCGCCGTGTCTTTCGTGACGTCTGCCAGTTTTGAGCCGGCTGTATCGACGACCCATTTCTCACCGTCCTGCTTCAATTGCAAATCAATCACGCCGACGTTTTTCCCTTGTGTGTTGGCCATGACAACCGGTTTGCCGTTGATGAGACCGTTTGCTGCGTCGACGTTCGGTAAGTTATTGAACGCTGATGTCTTGTCCGGGAATTTTCCGTGCTGGTGACCGGTCATCAAGACATCGATGTCCGCGATTTTTGTCAACGCGTACCCGACGTTTTCATCGCCGTCTTTTTGATCCGCTGTATCCCCGATTCCTGTATGGGCAAGTGCGACGACGACGTCTGCACCGGCGTCTTTTAATTTTTTCGCTGTAGCTTTAGCGACCGGAACGATATCTTCCGCTGTCACTTTTCCTGTCAGGTTGCCGGCATCCCACGCCATGATTTGTGGTGTGACGACCCCGAAGACACCGACTTTGACCGTTTTCATCTGACCGTTTTGGTCTTTGACTTGACGTTCGATGATTTGATAATCCTTCCCGTCCGTGTTGAACTCGGAAACGATCGGTTTTTTCGTAACGGCATCGAGCACATTCGAGTTCACGAACTTGATTTCGCCGCTTGATGCTTTCATCGCTGACTTCAGGAAGTCGAGTCCGAAGTTAAACTCGTGGTTCCCGAGTGTCACGGCGTCATAACCGATGTATTCCATCAGTTCGTACATCGGGTGTTTCCCTTTGTTGCCTTTGTCGTACTGATTTTTGACGTAATCGCCAAACGGTGTCCCTTGTAACGTATCCCCGTTATCGAATACGAAGCTGTTGGCTTCGCCGACGACGTTTTGTTCCTGTTTGATGACGGTCGCAGCTTTGACAAGACCAATCGTCTCATCTTGCGCATCCTTGAAGTAATCGTAGTTCATCGAGTTTGTATGTAAATCAGTGGTCTCTAAAAAACGAAGTTTGACGACGCTGTTGTCGGCGGCGAGTGTCTTAACTTGAATGACGGGCGCAAGCATCGGTGCGATCAACGTGCTGGCCATGACGATTTTCGTGATTTGTTTCATCTGATTTCCCCCTAAGTATAAATGACTGCTCAACTAATTTAACACGCTTTCATTGTAGCTTATAGCTTCTTTGAATAGGTCGGACATCCGTCTTATTTAACCTGCTTAACTAATTCCAAATACTGGCTTAATAATCTTCAAATGAACTTTACATGCCAAAGAAAAAGCGCCGGTCTGCCCTTTCAGGCCAACCGGCGTCCTCGACTATACAGTTGGTTTTCGTTTGATGACAAATCCGATCAATCCGGCAATCAATGCCATCCCCGCAGCATAGAGCGGTGTCAGTCCGGTCGGTTGCTGTGAAAATTGCAGTAACGCTTCATTGCGCCAGGCAACGGTAAAGTCTGCCGTCGTCGCTTGTGCGACAAGGAAACTTATGACTCCGACGAGAACCGCAAAAACAATCGGATCAAGGACGCTCTTGAAGGACCGGATACCAGCGAGCAGATACAGAATAAACGGAATCAGAATCAAGATCCAGTACGCACTTTCCGAGTTGACCGGCTCCGGCGTGACTCCGGCCGATTCGGCATCAAGCGCTTGAATCGTCTGCCGGGCGATACCGTAATCAATCGGTTCAAGATTTAACCGGGTATCGGATAAATCAGGACGTTCGCCGCCGAGAATCGTCAACAGTTGTTCCGTCACCCGATCGGTGTCGACTTCTGCCAAAACGTCTTCAATCGATTGATTTAATTGACCGGTTGAAGTTTCCCCGTTCAGCATCGTCACCGGTACATCGACGTCCGCACCGAGTACATTCGCCTTATAGGTGATCTGTCCACCATGCAACAAATCATACATCCCGCCGCTGCCGGCATCAAGACTGGCGACGGTCAAAGCTGTCCGAAGGGCCGAATCCCCGTCATACTGCGTTTCATCCGTCACGACGAGATACAGCTGAAGACAGCTCGCAAACATTAAGACAAGCAAGCTTCCCCGGGCGGCTGCCGACAACCCGGACAACCCTTGCGGATACAAGGCCAGATAACTTAATGCAATCACGATGCCGAGCGCAAGCAACCCTTGGGTCAACACACCGTCCTGGAACGATAAAAAGGGAATCGAATCACTGCGCTGAACGAGCATGAACCAGCCAATCCACGCCGTTATCAAAAAACTGACGGACCGGACTGTCCAGCCGAGCCGGTTGGCTTTGATCCGCATCATTAAAAAGAGAATAAAAACAAAAACGATACCAAATACCGACAGCAACAAGGAACCATACGTCACGTCGAACGTCAGCGGTGATAGAACCTGGTTCAAATCGATTCCGAAGATAGACAGGACATCACCGGCCGAACTGGCACCAATTACTTGGTTGATGATTGCTTCCCGGACGGCAGCCGGCATCGTTACGTCGAGTCCGCCGATAAACAGCAGCATCAAGGTGACCGTCACGTCACTGCTTCCCCAGGTAACGTCCGCGTCCTGCATTTGCGCGACGAGTGACTGATAATCACTGGAAGACTCGATTTGTCCGGTTACGACTGTCATCAGGCCATATAACACGGCAAAGAAAATGAGACCAAACCCGATCCCGAACACGAAATCCATAATCGAGAAACGCCTGTTGCGCCGCTCTTGTCGTTGCTCCATCGTCAATCCCTCCTTTTCCTTTGTTTGATTATTCCTGTTCTATGCCGTTCAGAAACGCCAACCGCCTAATTTCAATGACTTCTAGTCGTTTCTGTACGATATACTCTAATTATAACCAAATCTGTATGGAAGAGGGATTTTGCTTTTACGAGGAGGAACGACGTGACGACAAACGCAAATCAAATACTCTTTGAGAACATCATCAAGCAATCAAAAATTGGTCAACTGCTTACGAAACCGACAGTACTGTCCGGTGGTCTCCTGCATCAGATGAATCAAATTCAGACAACGACCGGGACATATGCGGTGAAGTTGCTGAATCCATCCATCCTTTCTCGTCCGACCGCACGACAAAACTTCATCGACTCGGAACGGATTGTCAACGCTTTAGCAGGCAAAGTCTCCGCTCTGCCTGCCTTGACGATTGATGGATCTGCCTTGCAACAAATCGGTACACACTATTACCTTGTCTTCCCGTGGGTGGACGGTTCGATCTTGCCGATTAACCAAGTCACACCGAGCCACGCTGAACTGATCGGCGAACAGTTGGCGCAGATCCACGCTGCGGACCTGTCCTCGCTGACGATTCAACAAACCCCTGCATCACCAGAGTCTCCGCTTCCATGGGACACATTCGCAGAAAAAATCCGTCAGCAAGGACTCACAGTGCTAGAACCTTACTTGTCGGATTTAAGACGAATCAAGCGTTGGGACAACGAAGCGTCTTCTGCCCTAAAACAATGGCGAGGAACATCGGTCCTCAGTCACCGCGATTTGGATGCCAAAAACGTGTTATGGAAGTGCGGTGCACCGGTTCTCATCGACTGGGAATCGGCCGGTCCGATTCATCCGATGCACGATTTTTTAGAAACAGTCCTCTATTGGTCGCTCGATGAGCAAAATCGTGTGCGACGAAATCATTTCGAGGCATTCGTCAAAGGGTATCGTTCGGCAGGCGGTCGACTTGACTACCCTCTTGAGCCCGCTCTGTCTGCTGGATATGCGAGTAAACTCGGATGGCTTGCCTATAGTCTGTCCAAAGCTCTTCACCTTGAACCCGTAACTGAAAAGGAGCAACAAGTTGCCGTTCAACAGGTGCACGAGACGTTAAAAGCACTCAAAGACTACGAAGCGCTGTGTCCGGTGATTAAAATGTGGTGGCATGACAGTCAACAGAACACGACGAGTACTTTTCAGTAAGGAACTGGATTTAAATGCCAATCGATTACACTTACCTCACGACACTGATTAAAATGAATCAATTCGGCAAGGCAAAAATCTTATTTGAGACGTATGACATCGATGAAATCAGTGATGAATTCATCGGGGACGCCTTTGATCACGAGACAGACATTTTGTATCAGTTCGTCTGTTATCTGATTGAACAAAAAGAAACAGTCAAACTGCACGAGTTAGCGTTTGGTCTATTGATCCATCCTTTTTGTCATTATGACCGCGCCTACTACCGAGCGTATGACCATGTTCAGCGAATAGTTGCCCTGACCCATCGTCAAGACGTCACTTTCCTGGAGTATTTGTTATTTTTAGCGGAAGTGCCCGATCAAGTCACACCAAAACAGGAAGCCCTCGCTGTGGCGAATGAAATCTTACGGATGGAACCAAAGAATCGAGTCGCAAAAGACTTTTTGAAGGGGATGAACTAAAGACATGTATCAGGCAGGGATGGAAACATTACTTCAATTACAGGCCCGCTTAGAAAACGGTCAGCTCGAAGTGCAAAAGGAAGAAGGATACGTCGAGGTCGAGTCGTTCACCTTCCACTCAGGCGCCAGCCCCGAAGAATTGGCTCGACTCCCAAAAGACACACCAAAAGAAATCGTACATTTTTTAAGTATTCACAATGGTGCTCGTCTTTATTTCACGCCGGACGGCGGTGGAGGTTTCGAGTTGTTTTCGATTGATGATATTTTGACGTACCTCCCGATTTGGGAATGTCCACCGGGCTTTATCCCGATTGGTGCCGGACCTGACGGCGAATGGCTCGTTTGCGAATCGATCAGTGAAGGTGGCAATCGGATCTGGACCGGTGAATTCCTGACGTACGAAGATTCTGATTTCGAACGACTCCCGTTCTCCTTCGATAAGTGGCTTGATTATCTGATTGTTTCGCAAGGGACGATGTATTGGAACTGGTTTCGTTGATACTGGTTAACGATTCAAATTTGTTTTGGTAATACGCGGTTTAAAGAGAAGGAATAGCAGGTTCCCCGCAAACTTTCGCAGCAACTGTTGAACTACCTCCACCTACGCTTTGCTTAGAGGTGGAGGATTCCTGAGTTATCCGACCTACCGGTCGAAACCTTATCAGGCTAGCCCCGTCGTCCCGACGGTTGAAGAAGCCAAGATTCGTTCAGCCTCTCGTTTAAGATTCAGTCCTGCGTTCACATCCCGGTCGTGGTGGATGCCGCAATTCGGACATGTCCATTCACGCAAGCCAAGATGCTTCACGTCTTTGTGTTGATGGCCGCAACTCGAGCACAGTTGACTGGAAGCAAAGGTCTTGCCGACTTTCACGACGGTCTTCCCGTACCATTCCGCCTTGTACTCCAGCATGTGGAAGAACGCCGACCAGCTGACGTCCGAGATGGCCTTGCTCAACTTGCGGTTCTTCTGCATGTTCTTCACCTGCAAGGTCTCGATGCCGATGACGTCGTGGTTTTTGACGATTTCGTTCGATACCTTGTGCAGGAAGTCTGTTCGCTTGTTGGCGATCTTCTCATGGATACGGGCAACCTTTCGCTTCTGCTTCTGATAGTTCCTCGCCTCGGAAAGCGTGACTTTCTTGTTCAAAGCGATGCGTTGACGGCGGGAGAGCTTGCGCTGTTCGCGCGCCAGTTTCTTCTCGAGCTTACGGAAGTAACGGTCGTTCTTATAGATCGTGCCGTCCGACAGGATGGCGAAGTTCTTGAGTCCGACGTCGACGCCGACAGATGAACCGGTCTTCGGCAGCTCGTTGATCTCCTGCTCGACGAGCAGGGAAACGAAGTGTTTTCCTGACGCGTTACCTCGGATTGTGGCGTTCAAGATACGGCCTGTGACCTGTTTCGAATGGGCGAAACGAACCCATTTCAGCTTCGGAAGTTTGAGCTTGTTGCATCCAATCGAGACTTCAGGAAGCTGGTTTTTGCCTTGGATGTTGGTCTTGTACGACTGGACGGGATGGCGCTTGGACTTGAATCGAGGGCGTTTATTCTGCTTCTTGAAGAAGCGGTCAAACGCATCAGCAAGATGTTTGACGCTGATCTGAACAGATGTACTATCGACTTCCTTCAACCAGTCGAACTCCTGCTTCAACAAAGGAATTTCTTTAGAACAAGAACCGTAGGACAGTCCTTTTCCAGTGGTCTTGTACATTTTCTCCCACTTCGCCAAGAAGTGGTTAAAAACGAAGCGCGAACACCCGATTGTCTTCGCAATCAGGATTTCCTGCTCTTTTGTGGGGTAGATTCTGAATTTGTAGGCCTTGTGCTTCAACACCATTTTTCACCTCCTTCAAGGGGAATATACCCGAAAGGCAGGCCAGCGATTCATCTCCCACTTTCACTTCGTTTAGAAGTGGGAGTATTCTCGCCTAATTTTGATAAAAATCAAGAAAAAGTTGATACTTGATAACAGCACAAATTCTTTTGTCCATAAAGACCGTTTCTCTATCTGTTTCAAAATGAGTGCCTCCAAAAATTACGGCAACTCCAGTTAAACTTAAAACACAAACCGCTCGCCATCTTCCGGCACGATGAGTTGAGAAGAAAAGTGATGTTCAACGGCAAACGTTCTTAAATTTGTCCGAGACAATGCCCAGTGATTCACAGCTTCCATATGGACGGAAAGAATCCGTGCGGTTGGTGCGGCCTCGTGGACAGCTAAGACGTCTTCCGCTCCCATCACCAGTGAGCCACCTTCCACAAACTGGTTGTCGCCTGCGTTGACGACGATGACTTCCGGTTGATGCTGCTTGATCACTTTCTCCACTTCTTCATACCAGACCGTGTCGCCAGCGATATATACGGTTTTTTCATCTTCATGTTTAAAGACGACTCCGCATACCGAACCGGCGATTTCCAAAATGGGTCCTCTGCCGTGCTCGCCTTTTGTTTGAATCAACTGAATTCCTTCAAAAACGGTATCTTCTTGTAAGACTTTGACGTTTTGGAATCCGCTGTTTCTAATTTCTTGGGCATCCTGTTCATTCTGAGTGAACAAAGGAATGTCTTTTGATAGTACTTCTTTTGCCACATCGTCCCAATGATCGAGGTGCAAATGTGTGACAATGACAGCATCTGCCTCGATAATAGAGTCGAGTGAAACCGGCAATTCGTTTAACGGATTTTTTTGATCTTGTCGTGCCGAATTTGGAAATGCCGGATATGCTCCCTTGTCTGCTAAAAACGGGTCAATCAAAAATGTTTTACCGGCATAGTCCAGTTTTAACGTTGCATTGCGGATATGTTGGATGTTCATGTATACCACTCCTTTTCGTTGTTAGGAGCCTAGTATATAATTTGAACGTCATCCCGATACAGAGCTTACTGAAGGTATTTTTGCCGTTTTACTTTACTTATGAAGGGATTTGAAATCGTGTTGGATCAAACGGACTTACAAATCATCAACGAGCTGTCACAAAACAGCCGGATCACGATGAAAGAATTGGGTCAAAAAATTCACTTAAGTGGACCCGCAACATCGGCCCGGGTTTTAAAATTAGAGGATCAAGGCATCATCGAAGGGTATACGATTCTTGTTAACCCTTTAAAGATGGGCTATACGATTCATGCGATGATTAGTATCTATACGAAAGATACCCATCACCAGCCGTATCTCTCGTTTCTCAAAAAACATCCATTATATGTTCTGAATAATTATAAAATCAGCGGGGACAGTTGTTATCTATTGGAGTGTCGTTTTCCATCGAACAAGGAACTGGATTCGTTTTTAACTGAATTAAATGAGCATGTGAATTATCAGTTATCGATCGTGATTAACAAATGAGTAAACTTTACTTCACGATTATGAACACACGAAAGCCTTGCCTCCGTTAACCGGAAGCAAGGCTCTTTTCAATTGCCATGGTATTTTTTTCTCTCTATTTAAATACCTTCGTACGCAAATTCCATGATTTGACGGAGTTCCGTCACAAGCGGCATTTTCGGATTCGCTGTTGTACATTGATCCTCAAACGCGTCGACTGCCATCTTGTCGAGTTTCGCTTCAAAGTCGGCTTTTTTGATTCCTTGGGCTTTGAACGACATCTTGATGTTGAGGCGTTGTCCGAGTTCACTGACAGCTTGGATGAATGATTCGACACCTTGTTCTGTCGTCGCTGCCGGCAGACCGAGGTAACGGGCGATTTCCGCATACCGTTCATCCGCGATAAACGACTCGTATTTCGGGAAAGCAGCCAGTTTCGTTGGTTTTGTTGCATTGTAACGGATGACGTGTGGCATCAGAATCGCATTTGTCCGACCGTGTGGTGTGTGGAACTCCCCACCGATTTTGTGCGCGATTGAGTGGTTGATGCCGAGGAAGGCATTCGCAAACGCCATTCCGGCCATCGTTGACGCATTGTGGACTTTTTCGCGTGCTTCGGCGTCTGAACCGTTATCGTAAGCGCGTGGCAAGTACTCAAAAATCATCTTGATTGCTTTTAATGCCAATCCATCCGTGTAGTCGTTCGCAAGGACAGAGACGAACGCTTCCGTCGCGTGGGTCAGGACATCCATCCCTGTATCGGCCGTGATAGAGGCAGGCACCGTCATGACGAACTCCGGATCAACGATCGCAACGTCTGGTGTCAACGCATAGTCAGCAATCGGATACTTAACGTTTTTCTCTTTATCGGTGATGACAGTGAACGGTGTGACTTCTGATCCCGTACCGGATGTCGTCGGAATGGCGACGAACTTCGCTTTATTACCGAGTTCCGGGAATTTATAGGCCCGTTTCCGGATATCCATGAATTTTTGACGGAGGTTCGAGAACGTTTCGTTTGGCTGCTCGTAGAACAACCACATCCCTTTCGCAGCATCCATCGCCGATCCGCCACCGAGGGCGATGATCAGGTCCGGTTTAAAGTCACGCATCGCCTGGGCACCGACTTGAACGGTCGTCACGGATGGATCCGGTTCGACTTGGTCAAAGATCCGGTAGCTGACGCCTGCAGGCAAGTTACGGATGACTTTGTCGGCATAACCGAACTCAACCATCGATTGATCGGTGACGATCAATGCTCGTGAGACATTTTGAATCGATTTCAAGTATTGAACCGAGTTTTTCTCAAAGAAAATCTTTTCCGGTACTTTGAACCACTGCATGTTCACGCGTCGTCTCGCCACCTTTTTGACATTGAGTAGATGTTTCGCCGTTACGTTTTCTGAGACCGAGTTTTTCCCGTATGATCCGCAACCGAGTGTGAGTGACGGTGTCAATTCATTGTAGAGATCGCCGATTCCGCCGTGTGCTGACGGACTGTTGACGAGAATCCGGCAGGCTTTCATCCGGAGACCAAACGCTGTCATCAACTCATCATCTGTTGTGTGAATAACCGCCGTATGACCGAGTCCGCCGATTTCAAGCATCCGTTCCGCGACATGGAAGGCGTCATTCGTTGACGCAACGCTGTACGCACCGAGAACCGGACTTAGTTTTTCGTGTGATAACGGTTCTTCCGCTCCGACTTTTTCGAGTTCCGCGACGAGCATGACGGTGTTGCCCGGAACATCGATGCCGGCTTTTGCTGCAATCCATGTCGCAGGTTTTCCGACGATATCCGCATTGACGGCACATGTATCGGTTTTGATGACGAGTGCTTCGAGACGTTTTTTCTCATCCGGTGTACAGAAGTAACAACCGAGTGCTTCCATCTCTGCCCGGACTTCCGCATAAATCTCTTGATCGACGATGACGGCTTGCTCGGACGCACAAATCATTCCGTTATCAAATGTTTTCGAGAGGACCAAATCACTGACGGCGCGTTTGATTTTAGCGGTTTTTTCGATGTAACACGGTACGTTCCCCGGTCCGACACCAAGCGCCGGTTTTCCGGTCGAGTAAGCGGATTTGACCATGCCGGCTCCGCCTGTCGCAAGGACCATCGCGATGTCCGTGTGGTTCATCAAAACTTTTGTTGCTTCGAGGGACGGTTGTTCGACCCACTGGATACAATCTTTTGGTGCACCCGCTTTGACGGCCGCATCGCGTAATGTTTTCGCTGCTTCGAGGGAACAGTTTTGTGCTGATGGATGGAAGGCGAACACAATCGGGTTACGCGTCTTGATCGCGATCAACGCTTTGAACATCGTCGTTGACGTCGGATTCGTCACCGGTGTGACGCCACAGACGACACCGACCGGTTCCGCGATGTACGTGATACCGTTTTGGACGTCTTCTTCTAAAATCCCGACCGTTTTTTCATTCCGGAGACTATTGTAGATGTATTCTGTTGCGAACATGTTTTTGATCATTTTATCTTCAAAGACACCGCGTCCTGTCTCTTCAACCGCGAGACGCGCCAGTTCGACGTGACGTTCAAGACCGGCGAGCGCCATGTCCCGCACGATCGTATCGATTTTCGTTTGATCAAATGTCAGTAATTCTTGAAGTGCCGTTTGACCTTTCGCGACGATTTGATTGATTGCTTGTTCGACAGGTGAGACATCTTGTTTGATTTTTTCTTTGACAGCCATGTTAGGTTTCCTCCCTATTTTGGAACGAATCTGAGTCTGCAATTCCCTATTAGATGTTAGGAATGCCAAGCTGATTTTCAATAGTTTGTGCTTTCCTTCACAAATCAATCATACCGCCTTTTGTTACATTTGTGCATGGCTATCCTGTGAACTATTTCACATGAATGAGAGCGTTTTCATCGAAATGACCTGTTCTGACATAACGGTCCGTCTTTTCGATCACTCGCTGTGATAACTGTCACAGCAATCTATGAATCTGCTTGTCTGACCAATCGTTCATCGTGTACGCTAGGAATAGTTCCATCATTCATTTGTCTTAAAGGAGGAAGTTTCATGTCAGTCGTTAATCAAATGCTTGCGTTTAATCAACAGTTCGTCGAAGAGAAACAATACGAACCATTCATCTCGGATAAGTTCCCGGATAAGAAGGTTGTGATTCTGACCTGTATGGATGCACGTTTGACGGAGCTCCTTCCCCACGCACTTGGTCTGAAAAACGGTGATGCGAAAATCATCAAAAATGCCGGAGCCGTCCTGTCCCATCCATTCGGATCTGTCATGCGGTCAATTCTCGTCGCCCTCTACGCCCTCGGTGCGGAAGAAGTCATTGTCATCGGACATCATGACTGCGGCATGAGCACGATTGACCCGGCGAAGATGATCGCCGAGATGCAGGATCGTGGCATCAATGAACAGGTTCTGCACACGCTGGATGCTTCCGGCGTCGATTTGAAGCAATGGTTACGCGGCTTCACATCGGTCGAAGAAAATGTCAGCCACTCGGTCGGACTGATCAAAAACCATCCATTGTTGCCACCGGGCACGGAAGTCCACGGACTTGTCATCGATCCGGGAACAGGTAAACTCGACCAAGTCGATTGCTGAATCACGTTTTAATGAAGAAGAAAGGTATGGCCAACCTCAATTTGACGTCGGTCATACCTTTTTTGTGTTTTTTTCTTGACAGTCAAAAGATCGGTCTGTATGATACTTTAGTATAGTACAGTGATACCAAAAGAAAGTGTGGTTTTAGTTCATGTTTAATGCAGTCATTATTGCCGTTGCTCTATTATTTCTTTTAGCCATCTTCCGGGTCCATATCGTCCTCGCGATGGTTCTCAGTGCCGTCGCCGGCGGACTGATCGGCGGTCTCGGCATCAACAAGACGATCGCGACGTTTGCTGAAGGACTTGGCGCCGGGGCCGAAATCGCCCTCAGTTATGCCTTACTCGGTGCGTTTGCTGTCGCCTTGTCGAAAACCGGACTTCCGGATGCGTTGGCACATGCTCTGATCAAACGTTCAAAAGGATCCGCTGACGCGGCGTCAGTCAAGAAGTTAAAAGGCTTTATCGTCTTTGCAATCTTGTTACTCGCGATCAGCTCACAAAACGTCTTGCCGATTCACATCGCCTTCATCCCGATCATCATTCCACCGCTCCTCGGTCTGTTTAATGAGATGAAGATTGACCGTCGCCTGATTGCCATCGTCATGACGTTTGGTCTCGTCACACCGTACATGTTCCTGCCGGTCGGCTTCGGGGATATCTACTTGAACCAGATCCTTTTGCCGAACATTTCGAAAAACGGAATGGACACGGCTGGTGCTTCCGTCATTCAGGCAATGGCGATTCCGGCACTCGGAATGCTCGTTGGTCTGTTGATTGGTCTTTACGTTTACCGGAAACCACGGGAATACGAAATGAGGAACATCGCACCGGACGACTATGAGATTCCCGTCATCACGAAAACAAAATTGTTCCTCAGCGGACTCGTCGTCCTCGCGACACTCGCTGTCCAGCTGACGACCGAATCGATGATTTTTGCTGCGACAACAGGTCTCGTCCTGTTTCTCCTTCTTCGTCTCGTCCGCTTCAGTGAAGCAGACGATGTCATCACCCGAGGTATGCGAATGATGTCGTTCATCGGATTCGTCATGATTTCAGCGAATGGATTTTCGAACGTCCTCCGGAAAACCGGTGACATCGATCCGCTCGTTGAGAATTCAAAAGCCTTGATGGGCGATTCCCAACTCGTTGCCGCTTTCGTCATGCTATTGATCGGACTGCTCGTCACAATGGGGATCGGCTCGAGTTTCTCGACGGTTCCTGTCATCGCTGCGATTTTCGTCCCGCTTTGTGTCCAGTACGGATTCAGTCTGGAAGCGACGATTGCTATCATCGGGACGGCCGGTGCCCTTGGCGACGCCGGAAGCCCGGCATCCGATTCGACGCTCGGTCCAACAAGTGGACTGAACGCTGACGGACAGCATGATCACATGCGGGAAACCGTCATCCCGACATTCCTGCACTACAATCTGCCGCTGCTCGTTTTCGGAACGATTGCCGCGATGGTGTTATAAAAAGTATGTTTTCAGGAACCAATGCCATAATCGGTATTGGTTCTTTTTTTGAATCATTTTGCTTCATTAAACGGGCTGTACCTTCTACTTAAAGATGCTTAGTAAATATTTGCTTCGTCAGATTAAAGATTTTTTCTTTCATTTTCCGGCTTTCTTCTCTAATATAAAGGAATGAAGTGAAGCTGAAGGAGTGTTCGATGTGTTATCTCAAGTTGTTAATAACGTTTTATTATACCTCGCTGATCTAGGGTATTTCGGTATTGCCTTAGGATTGATGATTGAGATCATTCCGAGCGAAATCGTCTTGTCTTACGGTGGATTCATGATTTCCCAAGGAACGATCGGTTGGCCGCTTGCCGTTGTTGCTGCTGTCATCGGCGGTTTGTTTTCGCAATTATTTTTATACTGGTTTGCCCGTTACGGCGGTCGACCATTGATTTTAAAATACGGAAAGTACCTGCTGATTACGGAACACCATCTCGATCTCGCAGAACGCTGGTTCCTGAAATACGGACAAGGCGTCATTTTCGGAGCCCGCTTCATTCCGGTCGTCCGTCATGCGATTTCGATTCCAGCCGGTCTTGCAAAAATGGATCAGACGAAATTCTCATTCTACACTGTCCTCGCCATCATTCCCTGGTCGATTCTTTTCCTCTACCTCGGTGAGACGCTCGGAACGAACTGGCGCTCGATTAAAGAAGTGGCCGCACCTTATACGAACGGTGTCCTGATTGCTGCTGTCGTTATGATTCTCTTATATGTCTTCCTGAAAAAGCGTCAACGTACAACCTAATTCAAGTTTTGCAGTCTGTCCCCGCGGCAGACTGTTTTTAAAAAGGAGCGACTTATCTTGGATACTTCCAACACATTAAAAATTCACCTCGACCGCGTTACGGCGTCTCAAGTTACCGGTAAACACATTGCCACGGGATTGACGATTTCAGGACAAATCATGATGATTGAAGAAATTTATGATACAAAACGACATCGGAACGTACTGCATGTCCATCGTCTGCATGACCAATGGCGGACAACGACGATCATCGCTCAGGCCGAAACAGATTTCAGTTATGTCGACTCATTTTCTGACGGACGGATTCTCCTTGTCGCTTCACGATGCGACGATGATATCGACGGTTTGTGGCTGCCGAATGCTTTTATTTACGATTCAGCGGGACATCTCCTCGATAGTTTTTGTCTTGATGACGGGATTCAAAACGTCCATATTGATGAAAAAAACCAAATTTGGGTCAGTTACTTCGATGAGGGCGTCTTTGCCGATGCCGTGACCAATTCGGTTGGTTCCTTTGGATTAGTAGTCTTCGATGAATTTGGACAAGCCGTTTTTAAGAACAAGGATTATCCGATTGATGACTGTTATGCGCTGAACGTCTGTGCGTCGGACGATGCCTGGTTCTTTTATCATCCGGATTACCGGGTCGTCCACTTTCATCAAGGAAACAGTACAAGCTATCAAGTCCCGCGTCGGCATTTTTCAGATTTCGTCGTCCAAGGCGGGTATTTGATTTCAACGGACAATGAACATACGTATTTGCTAAAGCGGGAAGGCGATAGGTATGTCGAGATGGCACGGATTTTATTCGAGTCGGAAAAAGGCTCTCCGCTGCAAGGAACCATCAAAATGCGCCAAAACCGAATCGTCCTCTCTACGGATACCCGTCTTTATGCGGGAACGTTTACAGATTTCATTCCAAAATGACAAGTTGCCGAATCCCTTCATTTTGAAGGGGTTCGGCTTTTTTTCATTTCTTTTCATTTATATTAGGAAAAACGAAAATGTTTTCAGAAAAAGCTTTCAATTCTCTTTTTTAAGATAGTATACTCATGGTTATAGTGTTTCGGACTTGTCTGACAAGTTCAAGAGTAATCATTTTTTGGTACATGGGGGTACTTATGGAATCGAACTTAAAGCGGGAATTAACAGCACGACAAGTACAAATGATTGCCTTAGGGGGGACCATCGGCGTCGGCCTATTTCTTGGATCGTCAAGTACGATTGCCTGGACCGGTCCATCTGTCATTCTTGCCTACATGTTGGCAGGGGCCTTCATCTTTTTAATCATGCGCGCCTTAGGTGAGATGGTCTACACCCATCCACACACCGGATCGTATGCAAAGTTCGCGAATGATTACATTCATCCGGCAGCCGGCTTCATGACGGCGAGCAGCAACATTTTCAACTGGGTCATTGTCGGGATGAGTGAAGTCATTGCCGTCGGGACCTACATGCGGTTTTGGTGGCCGGATCTACCGACCTGGATTCCGGGTGTCGTCGTCATCGTCATCCTGACGCTTGCGAACCTCGCCTCGGTCAAAATGTTTGGTGAACTCGAATTTTGGTTTGCCTCCGTCAAAGTTATCACAATCATCCTGATGATCATCGCCGGTCTCGGCATCATCCTGTTTGGTTTCGGAAACGACGGGACGCCGATCGGCTTCTCGAACCTGTGGTCACACGGCGGCTTCTTCACGAACGGCGTCAGCGGCTTCTTCTTCGCCCTCTCGATTGTCTTCGCGTCTTATATCGGCGTTGAACTAATCGGTGTGACAGCCGGGGAGACGAAGGATCCGGAAACGAACATCACCCGTGCCATCAACGGCGTCATCTGGCGGATCCTGATTTTCTACGTTGGAGCAATTTTCATCATCGTCACCGTCTATCCATGGGATCAGCTGGCAGATCTCGGCAGCCCGTTTGTTGCGACGTTTGCTAAAGTCGGGATTACAGCCGCAGCAGCCGTCATCAATGTCGTCGTCATCACGGCTGCGATGTCCGGTTGTAACTCCGGCATCTTCAGCTCGAGCCGGATGATTTATACGCTCGCGGAAAAAGGACAGATGCCGTCGCTTTTCCTGAAGGTCAACAAAAACGGGATTCCACTCTACACGGTCCTTGCCGTGTCAGCCGGTATCTTTGTCGGAATCATCCTCGACATCGTCCTGCCATTGTTTCTCGGCAAAGACACGAATATCTTCGTCTATGTCTACAGTGCGTCGGTCTTACCGGGAATGGTACCGTGGTTCGCGATTTTGATCAGCCACATCCAGTACCGGAAAATCGAAGCCAACCGGATTGCCGATCACCCGTTTAAGATGCCCGGCGCACCGTATACGAACTACATCACGATTGTGATGCTGCTGATCGTCCTCGTCGGAATGTTGTTCAATGATGAGACCCGCGTCTCGATTCTGATCGGACTCGTTTTCCTGATTCTCTCCGGTATCTATTATGTAGTACGCACACCTAAGTCGTCTTAAAACAACGCTGTCCCCGGCTAAAAAAGTCGGAGATAGCGTTTTGTCATTTCTTCAAGGCACCCCTTGCGTTGAGTGCCGCAAATACGACCATCGCAATACTCAAAACGGTAGCGACGATGACACCCTGTGTATAAACACTCCAATCAATCGTCTCGCGTAGCAGGACGCCCGCATCCCTTCCATGATATAAGTCGTCGGATTGAGCGTCGCGGCTACCTTTAACCATTCCGCTTCAATCAATTCTTTCGGGACAAACGTCGTCGATAAGAAAATCAACGGAAAGAACAGTAATGTCCCGGCTTGTGCCGCCTGGGCGTTCCGAGTTTTCAGAGCAACACCGACGGAATAACCGGCAAAGGCAAGACCGAAGCCGAGAGCGAGGATAATCGTCAGGAAAAAGCCGCTGATCCCCGCCGGAATCGATAGACCAAGTAGAAAGCCCATTCCGAAAATCAATAACGTCTGAACGAATAATTGCAACATCCCGGCAAGCATCGGACCGAGAACGATCGCCGTTCGTGAGACCGGTGTCAACAGCAAACGGGCAAAATAACCGCTCTCAATATCTTTGACGAGTGCCTGCCCCGCTCCCCCGGCTCCTCCGACGGCACCGGAGACGATTGAGACCGGCAGGATGAAGTTAAAATAGTCGACGCCGCCGAACTGGGGCAGACTGGAGATGCCGGACAGCCCGCTCGTGTAGACGAGCAGGAAAAAAACGCTGATGATCAAGTTCGGGATGAACGAAAACGGATTCCGTAAGGTCACGAGCAGGCTGCGTTTCGTCAATATCAAAGTTTCCCGCCACATATCAGCTCTCCTCCTTATAGGCCTGACCCGTCAGTTGAATGAAGACATCATCCAGCGACGGCTGTTTGACAACAAGCGAACGGGCCGTCAAGTGCTGTTCATCGAGATAGCGGACGACCTGCTTCAGCGTCTCTGTCCCCTCGGCAATCAGCTACCCGTCATTGATGATGGCGATCCGGTCTGCCAGCTGATCGGCTTCTTCCAAGTACTGTGTCGTCAAAAAAATCGTCGTTCCGTATTCTTCATTCAGACGCCGAACTTCCGTCCAGATTTGCTGACGGCTTGCTGGATCCAGTCCGGTTGTCGGTTCGTCGAGAAACAAAACGGTCGGCTGATGGACAAGTGTCAATGCGAGATCCAGCCGGCGTTTCATCCCGCCGGAATACGTGCCGGCGCGGCGTTTCCCGTCTGCCGATAATCCAACGAGTTCAAGCAGTTCAACGGCCCGTTCGACGGCTTTGTCCTTTGAAAATCCAAACAGTTTCCCTTGCAGCACCAGTAACTCTTCACCTGTCAAATCATTATCGATACCGGTTTCCTGCAGGGCGACACCGATTTGCAACCGGACATCCTTTTGATTTCGTTGAATGTCGTACTGGTTGATCGTTGCACTGCCGGACGAGACGGCAATCAATGTCGTCAGCATTTGAACCGTCGTCGATTTACCGGCACCGTTCGGTCCCAAAAAGGCAAAAATCTCTCCTTTGTCGACATGAAAGGAAATCTGATCAACGACTTTTTTCCCGTTATATTCCTTCGTCAACCGGTCTACTTCAATCATGCTCATCCGTCCTTTCGTTAGTCAGACAATCGTTCAGTCACTTCCTTATCTTTACCCACTTTTTAGCTGATTGCACAAAAAGGGACAAACCCAAAATTGGATTTGCCCATCGGTTGCTCTATTTAGATGACATCCTGTCCAACTGAAGCCACACACCACTTTTCTTTTAAGGCTCGAATCCGTTCCTGTCCTTCATAGGAATTCATCCATAGATTCATCACGTCCAGAACTTCCGTCTGCCGGTCCTGGATCAGATAACTTTTTTCGGCCGGAATCCACTTTTCAGTGATTTTCGGAGCCCCTAGCCGCGTATCCAGCGACGCATAATAAATCGCTTCAACCGTATCCGTGATCATGACATCGACTTCGCCGGTCGCGACAGCTGCCGGGATAGCCAAATTATCGGCATACATGACGATATGGGCTTGATCAAACGTCTGCCGGACGAATTGTTCGTTCGTTCCTCCTGGGTTTAAGCCGATTGTCACGTCCGGTCGATTGATTGCCTCGATTGACGTCAGCAGGTCGAGATCCGTTGTCCGGACGAGCGGTGTCTTTTGAAACGACAAGTAACTTTTCGTGAAGTCGCCGACGATTTCGCGTTCGATGTTTTTCGTGACGCCGCCGACGACCATATGAAATTTCCCGGCACGTAGATCACGGGTCAGTGTTCCCCATGTCGTCGGGACGAATTCGACTTCGAGTCCGGCGACTTCCGCAAACGAGCAGATGACATCAATGTCGAACCCTTCATATTGGTTGGTCTGACGGTTCAGGTACGTAAACGGTTTATAATCTCCGGTCGTTCCGACGACAATCTTTTTTGTTGTGAAGACATTTTGTTTACCGACGCTGAATGAACCCGTCGCATTCTTTAATCGTGTCGCTATCATAAGACCGGAAAGCAACAGACTTCCTCCAAGTGCCAATTCTCGTTTATTCACTCTGTCCGCTTCCTCTCTCTGTCTGACGCTGTGTTTTTGTATAATACTCAAAACAGTATCATATTGTTCTAACGGTTCCAACAATTTTTTGATTATTTCGTCAAAAAGAGGCAATGTTCTTTCATCAAGTCCTCTTGATTGCAGGATACACTTACTTTCTTCCATACTGACAGAGAACGAATCAACGAATGGGAGGAATGGAAGATGAGTAACGTATTCATTATTGGAGCAAACGGAAAAGTCGGTCGTCAGGTGGCGAAACAATTAAGCGGATCGAGTCACGACGTCCGCGTCGGATTACGTTCAAAGGAACAGTATGCCGATTTTGAATCTCTCGGGGCAACACCGGTCGCTCTCGATTTAGAGCACGGTGTCGCATCGATTCAAGATGCAATCCAAGGCAGTGACATCGTCATCTTTACAGCCGGATCCGGCGGTCACACCGGCGCGGATAAAACCATTTTGATTGATCTTGACGGAGCGGCAAAAGCAGTTGCGGCAGCAGAAGGAATTCAAGCGAGCCAGTTCATCATGGTCAGCGCCTTAAATGCCGACTCGCCGGAAACGTGGTCCGACAGCATGAAACCGTATTACGTCGCGAAACATTACGCGGATCGTCTGTTGCGTGAAAGTTCACTTGCCTATACGATTCTGCGTCCGGGCGGTTTGAAAGATGAGGCGGGTACAGGTGCGGTCACAACAGATCCGACTTCAACGGACGAAACAACGATTGCCCGGGAAGACGTCGCCCGCGTCGTCGTCGCCTCGATCGGTCAACAGTCGGCGTACCACCAAACGATTCCGTTGCTAACGGGTGACACAGCGATTGCTGAATTGTTTGCTTAACTAAAAAACGAGCTGATCCGATTGGATTAGCTCGTTTTTTTGTTTCAGGAAGCCTGTTTGACCTCGACAACATGTGCCTGTTCCCGGCGAACCGCTGTCAAAATCAGTGTGACGATAAGTGTCACGAGCAGCATAACCACCAGTCGTAAGAGGTAGGTCGAGATATCACCGTCAAAATACAGCAACCGGGTCAAACCGCCGACGGCATTCGGAACCGGCAGATAATGACCAATCGTTTGGTAAAACGGGGCCAGCATCGAAGACGGAACGATATTTCCCGCCGTCATTAACTGAAACGGAATCAAAGCAACGTTCACAAGCGGTGCAATCGGACCAAAAATCGTGAAGTTCATCTGCGTGACGCTGATACACGTTGCTGTCAGCAACAGTTGGAACGCCCATACTTTCAAGAAGGATGTCTCGATCTCGGCAAAGGCAAACGCAAGCGATACCATGACGAGCGGAACAACCAGCAGGACGATTCCGTGCAACAGTTGTTTACTCCAAAAGAGTGACCATTTTGAAAAACGTTTTTGGAGAATTTGTGTCACGAGATTAAATTGAATTCCCATCGTCATGACAGCAATATAAATCACGAAGCCCAGTAACAACGGCAACATCGACATCGAGAAATCGGACACTTCATGCTCGATGATGATGTCCGAACGAATAGCCGGCTGACCGTTTACCCCTTGCGAGATTTCAGCTGTCGCCTGTTTCAGAATACCGTTCGCGAACTCGGCATTTGCCTGATTGACGTGAAACGTCATCTGTTTTTGACCGGTCAAATCGGCAGCAAGCACCATCTCGATGTTTCCGGCATCGAGTTGTTTCAGACCTTCCGTTTCGGACGAAACGGCTTTGACGGTAAACGGACTATCCGCTTTGAGGTTTTGATATAGTCCTTCCGTCGTCGCATCTTTGACGACAGCGACCCGTAACTGATCCAACCGGTCCGTCGCGCCGTGGTAACCGGTCATCCAGACGACAAGGAACAAGACCGGAACAATCAAGGCAAACATTAACCCGACTTTTGTTTGTGTAATCGACCATACTTCTTTAAAACTCTTCATGTAATCCGCTCTCCTTTTATATATGCATTACTTATAATAGCATGTGCAACTATCAGTTCAAAAAGAGAAACCACTTACGTCACATTTTTGTAAATGGTCTCGAGTGTCTTGATGAATTGTTTAATCTCTTTTTTCGACAGACCGGAAAACGCCTGCTGCTGCAGTTCATCGAGTGTCGGTTCGAGCAGATGAATCGTTTGGATACCTTCTTTCGTCGTCAACAAAATGAAGGCTCTCCGGTCTCTCGGATCCGCCGAACGAATGACAAGCCCTTTCTTGACCAGCTTGTCGAGGATTTTTCCCACTGTCGTCTGATCCCGCTCGGTCGTCAACGCCAACTGTTTTTGCGAGATGCCTTCCTGCTTATGCAGCTCACTCAACACTGAAAATTGTTCCGGTGTCAGGCCATGTTGTTCCATCCGTTTCGTGGCAGCCCGTTTAAAGGAAAGATAGCTGCGTGACAATTGCATACCAAGTGACCAATCCGCTTCTTTCATTAAGACTCCCCACTTTCGGCATAATAGTTGCACTACTTATTAATTGAACTTATTTACTATATGCCGGAATCGGTGGATTGTCAAATAGATGTCTGATTTTCTCTCTTTTTATCGTTATAGACAGCATTGCGGTCTTTCAATCGGGTCATTGCAGCCATCACTTTATCGAAGTCCGACAAATCATTCGGGTGATTCGGTGTCGTTAAGATGTGCGCGACTCGGCGATACATGATTTTTTCCTCGTATCCCATTAACACGTAGATCGCCCGATGAAAGTTTTCATTTTCCTCCCAGTCGACATCCCCGTAGACAACCCGGTAATAGGCGCCTTCACTATGTTGCGGAGCAGGAATATCAATGTAATCAATCGGCTTTTTATGAATGGCCATGTTTCCACTTCCTTCTGATTGTTTAATTTAAGACGTAAACGATTTAACCGATTCGATATGCGCATCCTTCACTTCTTGTTTAACTTGGGATTGTTGCTTGAGTTGCTCATAGACCGCATCGACCTGTGCTGGTGTCAAACGATCGACAGTCGCCAGTTTCTTGATGGCCCGCCGTAAGTCATTCCGTTTGATGACATGGACGTGACTTGAGTCCACCGTAATTTTTTTAAGTTCACAACGTTCACCGAAGACGATGACCGACTGGAATACGTCTTCTACGACCATCGCCTCCAAAAATCGTTCCATGCTCTTCAGGTGTTGTTCATTTTGTTTGATCGGATTGTAAAACTTTTGTTTATAGCGGTTTTTAAACATCTGAGTCCACTGCTGGTCCGCTTCTTTTCCAAAAATCCAGCCGCTGTAATTTTTCGACTCGAGCACGTAAATGCCACTCTCGTGGATAAACGTCACGTCGATTTCCGTCAGACCTTTGCCGCGTGCTTTTGGCAGATAGGTATTCATGACGAATTTCCCGTATCCGCCGACTTTTTCAAGTTGCCGGGTCGTTAAATATTCTCCCCAGATCCCTTTGTCACGGACGGCCTTCAGAAACCGTTCTTGTGTAACCTGCTTGTATGTACTCTTCTCAAACGACCGCCGGCGGAAATAAAATAAACTGCCGAGCGTGACGACAAACCCGACAAACAGGATACTCCCTGAAAGAAGTAATATCGGAATCAACGCAGCTAACAAATCTTCCACACTTTTCATTCCTTTCTTTTTCAAACCCTTAATTTTCCACTATTTCAGAATAAACGGTATTCTTTTCAATTTCCACTAATTGTTATATCATTTTTAGTATGATACGGTAAACAAAAGGAGGCTTCTTTCATATGGACTCATTTTTATCGATTTGGTTGCCTTTGATCCTCTTGATCATGTTCTGGCAATCCGTATCTCAACAACTGGCAAAGCAACGGGTCATGCAACAACAGCTCCTGCGCGAAATGACCCGGATTCAGGAACACCTCGGGATGACGGATGCAGCAAGCAGTCATACCTTACTCAATGAACAAATCAAGCAGCTTCTTGCTGATTATCAGACAGTCGAAGCCGTTAAACTCGTCCGGGAAACGCTTGGTTATCCGTTACTGGAAGCGAAACAATATGTCGATGCGTTCAAAGATACCTCGTCCGAGAATCGTTAAATGAACAACAGGCAAGTCCTCCGTTATTTCGGAAGGCTTGCCTGTTGGCATGTTCAACGGACTTGTTCCAGCAATCCTACATGATTACTGTACATTTCAGTTTTTCGAACGTGATCCTTATATATAAAATGGCTTGCACCATTTTCAGTCAGCGTTAGTCTGATTCAAATTTCTGAATCAATTGATCGATCTGGCGAACAAACGGCAGGATATCTTTCTCATCCGTCATAATTCGGTGTAGTACTTCTTTTCCTTCAATATACAAATAAGCATAATGACGATTTGAGTTTGTCTCTTTCGTCAAGCAAGCGGTTAAAAGATGATTCGAATGATGTAGTGTATGTGCAGCTAAATGAATCAATTCCTTCGTTAACACTTCCCTTGCTTCATCCGTCGCCTCTTCCTCGAACAAACGGACAAGGGGTTCTAACAATTGAGCTTTGGTTGTAGAACGCAACTGTGCGTATCGAATCTCAACCGTTATGTTTTCAGGCTGTTCTTTTTTCTCTACAAGAAATAAGGGAGGTCTGATTATGGTCTTGATAAAGGATGTGAATGTGTCAATGGTGATCTCAGACATTCTGGAAACTCCTTTCTGACAGAATTCAAGTTATGATTATTCCGGATGAGGACATGCAACGAAAGAAACCATTTTAGTTCCCTATTTTCATCCAAAATTAAGTATAACATTTACCAGTTTTATTAGGGAATTTTATCTTCTGTTCATGACAAAAAAACACGTTACAGAATATTACCAATCTGCCACGTGTTTTAAACTCTTTTTTTACACACCGTCAATCCGTTTGAATCAAATCTTGCAGTGAGTATGCCTTGAGTGCTTCCGAAAATTGAAAAAATGCATCATCAAACGCTTCTTTCATATTTCCCAGATTTTCATCTTCATGGACGGCTGGAATACTTTCAAGATAAGAGACCTTTTCAAAAAGCTGTACGATTTCACCCAACGTGATGTCCAACGGATCTTTCGCCAACTTAAAACCTCCGTTACGTCCCTGATAGGATGTGATGAGTCCGAATCGGCTTAGTGCATGAACAATTTTCATTAAATGATTTTTCGAAATATCATAATAATCGGCTACTTCTTGAATTTGAACGAGTCGAGTCGGGTGAAGAGTCGTATACAATAGCACTCGAATCGCATAATCCGTCGATCGAGTCATTTTCATTATTTCCACCTACTTTATTCTCTATATCACCTATAGTACAAAAAAAACGACATAAGATATAGTTTTAAGTGTTATGAAATGTATCTATTTTTTTGCTGAAATACGTTTCCTTTAAACATGTACAGGAAATACTTAATATATAAAGAACGATTATAGGAAGGAGTTCACGCATATGAAATTTTTTAGTGGTTCGGACTTTTTAGTATTTATCAAAAGACAATTCTCTGAAGAACGCTACCGGGTCGATCCGACGTATTTAACTGCTAATTCAGCTAAAATTTCCGTTTTCCGTCGCGAATTTTCTGAAGAGCGGATCATGGATATCGAATATCTGCTGATTTTACCGACACTAGAAAAACGAATTTTCATTCGCGGCATTCGGCATCCATCCAATTATCAATTTTTTCTAGAGAGTTTTGAGCCTCTTGATGAATTAATTGGATCCATTCATCACTTAATAGAATAAAGTCCAGACTAATCGTCTGTATACTACCATCAAAAATTTAATAGAAGTTCCATTGATGAAACGGGTCAAAACCTCTCCCATAACATGTATAATCATAGTATGTTATTCACACAGCGATCATCAGGGACACGAACTACGTATCTCCGTTGTCCGCTGTAGAAAGAGGTCATGATGAAATGGATATTCAGTAAAATTACCCGGACCTTTTCAGGACTGCTACTATTAAATTTTATGATTTTAGTGTGCGTGACGATGGGTGCCTATTCCTATTCCATTCAGCAACTAGAAGAGAATAATGTCATGCTGTTGCGTTTGACCAATCAAAAAACTGCTGCACGTGAGATTTGGAATGATTTGCAGGAGACGAATATTGAGATTCAGGAAGCCTTATTAAAGGAAACACCGGCTTCTCTCGGACTGTCGAATGACTTAAAGCGGACAAAGCAGGATCTTGAACATTTGGCGCATACTTACCCTTCCGCAGAAACAGATTCTTACTCAAAAACGGCAATGATTTTAATACAGTACTACGAAAAAATATTGATTCCATTGACGGAAAATCGACAGTCCGCCAACCGATATACCGATTTTACCGCCATGCGACGGATGTTAAAGGATGCGTCCTTCGTCATCCCGTTGCAATCGACTATGAGCGGGACAGAACGTTCTTCACTCGATACCATGTATTTTTTTTCGACGACCCGACAAGCAGCGGATCAATATATCAACTCTATTCATATACTGGAAAAAAGAGCACAGCAGACACTTGCCCATCAGATGCGAGCGACCCTTTGGAAAACGTTGACAGTTCTTGTTGCTGTCTTTTTCCTTTTAAACAGCTGGACGTTCCGATTCATGCAACGGTTGACAAATGATCTCGTTCGTCTGGTCAAGCAAACAAAAAATCCATATGCTTATTCTTCGATGCCTCTGATCAAACGACAGGATGAAATCGGCGTCCTCGCCAAAGCCATGCAGAACATGATGACGATGCTTGCGTTTCAACAATCCGAAACAGATCGTGCCAATCAGCAATTATCAAGCCGGAACCGTGAACTTTCTGACAGCCTGTCGGAAAAAAACAAAACGGAAATCAAGCTACAACTTCAGACGGATCTTGCCCGTCACTTATTGGAATACGAGACGTTTCACTGCACGCAAGATTTGCTACGGGATGTGGCCCGATCATTCGGCTTACCGGAGTTGAAGCTGACTCTGGTTTCGAGGCAAGAAGAAGTCATTTACCGGCAAAATCCTTTGTCTGAAGGCAGCATCCCCCGGCTGGCGCAGCCTGTCAGAGAGGATCAATACCTTGTTGAACGGATTATTCCATTGCTGAATTCGCGTGAAGCTGAACCGTTTGCCTTGTTGACATTCACTGACCCAACGGCAGAAGTATATGAAAAGCTTTCGGCAGTCAGCGATATTCTGTCACTCGGGATTTTGCGAATCGAGCATATGCGGGCACTGAAAGAAGATAAACAGCACGTCCAACGGATTTTGGACAGCCTTCGAGAAGCCGTCATGTACGTCAATTTTCCCGATTCACGATTGATTCACAACGGGACGTTGGTCACTATGTTCCCCGAATTACGAGACCTGCCAGATACTTTGCATGATTTTGAATCCATCATGGCCATCCTTCGCCGGGTCTTTACTGAAAAAGAGGCCTTTACCGACTATATGAAACAATTAAAAATTCATTTAGCGAACGGCCATGCCATGGACGCCCAAGATTTCGAAGTCAGCAGGAATCGTCACGTCCGTCTGTATACGGAATTTCTGCCGGACAGCAAAGGTATCATCTTTGTCTTAAGTGAACGGACGGCTGAAGTCGAAGCGGTACAAAAGGAGCATGCCTTCATTTCAATGATTTCACATGAACTCCGGACGCCCCTAGCCTCGATTGAAGGATTCAGTGAGCTGATGATTCACCGCAACGTCTCCGGTGAAAAACAATTGAAATATTTAAAAACTGTCCGCAGTGAAGCCCAACGCTTAGGTAAGCTTGTCACCGCTTTCTTGGACTATCAACGCTTGAGTCACCAAAAGGAAGTCTATTCGTTTGAATCCTTTGACATAGCAGCTTTGGTACAGGAAGTAGCCGACTGGATGAATGTCTCCAACACCTCCCATCAGGTCCTGTTTGATTCGGCTCATACGACCTGTACGATTGAAGCGGACCGTGGAAAAATACGTCAACTGCTGACGAACCTTTTGGGTAATGCAATCAAATACTCGCCGTCGAGTCCGAAGATCGAGGTCCTGCTCGACTGCAGTGAGGAAGAGGTTGTCCTGACAATCAGCGATAACGGACTCGGCATTCCGAAACAAGACCTACCGTATTTGTTCGAGTCCTTTTACCGCGTGGAGCGCAACGACCATAAGCGGATTCAAGGAACCGGACTCGGGCTGATGATTTGTAAGGAAATCGTCGAAGCTCATTCCGGACAAATTTCTGTTTCATCCGAACTGGATGTCGGAACGGATTTCCTAGTCCGGCTGCCGATGGTGCAACGGACCAAAGACGGAAAACCATAAATTGATTTAAAGACAGAGGAAGTGAATACGTATGGATTATGAGTTAGATCGTATCATTTATTACTTGAACCGAGATTTTCGCAATCATCTCGGATCATTCTCAGGCACGATTTTGAAAGATACCTCGCCGGCCATTATCTTAATTGAGGATCATGTCCGGCGGCATTTAGCGTATGCCTTATATCAATATCCGGAATTCGTCTCTGAAATCGAAGAGACGATTTTCCGGTGTCTCATCGATGTCCGGGGGGAAAAAGAATCGGAAGATCCAACGGAAATCTTTATTGCTAAAGCCCAGTTATATTCTCCCTATCATTACCTCATCACATTTTTATAAGGAGTGGACTGCAGTATGAAAATAACCGGAACCGCCTTGTTAATCGTTGATATCATCAATAAAATGGATTTTGAAGGCGCAGAAAATCTGCTTGCTGAGACACGCCCCATATTGAAGTCTTTGATCGACCTTAAACATATATGTAAAGAACATGATATACCGGTCATTTATGTAAATGACAATTTTAGTTTATGGCAAGAAAACGTTGATCAGGTTGTCGAAGAGTGCCGCGGCGGGCTCGCCGATGTCTTCGTTCAAGCATTGCATCCGCAAGAAGATGATTATTTCATCATCAAGCCGAAACATTCCGGTTTTTACGGGACACAGTTGGATATTCTCTTAAAGCATCTCAATATCTCACGCCTGATCATTACGGGCATCACGACCGACATGTGTATCCTGTTTACGGCAAACGACGCTTATATGCGGGAATACGAAATCTGGGTGCCAAAAGACTGTACCGCAGCCGAGACGCAAGATGCGAAAGAGCACGCATTGGAAATTCTCCACACGACATTATCCATTGATTGTTCCAACAGCAGTGACGTATCGTTCGACTAAAAGGAGGACAGCATCATGTTGCAATACTTTTCAGGAACATGTGAGACGGCACGAAAACGACTCCTCGAAACCGCACTGCATCATTTGCCGACAAAATACCCGTCCATTTCACACCTGCCGATCAACCAGGCACAAAATGCCAGCTGCGACTTGATTCATGCGAAACGTGAGGGAAATCATGCGTTGCTCATTCTCAGCAGCGGTCTGCATGGAATCGAAGGGTTTACGGGGAGCGCGATGCAATTGCGATTTTTAGAAGAACATCTCGCCCGGCTTAACAGCAGCGAAGTCGATCTTTTATTCATTCACGCTATGAATGTAGACACCATGGACCATCACACTTATGCACCGTTTCGTGGTGTTTTCATCCCGAAGGCGGGCTCCGGTAGTCGATTCGGACACTTCCCGTTTTCGTTCCAAACAGTAAGCCGGTTACTTCCAATCGGTCCCGGTCGTTTGTTCAAAAGCGCCACAACCGTACCAGTTCCTCAACCGATAAGTATTCATTTTGACGGACAGCCGCCTGACCCGTATATTCATGACGTCCTTTCTGCAGTTTCCTACCTCATCACTCCCTACTCGCACGTTTTGTTTCTTGACTGTCACACGGGTCACGGCCTCCAGACAGAAGTTCAACTGGTCCTGCCTTCCGCTGATTGCCGCACACCGGATCATTTAAAAGAATTCACCCGTTATCCGATTGTCGAACATCCACTTTATCTCTTTGAAGGTGAATGGTTGAACTCACTGTATCAGTGGACGCATGAAAAGCAGATTGGTTTCCTTGGACTGATCATCGAATGCGGAACAGCTAAAGACTCATCCGGTTTTCGACTGCCTCTGCAAGCGATCTTTACCGAAAACCGGCTTTGGCGTCAGCATGTCATGAACGAAACGGATTTGCTCTTTTCGCATATGGTGGAATTAATGAATGATCCGTTGAACTATCCGTTGCTCAAGCGGAATCTGACTTGGTCGTCCTCCTGATAACTGCCTGCATCACCGGTCCAAATCATTTTCTAAAACATTACATTTTGATGACAATCCTTCCCCTTTGGTTTTCGTTTTTCTTAAACAGGTATATATATCATGTACGTTTTATATATGTTTTTAATCTGAGGGAGGAATGAATCATTTTCAGACACCAAAAGGAATTACAGTTCGAAGTTAAGGTCGACCGGCCGGATCCGAAACTTGCACGGGCTGTCCAGGAAGTATTAGGCGGACAATTTGGGGAAATGACCGTCATGATGCAGTATCTGTTCCAAGGATTCAACTGTCGGGGAAATGAAAAGTACAAGGATATGCTGATGGATATCGGCACGGAAGAAATCGGTCACGTCGAAATGTTATGTTCTTTAATTTCGCAATTGCTCGACGGTGCTTCACCCGACGACCAAGCTGAGGCGGCCAAGGATCCTGCCATCGCCGCAATTCTCGGTGGAATGAATCCGCAACACCTTCTTGTCAGTGGACTCGGCGGACTTCCTTCCAATTCAAACGGGGTGCCGTGGAACGGTTCCTACATTGTCGCGAGTGGTAATCTCTTGGCGGATATGCGATCCAACCTCCATGCGGAATCGCAGGGGCGACTTCAGGTCGCACGTCTCTATCACATGACGAACGATGAAGCAGTCCGGACAACACTCCGGAAAATGCTGGCCCGCGACCGGTATCATCAATATCAATGGATGGCAGCCATTGAAGAGCTGGAAGAGAAAAACGGCATCGTCGTCCCGGCCACGTTTGCACCGGAAGATGAAATGGAAGCCCAGCCGCATGCTTATGAATTTTGGGACTTGTCGGAAGGAACGGCTTCAAAAGAAGGACGCTGGGCGCAAGGAAGCGCGCAGGATGGAACCGGTGAATTCGTGTATCTCGAAAATCCGGCACCGCAGGGTCAAATTCCAAATCCTGAAGTTCCGGCACACAATCTGCACCATGATTTGAATGAACCGCCGCAAAAACGAGGCGTCGCGGATACAGTCAAACGCATTCTAAAGGACAAGGAGTGAGACAGGATGGCGAAACAACTGGCGTTGCACGAGACGTTGGAAATCCATGAAATTATGACGATGAAGCAATCCTGTCTTGTCAAATCTTATGCACTTAGCCCGCTCGTCAAAGATAAAAAGTTAAAAAAACTGATTGAACAGGACATCAAAGAATCAGAACGTGCACTAAAAGAGCTACAACCTTTATTCCATTGATTCCACCAGACGAACGACCGGAGGTGCTTTTTGTGACCATTCAAAAACAGATGAACCGTGCCAGCAAGAAAAGAGACGAACTGATCGCCATCGACCATCTCGTCAGTGCCAAATCACTCGTCCGCGCCTATGCCGTGGCCGTTACGGAAGCTGCTTCTCCCGATGTCAGAAAAATCCTGACGAAGCAGTTGAATCATGCCATTCAGACACATGCTGATATTGCGACTTACATGATTGAAAATGATATGTACCTGGCATACGATTTAAAAAAGCAGTTGAAGCATGATGAAGAAAAGATGAACCTGATTCAGGAATTGGTTCAGAGCAAGTAAACATTTCCCTCTCTTCGGTCGAGAAGAGAGGGTTTCGTAACTTCCGCCTATTATGGGAAGCGAAAGGGATTAAAAGACTGATCGGAGGACGCCGTTATGCTATCCGTTAAAAACATTACAGTCAAGCAACTTGGTCAAGATTTACATCTTTCGTGGCAAGCGGATTCTCCCGTTCAGCTTCTCCGTGACGGTGAGATCCTCAGTGATGGCGCGGCACACGAATTCATCGATACGACGCTTGCTCCCCTCTCTCCCGTGCAATATGAACTGCGGACCAATCACGTCCGTATCACAATCGATACAGCCGTTGTCGCCGATGAGGGAACATTGTTTTGGAATCAAAAATCCACCGTCATCATCCGTTCAGACCAGGAATTACTTTTGGTATGGGGGGCTATCCCGGATGTCGAATCCTACAGTATCTTCCGAGATGGAAAACGCTTGGGCGATACGGATAATCATACGTGGTACGAAGCATCATCGCAAGACGAGTCTGCCCGTTACGAAATCCGTGCCCTCCGACCATCGTCTCGTCAGAATGTACCACTCTCCTCCGTCATGGAGGGAGCGTTTAAACTTTTGAATCATTTAAAACACGAACCAGATCGGGAACGGGAGTTTGAATCGTTTATTCTTTATATCCTTCTCCATCCGTTTGTATCTGAGCCCCTTGCACCGAATAAAGAACCCGAAGCCGTCCGCGCACGACTGCGAATCATGACGTTTATTGCTCCACCGATTTTAAAAAATCCGAATCTGCTTTCTCCTCATATTTATTTTGAGGGCGATGACCGGACCTTTGATCCCCATGCGACGGAATACCGGACGTTGACTGAGATTGCCATGACAGGCTTACAGGATGTTCCTCATGTTCACCTTGCTAAGCAGGCCAATCCGACACGTTCTCTGACCTCGACGGGACGCCTACGGAGTGAAGACGTAGCATCGACACGGAAGGTTTATCTGGAAGATATTGAAAAGGACCGAGACTTTCTCCAGTTTACGACCCGGCATTCAGTCGGCAATCCGTTGGTGATCGCTCCCGACATCAACTATACGGTCCATACCGCGTATGGTCACGGAAGATGGCGGTTGTGCGGAACTCATCTTCGTTCCCCTCACCATGAAATTTATCTGCAAACAGAATCCTGTGCTTTTCAGCCGATTCATCAAACACATGACCTCGGTCTCAGTTTTTTAGCTGACCCTTTACCGAGCTGCCATTGGCTGTTCATGGAGGCCAGATGATATTCATTACCTCATCAAAAAAGCCAGACGATGAACATCGTCTGGCTTTTTTGATGAAACATATGCCGAACCCGTATCAGTCATGGAATCGGGCGCGTGTTTCTTTAGAAGGAAGCATACATTGTTGCTTTTCTCCGAACCATTCATGCCGGTGTTTCGCGACAATATCATACACAAAATCTCTTCCGACACGCGGTAAGAAGCGGAAAAACGAAGCGAATGGCCATGCGCCGTTTAAGTGTCTGGTAATCCGTAGCGCTGCATCCGATTTGATATAAGGAACTCCCTGCTCGATAACCACAACACTGTTTAAATCAGATGGTAAACGATGTTTTTGAATGAGTTCCTGTCCAGTCGCGCCCTGCAATGAAGCAAAATCATAGTACCCTTGATCCCGTTTCAGGATAAACTGCACACTGGCATCACACAAATTGCATTCCCCATCAAATAAAATGATTGGCTTCACGTTTGTGTCCTCCCTCTATCAATGATTTCCTTTTTTCTAGTTTAGCTCAAATCCATAAAGCAAACCTGTATTTCGCTTCTTATTGCTATCGATGATCAATCCATACCATTTTTATACATGTTTTAGAGACGATCAATGCTGTCTCATCCATCGCGTATCTAGGCTCTGAACGAATGCTTTTAAATCATCCTGCGTCCGGATAAGAGTCTGACAGGTCACCTGCTCATTCTGAATCAATTTGATTCGAACAGGCGGTTCGTTGATCAAGCTGAACGCAAAAAGCAAGGTCGAATGTTTTTGTGTATAGACGGCAACCGCCAGCAATTCCTCATGTAGTCGTTCTCTCACTTCTTCACTTGTATGCATATGTAAGAGATGGATGGTTTCATGAAGAAGGGACGATTTCATACGTTCTGACACGTCCAAATACCGGACTTCAAGGTGAACTTCATGATTTCTTCCCCGCCGCGTCGTAAGGAAAAACGGAGGGTGAATTAATTTTTGAATAAAACGAATGATGCGTTCAATGCTTATCTCAGACATCAAAAACCTCTTTTCTAACCTCGATACCAAATGTTCGAAGATTTTTCTTTTGTTGCGCCAAGATCCAGACAAAACCTTAAACATATAATAATATCGTATGTTTAATTCCAAAGAAACCTGATTTGCTTAGCCTTTTTTAGTTTAACATATTTCGTCTTTTCAGACCGAATCCGAAGCCATAAAAAAAACGAAAAGCGGTCCACTTTTTCTTTTGATAAAAAGAAGACCGTGCTTATTCGTTTCATCCAATCTGCACTTTTGTTAAATCTTCTAATGTGTACGCTTGCAAAGCATTTGAAAATAATAAAAAAGCATTATCAAAAGCTTGCCGCGTATTTCGAAGCGATTCTTTCTCGTGTGTTGGCAATACTTCTTTCAAATACGAAACTTCTTCAAATAAAGCCACCACTTGACCCAGCGTGATTTCATTCGGTGCTTTGGCTAACTTAAATCCCCCATTCCGTCCCTGATAAGACGTAATTAACCCGAACTTACTCAATGAATGGACAATTTTCATCAAATGATTTTTGGAAATGGCGTAATGATCCGCTACTTCTTGGATTTGAACAAGCCGGTTGGGATTCAAAGTGGCATAGAGCAGAACGCGAATTGCATAATCCGTCGACCGTGTCATTTTCATTCTTTTCACCTTCTTGAGTTCTTGCTGTTCTAATCAAACAATTACATGAGATTATGTTTATGTTGTTAGCGTGCACTTGCACATAATATAATCAAATATAAAATATTTTCTTGGATTTTACAATCGAATTGAGGGTTTCCGGTTCTACCTTTTTTATCCGAATGCATTTATGTGCTTCCTCCATCAAAAAAAGACATTGCGTTTTCGCAATGTCTTTTCGTAATAATCAGTCCCGTGCTGCCAAACGGTACAGCAGATCAAGCAACTCGATGTAGAGCCAGATGATCGTGACGATTAATCCGAACGCGGCCACCCACTCCATCGATTTCGGCGCACGGGCCTGGACTTGTTGCGAGATGAAATCAAAGTCCATCACGAGCGACAGTGAGGCGACGATGACGATGACAAACTGAATGCCGATCGCAAGCGGCGAACTGCCGGTCATGAACGGCAGATCGACACCAAACAACGCGAGCAACAAGTTGACGCCGTACAAGACGAGGATCGAAAGAATCGCTGCCGTGACAGCCGAACGGAATCGTTGTGTCACTTTGATCATGCCGGTCGTATAGACGAACCACATCGCAAACGAGACGACGAATGTCGCGAGGACCGCCTTACCGACGAGTCCCGGGTACATACTTTCGAACATCAACGAAATCGCTCCGACGGCGACCCCTTCGACGATTGCATAGACCGGTGAGAGCACGGGTGCCGTTCGTGGTTTAAACGTGATGATCAGCGCGAGAATCAATCCGAGGACGACTCCGCCAATCAAAGCCGGTACTAAAAATTGCGGATTCGCGGCTAAGAAGAACCATGTTCCACCGGCTGCTGCCGTGACAAGGGCGAGCAACAGGAAAATCTTACTCATCGTCCCTGCCTTCGTCATCGGCCGTTCACCGGCACGTGCCGTTTCAAAACCACGGCGTAAGGCCGGATTCACTTTAAATCGTGTTGCCATCTTGCGTTCACTCCTTCTATTTTTTCTATTTCTTACTACGGTTGTTTTCCGGAAAAGTTTCAGCTTAACCAACTATTTAAGGCATTCAGCTGCAGCATGACGACCGGGATCGATGCTTTCGCTGAGACAAGGTGCGACGTCGCCTGTCCGACTTTACCTGTCGTGACGAACGGTTCGTCCATAATTCCTTCGCCGATCGGTCCAAAAGGATCACTGTCGATGATCCGGTGCTGATAACGAATGAAGATTTCTTCATCTCCTTGAAGCATCTTACATCCCGATTCCTCGAGCGGCCGGTCGACTCCGTATTCGGCGTAATGCCAGACGGTCGTCGAATCCCACGGTGAACCGAGATGCAGAATCTGTCCGTCCGCTTCGATGAACTTTTCAAGCGGTGAACCAGGACCAAATCCATTTTCAATCGTATGTCCGGCAACGAATTCCGATGCCTCGTTTCCCCACGCCGTGACTGACCACATCGGGTGGGCACTGCGTTTGACGCCCGGGAACGTCCGGAACAGTTCCGGTACCTTGCCGATACTCCGGGTTGGTGTCTTCGCCGGGTCGTATGCCGGCATTTGCTGACGGATTGTCTCCCACCAGTCTTCCGGAACGGCAGGACGGCTCCAGTTTTTCGGATCCGAATTATCCGTACTCTGTGCCGCCATCATGATCAGACCGTCCGGCGTGATGACTTCCTGCAACGCTTCGATCAGCGCTTGTGCTCCGCCGGGAATCCAGCCGATCTGTTTCATCGCGCTGTGGACGAACACTTTCATACCCGGCGTCACACCGAGTTGTTTCAAATCGGTGATCAGTTTTGATTTCGTGACCATTTGTCTTGTTTCCATTTCGCACCCCTCACTCGACGACAAGACGAATCGTCGATCCTGTTTTGCCTTGCGTCACTTCAATTTTCGCATCGACCCGTGACTTCAGTTCCTGAACGTGACTGATGATTCCGACCATCCGGCCGCTTGCCTGAATCGAAAGCAGTGTCTCGATCGCCTGCTCGAGCGATTCCGGATCAAGCGTACCGAATCCTTCATCGATGAACATCGTCTCAAGCGATACACCTCCGCTCGCTTCCTGCACGACTTCCGACAGACCGAGTGCCAAGGCGAGTGAGGCCTTAAAGCTTTCCCCGCCGGACAACGTCTTGACGTGACGAGTCTGCGACGTATAGGCATCAAAAACGTTTAAATCAAGACCGTATTTCTTCAAGCCTTTACCGGCTTCCGTCTTCCGTTCGAGCAGGAAGCGTCCGGACGTCATCCCGTGCAAGTGACGGTTCGCCGCCTGCAGGATTTCGTCAAAGTAGGCGGTCTGGACATACGTTTCAAACGTCATCCGTTGCGCGTTCTCTCCGACACCGACCCGGGCCAGCTCACCGAGGATACCGTACCGTGCATCCTCCGCTTCGATTTGTTGCTGAAGACTCGACCAGGCATCGACCAGTTGTTTGATGTGCAACTGTTCTTTCTCAACGCCAATCCGGTAATCCGTCGCTGTCGCCAGTTCCGCTTCCGCTTGTCTGACGAGCGGACGAAGAGCCGTCAGATCCGGACGATCCTGTTGCTGAATCAGTTGTCGGATCCGCCCAAGACCACTTTCGACATCCTGCCGTTTTCGCCGGTCGGCTTCGAGTCGCTCCGCTAACCCTTCCATCATCTGTCGTGTCAGACGGGCCTGCTCGAATTGTTCGACTGTCTCGAAGCGTTCTTCCTGTAAACTCCGTTCAAACACGCGTTTGACTTCCGTCTGCTTGGATGTATGGGTCGCCAATTCTTCTTCGATATGCTCGAGGCGTCCACTTCGTGCCGCGACTTCTTGATCGAGCCGTTGTTTTTGATTCTGACTTGCTGTCCGTGCCGCTTCAAACTCCGCCAATCGTTTTGTCAGTGTCTGCTGTTCGATTTCCAACTCACGACGTGACGCCTCATCCGGATTTCGGTTCAGCATGCCTTCAAGCCGAGCGAGCTCCAGCAACAGTTTCGACTGCTGATTCGTCTCCTCTTCGATTTGCCGGTCTGCCTGTTCCAATTCCGTCTCGATTGTCCGGAGCTGTTGCTCCAGTTGCTGTTTTCGTTCCTGTTGTTGCTGTAATCGATTTTCTTGCCCTTTCAAGTCGTTGATTTCAGAACGAATCGCGGTCACATCGGTCGGAACCGGTTGTCCGTCCGCAAGTGTCGCGAGTTCCTGTTCGAGTTGCCGTTTCCGTTCCGCGACTGTCCGGTACGTCGCCTGTAACTCCTGGTGCGCCGATTGTGCGGTTAAGTAGGACTGATGCAACGCTTCGACATCGAGCGCTTCCATTTTGACAGCAAGTTGCGGATGCGTTGCACTACCGCAGACCGGACATGCTTCCCCGTCATGCAGATGTGCCGCAAGTTCCGCTGCCAGTTGACGGCGTTCATTCTGCCGGCCAGCCGTGTACGTTTTTTCGGCCTGTTCTTTCTCCGCTTTCACGCGTGTCCCCTGCTCGATCAGCTGCAGTCGTTCGGCTTCATTCCGTTGCCACTCTAAGTGTTTCTGTTCGATGGATTGCAGGACGAAGCGGCGTTCCTGTAAGGACAGACGGATGCTCGAATCGTCGATCATCATCGAAATCTCTGCCTGCAGCTGTGTCCGTTCACTGCGCTGACGAGTCCGTTGTTCACGTAATGCGTCCGGATTCAGCTTAGCAACGGCACGCCGTAAGTCTTCTTGTTGACGCACCAATTGTTCTTGATCCTTCAGCCGTTGCAGCTCTTCCGTGATTTGCTCCAGGCGCCGTGACGCCTCGCGTATTTCCGGTTCCTGCATCGTCAATTGCTCAACGGTCCGGTTGACCTGGTCGAGTTGCTGTTGCAGGTGCTTGAGTTCGGACAGGACGGTTTGTTTCGTCCCGGTCAATTGCCGGACCGATTGTTCCTCCGACTGAAACGTTTCGTACACCCCTTGGATGGCTGCTGCCCGGGAAGCCGCGTCATATTGTTCTTTCTGGCGTATTGTTTCCGGCAACGTCAAGGCGAGCTGTTGTTCGAGATGTAACAATTGATCGTACTCGGTAAATGTCTGCTCGAGGTGCTCCGCCTGGCGCAGCCGCTCCGTCAACTGTTCGACCGTTTGACGTCCTGTCTGTTCCACCGTTTTCGCCTGTTCAATTTTTTCATCAAGTGCTACAAGCAATGTATCTGTCTGGTGACGGATTGTCGTTTCCGTCGCTTCCGACCAGTTGAGGTCGAGCGGTAATTCTTCGAGCTTCGCAAGCTGCTTCGTTTTCGTTTCTTTGATCGCCGCAGCAAGATCTAGCGCTTTCCGGTGCAGCCGTTGCTGAAACTCCCCATAATGTTCCGTCTTGAACAACTGCTTGAGGATCTGCAGCTTATCTTTTGACTCCGCCATCAACAGTTCGCGGAACTTATTTTGCGGGAGCAGCAGGATTTGCGAAAACTGTTTGTGGTCGAGTTGCAACAGTTCCTGCACCTGCTGACGGATTTCCGGAATTTTTAGCGCAAGCGGTTTCCAGCTCGTCCCATCATGCCGGGCGAGTTCCGCCTCATGTCCGTAATCCGTTTTATTGACCGGATGCGGCTGACTCGGTTGCCGGATAATCCGGTAGCGTTCGCCTTTTAACAGAAATTCGAGTTCGACTTCCGTCTTGTGTTCCGGTTTCGCGAAATGACTGCGCAAATCGCTCATTTCCCGTTCCCCGCCTGACGTCTCGCCGTACAATGCAAACGTCAATGCATCAAAAATCGTCGTTTTTCCGGCGCCGGTATTCCCGGAGATGACGAACATCGTCCGTCCGCCGAGTGCGCGAAAATCAATCGTCTGTTCGTCGGCAAACGGTCCGAACGCACGTAGGGTTAATCGTTCTGGACGCATGCAGCTTCCTCCTCTAAGACGGTCTGCATCGCATCCGTCGGTTGTTTTTCCCGTACCGCTTCATAAAATTCCCGGAACAGATCCGTTAGCGTCGCCGCCTGCACCTGATCGCGTGATGCCTGGACCGCCCGGGTACTTTCGCGTGTGAATCCGGTCCGTTCGAGGTGAAGAATATTCGGATACAGCTTCTTTAATTTCCCCATCGGATCAATCAAGGCTTCGGCATCCGTCAGGTTGATTTTAATGTAATCGTCCGTCGCTTGTGTTTCGACGAAGACCGGATTCGTCAGTTCGGCAAGACTGCCTGTCAGTTCACGCAAATCGCGCTTGGCCGTCAACGGTTCGAAGCGACGGTCAAACGTCCCGTTTTCGTTCAGTGTCAAAATATCGACGCCTTTGACATGACTGGCTTCCGAAAACGAATATTTCAATAACGAACCGCTGTACCGGATTGTCTCCGACTTGATCGCAAGTGGATTATGCAAATGTCCGAGCGCCGTATAGGTGAACGGAGCAAACGCACTGGCGCTGACCTGTCCCGCTGTCCCGACCGACAATTGGCGTTCGGAATCGGTCTCAAGCCCGCCGATGACAAAGGCATGCCCAACGAGGACACTTGGTCCATCGATGTCCAGCGTTCCGATGATTTTTCGCATCGCGTCATCATGCGTCCGGATTGTTTCATCCTGATAGACATAGCGGACGGTCGCCGGATCTGCGAACGGCACCGGATAAAAACGGACGCCGTTGATCTGAACCGGTTCGATCGCCTCCGTCAATTTACCTGCCAGGTGAAGACCCGCCCGTTGTAATAACGGTGTACCGAAACTCAGCCGTTCCGCTGAATCATGGTTGCCGCTGATCGCGACGACCGGAATCTTCCGTTCCAGAACAATGTCGGCTAACACCGTATCAAGCAGTTCGACCGCTTCCGTCGGCGGGACGGCACGGTCATACAGATCACCGGCAATGATGACCGCGTCCGGCTGTTCCCGGTCAAGCAATTGTAGAAATTCCTGGAGAACAGCCCGCTGATTGTCGAGCATCGATTCGCCATGAACGATTTTTCCTAAATGCCAATCGGCAGTATGAATCCATTTCATCTCTCATCACGCTCACTTTTCCTCTATAATATCCTTATTTTAGCATGACTTGAATGGTTCTGACGATGATCTGACCGATTCCAAACCAAGTAAAACCCATTGCTTGACCGATAGTCTCCCGGTCAAGCAATGGGTTTTATGATGCATCATGTTTTAAAGGTCAGTCCACGTTCACCAAGCAACTGTTTTAACTTCGGTATCGAAGAAGGTCCGATTCCGTGCCACTGCAGAATATCATGTTCATGATACATCGCTAACAATTCCAATGATGTCACGCCGTGTTCACTCAGGGCCCGTTGTGCCGGCTTTGCGAGAAGCTCAAAAGGATTCGCCTCAGGTTTGTCTGAATTCATTATAGCTTCCTCCTGACAATAGACAAAAACCGCCTTCCTGTTTAGCTGGAAGGCGGTTTTTCGGACGGCTTAATTGTCATCTTCAGTGGGTGTGGCGCTTTTGACGAAATCGTTTGACCGACGTGAAGATGGACACTGATCCTCCGATGATTGCCCCGACGACAATCCCGGTCGTAAATTTTCCTCCGGGATTCTTCGCAGAACCTGGTTCAATTGCTGTTATATGTTCTTCCTGCTTCTGCTCGAATAACTGTTGGAGAGGGGAGGATGTAGGCTCGACTTCGACAATCCGGTCAACTTCCTGTTGACGGTCTTCCCGGCGTTCGACGCTGCAAGGTGACAGATAGAACGGATTCAGGTTCGTCCGATACCGGTCTGGATTCCAATTCGCTTGCTGAACGACTTCAGCTGCATGGTCTGTCCGCTTCGTCTGATCCAATGACTGGATCGATTGATCGAATTCTTGTTTCATCGTAATCACTCCTCTTCACATTCAATTTCACCAAAAATCTCCGACTTAAGTCTGAAGTCTTATTTACCTCTTTTTTAAACATCTAAAACATGTATTCAAAAAAATGTTTTATTTTTTTGTGAACGTCCCTTCGAAATAGGTCTCGTAAATCTGTTTCGCTTGCACAAGATCCGCTTCGCCGTGAAGCAGGATCCGCCCATCGGCAAAGGCGGTAATCCGATGTTGTTCCGTCTCGAACATCAACAGATACGGATTGCGTAGACAGCTGATCCCGCGGCCGCTCATCTCCTGTTCAAGCCGGATTAAATCACGGGTCCCTTCCCCGCGGATTTGAACGATATCCCGGCCGCATAATGTCACGAAGTGAAGTGGCGGAGCATTGAGATACGGATAGACCGGGTTATCGCCGCAGGACGGACAAGAAGATTGTTTTAAGGACACAACATTGATTTGGCTCTGTTGATTGTTCCAGACATCAAATGACAGCACCGTCTGCCGTAATGCAGCTTCAGCTCCGGTCAAGTATTTTAATGCTTCCGTCACTTGATGCGCCGCAACCAGCTGGACGACCGGACTGATGACGCCTGACGTATCACATGTCTCCTGCTGTTTCGGCAAATGATTGAGCAAACAATGCAGACAAGGGGTCTGTCCCGGACGAATCGTATAGGTCATGCCATAACTGCCGACACATGCACCGTAAATCCAAGGAATCCGAAATTTTGCCGCAACATCATTCATCAGCATCCGAATAACGAAGTTATCGGTCCCATCCACAAGCAAATCTGCTTGTCCGACAAGCCGTGTAATATTCATTGCCGTCACATCTTCGACAATCGCCTCGATCGTCACCGTCGAATTGACGGCACCGAGCCGGCGTTTCGCCGCAACCGCCTTTGGCAAATGGTTCCTGACATCCTGTTCCGTATAGAGTTGTTGCCGTTGTAAATTGCTCCACTCGACGTAATCCCGGTCGATCAGAGTCACTCGTCCGATTCCTGCCCGGACAAGCTGTTCCGCACTCGCTGTCCCGAGTGCACCGAGACCGATGATGACGACGTGCCGCTGTCCCAGTTGATCCTGCCCTTCCTGTCCGATTGGACGAAAGCGGATTTGTCGGCTATACCGGTCCATCATGGGCGGCTGATCCCGGTCGTCGGACTGCTCGCCGTCGCATACCGTTTTTTCTCAATCCGTCCTGCTTCAAAACCGAGTCGTCCCGCTTCAACCGCAAGCTTCATTGCACGTGCCATCTTGACCGGGTCTTTCGCATGCGCGACGGCTGAATTCAACAGGACACCATCAGCTCCGAGCTCCATCGCGTACGCCGCGTCAGCCGGTGAACCGATGCCGGCGTCGACGATGACCGGCACTGACATTTGTTCGATGATGAAGCTGAGCGCGAGCGGATTTAAGATGCCTTGTCCGGAACCGATGGGTGACGCGGCCGGCATAATCGCATGACAGCCGAGTTCTTCGAGCCGACGGGCGAGCAACAGATCATCTGACGTATACGGCAAGACGATGAAGCCATCCTTGATTAATTCCTCTGCTGCTCGTAATGTTTCAATCGGATCCGGCAGCAGTGTCTTGTCACAACCGATTACCTCGACCTTGACCATATCGCACATCCCTGAGGCCCGGGCAAGCCGGGCAAGCCGGACCGCTTCCTCCGCCGTCTTCGCACCCGCAGTGTTCGGTAACAGATCATAGCGGCTTAAGTCGAGTGCCGCGAGTGGATTCGTCTGTTCCTTCGCAAAAACATCGAGTCGCCGGACGGAAAACGTTAAAATATTTGTTTCCGATGCTTCGACCGCTTGTTGTTGCTTCTCATTATCCGGATATTTTCCTGTCCCGAGTAACAATCGTGATGCAAATTTTTTTCCGCCAATTTCTAACATGTTATCCGCCTCCTACAAAATGAACGATTTCAATGACATCTCCGGACGTAACGTCCGTATCCGGATAGCTCGACCGGTCGATGATTTGATGATTTTGTTCGATGATGACGACCTGTCCCTGAATCTCCAGTTTTTCTAACAAGTCGTGTAACGTCTTGATTTCCTCTGTCAAAGCATAGTTTTTTCCATTCAATCGGATAGTCATCTGCTTTCCTCCTGTCGTCGTCTGTTAAAACCATCCAGTGCCACTCTTGGCATTTGCCCCATGAGACAATCGGCTAACACATTGGCCGTCGCCGGTGCCAGTAAGATGCCATGCCGGTGGTGCCCGGTCGCGACGAACAATCCGTCGATACCATCCACCGATCCGAGATACGGCAGACCGTCCCCGGTTTGCGGTCGAACACCGGACCAAGCCTCCACGAACACGGCCTCTGCAAGTGGCGGATAGAGCTTAATCGCTGCATTCAATAACAAACGAATACTGTTCAGACTGACGGTCGTTGATTCATCACTAACCCGTTCCGTCGCCCCGATGATGATCCGTCCGTCTGCTTTCGGGACTAAATAGACCGCATCACCAAACAGCGTCCGATTGAGTTGTCCGGTCGTCAGCCGGACAGACAGACACTCGCCCTTGACCGGAAGTGTGTTAATCGTCACTCCGACCGTCTGTAACAATTCTTCCGATCCGCGACCACCGGCGACAATAATTTGTCTGCCCACCCGCAGCCCCCGGTTAGTCTCGGCGCCGGTCACCGTTTGTCCGTCCCGTACGAGACGTGCTACGACCGTTGCCTCTTCGATTCCCCCGCCCCGTCGTTCGATCGCACTGCGTAATGCTTGTGCAAACAACCGCGGATCAACCTGTCCGACCGAATCAAACGTCCGCCAGTGATGTGCCTGTTGCATATGAAACGGTTGTTCCAGATACCCGCTTCCGAGACCGGTCTCGTCAAACAATTGTTGCACGAATTCCGGATACAGCTTCCGGCTCAGCCGGGCCAGTTCATGTAACGGTGCCAGCAATTCTTCATCTGTCGCGAGCATTCCCGCTGCTGCTTGCGTCGCTCCCTGACCGACAGTTGACTGTTCAAGCAAATGAACGGTTTTCCCGCGCTGCAGGAGCTCATAGCCGAGCGTTAAACCAATGATACCGGCTCCGATGATTAAAACATCCGGGCGTGTCATCGTTGCATCACCGCCTGGAACCGGTTGGCTGCTTCGACCGGAGACGCCTGACCGAGAATGCCCGACAAGACGGCCCCGCCTGCGCAGCCGGTCGCCAGGATATCCGGCAGATTGTCCGGTGTAATGCCACCAATTGCAATGACAGGAATCGATGTCCAGTCGACAACTTGTTTCAAGGCGTCGAGTCCCCGGGGCGGTACACCCGGTTTTGATCCTGTCTCAAAAATATGGCCGTACAGGACGTAATCAGCACCGGCTTGTTCCGCCGCTATCGCTTCCGTTAACGAGTGAACCGATTGACCGATCACCAATTCCGGAAAACGGTGCCGGACGAGGTCGACCGGAATGCTGCGTGTTGTCAGCTGAACTCCGGTGCCGGTGACGACTGCCACGTCCAGCCGGTCATGGACAATTAATTGCTCTGTCTTTACGCCTCGTCGCACGAGTGTTTCGATGCACACGACCAGTTCCTTCGCTGACCATAACGGCTCCCGCAAATGAATCCGGTCGACGGATAGTGCGAGTTCCGGTAACAGCTGTTCGAGTATGTCCGGACGCTGCTTGCCGGTTGTCATCAGATGTAACTGGCTCATCATTTCCCCCTTTCCACACGAAAAAGGACCACCCCATGAACTGATGGAGTGGTCCTACAAAAAAGGGCGACAGCCGTCGCATCCTCTATGAATGATCGGAATCCACTTCCCTCCGCTAGTACGAACTAGATCAGGTTCAAAGGGTCCGGATACTTCCGTCTCAGTCTGCTGCGAGACTCCCCTAGTGTAGATATTGATTTGTGTGGTACGCCTGTAGTTTACCACGGGTAGTCCGATTTGTTCTACCCTTGATTAGTGTCGCATGTCCGATTCGACCGCTTTGACCTGCTCGATTAGCTGTTCATACGCGTCGACGCGTTTCGTTTCCGACAAGTCATACGTTTGTTTTAAGCGTAATACCCGCATGACTTTCTGATCAAGGTCTGCTCTCGACAATTTACCTTGTTTGATCCGTGTCATGATTTCCTTGTGAACGGACGCGTATGCGCCGGGCGATGAGAACATCGCCATATCCGCACCATTTTCGAGGGCAAGACTTGCCGCCTGGGCAAGTCCGTACCGTTCTGTGATGGCTCCCATGACCAAATCGTCCGTGATGATGACACCGTCAAACTTCAGCTCATCCCGTAACACCCCGGTCATGACGGGTTTCGACAACGAAGACGGACGGGTTTTGTCGAGTGCCGGAAACAGGATATGCGCGACCATGACCATCTCGGCCCCTTCCTGAATCGCCCGTTTGAACGGGACCAGCTCCGTCTGCTCGAGTTCCGCTTTCGTCGCATCGACCCGCGGCAGACCGACATGGGAATCGACGGTCGTGTCGCCGTGTCCCGGAAAATGTTTGACGACCGGCACGACGTCTTCTTCTTTCATGCCCTGCATCAACGGGACACCAAGCCGGGCGACCTGTTGCGGATCCGCACTGAGCGATCGGTCACCGATGATCGGATTCGCCGGATTGCTGTTGACGTCAAGGACGGGAGCGAAGTCCATATTAAAGCCGTAAAAACGGGAAATCGAACCAAGTGTCTGTCCGACTTCCTTCATCAATGCCGGATCATTTTTTTGACCGAACGACAGACTCGGTGATAATTTGAGCTGTGCGTCCGGGACCCGACTGACGCGTCCGCCCTCTTCGTCAAAGCCGAGAAACGCTTTTGCATCAGCCGGTTGGGCTTCAGCAATCGCTGCCGTAAAGGTTTTCAGTTGATCGGTCGACGTGATGTTGCCGCCGAGTAACAGCACACCACCGAGTGCATGATCCTGCAACAGCGTTCGGTCGGCTTGTGTCAAAGCTGTTCCCGTCACACCGATATACAGCAACTGATCGACTTTTTCCGCCGTCGACATGTTCGAGACGGTTTCTTTAAGTTGTTTCTCTGCCCGCTCAGCAGCAGAAGGTCGATCCGGCTGCGGCGGCTTTGTTTTCTTCGCCGGCTTCGGTTGCGGTTCGACCGGTTGTGCCGGCTCGTCAGCACAACCGGCGAGGAGGACACTTGCCAACAGAACAGGAACCATCCGTTTCAAATCGGTTCCTCGTTCCGGACGCCGTTGATCGAGTAATAGACTTCAATTTCTGCGTTCAGCGATTGTGAGACCGAGCAGTATTTGTCTTTTGATAAGGCAATCGCCCGGCGGACTTTATCGTCCGGTAAATCACCTTCAAGCCGGTAATGAATTGAAATCGTCGTGAAACGCCGGGGATGATCATCCGCCCGTTCGCCTTCGATATCCATTTCAAATGACGTCAGCGTCAAACGCATCTTTTCTAAAATTGAGACGATATCGATGCCTGTACAACCGGCGACGGCGTGAAGAAGGAGCTCTGTCGGCCGGGGTGCTTGATTGTCTCCGCCGTTTTCTGGCGCGGCATCCATCGCTAAGTGATGTCCGGATTCGGTCTCCCCGCTAAAACCCATCTTGTGATTCCAAGTGACTGTTGCTTGCATCAAGATCACGTCCTTTTCTGATTTAAGTGATGTTTCCTACTCTGTTAGTATACCCGAATCTGTGACAGGTGAAATTGACTGTCTATTCACAATAATGCTTCTTTTTCTGTGTCAGGCAAATCCGGTTTCCGCCCTTGTTAAATCATGCTATTCTGATAAACGATAGTTTTTTTGCGCACAGGCGCCAGAAGTGGGGAATTATTTATGTCATCATCATCATCGACTCGTTTGAGTCAAGCCGACTGGCTGTTAATCGCGACGTTATCCATGTTGACGTTTGTCCTTGGAACAAGCGAATTCGTCATCGTCGGTATTTTATCTGAAATTGCGGACGGTCTGAACATCACGATTGCAAAAGCCGGGACACTCGTCTCCGCCTTTGCGATCGCCTTCGCCATCGGAACACCGATTACGATGTCCTTGACCGGACACCTCGAACGGCGGAAGTTAATGCTCAGTCTGATTTTCGTCTGGATCATTTTGAATATCTGCAGCGGGATCGCACCGAATTATGAACTGTTGCTGTTGTCACGAATCGTGACGGCTGTTCTGACGGGTGTCCTGATTTCACTGGCAATGGTCGTCGCAAGCGACAGTGTGCCGATCGCGAAACGCGGCGTCGCTGTCTCCTTCATCTTCGGTGGATTCACGATGGCAAACGTCCTCGGTGTGCCGATTGGCACATTCATCGGACAACATGCCGGTTACTCTGCCACGTTTTGGCTGACGAGCAGTCTTGGTGTCGTCGCTCTGCTTGCTGTTTTGAAAGTCGTTCCAGTCCAGCAATCGGAATCATCCGGTTCGATCCGCGAACAGCTCAGTTTACTCGCCAATCCACGGATCATGATCGCCTTTTTCATTCCCTCATTCGGATTCGGTGCGACATACGTCGTCTATACGTATCTCGTGCCCGTGCTTGAGTTGGAACTGAAATTGCCGTCAGCCTGGATCAGTCCGATTTTACTCGCTTACGGTGTCGTCTCGATCTTCAGTAACATCTTGGCCGGTAAAATCGCCAGTCGGAATCCGATCGGCCGTCTCCGGTTCGTCTTCATCGTTCAGGCGATCGTCCTCGCTGCTCTCTACGTGACGACAGCGTCGGTATCGCTTGGCCTGATCAACATTGCCTTGATGTCCTTGATGTCGATTTTATTGACGACGTCGACGCAAATTTATCTGATCGACCTGGCAGAAAAGTTTAATCCGGAAGCGAAAGGGCTTGCTGCTTCCCTGATGCCGGTCGCAAGCAACGTCGGGATTGCCTTCGGTTCCGCACTCGGCGGACTCGTGTATGCAAACGGTCCGATCATGAACATCGCCCTTGTCGGTGGTGCCGTTGCTATACTCGCAGCTGCGTTGACGGCGGTCAGTCACCGGCTCGATCAACATTCATAAAAAAAGCGTCTGTTTCCATGGTGTCCTCTCGTGAGGCACACGGAACGGGCGTCTTTTTGTAGCGGAGACTCAGACCGAACCTTACAACACTGTTAGGTGAACGTATCTAATTTGTTGCTTTATTTTCCAATCGGCATGGTACGGTAAAGTCAGTTGTTCATCCCACTTACGAAAAAGGAGATTTTACTATGAAATCGTATTATGCCCTTCCATTAACAGCCCTCTTACTGACAGCGACGGTTAGTCCGGTCACGACATTTGCTGCAACACCGACTAAAGGCGAGACAGCGAAACCATTATCAGAAAAAGCACTTGCAAAAAAGAAAGCGGCGATTACGAAACTCGCGACGTCTTTGATCGGAACACCATATAAAGAAGGCGGGACGACAACAAAAGGCTTTGACGCATCCGGCTTCACACAATACGTTTATCAAAAAAGCGGTCTGACACTCGAGCGGACAATTGCGAAACAAGCCGCTATGCCGCTGAAGACGGTCACATTCAAAAAAGCCGTCCCGGGCGATCTGTTGTTCGTCCAGGCGAAAAAGGCGAAATCACCGAACTTCGTCGGAATCTACACCGGGAAAAACAAGTTTGTTGCCGTGACGACGAAAAAGGTTGAATCGCAGGACCTGACATGGAGTTACTACACGAAACAGGACATCATCATCAAATCGTATCAGTGAAACAAAAAACGCAATCTGAAACTCTTGAAGAGTTCCGGATTGCGTTTTTTTGGAGTTATTAAAGTTGTTCGTTAGTTCAAGACAAGTTCATTGAGTGTAGTTTCTGCTCGTTTTAATTTGTCCTTGATGTTTCCCTCATACAAGACGCGGTTTGATATTGCGTCGACGACAAGGACATTGATAACACCGTCACCAGTTCGATTCGCCGTGTAAATCAAATCATCTTTCAGCTCGGTATACTCACCTAATCCAGACTCATCTAATACTAACGGGATACCTATCTTATATTTTGTCGATTTCTTCGATGCCAGATCATAAACTGCCCATATTAAATCTTTTGGTTCGCGTTCAAGTAGGATCAGTTTTGTTCCATCCGCACTCAGTTCGGTTTGGTTAGCACCAACCGACTTTAATCCTTTTAAAAGTTGAGATGTTTTTCCGTCGCTCATATATACTTTTTCTATTGTCTCATCTGATCCTTCTACACCTTCCGACGTATAATAAACAATCGTTTCATCATGGATTCCTAGAAGATAGAACTCATCTTTAGAGGTAAATGGTAAATTGATTTTTCGAATCGTTTCGTTTTTTAAATCAATTTTGTATAACAATGTTTTTGATTCGGATTCATAATCTCGCGCAATAACATACATACTGTTTCCAATCCGTTTATACGGATAAAGCTCGGTTTTTCCTAGCTTCCTAGCTTCAGCAGGTGCCGGAAATATTTTTTTGACGACACGCTGCTTGCCGTCTTCCCAGTACTGCAGCTCCCATTTGTCATTGTCTGGCGCACCCGTCGCATATGAAATTCCATCCTGTTCCAGCGTAATGACGTAATCGTTACGCATAAAGCGTCGGAAATCGTTCGGTGCATTTTTTTCATCAAATGGGCTTTCAAACAAACCGCTAACTAGACTATCCTCCGTCTTTTGGACACGACCGTCTAATCCAACTTTATAATCCATTTTTTTTAACCCTTGATCATGAAGTTCTGCATGAACGGAACGGACAGCCTGCTGTTTCGGGTCGCCTTTGACCGTCTCAACGATAAAGTCCGATTCATCAATCGATTGAATAAATATGGTATAGATACCTATCGTCAAGAAGCTGACAACAGCCAGTATAAGTACAAATTTAAATTTTCGCATGACGTCCTCCTCAGACCGAAATTTTCCATTTTAATAAGCGCAGGCTTTTCCAAATCGTATAAATAAAATAGAGAACAAAAATCGCTATCATGATTGCAGATATTTCCTGTGACAAAAAGATATCGAGCGTTTCAATGACGTACATACCGCCCATCATGATGACGACAATAGCAATGACTTCAAGGACGATAAACAACAGTCCTTTTGCTTTGCGATACGACCGTTCCAGCAGTACGAGCATAAACAAAAAGCTGACCGTAAACAGGGCAAGCGTTACAATGACGAGTACATCTGACAGATTCATCGTATACAACTGTTTTAAAGTCCGTGACAATCCAAGAGCAGAAGTTGCACGGTAATCGTCTTTAATCAGCCAGTTGAAGATCACATAGCTGAGCTGGATGACCACCCACTGCAAGCCGATAAAGCTGATGATGACAAGAGCCAAAGCTGTCCATTTAGCAAAAAAGATTTTGGCCCGGCTGCCCGGTAAAAGCAGTAAACGGTATATGTACTTGGACTCTCCGAGCCAGTCCCGGTACCAGATCTGAACGGCATACAGCAAGACAAGAGCTACCCCGATCAGGATGATATAGCTGAAATACGAGCTGGCCTGTTCAAACGATAACTTTTCAATCGTTCGGATTGCTTCCGATTCGCTTACTTTCGCGTAGCTCATATAATCCTGCACCTGACGTTCATGATAGATGACCCGTCCGACGACGGTCAGGATTTCGATACTCGCCATCGCAAGGATGACGGAGACAATGATTTTCCAGCTTCGTTTCAACTCTTCGTTCGTTAACATCAGGTATTGTTTCATCGTTGATAGACCTCCCGCATCCGGTCCTGGACCGATTTTCCGTATACTTCGCGCATCTCTTCCGTATCATGTTCATCAATGATCCGGCCGTCCTGTAAAAAGACGACCCGGTCAATCAAATGTTCGATTTCAATGATTTCGTGTGTCGTCATCAGGATGCCACGTCCTTCCATGTAATGACTCGAAAAAATCCAGGCAATCTGTTCTTTCGTAAATAAATCAATTCCGGCGAACGGTTCGTCAAGCAACAGGTACGGACGGTCGAGTGCAAAACCAAGCACTAAACTGAACTTCGCCTGATTTCCTTTTGACAGTTCTAAAATCTTGTCGGTCGTCAATAGCTTGAACAAGCCCATCAATTCTTCCGCGACCTTCGGATTCCAGTCCGGATAATAGTCACTCATATAAAGCAGGGCATCACCAATCGTCATGTAACCGGGCATCGTTTGTAGATCTGGAACAAAGGCGATTTTTTCACGTGTGACTTCTTCGTCGACGAGGACGGTTCCGGCATCGACCGGGACAAGTCCCATGATCGCTTTTAAGATTGTTGATTTACCTTCGCCATTTAAACCGATCAGGCAAGTGATGCTGTCCGGACGCACCGAAAAGGAGACACCTTCAAGAATCGGTTTTTTACGACCGTATCGTTTTTTCAAGCCATGGACTTCAAGCATCGATCTTCCTCCGTTCCGTTGATTGATACATCGTCTCGACTTTCGTGACGACTTCACCGAGCGGAATCTGAATTGCCTGGACCGCCTCGATGAACTGGGCGACTGCTTCATCCAGCATCTCCGTCCGAACTTTTTTGACTACTTCCTGATCCATCGTGATTTTACTTGGGACGTTCCGTTCTGTCGTGATCAAGTGTTGTTCCTCCATTTCCTTATAGGCTTTCTGTGCTGTATTTGGATTGATTCCAAGCTGCGCAGCGATTTCACGGCGTGATGGAATTTCCTGCCCGCATTTCAGTTCTTCCGTCGCGATTTGTTCCTTGAACCATCGGACGACTTGAAGATACACCGGGCTTCTTTGGTCAAATTGCATCGTGGTCTTGACCTCCCTTTCCCGTTTACTGTATTAAAACAGTAATACACTTTCTCTCTGTATCATACGCGTAGTACAGTTGACTGTCAATCCATTTCCAAAAAATATTTCCCCCCCTAATTCATAGGGATAGAATTAGATGGCAGATATAGTGCCTGTAACTTTTTTTGCTGCTTCATTTACTTAAAACATTTGCATTTTTAAAATATTTTAAGTCCACGATTAAATTTCTCATATCAATACTCTTTTGAAGGTTGCGCAAACAGAAAGAGAGAAAGTGCACTTTGATCAGCACCTTCTCTCTTTCCTTACACTATTTCGTTCAGTATATTTTTCAAATAATCCATGTTTTCAACGACACTAACGTCTTCTTTAAAACGCTTAATGGTATGACTAAAATTTTTTTTATTCGCAATTTTCGTAACTCCTGAACACACATTTAATATACAGTTGAGTTTTTTAGAATTTCCACCAATGAAGTAGTGGGACATATATTTTTTGTCTTCCGAAGCAATGATCACCACTGTTGCAAAATCCAATACATCCTCCACATATTCCTCTGTTATTAGTTTGTCTGAAGAACATGCCGCTTCAAATTCATAACTGCTGAAAAATGCTATGTTGCCGTTTAATACATCTAATACGGATTTTCTATAAATGCAATACACGCCGCAAATCGTATCAGACGAAGGTAAGAATGGGTCCTCCATCACTCTCGCAATTTTTTCGTCGTTTTTATCGACGGAAATGGCATGAAAACGTTCCACCATCATTTGATCTATAAACGCTATATTTTTCGCACCGAATTCTTGCGGAGAATATTTATCCAAGCTGTTGTCAACCTTTCCTATAGTTTATAAAATCAACGCTGATGCCATTAATGAAAAGCATACTAAAATACCGCACTCATGACGGAGGCGGTATTTTGAATTCATTTAACTTATTTTTGATATTCAAGAATTGTTTGTTGCATTGGAATACCTGACATCGGAACCGTTCGCTCAATGAACAAATATCGTTTCCCGTTTACTAAAAAGCGGCGGTTCCCTAAGTATTCGACCAATTTCCCGTCTTGCTTCAGCTTCTGCTCGATTGCTTTCACGTGCTCATCTAGTGTATAGAACCGATCATCAAAAGTCATCGAGATGTTTTTCTTCCGAAATCCTAACAGATAACTGAAGAAAAACCAAAACATTCCGCCTGCAGCAAGTAACCCTAAAACAACGTCCATATGAACCTCCCCTTTCGTATAGTTAGACTACGCATCCAGAAAGGGCTTGGTTCCCATTTATAAGAATAATAAAATAAAATTATCCATATAAAGAAAATCATTGGTCTATTCATAACCTAACCATCGCACCAGTCACTGGTTCCGTATTCATCGGGAACAGCAACAGATTGACGAATCAGTTAGTGCAGTCCGAAAGCAACTACATTCACCCGGTTTTCCCACATCTATGTTTGCATTCAGTGTTGAATTACGGTCAATCATTTCGCGCCCGCGACTTTGTCCGGCGATTTTAAGAAACTTTTGACTATTTATATCCGGTCCCGGACACACAAAGTACATCACCTGCCCAATCGAGTTTCTTCACTTCGTATTCTTTTTTGATACAGTATTAATTTGGATGGTTTCCGCTTTCGTGACGACTTCTCCAAGCGGTAGTTGTGTCACTTGAATCATCTTAATAAGTTGAGCGGACACTTTTTCCGGTCATATTACGACGAAAAAACACCTTCCTGTTTAGATAAGGAAGGTGTCACAAGATTTTTATTGACGATCCCAAAAACGAGCTTGGGCAATTCCCTTGATGAAGTGCCCGACATGATCCGAGTCGTCTTCAACAATTTCAAAAACACCGGGTTGGTCGCGTTTAACACGGCATTTTTCAAGTGCTTGTTTGTCATGCACATGAAGTGCAAGGGGTTTGTAATGTTTATAAGTGTTTTCAATAAATTCAAGGACCGTATCCTCAATTTCAGATGCCGTGCTGACTAAAAAGGCAGCATCAAACAAACTGGAATCCACCGTATCATACGTTTCCTTGATTTTTAAACTCCCGATGGTCTGAGCGCGCTTCGCGACGAGACTGTAATTGATACCTTGGCTGGCGAATTGTTCCACCCAGGATGTGACTTGATTCGCTTCAATGTCTCCGGCAAGCAATATAGCGACACTCCGGGTATCGGGTTTCCGGATCGTGTCTGCCATACTCAGAGCCTCGGAACGACGATCGGACTGGACACCGAGATCCTCCGTCGGTGGTTCAATGCCAATGTTCGCTGCCACAACCGTCGCCAACTTATGATCGATACGGTTCAACAAATCGACGGCATTGACTTTCACGAGATCGGCTTCACACTTACCGAGTTCAAAACTGCATGCTTCTTGAATATGCTGTTTTTCCACTTCAGTCATACTGTTATAAAAAAGTTTCGCTTGCGAATAAAAATCAAGGAAACTCTCACTCCGTCCCCGGACTTTATGTCCATCGACCTTTTCCTGATAATGTTCAAAGCCGCCCTGTTCAACCGGTACCGGCGCAGGCTGATTATCGTTAAGAGCATTTTTATGATAACTTGTCTGTCCCCGGTCGATGTTCATCTGATGCATGCCGTCCCGTTGGTTATTGTGGAACGGACAAACCGGTTTGTTGATCGGGATTTGATGGAAGTTTGGTCCGCCAAGACGCGAAAGCTGCGTGTCGGTATAGGAAAACAAACGGCCTTGCAGAAGCGGATCATTTGAAAAATCAATTCCCGGTACGATGTGTCCAGGATGGAATGCCACTTGTTCAGTTTCGGCAAAAAAATTATCGACGTTGCGATTAAGTGTCATCTTTCCGACAAGGCGAACCGGAATGTCTTCTTCCGGCCATAACTTCGTAGGATCCAGGATATCAAAATCAAACTTGAATTCATCCTCTTCTGCAATCAGCTGTAAACCGAGTTCCCATTCCGGGAAGTCCCCTTTATTGATTGCCTCGTACAAATCAACCCGGTGGAAATCCCCGTTTTTCCCGAGTGCTTTTTGTGCTTCGTCCCAAACGAGCGAATGTACACCCAATTTCGGTTTCCAGTGAAACTTTACGAAATGGGCTTTTCCCTCAGCATTGACGAGACGGAATGTATGCACCCCAAATCCTTCCATCATCCGCAAGCTGCGCGGAATGCCACGGTCACTCATCGCCCACATCACCATGTGTGCTGTTTCGTGATTTTGCCCGACAAAATCCCAAAATGTATCGTGGGCACTCGCGCCTTGTGGGACTTCTGTATGCGGTTCCGGTTTGACCGCGTGGACGAGGTCGGGAAATTTAATGGCATCCTGGATGAAGAAAACCGGGATATTATTCCCTACAAGATCATAGTTTCCTTCATCCGTATAAAATTTCGTTGCAAAACCACGGACATCGCGAACCGTATCACCGGACCCACGTGATCCTTGGACCGTAGAGAAACGAACAAAAACAGGTGTTGTTTTTGAAGGATCCTTTAAAAAGTCGGCTTTCGTCAGTTCATTAAGCGATTCATATACCTGAAATTCGCCGTGGGCACCGACACCCCGTGCATGGACGATCCGTTCCGGGATGCGTTCATGATCAAAATGCGTCATCTTTTCTCTGAAATGGAAGTCTTCCATCAAGGTCGGTCCCCGTAATCCCGCTTTCAGCGAAAATTCGTCCTCCGCAATTTTCAACCCTTGGTTTGTCGTCAACCCCGCCTTTTTCGTATGATCAATTTGATGCGCCTTCAACTGTTCTTCTTTTTTGTTTCCCATATCTGTACCTCCCCGTAAGTACTGAACCGTTCCACGCTACCTTGTCTCAAATGCCAGCCAACGTGTTCCGTTTGGTTTAATAAGGCGTCGGATCCTCTTGCGGTGTATCCGGAATTTCCGTTGGTTCCGGGAACGTGTCCGGCTCCGGTTGACGGATCGGATCTTCCTGCGGCGTCTCCGGAATTTCTGACGGAGGTGTCGTCGGAATTTCGTCCGGTTGTTGATTCGGTTCGTGTTCTGGAACTTCATTCGGATTTTTCTTCATGATTATTTCCTCCTTATGATGTGATGAAATCGCCGCCGTTGATATGAATCGTCTGACCGGTGACGTAACTTGAGTCGCGTGACGCCAGATAAACGTATGCCGGTGCGTTTTCAGACGGTTGTCCGCGTCGTTTCATCGGTGTGTCTTCCCCGTGTGCTTCGACTTTTTCTTTTGAGAACGTCGCTGGGATGAGCGGCGTCCAAATCGGTCCGGGTGCGACCGCGTTGACACGGATTCCTTTTTCAATCAGGTTTGATGCCAGCGAACGGGTCAACGTCGTGATCGCCCCTTTGGTCGCCGAGTAATCGATTAGTGATGGTGCCCCGCGATACGCCGTGACGGACGATGTATTGATGATTGAATCTTCCTTGTTCAAATGCGGTAACGCAGCCTGCGTCAGATAGAACATCGAAAAGAGATTCGTTTCGAACGTCTCTTTTAACTGATCTGGTGTAATCGCCAAGAAATCGTCTTGTGGGAACTGTTTTCCGGCATTGTTGACCAGGATATTCAATTGACCAAATTCTTGAATAACCTGATCAATGATCGGTTGGGCATTCTCCGGTTGACTGACATCTTTCGCAAATGCCAACGCTTTGACACCGTACCCTTCAATCAGCTGTTTTGTTTTTTCCGCATCCTGTCCTTCATTCAAGTAAACGATGGCGACATTTGCGCCCTCTTTGGCATAAGCAATCGCGACGGCACGCCCAATGCCGCTGTCTCCGCCCGTTATCAACGCCACTTTGCCTTTCAACTTACCTGATCCGACGTATTCCGGGTCGTCGTACACCGGTTCAGGATGCATTTCCGCTTCGATTCCCGGTTGCTGATCCTGTGTTTGTCCCCGTGCTTGTTGATGCATCTGCTCCAATTCTTCTTCGCGCATATGACCCAACCCCTTTTCACTATTTAATGACTACCTTCATTAACATTCCCTTGCCATATATCAATAAACGTCTAACGAAAAAAAAACGATAAAAATTATCGTTTTTTTTAGTTCGTTTCTTCTATATGAGGAGAAGAAACGTAACACAGTCATTCTTCATTTGAAAATAATGGCGACCATTCACCAGACTGAATCATTTTCATCAATTTTTCAGGATACAGCTTCACTGTCTCTAATTGTTCGATTGGAACATATCGATAAATCAATTCTTCGCCTTCCACTCCGAAAAATTCTTCGGTCGTGACCGCCATATCACCCAAAATAGTTACTTCATAATAAAAGCCGACTTCATGAAAAGATACGTCTTCATATGTAAAAAAGTTTTCATGAACGGATAAAAAGCGTGTGACCTCGGCCTTTAATCCGAGTTCTTCTTTGATTTCCCGGACGATAGCCGCCTCCCCGTTCTCCATCAATTGAATCCTTCCGCCCGGCAATGCCCAAAACTCATCCCGGACATTCCGATGAATCAACAGATGTCCGTCTTTGATAATGACTGCCGCTGCCCGGTGGTTAAAGCGTTGTTGCCCTACTGTAAACTTGATATCCATCTTCATCTTCTCCTCCAATTCGCTATCGACCCATACTTTATCACATTTTCACATATTCCGGATTATGTCATAAAACTCATACCCTGTAATAAAATTTTCCCTGGTATGACGGTATTTCAGAATCATTCCTATCGATATATTACAATACATATTAATTACCTATATTTAAGCAATCAAACTGAAATATTATTTTCAAAACACTCGATGCTATACTCGGTTTATCAAATTCACTACTTCGACGCAGTATTCATATACAGCCTACAACTTATAGACAGATGCGATCTGTCACAACTCATCGACCGTCAATTGTTTTCACATCAGGAGGAACTACTACATGAAACGTATTTTAACAACCGTCACGATGAGCGCACTCGTCGTTTCAGGATTTGCTAGCACGGGTACAGGTAAGGTCGAGGCTGCAAGCTCTTCTTCTTACAAAGTCAAAGTCATGGCCGATGGATTACGTGTCCGGACCGGTCCTTCCACAAAATATAAAATCGTCGGCGGTGTCAATGCCGGAAAAACTTTTAAATACTATGGTAAAAAAGGCAAGTGGACAAAAATTTCGTACGGCGGTAAAAAACGGTACGTCTATTCCAGTTATGTAAAACGATACAGCATCGGGAAAAAGGCAACAGCCAAAAAAGCTTCCCACTCGACAGGTTTCCTCCGTCCGACAAGCGGACGCATTTCTCAAGGATACGGAAAAGCGAGCGGCCGCTACGGATATACGTTCCATAACGGCATCGACATCGCAGCAGCCACAGGGAAAACGGTCCGTGCGACTGCTTCCGGCAGAGTCATTAAATCAGGCTATCAAGGCGCCTACGGCAACTATGTCATGATGAAACATAAAGTGAACGGTTCAACCTACACAAGTGTTTATGCTCATCTCAGCAAACGTTCCGTCTACACCGGTCAATCAGTCGCAAAAGGCTCAAAAATCGGAAATGTCGGCAGCACCGGAAACTCAACCGGTTCACACCTTCACTTCGAACTGCACCGCGGCGGTTACATTTACAGCGGAACTTCAGCCGTCAACACGATCAATCCGCTCAACGTCTTATAATCATTTCGGACAGCCGTTTTCGGTTGTCCGTTTTTTTAAACCTTTTTGAAAATAAGTCCTCTGAAATAAATTCATTCTAATTATTGGAAAATTCATCATAACATACTGATTGTTCTGATTTCCTGACACTTTTTAAAAATCGTTGTCTAATCAATAAAAATCTGACTTTTACAGAAAAATCAATAAGAATTAAAATTCCTAAATTAAGGTAAAATAGATTTTCTGTTCTCTATAATATAAAATATCGAAACATTATAGAAATAATATTGTAATATTTAAACATTTTTACTAATGGTACACTCATCTAAGAAATCATAGAACAACCTTACATATTGCTCCACCCACATACGGATTCAGTCCGACAGATTCAAAGGAGGATTTACTGATTTGAAAAAATTACTTACTACGCTGACGGTATCCGCTATCGCCGTCGCCGGTTTCTCGACATATGCCGTACCAAAAGCAGATGCGGCAACGTTTTATAAGGTCAAAGTCATGAACGACGGATTACGGGCACGGACCGGTCCTGCTACAACATACGGGATCATCACCGGTCTTGATAAAGGCGATACATACAAATACTTAGGCCGGACCGGAAATTGGACAAAAATTATGTACGGATCACGTAAAGTCTACGTCTCTTCTACATATGTCAAAAAGTACTCTGTCACGACATCATATAAAATCAAAATCATGGTCGATAATCTCCGCGTCAGAAGCAGTTCGTCCACAAGCAGTTCTCAGGTCGGGATCGTCAACAGCGGACAAACCTTCCGTTACCTCGGTCGGACGGGAGACTGGATTAAATTCTTATATAATGGCAACAAACGATTTGTCCATGCCGATTATGTTAAAAAATATACGGTCACGAGCTTAACCAATTCGGGTGGGGCAACCAAAGCCTCAAACGATTTCATCACGCCGACCAGTGGACCGATCACGCAAGGATATGGTCAAGCAAGCGGTGTCTACGGCTATACGTTCCATAACGGAATCGATTACGGTGCCCCGAAAGGCACACCGGTTTATGCAACGGCAGCCGGGAAAGTCATCACTTCTCAATTAAAAGGTGCGTACGGCAATTATGTCATGGTCAAGCATTCGATTGACGGCGCTTCCTTCACGAGTCTCTATGCCCACATGAACAGCCGATCGGTCTCAGTCGGACAATCGGTCTCAAAAGGACAGCTTCTCGGTACGGTCGGTCAAACAGGAAATGCGTTCGGAACGCATCTTCATTTTGAACTGCATCGCGGAACATACGTCTACAGTGCGACATCGGCGGCAAGCAGCGTCAATCCCTTGAACTACTTATAACGATTTGATCACTCCCTCATTTCTTATGAAGTGAGGGGGTGTTTGTCTCTACAGATATTCCATACATCGATTTAAGGCTCGGGCAGTTGCGTTTCAATCTCTTCCATCCGTGGGAAATGAACCATACGTCGATTGACCACAGACGTTTTGTATTTTATAATTCAAACAGACATTTGAATGTAACAGGAGGGACCGTTATGGCACATGACCATGATCACCATCATCATCATCATCACACGGATAATAAAAAAGTTTTACTTCTGTCATTCGTTATCATCACGCTGTTTATGATCGTCGAGGTGATTGGCGGATTTTGGACGAACAGTCTCGCTTTGTTATCGGACGCCGGACATATGCTGAGTGACTCGATTTCACTTGCGATTGCGCTCGCTGCCTTTCACTTCTCAAACCAGAAACCGGATGCGAATAAGACGTTCGGCTCAAAGCGGTTCGAAATTCTCGCGGCGATCTTTAACGGTGTTGCCCTGATCGGCATTTCGCTTTATATCTTTGTCGAAGCCGTCCAGCGGTTTGTTGATCCTCCGGCTGTCGCAACGACCGGGATGTTAATCATCAGTACACTCGGGCTTCTTGTGAACTTACTCGTTGCCTGGATCATGACGCGCGGCGGCGGACATGAAGACAATCTGAACATGCGCGGTGCGTACCTGCATGTCTTAAGTGACATGCTCGGATCCATCGGCGCCATCATTGCCGCCCTGTTGATCCTGTTCTTCGGCTGGGGAATTGCGGATCCGCTCGCCAGTATCATCGTCGCAATTCTCGTTCTGCGCAGCGGCTATTACGTGACGAAGGCCGCGGTCCATGTCCTGATGGAAGGCACACCGAGCGATGTCGATATCGAACAGGTCGTCTCGACCATTCAGACGAATGAAGCAATTCTCGGTCTGCACGATCTTCACATTTGGTCGATTACGAGCGGTTACAATGCGTTATCCTGCCACGTCGTCGTGAAAGACGACATGACGGTCCGTGAATCGGAGTCGATCCGGGAACAACTGGACCATGACTTAAAACATGTCGGTATCACCCATGCCACGATTCAGGTCGAGACCGCTCAGCACGAGCATGAGAATCAGCTGTACTGTCATGGGGAACAGAAGCATGTGCATTAACAAGAACCGTTCTTAAACCAAAAAGGCGATTTCCCTTCAATCGGGAGAATCGCCTTTTTGCTTATCATTCGTGCCACGTTTCGTCAGTTCTTTACTTTCGCCTGATAGGCTTTTGAATAACGGTCGGCGGCAATGATGGCATCCGCCACTTCATCCGCCGTCACATCAAAGCCGCTGTGAATCGTCTCACCTTCTGCAGTCGCTGCCTCACCGACTTTTAAGATATCTTCACGTGAAGCATCTTTCAGTTTGACGTCTTCCAGCGTGACCGGCAGTCCGAGATCCATATAGAATGCAATGTACCGTTCGATTTCTTCCTGCGGGTGTTCTTCGAGCGCTAACTGGACGAGCGTCCCGAACGCGACCTTTTCCCCGTGCGTCAAATGGTGGATGTCTCCGTCAAGTGCTGTGAATCCGTTATGAATGGCGTGCGCTGCTGCCAGTCCTCCACTTTCAAAACCAAGACCGCTCAGCAACGTATTGGCTTCGACGACGGCTTCAAGGGCCGGTGTGACGACCTTTGCCTGGACTGATTCATACGCAAGTCGTCCGTGTTCAAAAAGGACTTCCTCACAGCGTTTCGCAATCGCTTCTGCCGCAATCGTCGGCCGTCCTCCGGCCATCGTCGTTCCACCGAAGGCAATGACACTCCGGACTTCGACCCATGTCGCCAGTGCATCGGCAATCCCCGAGGCAAAGAACCGCGCCGGTGCTTCCGAGATCAATTTTGTATCGACCAAAACAAGATCCGGATTTTTGTTATAAAAACGGTAACTCTCAAAGATTCCCTCATCCGAATAGATGACGGACAGTGCACTTGTCGGCGCATCGGTCGAAGCGATCGTCGGTACGATGACGACCGGCAGATGGAACTCGTCCGAAACGGCTTTTGCCGTATCAAGCGTCTTCCCGCCCCCGACCCCCATGACGAATTTCACGCCGGCATCCTTGGCTTGTGCGGCAATCCGTTCGACCTCATGTTTTGAGGCTTCACCGCTGAAATCTGCTTTTTCAATTTTGATTCCTTCTGCTGAAAATGAAGCATGGACACGTTCCTCGACGATTTTCCAAACGACATCATCGGCGATCACTAGGGCCACGTCTCCAATCGGACTCACATATGTACCGAGCCGATCAATGACATTTTTCCCTTGGACATACTTCGCCGGACTAATGAAAACACGTTCTGACATGTTCAACATCCTTTCTTTCTTCAACGACAGTCTCAACAATGGCTTACATTTTAAGCCATTCCTTTTCGGTCTGTTCGTTAAACGCAAAAAACCGTTTCGATTCGAAATCGAAACGGCTTCTTTCCAGACCAACTGAATTTAAGCAACCCGTGACTGTTCCGTCCGGTATGCTTTTTTCCGACCGAACAATCCGCCGAGGACAGCCCCGATAATCGCCGGAACGACCCAACCGAGTCCGACGGAAAAGAACGGCAACACGTTTTCAAAGACACGCAAGACCGGTTCGACCGGTGCTTTCGCCACCTTCAGTCCGTCAAACAGACTGACGGCAAAGGTCATCCACATCGCCCCTTGATAGACAGCCGGTTTTCCTTTAAAGACGTTATGTAAGAACGTCAGGAAAATCAGACAGATCGCTAACGGATACAGTGTCAACAGAACCGGTTTGGAGATTGCGATCAACTGTGTCAGTCCGATATTGGCGACAAGTGCACTGAAGATCGACAGACCAATCGTCCATTTGACATACGAAATCCGCGGCAACAACAGTGAGAAGAACGACGCACAGGCGGTAATCAGTCCGACACTCGTCGTCAGACACGCGACCGTGATCATCAATCCAAGTAAAATCGAACCGTATGAGCCGAAGTAATAATCGGACACCGCCGACAGAATTTCCGCTCCGTTCGTCAATGGACCGATTTTTGAGATGCTCGATGCGCCCATGAAGGCAAGCGCTGAATACGTGACGGCCAGTAAACTTGCTGCAATCAAAGCGGCTTTCGAACAAATGACGAGCAATTGTTTTTTCGACGTGACCCCTTGGTCTTTAATCGCCGAAATGATGATGATTCCGAACACAAACGCTCCGAGGGCATCAAGCGTCAAATAGCCTTCCTGGAAGCCGTTAAAAAAGGCATTGTGCTGATATGTCGTCAAAGGATTCTGAAAACTTCCGATCGGTTTAATCACGGCAACGAGAATCAATAAGCCGATAAACGTGATCTTAATCGGTGTCAGGATTTTGCCGACGACATCGACGATTTTTGTCGGATTCAATGATAACAGACACGCGACCGTATAAAACAGAATCGAAAAAATCAGTAATGGTGTCGACGATGCCCCTTCTCCGAAGAAAGGTTTGATACCAATCTCGTACGAAACGGTTCCGGCACGCGGAATCGCAAAAAACGGACCGATTGCCAAGTACAAGATGATCGCAAAGACAAGACCAAAGATCGGATGGACCCGTGACGCCATCGCCCGTAAGTCCGGTTCACCGGAATAAGCAAATGCCAAGATGGCAAGCAACGGCAACCCGACGCCTGTGACCAGGAATCCGGCGTTGGCAATCCAGACGTTCTCACCTGCCATTTGTCCGAGCATCGGTGGAAAAATCAAATTTCCGGCCCCGAAAAACAAGGCAAACAGCATCATACCGATGACGACGATAAAGGATGTTGGAACTGTTTTAGACATAAGAAACCTCCACTATTAAATTACGACCTGATTCGTTGACTCGAGCAAAATCAGGTACTTCGTCCGAAAGGATAACATAGGTTTGTGACCTCATGCTAGGAGTTTATCTGGTGAATATTCTGAAAATTTAGCTGAAAACGTTCTCGTATCCTTCAATAGCGAAATATTGCCATTTTGGGGTTGTTCTTTTGTAATCGGTAACATAAGTTCATCTGACTAGGAGGAAATCATGAAACTTTTACCAATTACTTTACGTATGGATAATTATGGTTTTTTAGACAAAGGAGGAACCTGGATGAAACGACTTTTACTTGCCGCTACCTTGACCAGTCTGCTTGCAGGCTGTACCGATGCGCCGGAAGCTGAAAAGGCCGAACCGCAGAAATTGACCTTCAAACAAGATCATCAGACGATTCAAATCATTCCGCTGTACGATGCCTATCAGTCGTATGTCGATGCGACATTAAAAGAGCCGACCGAGAATGGGGCCCTGTTCGAGAAACATGTGTTGGCTACGAAACACAAATGGATCGAAAAAGAAAAACTGACAGATACATATACAGACCGGCGGATTTTAGATATCCCGACCGACAATGCAGAAGAGCTGAACAAAACGATTGTCTACTTGAAAAAACATCAGGATGCCATTCAGCAACAGATTAAAAAAAGTCTTCAGACTTCGATTGATGCATTGCCTCGAACCGATAAGCTGACGGTCTTTGTCGCACCTTACAATGTCCATAATCCGGCCGAGATAAAGCGCCATGGCGGAGTCACCGGTTTTGCCTCAGGAACTGATATGTTCACGCTCTACCTGGCTAAAGGTTTTTCAACAGATACACTTGCCAATGCTGTCGCCCATGAGTACCACCATACCGTTGCTTTTAAAAGCAACACGCACGACTCGATGTTCAATGGCATCATGTTAGAAGGTGAAGCCGACATGTTTGCTGCACAGGTTTATCCAAAAGGGAAATCGGAAGCGACAGAACCGTTACTCGATCATACGCTCGAAAATCTGTTGACACAGATCAACAACTATAACGTCGATGCATACGATTTACGATACGGCAACTATGACAAAGACATCCCGCCACTTGCCCAATATACGCTCGGCTATATGATCATGACGGACTTCCTTCAGAAAAATCCGGATCTTCCCGTCGCCAAATGGACCGAGATGCCGACAACTGATATTTTGGAGAAAACCGGTTATGCGAAGAAGTTGACCATCCGTTAAACAACATTCCAATAAACTGATGACAAAAACCACGGATCGCGTGTGTCTAAAGCAGACAGGCGAGCCGTGGTTTTGATTTTTTCATCTGAACACTCATTTAAAGGCCGGAATCGCCGTTTCGTCATAATTGTCTTCGAGGAATTTTTTGACTTTCGGACTTGTCATTGCTTTCGCAAGCTTCTGAATCGCTTCTGAATCCTGATTGTCCTTCCGGGCAACAAGCGTGATCGCAAAGTCATTTTCGACGCCTTCCGTGACAAGGGCATCTTTCTTCGGAGTCAGACCGAGCGGTGAAGCATAGGCCGGCGTCATGATGACCGCATCCGCATCATCATAAAGGCGGGCGAGCATCAGCAAATCCACTTCCTTAAATTTAAAGTCGCGTTTGTTTTCTGTGATGTCTTTCATCGTGTAGTACGGACCGGTTTTCTTTTTCAACTTGATCGCATCATGCTGTGCGAGCAGAGCGAGCGACCGGTCGATGTTCGAGACGTCATTTGCGACGGCAATGACAGCGCCTTTTGGCAACTGGTCCATCTTTTTGTAGTCTTTTGAGTACAGACCATAGTTTGCGAAGTAAATCGGCTTGATTGGTACCAGATTGGCTTTGTTGTTGCGGTTGAACTCTTCCATGTACGGTACGTGCTGGAAGAAGTTCGCATCAACTTCCTTCGCTGCGAGGGCACTGTTCGGTTGCACGTTGTCACTGAGAACAACGACTTCCAGGTTAATGCCTTCTTTTTTCAGTTCCGGTTTAACGAGGTCGAGAATTTCCGTCATCGGTTTGATCAGTGACGCGACTTTTAATGTCTCGGTTTTTGACGCCGATTCCTGTTCGTCTTTTTTCTCGGCGTTGCCGCATCCGGCTAACGCCAATACAACAACACTGAGTACTGCCATGATTTTTTTCATCTTGAATTCCTACTTTCAGTTAACGTTTATCGAGCAAGCGTGCTGCGGTCGTCCCGGCAAACTGAATCAGTTGCACCAGGATGACCATAATCAAAATCATATAGAGCATTAATTCCGTCTGAAATTGTTGGTAGCCGTACCGGACGGCAAAGTCACCGATGCCTCCGCCCCCGACAACCCCCATGATCGTCGAATAGGAAATGAAGCTGACGATTGACGTCGTCAGACCCAGCACAAGGCCGGACCGGGCTTCAACGAATAAAAACTTCAGGACGACTTCGCGTGTCGAAGCTCCCATCGAGACGGCCGCCTCGATGACACCTTTCGGCACTTCAAGCAACGACTGTTCGACGAGCCGTGAATAATGGGCGATTGCAATGACCGCAAGCGGGACGGTCGCTGCTGCTGTTCCGATCGCCGTCCCGATGATGAGCCGTGTAAACGGAATCAGGAAGACGACGAGCAATAAAAACGGAAACGACCGGATTGTATTGACAAATAAATTCAGAATCGAAAAGACGAACTGGTTCGACAGCAACTGTCCTTTACGTGACAGATAAAGCCAGGTCCCGAGCGGTAAACCGAGAAGAAGAGCCGCGAGAATCGAGATTCCGACCATCACGAACGTTTGTCCGATCGCCAGTCTGATTTCCGCCGCATATTCGAGCACGATGTCAGGCATGTGGATCCCTCCGCTCTGTCAATTGGGTCAGGAACCAACCGGCATCACTTGTAATTTCCGTGATTCCCGCCGGCTCGGTCGCAATCGTCGTTTCAATCTGCCCGTCTGCCATGATCGTGACCCGGTTGCAGATGCTCTGAATCACGTTCATCTCATGGCTGACGAGGACGATCGTCACGCCGAGCGTCTGATTGATATTCTGCAGGACACGTAAGATTTCTGACGTCGTACTCGGATCAAGTGAAGACGTCGGCTCATCACACAGCAAAACGCGCGGGCGGTTCGCAAGCGCCCGGGCAATCGCAACACGCTGCTTTTGTCCTCCGCTCAGTTCGGACGGATACTTTCGGGCAAAGGACTCCAGTCCGACAAATCGGAGACACTCCTCAATCCGGTTTGTCCGCTCGCGCTTTTTGACACCGGACAGTTCAAGCGAAACGGCGATGTTTTGTTCGACCGTCTTGTTTCCGACGAGATTAAAGTCCTGAAAAATCATGCCGATATTTTGACGGGTCTGCCGCAGCTGTCGGTTCGACAGATTCGTTAAATCCATCCCGTCAAATTCGATTCGACCGGTATCCGGTCGTTCGAGCAGATTCATCAGCCGGAGTAACGTCGATTTCCCGGCACCGCTCGCACCGATGATGCCATGAATCTCGCCCTGTTCAATCGAGAGGGCGACGGACTGGATGACCGGTTGTCCGGAAAAAGCTTTACTGACATTCTGTAATGAAATCATCTGACACCCTCCCTTACAACGTGTTTCATTTTACCGCAAGCTGTCTCTTTTTGTCATGTCGTTTGCTTCTTTTCTTTCCCGCGTCATTTTATTAATTAAGTAAACCATTTTAACAACAAAAATCTGAACCGAAGTCCAGATTTTGATGAAGCGATTTTAATTACTCTTCGTACTTCTTGACGATCGTCGCAATTCCTTGACCGCCGCCGATGCAGAGTGTCGCCAGACCATGGCTTTCGCCGGTCCGCAACATCTCATGAATCAGGGTAACCATGATCCGTGTTCCGCTCGCGCCGATCGGGTGACCGAGGGCAATTGCTCCGCCGTTACGGTTTAGCTTCGCCGGATCAAACCGGAGTTCCGCATCCACGGCAAGTGATTGCGCCGCAAACGCTTCGTTCGCCTCGATGACGTCGATGGCGTCCAGTTCAAGACCGGCTTTATGCAACGCCTGGCTGACCGCTTTGACGGGACCGATCCCCATGATGCTCGGATCGACACCGGACGTACCGTTCGCAACGATCTCGACGAGTGGTGTCAGCCCGAGTTCTTTTGCCTTTCGCGCCGACATGACGACGACTGCTGCCGCTCCGTCATTGATGCCGGATGCATTACCGGCTGTCACTGTACCGCCTTTTTTGAAGGCCGGACGCAAGCGGGCAAGTGATTCCGCTGTCGTTCCGGCACGCGGGAACTCATCTTCCACAAACATAATTGGATCGCCTTTACGCTGCGGAATTTCGACCGGTGTGATTTCCGTCTGGAACCGGTTTGCTTCGATGGCCTGTCCGGCTTTTTGTTGACTGGCTGCTGCAAACTGATCCTGTGCTTCGCGGGAAATCGTGTACTGCTCGGCCAGGTTTTCTGCCGTAATGCCCATATGATAATCGTTAAAAGCACACTCTAAACCGTCTTTGATGATCGTATCGACCAACGGCTGGTCTCCCATCCGTAAGCCGGTCCGGGCACCGCTTAACACGTACGGTGCCTGACTCATGTTTTCCATCCCGCCGGCGACGATGATGTCGGCCTCACCGGATTTGATCGCTTGGAAAGCAAGATGAATTGCCTTCAGCCCGGAACCGCAGACTTTGTTGATCGTCATGGCCGGAACCGTTTCCGGCAGTCCGGCGAGGAGACTTGACTGACGGGCCGGGTTTTGTCCGAGTCCTGCCTGCAGGACATTACCCATAATGACTTCCTCGACGAGATCTGGTGCCACATTTGCTTGTTCAAGTGCTGCCCGGATAACCGTTGCTCCAAGCTTCGTTGCCGGAACGTCCTTTAGACTGCCGTTAAAACTGCCGATTGCCGTTCGTGTCGCACTGACGATGACGACTTGCTCACTCATGCTGATTTCCCCCTTATTGAATCGTATAACCGCCGTCTAAGACGTTGGCCTGACCCGTAATCCCTTTTGCTTTACGGCTCGCAAGGAATAGCGCATAATCCGCGATTTCCTCGACTTCAAGCAACCGTTTTTGCGGAACGAGCGGATAGATGACATCTTCGAGGACTTTTTCCAGTTCGACCTGGCGCGTCTTCGAAAGATCCGCCATCTGATTGCGGACGAGAGGTGTATCGACGTAACCCGGGCATAACGCGTTGACGGTGATGCCGTGTTCGGCCCCTTCGAGTGCCGCGACTTTCGTCAGACCGAGCAGACCGTGTTTGGCCGAGTTATAGGCCGCTTTTCCGGCAAAGCCGATCAAGCCGTTAATCGATGCCATGTTGATGATCCGGCCGTATCCTTGCTCCTTCATGAGTGGAAACGCATGTTTAATCGCCATGAACGGAGCCGTCAGCATGATTTTAATCATCAGTTCGAACTTCTCTGTCGGGAAGTCTTCGATTGGTGAGACGTGCTGTAAACCGGCATTGTTGATCAGGACATCAAGTCGACCGTACCGCTTGATCGTCTCGGCAAAAACCGACTGAACCTGTGCTTCATCCGTCACGTTCAGCGTCAGTCCGATGACATCATGTCCCGCTTCCTGTAACGACTTCGCTGCTGTTTCAGCTGCTTCCGTGTTGACGTCCGTAATGACGACCTTTGCTCCTGCCTCTGCGAAGGCTTTTGAGATTTCCAGTCCGATCCCGCTTCCTGCTCCCGTCACGAGGACGATATCTCCGTTGACCATCTGACTCACTCCCCTATGCTGATGCGTTCAAGTTCCGGACTGACGGTAAAGGCTGCTTCCGTCACGTTGCGGATGTCTTCGACGGTCAATCCGTCTAATGTCTCAATCAAGACCATCCCGGTTTCCGTGAAATCAAAGACGGCTTTGTCCGTGATCAACCGGTTGACGACTTGACTGCCGGTTAATGGTAACGTACAACGTGTCTTAACCTTTGACTCGCCGTATTTATTGACGTGTTCCATGATGATGACGACCCGTTTCGCGCCGTTGACGAGATCCATTGCCCCGCCCATTCCCTTGACCATCTTGCCGGGAATCATCCAGTTTGCGAGGTCCCCGTTTTCGGCGACTTCCATTCCGCCAAGAATCGCGAGATCAATGTGACCGCCGCGGATCATCGCAAACGATTCGGCACTGTCGAAATAGGACGCGCCTTTTTGTGCCGTAACCGTCTCTTTGCCGGCATTGATTTCGTCGGCGTCGACTTCATGTTCGAGCGGATACGGTCCAATCCCGAGCAACCCGTTTTCCGATTGCAGCATGACATGCCGATCATCCGGAATCGCATTGGCAATCAGTGTCGGAATCCCGATTCCGAGATTGACGTACATGCCGTCCTCGATTTCCTGCAGCGCGCGGTTGATAATGATTTCTCTTGACGTTACCATAGTGTCTCCCCCTTATGCTTCCCGGACTGTCCGGCGTTCGATGCGTTTTTCGTAGTCCGTCCCGACGATGATGCGCTGGACGTAAACGGCCGGTGTATGGATCTCGTTCGGATCGAGTTCACCTACTTCGACCAGTTCCTCGACTTCGACAATCGTCACTTTCCCGGCTGTCGCGACAAGCGGATTAAAGTTCCGTGATGTCTTCCGGAAGACGAGATTACCGAGCTTGTCCGCTTTCCAGGCTTTGACGAGCGCAAAGTCTCCGATGATTCCTTCTTCGAGCAGATAGGTTTTCCCGTCGAACTCTTTTTGTTCCTTGCCTTCCGCGATCGGTGTTCCGACACCGGTCGGCGTGTAAAAGCCGGGGATTCCCGCTCCACCGGCCCGGATTCGTTCGGCCAGTGTCCCCTGCGGTACGAGATCGACTTCAATCTCACCGCTTAAGTACTGTTGCTCAAACGTCTTGTTTTCTCCGACGTACGACGAGACCATTTTTTTAATCTGGCGTGATTGCAATAAGATACCGAGCCCGAAGTCATCGACACCACAGTTGTTGCTGACGACCGTTAAATCCTTGACCCCTTGTTCCTGCAGAGCCGCAATCGATTTTTCCGGAATCCCGCATAAACCGAATCCGCCGACGACGAGTGTCGCCCCGTCAAAAATATCAGCTGTCGCTTCTGTAAATGAATCGTAGATTTTCCCCTGTTGCATCGTTCATTTCCCCCTTTTTTTTAAACCCACTCACTTAATACAGACCTGTCAAATTGTACAGTCCGATCATCAGGAAGACCGTCACTGTCTTTAAAACCGTAATCATAAAGATGTCACGGTACGACTGACGGTGCGTCAAGCCGGTGACGGCAAGCAACGTGATGACGGCTCCGTTATGCGGTAACGTATCCATGCCGCCGGACGCCATCGAGATGACCCGGTGCATGACTTCCGGTGGGACGCCGCCAGACGTAATCGCTTGTGTATATTTATCCGACATCGCACTGAGCGCGATGCCCATTCCGCCGGACGCAGAACCGGTCACCCCGGCAAGGGCCGTCGTCGTGACCGCGCCGTTGACGAGCGGATCGGTGAACGTCGATGAAATCCCGTTCGAGACCGTCTTGAAGCCCGGTAAGGCGGCGATGACGCCGCCGAATCCGTACTCGGCACCCGTATTCATGACGGCGAGTAAGGCACCGCCGATGCTGAGGTTCAGTCCGGCCTGGAAATTCGTCCGGACTTTTTTGAAGTCATACAGCATCGCGGAAATGATTCCGATGATCAAGGCCATTTGGACGGACCAGATGGCAAGGACGGCCGGCGTCTCGATTTTCCCGAACGCTTCGAGACCAATTGCTGCGAAATCAAATCCTTCCGGATACCATGCCGGAATTGCGAGCGTAAAGTATTTGTTCATGACAGCGACTAAAATCAACGGCACAAAGGCCAGGACTTGGCGGTAAACCGGTTGTTGTGCCGTCTCGAGCGTCAGTTCCGGTTCATTTTTCAATTCCATCTGCGGCGCACTGCTCGCTGCCGTCGCTTCAAAGCCGGCGTAGCCTTCCCCTTCTTGATGGGCTTTCCGTTTACGGGATTCAAGATAGAACATCCCGACCGTCAGGATGATCAAGCCGCCGATTGATCCCATGATTGGTGCCGCATAGATATCTGTTTTAAAGAATGTCGTCGGAATGACGTTCTGGATTTGCGGTGTCCCCGGCAAGGCGTCCATCGTAAACGTAAATGCACCGAGGGCAATCGTTCCCGGAATCAATCGTTTTGGGATATTCGCTTCGCGGAACAGGTTTGCTGCGAACGGATAGACGGCGAAGACGACGACGAACAGGCTGACACCGCTGTACGTCAAGATCGCGCCGAGCAACACGATGGCGAGAATCGCCCGTTTCGCTCCGATCATCCGAATGATCGACTTCGCGATCGATTCAGCGATTCCTGACATTTCGACGACTTTCCCGAAAATGGCTCCGAGTAAGAAGACTGGGAAGTAGGCTTTAATGAAGCCGACCATTTTTTCCATGAAGATGTTCGAGAAGAACGGTAAGACCCAATCCGGGTTCGTCAGTAAGACGGCGAACAAAGCACAGATCGGAGCAAATAAGATGACTGAAAAACCACGGTACGCTACGAACATTAATAAAGATAAGGCAAGAAGAATGATAATCAGTTCCATGGTGAATCCCCTTTAAATTTTAGTAAGCGCTTTCAATTGCTTCTTCATCATTTAACAATTGAATACATGAATGGTCAATCAAAAACCTTAAACCTATAAGTACAGCTTATAGGTTCTATAACTTCACATTATAGACACATTTTCTTTTTGATGTCTTTTTCGGAAATCTTTTCGGCAGATGAAGGACTATTTGATGTCAATAGCGTATTCTAACGGTAGAATGATTTGTTATACGAAAGCAAGGTGCCTGAATTTGAAAACCATTCTTTATGATCTTCTCCATAACCTGACTTTATTGATGAGCGGTTTTTATCTCCTTGGAAAACTGTCACCTCATCCGATTACCGTCGACTCCAAACGCTCGGTCCGCATTTTGTACGGAATCAGTTTGAGTCTTTTATCCTGGATGCTGATGCAACTGACGATTGAGCCCGTTCCCGGTGTTTTAGTCGATCTGCGGCACATTCCTGTCATCGTTGCCGCTTATTTTGCCGGTCCGTTACCGACGGCGATCGTGACGATCGTCATCATCCTCTACCGCTTCAGCATCAGCCTGAACAGTTCAGCTTATGCCGCGGCACTGTTCATCACCTTGATTGCTGTCGGGACGTCGCTGCTCGTCAAGTGGTTGCCGATCTATTCCAAGCGAACCTTTACGCTTGTCACGGTGTACGCGACTGTCCTGCACGGGATCGTCTTGATATATGTCTTAGCTGATTCTAAACTCATCATGGACATACTTAGCGTCGTCCTCCCTGCTTCATTCATCAGCAGTTGGCTTGCGCTCGTCATCACTCGTGATATCCGCTTGACAAAGCAGTCGATGCGAACATGGCAACAAACGGCGCAACGTGATTTTTTGACCGGCTTACATAATTTCCGTGCTTTTACGGACCATTTTGACGATTTAAAGCAACAAACGATTTTACAGCAACATGAAGTGGCCTTGATAACGGTTGATATCGATCACTTCAAACATGTTAATGATACGTTCGGTCATGAAGCCGGCGACGAGGTCCTGCGTCAATTCGCCTCCCGTTTGCGGGACGGAGTGACGGATGCCGGGTTCATCTCCCGCAATGGCGGCGAGGAGTTTTCCGTTCTCGTCGAACAGTTGACGGATGTAAAAGTTCTGGCGTTGGCGGAACAGTTGCGGGAACGGATTGCGACGTCTCCGTTTCAATTGTCGAATGGGACGCAACTGCCGTTGACAGCTTCGTTCGGAGTCGCACATTTCCCGAAATCAACATCACAGATTCAGCAACTTGTGACGGATGCGGACGTCGCACTTTATCATTCCAAACAAAATGGGCGCAACCGGGTGACACTTTTTACACGTGAACTCGAAGTCGCTGTGACTCATCCTGTCGATTAGGGATGGACGAATCCGGAAAAATCGGCTACGTTTGATGATGAGGAAGGTGATTCATCATGAAATTAACAAAAGGACCTTACATTATCATCGGTCTGCTGCTCGGACTGCTCTTCGGCTTCATCGGAGATAATTTTTACCTGTATGTCTCCGCCGGGATTTTAGTCGGAGCGATGCTCGAAGGGTACGTTGCCTGGCAACAACGAAAAGAACGAAACAAATCCAATCATTCCTAAGGAGGAATTAAGATGGGCTTCAGTGAACTGTTCGTCTCAACACTTGCGTATATCGGAGTGGCTACACTTTTACTTGCCATCGGCGTCGTCCTGTTTGAAGTGACGACCAAATCAAAAGAGATGGAGCTGATCCGTCAAGGAAAAAAAGCAGCCGTTTATGCATTCGGCGGACGCATCCTTGGTCTTGCGATCGTCCTCTACTCCAGTATCACGAACTCAATCAGCATCCTCGATATGGTCTTATGGGGTGCACTCGCCATCGTCTTCCAAATCGTCCTGTTCTATTTGGCAGACTTGATCATCCCGCGAATCAGTATGACAAAAGAAATCGATGCCAATAATGAAGCTGTCGGTTTATTATTACTGTTTCTGTCGATTTCGATTGGTCTGATCATCGCCGGATCTCTTACATACTAAAAAAAAGCGCCAACAATCCGCTCTTGGATTGTCGGCGCTTTTCATTTTTCCAAATCTTCCAGTTCTTTTCGCGAACGCGGATAACCGTTCGCCTGCCACTCCGCCCGGTAAATCGAATCGAGTTTTGTCAATCCGACTTCATCCGGATCTTTATCGGCATCTGGACTTGAGTCCTGATCCAAGTGCGTCAAATACTCTTTTAACGGATCCGAAGTTCGTTTGTCCTTGTTTTTCAACAAGAGAAGACCGGCTCCAGCCAGCATACTTGCTCCGAACACATACCGTTTTCGTAACCGCATCGCTTTCCCTTCTTTCTTTTAAAACACGAACTAGACAAGTCCGCCTCCATCGCGTAAATCAGGATGTGCCAGCCGTTTGACTTGTCCTTGTTCAACTGTCAGGACATGGTCCGGTTGCCGCTCAAAATAACCGGTTTCAATCACGCCGGTCAAATTTTTCAGTTCTTTGGCAAAATGATGGACGTCTTGGACCTGCTTGAGGTCGACATCCAAAATCAGATGTCCGCCGTCCGTCACAAACGGTTTCCCGTCCTGTTCCCGCAATACCGCGTCGACATGTTTGTCCTGCAAAAAACGTTCGACATACGGTCTCGCAAACGCATCGATTTCGACCGGTAAGGGGCCGGTCAGGTGATGGACGAACTTCGAGGCGTCCGCTAAGTAGAGCACTTCCCGGCTCATCAGCGCGACGACTTTTTCCCGAAACAAGGCACCACCGCCACCCTTCAGAACGCGGAACTGCTGATCGATTTGATCGATTCCGTCAATGATCAGATCAATCCGGGTCGCTTCTTCAAGTGACAGAAGCGGAATGTTCAACCGGTTGGCTTGTTCCACTGTCTCATCTGACGTCGCTACCCCTTGCACCTGTCCACCGGCTTCGATCCATTTGCCTAAGACCTCGATAAAACTCCGCGTCGTCGAGCCTGTCCCAAGACCCAGCACCATTCCGTTCTTGACATACTTGACGGCAGCTTCCGCCAGCATCGTTTTCTCCTGTTCATACATCGGCACCCCTCCTTCGTTAGTTATCTATTCCCGATTGCTTCCGACTTCAATCGACGAGTCTGACCGTCTCTTGTAAGTACATTTCAATCGCCGACAGGAGCGGTTCAAGTGCCTGTTGCCAAAAACTGATTGAGCCCGGTTCGCCGTCTATATACTGCTCAATCAGCTCTTCGATTGTCGCCTGTCCCGATGCGCGTAACAACGGTTCTAATTGTCCGGTGAACGCCTCATTTGATTGCTTGACCGCCGTATACAAGTGATTGCTCAGCAAGTAACCGACCGTGTAGGGAATATTGTAGAACGGCTTTTCCGTATCATAGAAATGACCGACAAAAATCCATTTATATGGATCCGGTTCCGCCAGTACACCGCCGTAAAAGCGGGCATCCTCCTCCCGCATCAGTTCAGTAATCCGGTCGCTTGAAACCGGCCCCTGCCGTCGCTCCGAATAAAAACGTTGTTCAAACCGGAACATGTTCGGAATGGTTGCGACGTATTTTAATCCTTCGCTGATTTTAATTTCCAGCATAGCCAGTTTCTCTTCGCCCGCCGATTGTTCGATGACGGCGTCAAGGACCAGGTTTTCCATGAATGTCGAAGCCGTCTCTGCACTGCTCGTTCCTTTTATCTGATCAAGAAACGGTAACTCGTGCAACAGCGAATTATGATAAGCATGACCCAGTTCATGAGCAAGCGTGACGACATCCGGATACGCTTCGCGGTACGTCATGAAGATCCGGCTTTCTTTAGCGACCGGGAACGAGGCACAGAAGCCGCCTTCTGCTTTAGACGGCCGGTTTTCCGCATCAATCCAGCCTTTTTCAAATACTTCTTTCGTAAAGACTGCTAATCGCGGATGCAACCGGTCAAATTGATGCAGAATGATCGATTGCGCCTCGTCATAGGAAACATGATCGTGCGAGGTAAAGGTATTCGCCTCTAAATCATGCCATGCCGGTTCCGTGACATGTGCCAGACGCAATTTCCGTTCGTAATAGGACTGGAACAGCGAACGATTTTGATCTATCGCTGCAAGCATCGCTTCAATTGTCGTCCGTTGCATCCGGTTTTGTTCACACAGTTCCGTTAACGGATCCTCCCATCCGCGTTTTGTGTAAACTTGCAATCGAAAACCGGCTATCCGGTTCAAAATCATCGCAAAGTCTTCTCGTTCAGCAGCACACGTCTTTGCGAAAGCTGTCGCTGCCGCTTGCCGGTAATTGCGTGTTGCCCCATGAAAAACCTGATGCAGGGCGTGTCCGATTGTGACCTTTTCTTCATCAAGCGGAATCCGTAAACCGGTCAAACGCTGTTCATACAACTGTTCCCATCCGGAAAAACCGTCGATTGCCAGTGCTTGAATCATTTGTTCCTGCTCAGCCGATAGACGCCGTTCCATGATGGCACGGCGTTCTGTCAGATAATAAGACGGCGTTTCAGATTGGAGAATTGTCCACTCTGCTTCAGACAGCTTCGATAACCGTTCCTCAAAGACCGTTTCACTTGTCCGGAGACTTGCTTGCAGCGTCTCGGTCTGCTCAAGCAGCCTTCCCACTTCATGACGCGAAACATCTTCCGCGTACAGGCAATACACAAAATCACTCAGTTCTTCAACGTGGCTTTTGATTCGCTCAAGATGCGGCAAATAAAAAGACACCGGAGGTTGGCCGGTTTGAAGCTGATCCAGTTCCTGTCGTAACCTGTCAATCGTCTGTTTCACGTCCTCAGTCGAATACAGTTTTTCAAGCTGCCAGCGGGATTGCGTAATCGACATCACTTTTCCTCCTTTAATTAATCCTGTCCTTTCGTTTCCTTCGGCTTCCCTTCCCGGGAAACCTGCCAATGAAATACTTTGCTAACAAAAAACATCCTTCCGCTAAAGAAAGGATGTTTGGTTACACTCATTAAATGACAAAGAAGTAGACACAGAGGAAATGTGCCAAGCTGCCGAGCAGGACGAACACATGGAAAATCTCGTGAAAACCGAGGTGCTTGAACGAAAGAGCACGCGGCTTTAATCCATAGATGATACCGCCGATCGTGTAGAAAATTCCACCGAGGAACAATAGACCGATTCCGACCGGCGACAGGACTGCTGCGAGCGGTGTGATCGCAAAGACCATGATCCATCCCATTCCGATGTAAAGCGTCGTCGACAACCAGCGCGGACTGTTGAACCAGACGAGCTTAAAGGTGATCCCAAAGACAGCAATCAGCATGACGATGCTGAACAGGACCCAACCGGTCGGTCCGTTCAGACTGATCAGGCAAAACGGGGCGTAGGACCCGGCAATCAGCAGATAAATCATCGAATGATCGAGACGTCTCCACGTCGCAATCGCCCGGTCACTGGCCAGTACCATATGATACGTCGCCGAGACAGCATATAAGGCAATCATGCTGACACCAAAGATAATTGCCGCGACAATCGCTAGTCCGGCTCCCCGCTCCAGTGCTGCTTTGATGACCAGTGCGAGCAGTCCGACGAAAGCCAAAACAGCTCCACCCAGATGTGTCAGACCATTGATGGGTTCTCTCATATACGTTTTCATAATTTCCCTCCGTTGTTATGTAGTTTTTAATACTACATGGCGTTATATGAACATTCTATCATACACTAGAGAAATAGGAAGCCATTCCGCACTATTTTTTTTGGAGGTATTTTCATGACACAGCCAGATCAACCGACACCATCGTTCGACCGCCAGTTGGAATTAACGGATATCCCGAACATCGACCTCTACATGGATCAGGTCATCCAGTTGTTCGAACGGACCTTTCAGGAGACGACGCGGACGGAAGGCGAAACCATCTTAACGAAAACGATGATTAACAATTATGCCAAGAAAAAACTGTTTTTCCCGGTCACAAACAAAAAGTATACAAAAAATCATTTGATCCTGATCAGCCTGATTTATCAACTGAAAGGAACGTTTTCAATCAATGACATCAAAACGATTTTGACGGACTTGAATACCGGTGTTACGGAACAAACAATTGATTTGGAAGACTTTTATCAAACGTATCTCGATGCGACAGCGGTCAATCAGACCTTGTTCGAGGAGCAGCAGCCTCCGACGGATGACTTGGATCATCTCGAACAGTTACAACTGATTTTATCGCTCGCCCATATGAGCAACTTGTACCGCCGGGCAGCTGAACGATTGATTGACCGATTAGAAAAGTAACCGTCTTTCTTTTATGTGTCATGGTAAAATAGGGAAAAAAGGATGAGGTGCAGGAGATGGAACTCGAACAACGTTTTTTACAACGTTTAGATGAAACAGGACATTATTTCGTCACTTACCAGGATGGTGTTTTAATCGAACTTGCTTTTGATGCTGTCGTCGGCCGACATCCCGCACCTTTTCCGGAGTTGGAGAAGACGGCTCGGTTTTTGGAAGAGCATCTCCGCTCCCATCAGACACAAGCGTTGTTGCTTGCTTCAAAAATTCAGGCTTATGATGCAGAACCGGCTGAACGGATTGCCCCGATGATGTCGATTTATAGTTTTTTTGCAACACACCGGCTCGTCCATCCGCTCAATGCTTATTCGACCGCTTTATTGATCAGCCGTTTACAGCCGACGGATGTCCAACTTGAGCGGACCGTCTCGTTATACCGCCTTTGCAAAACCTCACACCGGTTCATCGTCTCGCCCCTGCTGATCTCGTTTCTGTTTTTAAACAGTTTACACCGGGGCGAGTTATCAACAATCCATGATCAGATCGAAGCGCTGTATGACATGTTGAAAAAGCGATTCGGGCGGTCTCAGCAAACGTATGTCACGGCACTCTTATTTGCCTTATTACCGGACGAGGACCACCACCTTTATCTTAATCAGCTCGTCCAGTCCCGGAACGCTTACCGCAAACACGGGATTCCACTGTCGTTTCATGCGTTGCTTGCGCTACTCGGTCAACCGGAAGTACATCGCGCGGCACTTGAACAGATATCAGACCGTTTGCGGCAAAACCCCCACTTCAAATACCGGAAGGATTTAATTTTCCTGACGGCGGTCCGGCTCTATCTTGCGGATCATCCGACGTTGCACCAATTGTTTACTCCGTACAGCCCGGCTGACTGGACGAATTCGACTGATTTCATCCCCGTTTTCCTGTTCCCGGTCGACTTGACGGATACGTCCCATGCGACAGACGGCGGAATGGCGGACGGCGGATTTGACGGTGGCGATGGTGGCGGCGGCGGTGGCGATTGAACTCGCTCATCCACTGCCTGTTTCCGTATAAGATTTTCTAAAAAAACAAAATGGGGCGGACTCAAAAAAGAATCACTCGTTCTTTCACGCCCTTTCCTCAGGCGAGACACAATCCAGTTTCCCTGCCTCATTTAGGCAGGAAATCTGGTCTTGTTTGTCTCTGACAGCGCAAAAATGCGCTTTTTCCTGTAGGACTTGCGTGAAGCGAGTGATTCTTTTTTTACGAGATCAGGGTGGCAGATTATCATTCCGCCACCCTGATCTTTGTAGAGAGTGACTTTTAAGTCAGACCCATTTGTATAAAAGCCGGCACAAGTGCCCGATTATTTTTGTTGATCGTCTGCATCAGACGGTGTCACATCGCCGTCTTCATCAGCTTCGTGAGACAAATCAGGTGCTTCGTCAGATGATGGTTCAGAATCCGGTTGATCTGTTGATTCCGAATCCGCTGACTTCTTGTCTTGATTGTCGGACTGCGGCTCTTTTTCGTGGTGCTCGGATTTTGAATCCGACTCATTTTGTGCTGCTGTATCGGATTGATCACGACCTGCGATATCGTCGTTCGTCATACGATTGCCCGATGTAATCGGATCCGTTTCTTTTTCGTGTTGCTCTGACATAGTAACATCCCCCTTGAATCATGATGATTAAAGTATTCCCTTACGAGAGACGGTTAAACATCCTGGGTATGCGTGATCTTTGCAAAATCGGCAATCAAGTTCGTGATTGGTTGCGGATGATGCAGATAATGTCCTTGTACATACAGTGGATTTCCCACCGCAACGATGTGCTGGAACTGAGCACTTGTTTCGACTTCCTGAATGACAAGCGAAATTCCAAGTGCCTGTGTCAACGAATACACGGACTGGACCATCGACTGTTCGAGCTGGTTTTGAACGAGACGCCGTGTAAAGATCGGATCCAGCTTAACCGATTGGACCGGTAAACGGAGTAAGGAATTGAGTGAAGCATAATGACTCCCGAAATGATCGACACTCAGACGATAACCTGCCCGGCGTAACATTTCCAGACGTTCGATGACTTTCCGTTTCCCGATTTGCAAAACTTCTTCCCGGATTTCAAGCACAATCCGCTCTTTCTTGAACGACGCACCGTTTGCGAACTCTAACAGATCGGCAAGCATCGCATCCGATTTGAATTGACTGGCGGAGAGATTAATCGAAATTATCACGGGACGCCCCAATTCTGTCTCCAGCCGGAGACTGTCCGAGATCGCCTGGGCAATCGTAAAGTGACCGATTTGACTAAACTTCCCTGTCCGTTCCGCAATCGGAATGAAATCGGCCGGGCTGACGAATCCGAGTACCGGATGATTCCAGCGAAGCAGTGCTTCGACGGCAACCGTCTGGCCCAGTTTGGCGTTAAAAATCCGTTGGTAATACAATTCGAACTGCCCGCGCTCTAACGCTTGCTCCAATTCCTGTTCCAATACACGGTTAAACGGATGTTGTTCGACCTCGCGTTGCTGATCGACAAATGAAATACCCGCTTTTCCGTCCAGTTTGACCTGTTGCATCAGGGCTTCTGCTGCATAGACCTGTGTCTGGCGGTTCATGTGGTCGCCCGTTAACAGACTGACACCTGACGAAGCCGTCAAACGAATCGGTTCGTCCGCAAGATTTTTAATCGGCTCCTCAATCGCCTGAATGATGGATTCAGCGAATGTCCGGCCTTGATCCGTAAAATCCGCTTGTTCCAGAGGGGCAAGAACAATGAACTCGTTCCCCTCCATCCGTCCGACGACGTGTTCCGGAATCGAGACATATTTTAAGCGTGACGCAATTTCCTGAAGCACCTGATTTCCAATCCGGTATCCGTACTTCGCATTGATCGCATGAAAGTTATCGAGATTGAGGACCATCAAAAAGGTCGGCTGGCTCAAGACACTCGAAATCAATCGGTTCATGTATCGTTCGTTATAGACATCTGTCAATGCATCTTTGATCACATAGGTCTCGACGCTGATTGATTTACTGATGATGTTCGCGTAATTTTCAATCATCTCTAATTCGCTTTTACTGAATTCGTACGGTTGATCATCAAAAGCACACAACGTCCCGATTTTTTCGTTGTTGGCATTTTTAATCGCGACACCAAGAAAACTGCCGTTTCCCAGTGTTTGGGTGACCGGATGATGACTTGTCATCGGATTCGCCAATAATTCATTGATTTGAATCTTACCGTCTGTTTCATCGATGACGAGTTTACAGAGGACATGTTGGAAGATGTGTGTCGTTCCCTCTTCAATCAGTTCCTTTCCCTGATTGATCGCCTTGACGATAAAGTTACTGTTTGAGTCATTTAATGCGAAAAACAGTGTATTGACGCCGATTTTTTCACTCAATTGATTTAAGATATCTTCGACAAGCGGGTGTAAGGCTTCATATCGCATCTGCGAGTTATCCACGGTCCGTCCCTCCTTTCTTCGTTAGTCCTCTGTCATTTCAGTCGAAAATTGAAGCGTAAACGTACTGCCTTTTCCTTCTTCTGACTGCACGGCAATCGACCCGCCGTGATCCATGACAATCATCCGGCAAATCGCTAAACCAAGACCGGTTCCGCCAATTTTCCGCGTGTCCGAGTTATCAGCCCGGTAAAATTTATCAAATACAAACGGGAGTGCTTTTTCCGGAATTCCGATTCCTTCATCTTCAATCGTCAAGACCATCTGTGATCCCTTCATGTGACCCCGGACTTGAATCGTTCCTCCGTCCGGTGAATATTTGATAGCATTCATGATCAAGTTCGTGAAGAGCTGTTTCATCTTCTCTTCGCTCGCCGTCATCTGATAATCGCCCGCTTCAAACAGGACCCGAATCCGGTGTTTACTGCTCGCAAGCTCGAACATCGGTCGCATCTCATATACCAATCGTTTAAGGTCCAACCGTTTTTTGACGATGCCTTGTGAGACATCCTCACCTTTTTGGATTTCTAAAATATCATCAATCAGCTCTGCCAGACGAACGGTCTCGGAATGGATCGTCTCGAGGTATTTTTTTTGACGCGGACCATCGAGTGAACGACGCATCAACAGTTCCGTAAAGCCCATAATCGACGAGAGCGGTGTTCTTAATTCATGCGAAACAATCGAGACGAACTCCGACTGTTTCAAATCCAGTTCTTTTTCTTTCGTGACATCCCGCAAGACGAGCATCATTCCCCACTCGACATTGGCGATGGCGATTCGTTCGGCATAGGCACTCAGCAACAGATTCCCACGAAAAGCCGATAGTTCAATCGTCTCTCCGGGAATCTCCCCGTTCATTAATTGACCGATATAGTCATGCAGCGCATCGGGCTGATCGACGTGTTCGAATAAGGAAGTCGCCCGTTCGTACGCATGGCGGAAGCCTTGAGATTGACTGACGAGCTTTGGCGGGAACATGTTCAACAATGCCTGATTGGCATAAATCTGTTCCCCGCTGCTTTCGATATATAAGACCGCTTCCCGAATCGAATCGAGTAATTGGTACGTTTTGATTTTTTCATGCTCCATTTGATGGAACAACAGGTGACGTTCCAGCGTCATTCCGAGTTTGCGTGACAAATCCAAAATATCCCCGACCTGTTCCAAGTTGAACTGCTCGAATGGATGTTTGAGATAGATGACACCGACGACACCGCCATTGCTTGGTGACTGGACAGGAATCGCCGATTCATACATCATCTCTGCTAGAGGGAGCTGAACCGATTTTCGCATGACAAAAGCACGGCGTAACACAGAATATTGATCCAAATCTTTTTCGATCAATTCAATGTCTTCCACCCCTTGCGTCACAAGGTGACTCAATTGTTCACGGCGATATAACAGGATGGCCCCCGCCTCAAGATTGATGAGTTTCAGCAACTTAACGAGTAATGTCTCACACGCTGACTCGACGCTTTGGGTTGCCAATGCTTCCATGATTTCGTTGCGGTGTTTCAATTTATGTTCCACTTCCGCCAAGTCCTGTGTCAGTTGACCGATCCGTTGACGGTCGGTCGTCTGTAACGTCTTGACGGGAAATGGACTGGTCTTCAGACGATACGGTCTCGTCTTCTTTTCCGGACGATATCGTACGATTTTTTTCAATGGGCTTCCTCCTTCCGATTCATGCATTCATGTTTAAAATTATAACACGAGATTTTAATTTTTCGTCTCGTATTTGACTTAAGAACGCGCGGTCGTTTCCGCTAATAAACGTTTAAATGCCTGTTCGAATGCAACATCTTCCTGCCGCGTCCGTTTTTTGGGTCCCTTCGTCCGTCCACCTGCCCGCCGGATTTCTTGACCGACATGTCGTGTATGTAGAAGAAAATCTATGTTTTCGTTTGTAAAAATCCGACCATTCTGATCAACGGCTCGTCCATTGCGTGCGAGGGCGAGGGCAGCCAGACCGTAATCCTGGGTTACGACGATGTCTCCCGGCGCCATCCGGTTGACGATGGCAAAGTCGACGGCGTCCGCTCCTTGACCAATCGTAATCGTCGTCGCCCCTTCCCGGTTAAACTGATGTGCTGTATCACAGACTAAAAAAACCTCGTATCCTTTGCTCAATCGAATCGTCAAATCGACGACCGGACAGCCGTCTGCATCGATCCATATTTTCATGTCACGTCACTCCTTCTGTTACTTCGCTTTCATTAAGTGTCCGTGACGACCGGAATCACTGTCAAGTCCAGCACTCGAAGTTGACCGTAACTGCCATAGAACCGACAATAGAAAGGAAAGGATGTGCCGAATTGAAACCTGCAACATTTACCTCATTTTTATCCTTACTGAAGAAAAGCGAACCACCGGTCGGACTGCTGTCAGCTGCCGTGACGGTTTCAATCATTCAGGCACTCGCTGCTTTGATGATTCCCTGGTTTTTGAAATCCCTGATCGACAACTTCTCCATCGATCAGGTCACACCGGGCTTGGTCGCCCTCTTCATCACGGTCTTCATCGTCCAGATGATCAGCAATGCTTTTTCCATCTACTGGCTGCAAGTCGCCGGGCAACGGATCGTCGCCAACTTGCGGACGATGTTGTGGAAACACTTGCTAGCTTTACCCATTCCGTTCTATGACGAAACGAAGTCAGGCGAACTCGTCTCACGTCTCAACAACGATGCGACGACCTTACAACAATTATTATCGGAGCAACTCGTTCGTCTGTTGACCTCAATCGTCTCGATTGTCGGTGCGATTACGATTTTATTTTTCCTCGACTGGCAAATGACGCTCGTCATGGTCATCGCCGTCCCGTTGACATTATTGATCATCATTCCGCTCGTTCGGAAACTGCATCAGATTTCACGGGAGACGCAAAAAGAGCTCGCCGGCTTATCGGGATTTTTTGCAGAGATGCTCGGTGAAGTCCGCTTGGTCAAATCACAGGCGACAGAAACCTATGAAATGGAACGCGGAAAAACGCGGATTGAACATCTGTTTGGCTTCGGTGTCAAAGAAGGGAAGATTCAGGCAATCTTACTGCCCGTTTTCAACGTCGCCCTGACCTCGATGTTAATCGTCATCATCAGTTTCGGTGCTTACCGCGTCTCGACGAATCAGATTACGGCGGGTGAACTCGTCGCCTTTTCGTTATATCTGTTTCAAATCATGACGCCGCTCGTGACGATGACCGAGTTCGTCTCGAAATTACAAAAAGCGCGCGGGGCAACGGAACGGATTTCGGAACTGCTCGAAGAACGACCGGAACAGGACGGTACCCGACAGGTTAAGCGTCCGTTCGCAGCCGTTCACTTTAATCATTTGTCGTTCGGCTATGACGACACGACACTGTTGCACGACGTCACCTTCTCCCTGCCGCGTGGTCAAACCACGGCAATCGTCGGTCCGAGCGGCTCCGGTAAATCGACCTTGTTCGCTCTGCTCGAACGCTTTTATCTGCCGACGAACGGTCAAATCGAGCTCGGTCCGCATGCAATTGATCAGTTTGAACTGGCCAGCTGGCGTAATGCGATCGGTTATGTCGCCCAGGACTCACCCGTCTTGTCGGGAACAATCCGCGACAATCTGTTATACGGCTTGACGCAAGATGTCACGGAACAACAAATCCGCGACGCCGCCGAGATGGCGAATGCCGATGAATTCATTTCTTCATTTACGCTCGGATATGACACGGAAATCGGCGAACGCGGTGTTAAACTGTCCGGCGGTCAACGGCAACGGATTGCGATTGCCCGCGCCCTCCTGCGGGATCCGGAATTGTTATTGCTCGACGAAGCAACTTCGAGCCTTGACTCGGAATCGGAACGGGTCGTCCAGGAAGCGCTCGAACGCCTGATGGAAGGACGGACGACATTCGTCATTGCCCATCGCTTAGCGACGGTCCGTCACGCCGATCAAATCGTCGTCCTCGAACAGGGACGTGTTTCCGGCATCGGGACACATGATACCCTCGTTGAGACAAATGTTTTGTATAATAAACTCGTAACGCAACAATTCATCGGTCAAACCGAAACGACCAGGGGGAGTAATACATGACAAAAACAATTGGTTTCATCGGACTCGGCGTCATGGGACAAGGCATGGTCCGCAACTTGTTAAAAGCCGGTTTTTCCGTCAAAGGCTACAACCGGACGAAAGAAAAAGGCTTGCCGCTCGAACAGGACGGGGCCATCATCGTCGATACGATTCAGGAAGCTGTCTCGGATGCCGACGTCGTCATCTCGATCGTCGGCTATCCGCAGGACGTCGAACAGATTTACTTGGCGGACGACGGGATTTTAGCCTCCGCTCAACCGGGGACAATCGTCATCGACATGACGACATCGAGTCCGGCGCTCGCGATCCGGATTGCCGAGCAGGCTGCTCAAAACGGCATCACTGCTCTTGATGCACCGGTCACGGGCGGCGATCTCGGAGCGAAAAACGGGACGCTTGCGATTCTCGCAGGCGGTGACGAAGACGCATTCAATACGGTCAAACCGATATTTGATGCGATGGGGAAATCCATCGCCCGCTTCGGAGGTCCGGGACAAGGACAATCGGCCAAACTCGCCAATCAGATTGCGATTGCCGGATCGATGATCGGGACAGCCGAGATGTTGCTGTTCGTCACGAAATCGGGAATCGATCCGACACAGTTCGTCGAGACGATCAAAAGCGGCTCTGCCGGCAGCTGGTCTCTTGAAAACCTGATTCCGCGTGTCATCGCGGAAAACTATTCACCAGGCTTCTTCGTCAAACATTTCATCAAAGACATGAACCTGGCACTCGAACGGGCCGAGGAAATGGGGATTGCGACACCGGGACTTGCACTCGTCAAAGATTTATACGACGAGCTGGCAGCATCCGGTCATGCCGAATCCGGTACACAGGCTCTCTACCTGTTGTTAAAAGAGAAAACACCGTCGCATTAAAAGTACGACAAAAACGAGTCTGACGCTTCCGCACAGGAGGGAAGTCAGACTCGTTTTTTTATGCTGAACGCGTTGCTGTCTGTTGTTCTTTTTTTAATTGTTCATAGAAGTGCGCCATCGTCGTATCAAAATACGGTGTCAGCAAAACAACTCCGACGGTACTGAGCAGCGCAAGAATCCCCCAGAGGATGAAACTGAGATAAAGTTTCGCAAGGCGCCATTTATGTCCATGCATCATCCGGCGGCTTTCACCAAGGACCTGGATAAACGACAGATCCGGTCGGTCGACCAATAAAAACGGCACCAATCGGTACATCAGGTAAAAGTAGATTGCCGGGAGGATCAAAAAAGAACCGATGTAAACGAGTAACGTTACCAGTGTATAGGCTGCCATCGTCTTCAGGTAGAAACGGATCGACGCAAACCCTTCAAATAACGTCCCGATACCGGCTGATTCTCCGCGGACGAATCGTAAGTAGGCAATTGTCCGTCCAAGCGTGACGGGTGACAGCACAATCGTCACGACGATGTTCAAGGCGACGAACCGTAACATACTGTCGAGATTATCCTGGTCAAACGACATCCGGCTGGCAGCCAGCGCAAAGATGACGAAATAGATGATCGAGATGCTGAGCGCTGTCAGCCACTTCCCTTTTAACGTCGCAAGTGCTGCCTGTTTGTACTGTAAATTTGTCATAATGAACTCCTTTATCTTTCAACATTCCTGTTTTAGTGTACCGTAGTCTGCTTTGAAAAAATAGCAATCATCCCCTCACAAGTCTGAAGATGTGACGATTTTTGGACAGCTGTAATAATTGGATTTAATTCTCTTCTTTAAAAAGCGACGCAACCGAAACCACTTTTTCTTCACTCGCTTTCCTCAGACGAGACACAAGCCAGTTTCCCTGCCATTATGGTCAGGGAAGCGGGTCTTGTTTGTCTCTGACAGCGCAATGGAAATTGCGCTTTTTCCTGTAGGAGTCTCGTGAATGAAGTGGTTTCTTCAAAATAAAAAAAGAGGAACAGATTCAAATCTGCCCTCTTTTCTCATAAGGTTAACTGTTACGCCAACGAATAACTTTGATTAACGTGCCAGCAATTGTTTTAACGCTTTGACCTTCTCCGGATCGACTTGACCGTCGACGAGGACAGCGGATCCGACATGTAACTCGGTTGCGTTCGTTGCATTAAGTAATTCTTCCGCCCGCTCGACTGTGATACCGGAACCCGGCAAGACAATCAGGTCAGGGTGCTGTTCGATTAGTTCGGCGATGACAGCTTGACCTTCCAGTGCCGTCGGTTGTGCCCCGGACGTCAAAATCCGGTCGACTTCCGGAAAATCAGCCAGGACTTCCGCAGCTTCCAGGATGTCCCGACTGCTGTCGATCGCCCTGTGGAACGTTAGCGACAAGTCGCCTTTATGTTTAATAATCCGTCCGAGGAATCCTTCATCGACACGACCGTCCGGTGTCAAGGATCCGACGACGATGCCCGCTGCTCCGAGTTCCCGAATCAAATCAATGTCCGTGATGATCGTTTCCTGATCGGCTTTCGAATAGACAAACGATTTACTGTGCGGTCGCACGAGGACGTGGACCGGAATCTCGACCGAAGACAAGACCTGCCGGATCAATCCGTAACTCGGCGTCAATCCGCCTTCTGATAAGGCCGAGACGAGTTCCAGCCGGTCGGCTCCCGCCCGCTCGGCGGCTGTTGCTTCTTCTACTGTTGCTGCAATGATTTCTAACATGATACATCCCTCCCGCCCTAGTGTATCATGAGACGACGGTCCAATTCACCCGTTCATTAAACAGCTTCATCTCCCAAGACGGCGGATAGGTCGAGGGACTGAGAACGATTTTAGCGCGGCGGAATTCCGCGACCTTATATTTCCGGTTGCCCTCGAATTCGTCACACGCCAAAAAGGCATAGACATCCTTTGTCCGACCGATGATGGCTTTTTGAATCAACGACGACTCGATGTCATCACTGACGAATCCCCGCTCGATCTCGGCTCCGTCGAACGTCAAAAAAGACGCATCAAACGCATAGGCATCAAGCGCCTGCAAGACTTCGACCCCAACCGTCTGTCCATATGAATCGACGGTTCCGCCGAGTAATCGTATTTCGCCGTGGAACGGTCCCGTTTCCCGGCACTGTTCGAGATGACTGGCAATCGACAACGAGTTCGTGACAATCGTTGCGCTGCCGCTCAAGTACGGTAACAGATGTTCGACCGGCTCCCCTTTGCCTAAAAAGATGCAGGAGTAGTCCGCCAGCCAACCTTTCGCATAACGCGCCAACCGACGGGACAATTGATCGGTCCGTCTTGAAATCGGCGATTCTTGTTTGCCGCCTTGGTAGATTGCTCCCCCGTAAACCCGCTTCAGTTGTCGTTCCCGCTCGAGTTCCTCGAGATAACGCCGGACAGTCTCCCCGGAGACATCCAGACGGTCAATCAAATCCTTCGTCATGACTTTTCCTTCTTCTTCGAGCCATTGCATGATTTGTGATTTTCGTTCCTCTCCTAATAACGACACATGAACTACTCCCTTCACAGACAAGTACTACTTCTAGTGTAGCGAACGTCTGTAAAGGTCTTGTAAATCCGGTGTAAAAAAACGTGTAATTCCTATGAAATGTTGTTGAATTCGTTTATTTTTCAGATTAACAAGATATTCACAAAAAAAAACGGATCCTCCTGTCCTTCCTTTACAGAAGAACAACAGCATCCGGTTGAAATCAATCGGTGTCTTTTTTATCTTTCGCAAACATACCAATCTTTGATTCCGTCCCTTGACGGATCCGGCTGATATTTTCACGGTGTTTAAAGATGACGAACAGCGCAAGAATCGTAAAGAACGTCGGGACGATCCAGTCCTGCTCGACGATACCGATCGTGATGGCAGCCACGATACCGATGCTTGCTGAGACGATTGAGCTGAGTGAAACCATCCGGCTCAGTCGTAACGTCGTCAAAAAGGAAATCAACAGCACCAGGAACAGAATCGGGCTCGTCACGAGCAGCATCCCGCCGGACGTCGCGACGGCCTTTCCGCCTTTGAACCTGGCAAAGACCGGATAAATGTGTCCGACGACGGCCGCTAGACCCGCAAACAGCGGATGCAGTTCGGAAGCAAGCAGAATCGGCACAAGACTGGCGACTGCCCCTTTGCCGAGATCACCAATCAAGACGATGATCCCCGCTTTTTTTCCTAGGACCCGGAACGTGTTCGTCGTCCCGAGATTCCCGCTGCCGTGCTGCCGAATATCAATGCCGTGTCCCCATTTTCCGACAAGCAGAGCAAACGGAATCGAGCCGAGTAAATAGCCTAAAATTAAAATCCCGATGATTTCAATCATGGTCAACCTCCAACGTATTAGTGACCGACCTTCATATATTCTTCGAGAGTCTGCCCATTATTTTTAATTTGTGTGGCTGGACCGACACCAACATACCGGATGTGCCATGGCTCATACGTGTACCCAGTCCGCGACTGGAACCCACGGTCGTACCGGACGATGAATCCATACTTCGCTGCGTTGTTCGCAATCCATTTTCCTTCTTTTGTATCTCCGAGTTCTGCCGTCAATCCATTCCCGACGCTCGGTGCCGAGATATCAAACACAAGTCCGGTCTGGTGCTCACTGTGACCAGGACGGGCCGAATATTGATCGGCTGCCGCTTTTCCGTCACGGGCGACGTAGTTGTTGTAGAGAACCGTCTGACGTGAACCTGAACGGAATCCGCTGACAGCGTTCAGTGTCACACCATCGGCTTTCGCATCGGCAAACATTTTTTCCATTTGCTTCGCTGCCGGTGCCCGCATGTAACTTTGTTCGAGAACGCCTGAATACGAGAAGCTGACGTTTGGCACGACTAAATCCGACGGTTTGTAATCAATCGGCAAGCTGTACTTTTTGTTGACGACGACTAACTCACCCAGTGACAGATCGGCTTTTGTATCCGATTTATCGACGTCCGGTGTTTCGGACTCCGGTTTCGACGGTTTGGCCGGTTCCGGATCCTGAGCGGAATCGGTTTTCCCGTCGTCTTTTTTATCGGCCGATTTGTCTTCTGTCGAAGATTCGTCCGATGACTTCTCTTCCGTCGTTTTCTCTTCAGCTGCTTTCTCTTCGGCCGCTTTCTCTTCAGCTGTTTTTTGATCGGCCGCTGCCTGTTCTTCTGCTTTTTTCTCAGCTTCCGCTTTCGCGTCGGCTTCTTTTTTCGCTTCTGCCGCTTCTTTTGCTTCTTTTTCTTTCGCTACTTCGGCATCACTTTTTTCAGAATCTGAAGTGGCCTTTTCGTCTGCGCTTTTATTCGCCTGTTCGGTTTTTGAGTTGTCTTCCGCTTCCTGATCCCCAGGGTTACATCCTGCAAGGAGGAGCGCCAATGTACTGACTGCTACGATTTTTTTCATTTTAATTCCCCGCTTCCTTGGTGCTATTCTATGTTACCTCTAATCGACTGATTAGAAAAGCCCTCACGCAAGAAATCCTGCTGAGGGCGGAGGCTTAATTTGAGATGAGTGCAGCATCATCGGTACGCATTTGTTCGTAAATCGCGTGCCAGTTCGGAAAGACTTTCGGCAGACGGATCGGACGGAAGTTCTCTTTTTTGACGACGACATGCGACGTTTTTCCTGCGACCGCCAGTTGACCGTCGGCATTTTTGACTTCATAACCGTAAATCGTCCGCAGACCGTCATAATGATCGATCCAGACGGACACATGTGCCACGTCACCGTACGTCAACGACCGTTTGTAATCGAGATTCACATTCGTGACCGGCGAGACATATCCGGCTTCTTCCATTTCCTTGTAGTCAAGTCCGAGTGACTTGATCAGTTCTGTCCGTGCAATCTCAAAATAAACGAGATAATTCGAATGATAGACGATGCCCATCATATCGGTTTCGGCGTAACGGACTGGTATTTCAATCGTGTACATGAAGCTTCCCCCTTAAAAATCCTCTTTTTCAAGATAGGACCATTCTGAACCCGTTAAGCTAAGTTTGTCAATTAATCGGACGGATTGCTTTGCAATGGCCCGTTCGACAATCGTAATCGCGGCACGGGCATTGCCGTTCGGAACCGTTTCAATCATCTGCTCAAGCGTCTGTTTCGCTTCATCCGTCAATTGATACCCGTACTGGGCGGCATAATTGATGATGATCTCAATCAGTTCCTCCTTCGCATAGTTCGGGAAATGGAACTCCCGTTTAAAACGCGACTTCAGTCCGGGATTGCTGGCAAGCAAGGCCTGCATCGGCTGTTCGTAACCGGCGAGGACAACGACGAGATTATCGGCATGTTTCGTCATCTCATCGACCAGCGTATCGATCGCTTCCTTGCCAAAGTCGTTGGCGCCGCCGTTCAGCGCATAGGCTTCATCGATGAACAAAACACCGCCGAGCGCATCACGGATGACGTCCCGCGTTTGTTGCGCGGTCTGACCGACGTAGCCCGAGACAAGATCGGCCCGGCTGACGACTTTCAAGTGGCCCCGCTTCAAGTAACCACACTGGCGGAGGACATCGGCATACAAAGCCGCGACGGTCGTTTTCCCGGTTCCGCTGTTGCCGCTGAAGACCGCATGCAGTTCGACCGGCAACACTTTAAATCCGGCTTCCTGGCGGCGCTTCTGCATCGACAACAGGGCTTGGATCTGTTTAATTTCCGCTTTCAGCGGCTGTAATCCGACAAGCTGTTCGAGTCGTTCTTCGACCGTATTATCGTCTGAAGCGACAAGTTCAAAATCCGCTTGTTCGAGCAGCGCAAAATCTTCGTGACTGGCACTTTCCCCGAGACTCGCCCCTTTTTTGAAGATGGCATCGAGGACGATATTGCGGACGGCGCGTCCGTTCCCGAAACTCGCGTCGACCCGTTCCCGTTCGAGCCGGGACAGCAATGCCCGCTCCGCCTGCTCCGTCAGGACATAATCGTTGACGGTCGCAATCGAACGGCCGATTTCAAGCAGTTCCGTATCCGTATAGTCCGCAAGCAGGTAATGATTCGATTCCGGGAAACGGCTCCGCAAACCGGGATTCGCTTTCAGAAAATCACGCATTTCTTCCGGATAACCGGCTAGCACGACGGCAAACCGACCGGCGTATTCGCCGCTCGTCATCGCAGCGACAAGCGTATCGATTGCGGCTTGGCCGTAATCATTGCCGCTTTGACCGGCCCGTTTTAAGGCGTAGGCCTCGTCGATGAACAGGACACCTCCGACCGCTTCCCGGACTTTACTCATGACCTGTTCTTCCGTTTGACCGACAAACGCTCCGACGAGCGACGAGCGGTCCGTCTCGACGACTTCCGGCCGCTCCAGCAGACCGAGTTCGTGATAGATTTTCGCCATCAACCGGGCAAGCGTCGTTTTACCGGTCCCTGGATTCCCCATGAAGATCATGTGGAGGGATGGTTGATCGCTCGAGCGGTACCCGTCCGACGTCCGTTTTTGCTGATACTTCAAGAACCGATACATCTGATGGACACGCAACTTAATGTCTTCCAGTCCGATCATCGCATCGAGTTCCTCGAGCGCCGACCGTTCGACCTGTTTGATTTCTGCCGGAAGTAACGCAACAACCCGGCGTAAATCTTGCAGTGCCGTCGCTTTCAGTTCCGTCATCTCCCGGAAGGCATCACGCGAATAAAACCGTTCCTGCAGACTGTCGAGAAATTCCGTCGCAATCTGCTCAAGCGTCGCACTCGACAACAATAAGGCTTTTCCGGCTTCGAACAATTCCGACCAGCGCGCAGCATCCAGCCGGCGCAACCGTTCCGTCTGTTCGACGACCTGTTCCGTCTCGTGCAGGATTTGCCCCGCTTGTTGGATCAGTTCCTTTGTCGCTGACCGTTTCGCATTGGCATTGTCCGTCTCGCGGATCGTCGGAAAAGTGTTGGCGACGAGCAATTGGTAACTGCTCTGGAGCTGCTGTTCGATCAGCAACTGTTCAAGCCGTTCCGGCAGCCGGTCGTGCTGGCGGATTTCCTGCATCCAGCTTTCGGCCAGGGCATCGATCCGTCCCGTCATGATGTAACGGTGTTCGACGAGTAAAGCTAAAATCCGGACTAATGCTTCTGTTTCCTGTAATAGGCGGCTGCTTTGGGCATAACGTAAGGCGAGAACTTCTTCGACCTTCGCCCCGTTTTCCCAAGCCGTAATTTGTTTGAACATCTCCTCTTTTGAGAACGTCTTCATGTTATCTTGATTCCTCCCGCTTCTCGAAAAAACCGACTGTGGTCGTCACGGTGTGACACTCCAGTCGGTCTGTCCTCATTTAGCTTTTAACCAGTTTGGATCGAATGTATCCAGTGTCTCGATTTTTTTCATCTTGACCGAATAAAAAAGTTTTCCATTGTTACGTGACTCGGCTCCAAGTACTTTCGACCGGTCGGACGCGACATAGTAGGTCGCTTCTTCCGCATTGTCGTCCTTATCGAAGAACGATGGATACTGTTTGATCCATTCTTTCGGGACTGTGCTTGCCGGCTCTTTTTTGACGTAAACGTCAGCCGCATTTCCGGCGATATCGGCTTCGCCTTCGACTTGACCAAAGTCACCATTTTCGATGAACTTGATGATTTGTTCGTTAAAGCCGCGTGACAAGAACGGACGCGGTGCGCTGACACTCTTCGACGCTTTCGTCTCATTCAACAATTTTCCGTCGGCATCGTATTCGCGGAACATCTTCCCGTCCCAAATCGCCATCGTTCCTTTCGATGGTCCGTCGATGACTTCTGTCCGGAAGTGGCCTTTGTCATCAAAAACGACTTCATATGTCCGCGTCTCGAGAGCGTCTTCCGTCGTCGACAGTTTCTTTTCGACGTACTGAATCCGCGACATCGTGTAAAACGGTTTGACCGGAGCAGCTTTATCTTCATTAGCGGTCTGTGTCTTATTCAAAAGGTAAAAATTATAGGCAAGGAGTATCGCCATTGCCACGATTGCGACTGCAATCCATGTGCTCGTTCGTTTCGTCATGCCATGTACACCATCCTAAATTTGTCTCGTTTCATGTTAATGGTATCGGTTTTAGGCTTAGAATACAAAGGGTTTGTCCAAGATTCACGCATTTCTGAAGAAATACGTCAGACTTTTGAACAATTGATTCTGTTTCGAATCGTTCTGATCTCTTCCTTGACGAAACACAAAAGGTGAACTGCCCGTCGATCCGGCAGTCCACCTTGATTTAATCTGTTTTTGGTTCGAGTGAGACAATCATCGACTCATCGACGAGGTAATACGTTTGATGGGGCAACTCCCGTAAATAGCCTTGCTCAAACAGCTTCGCACAATCGACCTGGAACGTCTTCGAGTACGGTTTGAGGGGTAATTTCCGTTCTTTGTCAAAATACCGGTCGACCGCGACCTGAACATGATCCATTTCATAGACCGTCAAATGATCTTTCGCTTCCATGATCGTAAATGTTTCCCGTGACATATAGAAGACCTGCGTCGAGCGGGCACCGAGATAGGGCGCAAGTTGCGTTAAATCAATCCGTTGTTCTTCATCGAGCAGAATCGTCCGGTTCGTCCCTTTCGGCAACGCCAGTTCAAAATCGTGCGTCGCCCGTTTGACTTCATCGAGCGTGACGTCGCGAACCGGCAGCTCGAGTTCTTCTTTTGCTTGAAACCATTTCTTGAATCGGTTCACGGTCTCGCCCCTTTCTGCATCAAAAAAGGTGGGGTTTCCCCCACCTCAAACGTTAATGTAAACGGTTTAGTTTTGCAAGCGTTCGCGGAGAACCATCGGTAAGATTCCGCCGTGACGGTAGTAATCGATATCGACTTCCGAATCAAAACGAGCGATTGCTTCGAACTTCGTGACTTTTCCGTCTGCAGCTGTCGCTGTAACTTCGACGACGTCACGCGGACGAACCGACTCGTCGATCGCGATACTGATTGATTCTTCGCCTGTTAAGCCAAGCGATTCAGCTGATGTGCCGGCTGCGTATTGAAGCGGCAGGACACCCATCATGACGAGGTTCGAACGGTGAATCCGCTCAAAGCTCTCGGCGATGACGGCTTTGACGCCAAGAAGGTTTGTCCCTTTCGCTGCCCAGTCACGTGATGAACCCATTCCGTAATCTTTACCGGCAAGGATGACAAGACCTGTGCCATCTTCTTTGTACTTCATCGCAGCGTCGTACATCGCCATCGTTTCGCCTGTCGGCCAGTACGTCGTGAAGCCGCCTTCTGTACCCGGAGCGACCTGGTTACGGATCCGGATGTTCGCGAATGTTCCGCGCATCATGATCTCGTGGTTACCACGGCGTGAACCGTATGAGTTGAAGTCTTTTGGTGCGACACCTTTGCTGACGAGGTATTGTCCGGCTGGTGTCGTTTTCGAGAATGAACCGGCTGGTGAGATGTGGTCTGTCGTGACAGAATCCGCAAACTTACCGAAGACACGGAGATCGTTTAAGGCTTCGACGTGACCAGCCTCTTTCGCCAGGTTCTCGAAGAACGGCGGGTTTTGGATGTATGTCGACTCTTCGTCGAAGTCATACTGATCGCCTGTCGGTACGTCCAGGTTGTTCCAGCGTTCGTTTCCTGTGAAGACTGAGTCGTACTCGGCACGGAAGCTTTCCGGTGTGACGACGGTGTTGATGATCGTTTGAATCTCGTCACGTGACGGCCAGATGTCCGCGAAGAAGACTTCTTGTCCGTCTTTGCCTGTTCCGAGTGACGCGTTCATGATGTCGACGTCGACTGTTCCGGCAATCGCATAAGCAACGACGAGTGGCGGTGATGCCAGGTAGTTGGCTTTGACGAGCGGGTGAACCCGTCCTTCGAAGTTCCGGTTTCCTGAGAGGACAGACGAGACGAGCAGGTCTGATCCAAGGATCGCATTTTCGACGGCAAGGTCAAGCGGACCTGAGTTTCCGATACATGTCGTACAGCCGTAACCGACTGTGTTGAAGCCGAGTTGATCGAGGTACGGTTGAAGACCTGATTTCTCAAGGTAATCCGTAACGACTTTTGATCCAGGAGCAAGTGATGTCTTGACGTATTTCGGAACCGTCAGTCCAAGATCGATTGCTTTTTTCGCAACGAGTCCGGCACCGATCATGACGTACGGGTTCGATGTGTTCGTACAGCTCGTGATTGCTGCAATCGCGAGGTCTCCCGTACGCATCTCAACCGCTTCGTCTTTAAATTGAACGACAGCGACTTTGCTTGCTTCTTCTTCAGCAAGACCAAAACCGGCGTTTCCTTGTGGTGCTGTCAACGCTTTTTGGAATGACGTGTGCACGTCCGTCAAATCGATCCGGTCTTGTGGACGTTTTGGTCCGGCAAGGGCAGGGACGATTGTCGACAGATCAAGTTCAACCGTCTTCGTGAACGTTGGATCTTCGTTTTGCGGCGTGTAGAACAAGCCGTTTGCTTTTGAGTAGTTCTCGACTTTTTCGATCAAGTCTTCGTCACGGCCTGTCAGACGGAGGTACGTCAATGTTTCCGTATCCACCGGGAAAAATCCGCAAGTTGCGCCGTACTCAGGTGCCATGTTGGCGATTGTCGCGCGGTCAGATAATGACATCAAGTGAAGTGACGGTCCGAAGAACTCGACGAATTTACCGACAACGTTTTGCTGACGCAACATTTCCGTCACGCGAAGAGCAACGTCTGTCGCTGTTGTTCCAGGGTGCATTTCACCTGTGATGCGGACACCGATAACTTCAGGAACCGGGAAGAATGACGGTTGTCCGAGCATTCCTGCTTCCGCTTCAATTCCACCGACACCCCAACCAAGGACACCGAGTCCGTTGATCATCGTTGTATGCGAATCTGTTCCGACGAGTGTATCCGGATAAACATCAACCGAACCGTCTGCTGTTTCTTTTTCAAGAACGACAGATGCCAAGTACTCGAGGTTAACTTGGTGGACGATTCCTGTTGCAGGCGGTACAGCACGGTAGTTATCGAATGCTGTTGTGGCCCAGCGTAACAATTTGTAACGCTCTTCGTTACGTTCGAACTCAAGATCCATGTTTTCAGCGAGTGCGCCGGCAAATCCGTAAGAATCGACTTGAACCGAGTGGTCAACGACGAGATCAACAGGAACTTCCGGGTTGATGACTGATGGATCTCCACCGAGGTCCTGCATCGCTTTACGGAGTGAAGCGAGGTCGACGACAGTCGGAACGCCTGTGAAATCCTGTAAGATGACGCGTGACGGCTTGAACGGCACATCGATATCATTCGATACTTGGGCAGTTCCCCATTTCGCCAAGTTTTCGACATGCTCTTGTGTAATCGAACGACCGTCTTGTTGACGAAGGACAGATTCAAGCAGCACACGGATTGAATACGGAAGACGTTTGACTTCCGTCAGACCGAGTTCTTCCAATTTTTCAATGCTGTAATAGTTGTAATTTTTACCGTTTGCTTCAAACGAACGGCGTGCACCAAACACGTCTTGCGTTGGTTGCGTTTGCTTCATGCTGATTCCCCCTTTAAGTGTTGACGACATCAAGCCCCTGATACCGCTTACTTGTACAGCTCTATCATAGTATAATATGAGCCCCGTTACAATTTGAAAGAACAAAAGACCTTCAATAAGTTTTACTTATCACCTAATTGAGAAACTATATCAATCATATGCTTACAACGGCACACCGTTTCTAGTTTTTAATGGTTCTGTTACGGGTACAAGTAAATTGTAGAACGACATCAGAACTTTCTGGAGGCGGAAATTATGGCACAATATAAAAATGATGCAACTCACGTCGTCACGACGATTATTTTCAACGATTTGGAAAAAGCAAAAACCGGATTTGAAATGATCAAGGACCTCGAAGCGATCAAAGAGATTGAAATGGAACAGATGGTTCTCGCCGAACGCAATGAGACGGACGGCTTCTCCTTCATCGATGCGATCGACTTCACGCAACAGGATCAATCGTTTAAAGGTTCGTTGATTGGGATGGCCGTCGGCGTTGTCGGTGGACCGTTCGGCATGCTTGTCGGTTCCGTCGCCGGATACCTGATCGGGGCGAACCGTGACGAAAAAAACGAACGCGATTCGTTTGATTTGTTTAACCGGACACTCAACCAGATCAATCCCGACCACTACGGCGTCATCATCATCAGTGAGGTCAACGAGGATTCGGAAGCGATCAACGCGATTGCGGCGGAACTCGGAGCAACCGTACGCCGGACCGGTGAAACGTTTACGGATGAGACGGTGTGAACTAACCATACAAGATATACATTTCGTCCCCGTTGTTTCGGGGGCTTTTTTTAGTGTCTTTAATTTGATAAATAAAAATAAATAAACTTCTGAACTCCCAACGAATACTTACTGTATTTTCAAGTATGATAGAATTATATGGATCACTTATTACTTTTATCCATCAAATTTTAGAAATATATATATATTTGTTGGGATTCAAAATTGCTGTTAAAACCATCTCATGACTTAGAGGAGATTGAATGAGTGAACGCATGGTAAAACGATGGAATATAAATGTTACAGAGAGGGTTGCCTCTTCAGTTTGGCTTTAAATTCGACGAAAATCACCTTAAAGGAGGAAGAAACGTGTTAGAAATTTTAAAAGGAAAATCAGTCAAGACCTATGAAAATGAGTTTTTCAGAAAAATCTCCGCTGAACTTTTTGAATTGTTTGAGCGAAAATCTTGGCACGGCATGTTGATTGGCATGCCGGAGTGTGTGACAAAAGAGGGTTTACAAATTGACTGTCTGCTGCTCACTCAGAATCAAATGATTGTAATTGACTTCAAAAACTATAGAGGAGTGTTGAACCTCCCCTCTCCTTTGAACTTCAAATATGGCAGATGGGTGCTAAATAAAGATGTTACCGTTAAAGGTGGCAGTGCTCCCAATCCTTACGCTCAGTTACAAAGACAGCGCGCTCGATTGATTCAAGAGCTACAGTCCCGAATCCAATCGTTTGATAAAAGTACAGTCTCGACGATGGTATGTTTTCAAGATGCGATCGAAACGATTGGTGAAATCCCACACCAATTCCAATTAGGGTTCTCAATCGCTGATCCAAACAATTATCTCAATAAAATCGTTGACATTCTTGATGTGATGGGTCATAGGAATTTGAACTATTTATCAGATTCGGCTAAACGTGTGTTTACTCAAACCGTATTTCAAGCCAATTCGTATAACTTTAACGAGGCCATAGACGTAGTGATATCAGAACCTAAACTGCAAACCTCGAATGATCGAAAGCATCAAATGAAGGAAATACATGACTTTTTATGTTCTGATCAGAAAATCATGACTGTGACAGGAAATACGAAAAGTGGAAAGACGGCGTTGATCCCACATATACGCGACTTGGCATTCGATGCAAATTATACACATGTCCCAGTCTTAGCTTACTCGAATCGGTTGAAACAAAAGATGCTACAAAGCCATCCGAACCTAGAAGAGGTTGAATCTTTATTCAGTTCAATATTTGATTTTCGTACAGAAGACAGGGACGAAAATTATAAAAAAGTTATTCCTTTGAAAATATCTCGTCCCCTCTCCACAGAAGACAATTCAAATGGAGCTGAGATTGCTGTACAAGACAAGATTCTATACATCATTGATGACAGTCAATTGATCACAAATTCGAAGCTTCATTCCGATGATATCCAATATGGTTCTGGTCACCTATTAAATGATGTGTTGGATCATGTCAATTTAGAAGGTCACCCAGATACAAAGATTATTTTTGTAGGTGATGTGAACAAACTGAGTTTTGGATCAGATATGGAAGACGCACTACAAGTGAATTACCTTCAAGCCCTTTTAAAACAACGAGATCTTATTTCAGATATAGCTCACATTGAATTGCCTGACAATAAAACCGGAAATGAGATCATTGAGGCTTGTAATCAAATTTCATCTCAGATTAAACAAGATCAATTCAATAGCTTGGTCCTATCATCGCATAACGAGATGTCTGTAAATGAAGTGGAAAATAAGGCAAAAGTGATGGAAGCAGCGTTTCAACATCCGCATGAAAAAAAGATAATAGTGTATACGAATAAAGTAGCGATGAAGATTAATCAGTGGATTAAACAACACTTCCTTAAAAACGGGGCAAAAATTGGACCGGGAGATTTGCTGATTTTCAACTCCCCTTCTCTTGCTGAACAAGAAACACATGATGATAGTGGTGTATCTCAAAATGAGCATTTTGTCTTTTCAGAAGTCAGACAGGTACATAACGGCATGTTTGGAGAAGTATTACGAATTTCTTATTCAGAAACGATAGAAAAAAACGAAATGGTGGACGACAAAAATATCGTCTTACGCTTTGTTCCTTGTGTTATTAGGCTTAGAAATGGAATCGTGATTGAAACGTTTGTGTTTGAGAATTTTTTAAATGCCGATAAAAATGAGCTTGAGCTAAATGAACAAATCGCATACCACAGGGTCTTGGCAAAACTAGAAGCAAACGCACAAGAAAAGTCGCCCTTTTCAAAAAGTCCTGAGTTTGAGGAAATGATTAGACAACCTGAAACATACGCAAAAATCGAGCGCGCTGGAAAAATACTTTATCGAGATTCATCAGATAGTCGAAAATTAACTAGCTTTGAAAAAGCATATCGACACCGCATCCTAAAAGAGTTAAATGATCCCGACTTTGAATATTTCAAAATTTTAAACGCAGCGAAGGTAAAATTTGGATGGGCTATGACAGTAAATAAAGCCATGGTTTATACATTTAATGAGGTGTTCTTTATTACAGACGAGGAGAATCGAGGACGGACGAATAAAGAATATTTCAGATGGCTCTATACGGGAATCTCGACAGCTTTGAACAAGGTGTACTTAATCAATTGGAAACCTATCTCGCCATTCATGAAGATCAACTTCTCGGACGCTCCAGAAGTTACAAGTTATAAGAAGAAACCTAAGAACATTTTTTCCTTTGCAGACGATCAACTCCTGCCAGCGGAACATTTAAGAACATATATAAACGAACGATTGTCTGGTGTAGGTGCAGTCAAAACAATCGTCTCAAGACCATATCTGGAAATGGTCACTTTAAACATAGATTCAGAAGACGTTGAAGTGCACTTTAACTACACAGGGAAGAGAGAGATCCGAAGCCCAAAATTCAAATCAGGGAGTGCAGCAGGATATGAGAAGTTACTTTCACTTTTAGCTTCTGGAGATCAGGATTTGGTAAACGATCTTGGAGTCATGAGCCCCATCTTTGAAGAACTGAGTCAATACCTTCAGCGTGCTGACATTCAATTGCGTGTGATTGACGCTCAGGATTGGAAACTGATTTTACACTTCCATAACCATCAAGAATATGTGGAAGTCCAAACATATTACAACGGGAAAGGAATGGTGAGTACATTCGATTATTTAGATGGAGATGCAGATCTCTATAAACAGGTAGTGGAACTCATTCAAAAAAGATATACGTTAACGTAATGGAGGGATAGAATGTATACGACAAAAGATTATAAAGATGATTTGTATCAAATTACGAAAACTCGCTTCGTGAAATATAAGTTGTTATTAGATTTTACGGAACGACGAGTTAGTCAAAATGACTTTATCGCGCAGTTAAAGCTAAAGAAGGAAGATAGCGAGATTAAACAGATTTTTGATGATTTAAGAGCCATATCTGAAAAAGTTCGCTTAAATGGTGGCAACCTAGACCCCGATCCGGTCGAAGAAGCAAAACACCTAAGAAAAGCAAATAAGTTTAAAGAGGCATATGTAAAAATTTTGCCTACCTTAAGGAATAATCCAAATGATGATGATACTTTAATCACGTTTGGGTGGATCATGTATGATTTTCTGAAAATCTCTGAGAATGAGATTGATCGATATCTTAATAATTTCAGAATATTGAACGATAATGCGACCATTACATTGAATAGATGGCCAGCAAACGACATAAAAAGAACATTGGTAGATTCTATATTATGGTCTATTCGGAGAGTCATCTCAAAAGATGATTCATACGCCGATAAAGTACTTCCTGAGTTTTTAAGATTTTATAGAAATGACTCTAATTTTATTGAGACAAGATATGATCCGAATGCACGTTCTGCCATGCGTTCACTTATCAAAGACATGATGAGTCATTTAAATGATTATAACTACCTCAAGTTTATGGATACTATCGGATTTGATTGGTTCGATTCAAGTGATGCGAGAGAAACTCATTTTCAGACTGAAGATGGAGATCAAAAAAAAATACCACCTTTGAAGGAATCAGTATTAAATCATTATTCAAAAAGAATATTAAAAATGGACATTCAAATTGTGACAGAGCAACGCGTTACCACTTTCTTATCTGTTTTGGAGAGAAGCATTGCTGCAAATACTTCGTTTGTTTGGCTCCCTTATCACCAAGGACGATTGTTATTAAAATTGAATCGAAAAGAAGAGGCGTTGAGCGTCATTTCTTCCTTCGGAAGAACAAAAAGTAATGAGTTTTGGGTATGGAATCTTATAAGTGAACTAGTTGAAGAGGAAGATCGGTTTAACTGCCTATGTGCAGGTTTACTTTGCAAGACAAAACCGGAAATGATTGTGGGACTGCAAGAAAAAATCATCCCGTTATTGGTACAACGTGAGATGTATTCGCATGCTAAGCGAGAGCTAGATACGTTAATCAAATCTCAACAAGCAAACCGGAAGAGCGTTTCACCAAAACTAGAAGGTTGGAAAAAAGAGAATTGGTACAAGGAAACAGAGAACGTTGACACAAGAGAACAACTAGCTGATTATGCGCAAAAAGCGAAAGACATTCTTTATCGAACACTCCCGCTTACCGATATATTTGTCACCTCCGTCAACGAAGAGAAAAGCATTGTCAATTTTAACTTCCTGTTGAACAACAAATCCGTGAGAAGCGGTTACTTCCACAGTGATTCAATTGAAGGGAATCATAATTGGAAAGGTGACGAAATATTTAAGGTAAAACTGTTCAAACATCACAGTAGACCGAATTTTTATTCGATACATGAAGTTACACAAGGTGACGAAGACTTTCGTTCGAACTTCATTCAATCCGACGTCGGATATATAGAAAAAAATAATGAGAATGCATTTGCTTTTGTCAATGATGTTTTCATTTCTCCAATCTTGGTAGATCAACATAAGTTGGAAGATGAAGATTTAATCAAGTTTGTAAAAAAAATGAGGTTTAATAAAAAGAAAAATACATGGGGTTGGTCGGTGGATGAGATAACTTCTGTAGAGAAATAGAACCTGAATATATCTTCATAAGTTTGACGAACCAACGTGCAAATCGAGACTTGGTTCGTTTTTTTTAAGAGTTTGAAACGCCCTGCTCGTTATAAAAGGAGAAAGGCTGTGTAAAGTTTCTTCAGTCAACAGGTATATCGGCTTCAGGGCCGGTAAAAATCGCTCTCTCGCGATATATTTTACCATTGTCCGCCTCTCCTGATATGCATATCAGTCTTTATTTTCAACATTAAATTGGATAATCCATGCAGTCTACTTGTTTGATTAATAATATAGCGGGCTTCATCGGTGCCAAGTCGTGTAGAAATCTGCACGTTTTCTCCCCCTCCACATTGGTTATTCAGTTCAATCCGGTCTATTTGAATATTGCAGACAAAAGCCCCTTTTACTTTACGCTCCACCGTTACTGTATTTTTCACAAAAAGACTTTGCTCCGCTCCACCCCTGATTTCTAAGAATTTGCGATAAAACACTGTATTGTTCGAAATCGATAAGTTAAAAATCAAAATAAATGAAAAAATATGGAAAAATTTCTATAAAAAAATGAATATAGCGACCGAACAAATCTATATGTACTAAATGGAGGAAACAATTATGTCTTTAAAAAAAATAATCTCTTTGTTTGGAATGATGCTCACTGCCCTTCTTTTGGCAGCTTGCAACGATTCAGCTGAAAATAATATGATTGGCAGCTGGAAAGTAGTATCCGAAAATAAAACGCTGTCTTACATTGAAGTAAGTAAAGAGAGATATACCATCCGCACAGGTGATGAAGATCCGCGAACGGCTGATTACATCATAACTGAAACCGAAGACGATTCGTTTATCTTTGATGTAATTAATCCAGAAAACGGATCAAATGAATTTTTGTTTGAAGGTCACTTCGAGAACGATGATAAAATTTCGTTGCTGAGAAACTCAAACGGACGTGATACAAAAAGCGTATTGATTCGAGTGGACAGCATCTCTGAAGAAATGAAAAAACAAGCGATTCGAGATGAGAAAGAAAAGAGGAAACAGCAAGCAAAAGAGGAGCAACTTGCCAAAGAGGAAGAAGCGGCACGACAAGAGGAAAATGAGTCTACACTTCAAGAAGAAGAACAAGAACAAAATGATGAAAGTAATATGGAGCCGACGGAAAAAACAAAGTACTTGCAAAGAGCAGATGCTCTTGATGAAAAGATACTTGCTGAAGGAAAAAAGCTGTACGAACAAGATTTACAGACCGGTTTTTATGGACAGTATTACAAAGAATGGGATAACCTGTTGAATGATATGTGGGCGGAAATCAAGACACAAAAATCTGCAGCTGAATTCGAGCTTCTAAGACAAGATCAAAGCAACTGGATTGATCAAAAAGAGAAGGGTTTTTCTGAAATTCCGGATGAACCGGCTTCTGAAAGAGCCCGGGGAATGGATTTTCTAACGTTCGAGACAAAAAACAGGGTCTATTTCTTGATTGAAAATCACTTGAAGTGAATACGAGAAAAAAGATGACACGAGGCATTTCTTTTCATGAAATTATTACCCCCGAAGCCCTTTTATTACGAAGGCGGTGAACGAGCTGTTCTGCTTTTACACTCTTTCACCAGCAATCCGAACGACATGAAAAAGCTTAGCCGCTACCTGCAACAAAATCATTACTCCTGCTATGCTCCGACACTGAGTGGACACGTTTTACCGGCAGAAGAACTTCTGAACTACGGACCAGCCGACTGGTCGCAGGATGTTCTCGACGGTTATCAGCTGTTGCAAGACAAAGGATTTGAACAAATAGCAGTTGTCGGCCTCTCACTGGGTGGTGTTCTTGCTGTGAACTACTCACCACTTATTTGCTTCGCAAATTGAAGTGGGAGCTTCTTGGGAAGACCGTACTTTTACGAGCTACGATTATTGACCAAGCTCATCGGGTGGTTCCCACCCTGAAGGGTTCTCAGTCTGCTAACAGCAACAAGTTGATACTTGCGTTGATATCTCGATCATGATGCGCCCCGCAAGGGCATTTCCACTCGCGCACATCCAACGTTTTCTTCTCGCCTTTCGTTCCACAAGAAGAACAGATTTGCGTTGAGGCGTACCATTGGTCCGCTTTGATCAGTGTTCGTCCGTAGAATGTGCATTTATATGCCAATTGCCGAACGAACTCATACCAACTGACGTCTCCGATCGATTTGGCGATCGTATGGTTCTTCATCATGTTCTTGGACTTCAATGTCTCGACGACGATGACTTGGTTATCGTCAACCATCCGTTTCGACAGCTTATGAAGAAAATCTTGACGTTGATTTACAATCTTCTCATGCTTCTTGGCGAGGATGATCCTCGCCTTGTCTCGGTTCTTACTCCCCCTTTTTTTGCGGGACAGGGCACGTTGTGCCCTCTTGATCTTCTCTTCGGACTTTCGAAGGAAACGAGGATTTTCAACTTTCTCAGAAGTCCACTCGTCGTTTGTCATGATGGCGAAGTGTTCCAGACCAAGATCAATTCCTACTTTATTCTTAGCGGGAACCCATTGCTCTTCGGATTGATCGACAAGAATGGAGATGAAGAATTTTGAGGTCTTCGTCATCGAGACCGTAGCGGACTTGATCACACCATCGAACGAACGATGTTGCTTCAACTTCACAAAACCGATTTTAGGAAGCTTCACCTTACGATCTTCGATGCGTATGCTCCCCTTCAGATTATTTGTCGTGTAAGAGGCACGGGCGTTGTGCTTCGATTTGAACTTCGGAAACCCGACAGACGGATCTCGAAAAAAGTTGTTATACGCTTTGTTCAAGTCCATCTGAGCGTTCGACAGAGACAGGCTGTCGACTTCTTTGAGGAAAGGGAATTCGGGCTTATACTTCGCCGGGGTTGGGAGCTTCTGTTTCGCGTTAGGGTTCAGTTTCGAATCTTCATACAATCGGATCCGCTCTTCGAGCATCTTATTGTAAACGAAACGGACACAACCGAACGTCTTCACGAAATATTCTTGTTGGGGTTTCGTCGGATAGAGTCGAAACTTGTACGCCTTCAGCAACGCAATCACACCTTTCCTTTTGATTCGTTACACTGATTTTATCAAACAATCTCAATATTGAAAAACAGGCCGATTCATCTCCCACCTATGCTGGGCTTCGCCCTGAGACGCTTAGAGATGGGAGAATTCTCGCTAAATTTAGTTAAAAACGGCACAGGAGTTGCAGAGCAACGGGGTAGTCACCCTGTCCGTACCGATGGATAAGGAAGCAGCCGTCCTAAAGAAACGAATCGTTTATTATGCCAAGCGCTATAAACAACTCGAAGGAAAAGAGGATCAGCAGATTGCCTCTGAAATGGCTGAACTGGATCACCTTCCTTTTGAATCGCTGACTGACTTCGAACAACTCATTAACCGGACGCGGGACCATTTAACCTCGATCGTCTCTCCTGTTTGCGTCCTGTATGGGGAATTGGATGATCCCTCATACAAGACGAGTGCCGAAACGATTTTCGAAAGCGTAGCTTCGGATCAAAAAACGATTAAAGGATTTGCGAATTCAAAACATTTAATGACGTTAGGAAAAGATATGAACGCAGTCAATCAAGACATTCTTGCGTTTTTAAATAAACTGAACTGGTGATGTATTCATCCCTTTTAAAGGCAGTCCGCACTCAACGGGCTGTCTCTTTTTGTCCTGCTGTCTAGATCTGTAATCAGAAACCAATCAAAACAATTGACGCCATAAAAAACAGATGGTATATTTATCTCGAATTAAAGATATATGAATTGAAGATAAAAAGAGGTGAACGAAATGGAACAGCCGAATCCGAACTTAAAAGCACTGACAGTCATGGTTCGCGCAGTCGACGCGCTTCATGAAGTCATCAAACAGGATGTTGCGAAGTCCGGACTAAATCCGACTGATTTTTCCGTACTCGAGTTGTTGTATCACAAAGGAAGGCAACCGATTCAGCTGATTGGGAAAAAAGTATTGATTACCAGCGGCAGCATCACCTATGTCATCGATAAGCTCGAAAAAAAGAACTACGTCGTCCGCCAAGCCTGTCCGGAGGATCGGCGCGTGACATTTGCGGAACTCACCACAGAAGGTCAAACGTTAATGGATACGATTTTTCCGGAACATGAACAAGCCATTAATCAGGTTTTCCAAGGGATTGACCAGGCGGAAATTGAATTGTTCATTAAGACTGCTAAAAAAATAGGCTACCAAGCCCAAAATAATTAAATTTTTTTACCTATATATCTCGAATTCGAGATAATAACGATTAAGGGAGCGATTTAGATGAATGAATTAAAAGGAATCCACCACGTCACGGCCATCACAAGCAGTGCCGAGAAAAACTATGAGTTCTTCACAAACGTCTTAGGCATGCGTTTGGTCAAGAAAACTGTTAACCAGGACGATATTCAGACCTATCATTTATTCTTCGCTGACGATAAAGGATCAGCCGGTACCGATATGACGTTCTTCGACTTCCCGGGCATTCCAAAAGGAACACACGGAACAAATGAAATCTTTAAAACCGCTTTCCGCGTGCCGACGGACGAAGCACTCCACTACTGGATCAAACGATTTGATAAATACGATGTGAAGCATCGTGGCATTAAAGAACAGTTCGGTAAGAAGACCCTCTCGTTCGTCGATTTCGATGACCAGCAGTATATGCTGATTTCAGACGAGCATAACGAAGGCATTGCCTCCGGAACTCCGTGGCAAAACGGTCCGGTTCCATTAGAATTCGCCATCACCGGCTTAGGTCCAATCCACATCCGGATTGCCGAATTTGACCGGTTAAAAGAAGTCTTAGAAAAAGCGATGCTGATGCGAGAAATTGATCAAGCAGGATCACTGCATTTGTTTGAAATGGGTCAAGGCGGTAACGGAGCACAGGTCGTCGTCGAACATAACCTCCTCCTTCCGAGCGGACGCCAAGGATTCGGAACCGTCCATCACGTGGCGTTCCGGGTGGAAGATACAGCCGCTTTAAATGAATGGATCGAACGGATGCACAACTTACAATTCAACACATCAGGCTACGTCGATCGTTTCTTCTTCGAATCGTTGTATGCACGTGTCGCACGCGGCGTCCTGTTCGAATGGGCAACAGATGGTCCCGGTTTCTTGGGTGATGAGCCGTATGAAACAGTCGGAGAGAAATTATCGTTACCACCGTTCCTCGAATCGCAACGTCAACAAATCGAACAAATGGTCCGCCCGATCGATACCGTCCGCAGTACACGCAAGATCGAAAAAGAATATTTATGATCCGGAGGGATTAAATTGAGTATGTTCAAGAATTTATTTGGTTCGAAGAAAACACCACAACAAGAGGAGGAAACGAACATGACAAAATTAAACATCGGAATTATCTTGGGATCAACACGTGAAGGTCGCTTAAGCCCACAGGTCGGGAACTGGGTGAAAGAGCTGGCGGACAACCGCGGAGACGCCAACTATACGATCATTGACATCGCCGACTACAAATTGCCGCTGCTCGGCGAAAAGGACGGCGATGCATCCGGTGCAGCTGCATGGTCTGAAGCGATTGCCGCTCAAGATGGATTTGTGTTCATCACACAGGAATACAACCACTCGATTGCCGCTTCATTGAAAAATGCCCTCGATTATCTCCGTGTCGAGTGGAACAACAAAGCAGCCGGTATCGTCTCCTACGGTTCAGTCGGCGGCGCACGCGCAGCAGAACATTTACGCGGTATTTTAGGCGAATTATTGATCGCTGACGTCCGGGTCCACCCTGCCCTCTCGCTGTTCACTGACTTTGAGAATGGAGCCGTGTTAAAAGCGGCACCGGTTCAAGCAGATTCCGTTAATCAAATGCTTGATCAAGTCATCCCTTGGGCTGGCGCTTTAAAAACAATTCGTTGATTATTCCATTCCCTTTAAAGAATATTTGAATACAGGCAAAAAAACGAGAGAACTCCTTATCTTTGGGAGTTCTCTCGTTTTTCATTTATTGTCTTCCGTCCACGTATCGACATACGAAACCACGTACTCTTTTTTCGTTCGACTGTACTTCGTTTCGAAGTAATAGAGGACATTCTCTTTCTGGTTCAAGACAGAATACGAATACGTCTTGTACGCTTTTGGAAAAACAGGCTGTTTTTTACCGGCTTGCTTTCCGACTTTTGAATAGTCGATATACGCGACTCTCTCATATTTCCCAATCCCTGTTCCCGTCAGCACGCCATCCAACTGTTTTTTCGTCATCCCTTTTTTAATCTTTTGATCATTATAGACACGTTTGGAATTGACAGCAGATGAGTCAAACCAATGTTTTTCGACGAGTTTTAACTGCTTACTGTGTTCTTTTGATTTAAATACGAGCAACATGCGGACGGTTTGGAACGTCACTTCATCCGGATCGTCCGATTCATTCGATACCTTTGTATCTGGGTACAGATAGAACTCATACTTCAAATATTTCAGCTTTCCGCTTTTATCGTATGTGTTGGAATCGTTCAATTCACCACTGCACAAAAGATTAACTTTCACCTCATCTTCCGGGCGGTCACACAGGTGTTTTTTATAGTTTTTGCCATAAATGACTTTCGCAACACTGGTCATCGAGGCATTCATTTTTAACTTTTTAAAGGTGTCATGTTGTGTTTCTTTTTTGGTTTTTGCCTCGGCTTTGTTTGACGGATAACTCGTCAATAATAGAACAAAGACCATGGACAAAGTCATTAGTCCTTTGATTATGTTTTTCATATTAAAATTCTCCTTCAACATCGTTAATTAACAGAAATTAAATCATTCAACTGAACGATATGACTGCCCTTTTTTGCGTAATATTCGACCATCTCTGGAAGTTTCTTTTTGTCGTAACTCGTGATGCCGTCTGTGATCACCGTCACGTCATACTCCAGTTTACGTAAATTAAAGCAGGTCGATTTGACACAAGCTGTCGCATCGCCGCCAATCAGATAAAAGTCGTTGATGTCATGTTGCGCAATGAATGCTGCGAAGGCTTCACTTGTTAAGGCGTTCCCCTTATATTTCGTGAAAATGTGATCCGACACGATCTTTAAATCAGGTGCCAACTCGGCACCGCGTGTTCCGGTCTTAAACGTTCTGGTTCCGGCCGATAAATTCTCGTGCCGGATGTAGACCACATGCATGTCCTGTTGAACCGCCCAATCGATTGACTGATTGATCGTCCCAATGACTTCTTTGTAGTTTTTTGTCATGTCATTTTGAATATCAATGACGACTAAGGCTTTCTTTTGCATGTAAACTCCTCCTGAATGAATAAACGGATTTTTCGTTCTGATGAATGTTTCCGGTTCCAATCGAATAACGTACACTTGAAATAAGAAGTAAATAAAAAGGAGACATGCCGCGTGAAAGAAAAATACTATTTTGACGTCTTTCCTGAACTGACGAGCGAACGGCTCCTGTTAAGGGAAATCCGCTTAAGCGAAGCGAACCAAATGGTTGAAATTACGGTCTATGACGGGCAACCGGCAGAAAATAGCCATGACGTCGTCCGGATCTTGAGTCAAATTGCTCTTGATTACCTCAACGGCGATGGTATCACATGGGGGCTTTATTTAAAATCGACCGGCGAATTCATCGGCAATTGCTGTTTTTGCAGAGGCTACCAAAACAACATCGCCGAAATTGGTTATGTACTCAAAGCGGACTTCCGCGGCCACGGCTACATGACGGAAGCTGTCAAAACGGTTACCCGGTTTGGACTGCAGGACATGCAAGTCAAACAGGTTTGTGCCTATACCGCACCCGACAACCGGGCCTCGCAGTCCGTTCTCTTAACAGCTGGCTTCACGACAGGTAGTGGCGATCAAGACAGCCACCAGTTCATCTGTCAGTGAGCAGGACGCCGGATTTTCGCCCATCATTTTGCCTTAAAGTTATAAAGTGGTCTAATGACTTGGAGTAACTCGACCGTGTCCTCTGTGTTCCGGATGATTTCCTCCATCGGCTTATAGACAAACGGCGACTCATCGCGTGTCGATTCGACGACCGAACTCGACCAGACGTCCTGCATCGTCTCCTCAAATTCCTTCAAGTCTACTGATTTAAAGGCTTTCGAGCGGGACATAATCCGCCCTGCCCCGTGTGGTGCGGAATAGTTCCAGTCCGGATTGCCTTTTCCTTTCACAATCAATGAACCGTCCCGCATGTTCATCGGAATGATTGCTATCTCACCGGCCTGTGCGGAAATCGCCCCTTTCCGCAGAATCATCTGCTCGAGATCGATATAGTTGTGAATCGTATCGAATTGATCGGTTGCTGACCAGCCCATTGCTTCCAGGATGACCTCCGTCATCGCTTGACGGTTCAGTGCTGCGTATTTTTGAGCAATTTTTAAGTCATGCAGGTAGTTGTCCATATCAGGGCCTGAGACGTAGGCTAAATCTTTATTCGTTTCATTAAATTGGCTCTTCAGCTCAACTAACGTGGTTTGAATGTCCTGCTCCCGTCCCTGATCTTTCAGCGAGGCAACGATTGTTTCTGTATCAACCGTGAATTGTGCGCTTTCCGCCAGCTTTTGATAATGCTCGGCAATCGTTTTCCCGAGGTTCCGGCTGCCGGAATGAATGACGAGATACAGATTGTCTTCCTCGTCCGTATTCAGCTCGATGAAGTGGTTTCCTCCGCCTAACGTGCCGATCGATAACCGGGCCCGCGTTTCGTTAAACGGTGCCAATACTTGATCAAACGGAATCTGTTCCGACAAGCGGTGCGGCTGATTGCGGACGGACATGCCGCTCGGAACCAGTTCCTGAATCGCAGCATCCAACTTCTCATACTCAACGCCGGCTGTTCCTTCACGATTGATTTGTGTACATAACATGCCGCAGCCAATGTCGACACCAACGAGATTCGGAACCACTTTATCGTGAATCCGCATCGTCGTGCCGATGACCGAGCCCTTGCCGGCGTGACAATCGGGCATGATGCGGACATTGCCGCCGACAGCAATGTTTTCGTTCAGCATCCCCGTCACCTGCTCAATCGTCATGTCATCGACATTGTGTGTAAAAATCTTCGCTTCGCCGTACTTTCCGCGAATCGTCTTCATTTCATCCTCCCCCTTACCTTCCTGTTTCTTATTCTAGTATCCTATAAAATCCCTTTTTTAACAATTCGTTCTTACTCGTGGACAATCGAGACCCATTGTTGGGTCAGCGCCGATTGACCGTCTTCCGTCAACCAGACAAGAGCCGTCGTACTCGTCGCGTCCGGTAACCGTTCCCGCACCAGTCCCGTCATGTCGAGCTCGCGGAGCGTACTTTCCGGTAACAGTGTCACCGCCTGTCCACTGCGGACAAGTCCAATCAAAGTCAAGACGTCGGAACAGGTTTCCTGTGAGACGACCCCAAACTGCTGGCTGAGCGTTTGAAAGACACCAAGTCCTTCCTGACTCGGAATGATGACATCAGCATCCGGGAAATCGGGATGATGGACTCGGTAAAACGGTTCCTCTTCCATCCATTCGATCGTGACACCTTGTGCCTCAATCGGCAGCCGGACGAGTGCCACGTCGATCGCATGATCCTTCAAACGATCAATCAAGGCCGCGGACTCGCCCTGATGAATTTGCAGCGTGATCCGGGGATGGCGTCGTTTCATCTCTTGTACCCATCCCGTCAATCGACCGGCGGACAACGTATTGACCCCGATCCGTAAGATGCCGGTCCGCCCTTCCTTGATGTCACTGACTTCAATCCGCGTTTCCGCTTCGTACCGCAACAAGGAGACGGCCCGTTCATACAACCGCTCACCGCTGGCCGTGATTCGGATGCCGCGTCCCGCCCGTTCAATCAGCCGTACACCAAGCAACTCTTCCATCTTTCGAATTTGCTGGGTCAAAGCAGGCTGTGCCATCCGCAGTCTTTCCGCCGCCCGCGTGACGGATTGTTCTTCGACGACCGCGCAAAAATAACGATATTGACGTAAATCCATCTTCATCATCTCTTTCATATGTTTTCAGTCATAAATATGTATGAATCATAACATCAATCATATGATATGATGCTGAAATCAGCGATTTTTAAAAGGAGACGATTTTTGTGAAACGTACGACATCCACGGTCCAGTGGATCATTTTCTTATTAGCCAATACGATTGCCTTGCCCATCGTCGTTGCCAGTCTGTTCGACCTCTCAAGTGTTGAGACGGCCGCACTTGTGCAACGGTCCTTCTTCGTCGGCGGGATTGCCTGTTTTCTCCATGGTGTCTTCGGTCACCGCTTACCAATCGTGTCCGGTCCGGCCGGTTCATGGGTCAGTATTTTTGTTGTCATCGCCGCGTTGCCGGTCGATTCAAAGACGGCCTTCACGATTGCGATGGCCGCTGTCGTCATCGCCGGCGTTGTCCTGATTTTCCTCGGATTGACGGGTTGGACGCGCTTCTTATTACCGGTCTTTACGCCGCTCGTCAGCGGAACGTTTTTGCTTTTATTATGTATTCAACTGACCGGCGTCATGCTCGGAGCAGTGCTTGCCGTTGAAGCGACACGACTCGCCGGCATTCTGACATTCCTGCTTGTGCTCGGACTCAGTCAATTCGGTCCGACGCGTTTACGGCCATTCGCTTTGATGATCGGTATTGTCGTCGGCTGGCTGGTCAGCCGTCCGTCGCTGCCGGAAGCGTCCGGTGTCTTCGCCTTTCCGACCGCTTTACCGTTCGGGATGCCGCAATTTGACGGCAGTGCGTTTTTGGTTGCGATTCCGTTTGCGATTCTTTTGATCGTCAACTTAATTGCCGCGTTAAGCGCCGTCGAAGCGACGATTCAGAAGAAAGGGGTCTTGAATCAGGGGCTGACGGTCGAAGGGATCATTCACTTGATCGCGGCGACGTTCTCGACGCTCGTTCCGGTCCCGTTGCCAATCACAAGTGGTTTCATCGCTCAGACGGGAAGTAAGGAACGCCGTCCGTTTTTGATTGCCTCACTTGTCATCGCTCTGGTCGGGTTTTTCCCGAACATCATCGGCATCATCGCGACGTTGCCGCGCAGCGTTGCCAGTGCGGCATTGCTTGCGACATTACCGCACATGTTCCTCATTGCCTGGCAGTCCGCTGAAAGCAGTATGACGACGAGCCGTCGTAAACATGCGTTTGCGATTTGCGCCGTCATCGGAATCAGCATCCTTCTGCAATCGACGGTGCTTGCGGAAATCCTGCCGCTGACGTTACGTCCGTTCTTCAGTAACGGCCTACTGATCGGCACGATGCTTGTCCTCGGGTTTGAAGTCATCGAACGTTTGCGTTCACGACGTGAGACTCAATCAGAACGACTCGCCGGTTAATCCGTATGTCAAAGTAAAATCCCCACTTTCTCGCAATAGGCGACAGAGTGGGGATTTTGTGTTTGACATCATATGAAAGCAGTCGATTCAACTCGGCTTCTTCCCGTGACTCCTACAGGAAAAAGCGCACGTTTTTTGCGCTGTCAGAGACACGAGCCGCGGCTCGTGTCTCGCTTGAGGAAAGTACGGGAAAGGAGGACGAGTTTCACTTAACTTAACTTAACTTAACTTAACTTAACTTAACTTAACCTAACTTCACCGCACCTCACGCCACCATTTACGCGTCTGACTCGCAGTCGTGACACTCTCACCAATCATTGGTGTCACGACCGGGACGTCGTGTTTTTTCGCTTCCTTCAACACCCGTTCGACCGGTTCAAACCACGGGTGGAATGCCAGCGTAAACGCCGACCAGTGGACGGGAATCATCACGTCCCCTTTGACATCAAGATGCGCCGCGATCGTCTGCTCCGGCAACATATGCGAACTTGACCAACGGGTATCGTATTGTCCGCATTCCATGATCGTTAAATCAAACGGACCGTATTGTTCCCCGATGGCTTTGAAGTGAGGACCATACCCGCTGTCGCCGCTGAAGAAGACTTTTTTCGATCCCTCGATCACCCATGACGCCCAAAGCGTCGAAAATTGATCGAGCCCGTTGCGCCCCGAGTAGTGCCGGGCCGGTGTTGCCGTCAGGCGGAGACCGTTCGTCTCGACCGATTCATGCCAATCGAGTTCGGTAATCCGGGCCGGATCGACACCCCAGCCCTTTAGACGACTCGCGACACCAAGCGGAACGATGAACTGACCGACCCGGTCTTTTAACGCCAGAACCGAATGATAATCCAAGTGGTCATAATGGTCATGCGAATAGATGACGAGGTCAATCGGCGGCAGGGCATCCAGATCGACCGGTGCCGTCGTCTGGAACCGTCCACCCCCAATTTTCGGGAACGGTGACGGAGCACGTCCGAGCATCGGATCAAAGAAAATCGTCTGATGATCCAGTTCAAGCAGAAATGCCGAGTGACCGAACCAGGTCACGCGTGGTTCCGTTCCGTCCGTCCGTCGCTCAAAGGGAACAACCGGCAACGGTTTGACCGGTTTTAAGGACGGTAGCTCCCGTCCGTAATCTTTTAAGATGCTTTTCATTGTGTCCCATTCCATCTTTAATTGGAACGGCAGTTCATTTTGAAACTTTCCGTTCGAAAACTGAGGCGAACGGGCATAACGCTGTTGATCTGACTTTGATGGTCGGCGCCCGAATAACGGATAACGGGTCATGAAGACCGCTCCGAGAACGCCGAGACCAGCAAGTGTTGCGACTGTTTTTTTCATTTCTCTTCACCTCTTTGATACGTTCAGTATAGCACCGGCGATTTTCAAAGCGGTAATGAACAAACTTCACTTCTTGAAAAAAGACGCCAAACTGAAAAGCTCAGCTTGGCGTCCCGGTTTATTAATCTACATCATCGGCTTTCCATTTTGAACGGTCGCTCTTGTCGTGATCATCTGAATGCTCTGATTCATAATCATTGATGCCCGGATTTTCGACTTTTCCACCGTGACGGTCATTCTCATCATTTAAGTGATCATGTGTATGGTCGTGATCATGGTCGTGGTGATGGTCATGATCGTGTGCATGATCATGGTCATCGTGCCGGTCTTTTGCGAACAATGCAATTCCTCCCCGCTCGACTTCCTGGTAATGGCGTTCCGCTTCGTCATCGGAATGACCGACTCGTTTTAACGTTTCCCGAAGCGGCGGCTCATGACTGAACTTCGATTTGATTTGGTCGATCCAGGATGCACCCGATGTCTCATCTGCTGCATCGTCACGTCCCACTACTGAGAAATCAGAATCTTTATGTCCTTGCTGTTTTAACGCTTGCATTCTTTGATGTAAACTCGATTCATCATGAAAAATGCCGATAAATTTTTTCGCCATCGTCAACACCATTCCTCTCACAGAGATATGAATTCACAGACTCCAATTTTTACCCTTCTTTTTGAATCTCAAAACGAAAAAAACGTATCTTCCAGTGAATCGGAAGATACGTTCATGATATTAATCTTTGAGCATTTGTGGTGAATCAACGAGTGTGATGACACCCTCATTTTTCTGAACGAATCGTTCGTAGACGAAATCATTTGCAAACAAGAGAACCGGGTTTTCCCAGCGGTCGTAGACGAGGACAGTCCGTGAATCTGTCAATTTCTTGACTTCACTGATTTCTGTCACTTTGACCCACTTCGCGACTTGGAAGTTCGCTGCATCTTTTAGGATATCAACGCCGTATTCCCCTTTGAGGCGGTGTTCGAAGACTTCGAATTGAAGTTGACCAATCGCTCCGAGGATGATCTCGTTGTATTCCGTCTTGTAGACCTGAATCGCTCCCTCTTGCGCAAGCTGTTCGACGCCTTTTTGGAATTGTTTTGATTTCAGGGCGTTTTTCGTGAAGACTTTCAGGAACAGTTCCGGTGCGAACGTCGGCAAAGCCTCGTACTGCAGGCTCGGATCACCGTTCGTGATTGTATCGCCGATTTGGTAGTTACCGGAATCGTACAGACCGATGACATCGCCGGCAAACGCTTCGTTGACCGTTTCCCGCTCATCTGCCATGAACTGTGTCGATTGCGACAGCTTCATCTTTTTACCGGTCCGCGTCAGGACAACTTCCATCCCGCGGTCGAACTTACCGGTACAAATCCGGACGAACGCGATCCGGTCACGGTGGTTCGGGTTCATGTTTGCTTGGATTTTGAAGACAAAACCGCTGAAGAAATCTTGTGCCGGCTCGATTTGTCCTTTGTTCGACTCACGCGGAGTCGGTGACGGTGACAAGTTGAGGTAATGCTCAAGCAACGGTGTAATCCCGAAATCAACCAAGGCAGAACCGAAGAAGACCGGTGTCAATTCACCTTTCGCAATCAATTCTTCATTGTATTCATTGCCGGCTCCGTCGAGTAAATCAACTTCGTCGACTAACGTGTCATACATTTCATTGTTGATCGTTGAAGCCAACTGATCGTTTGCGAGTCCTTCTTCGCCGAGATCAATCGTCAGACGATCGTTTTTAAAGCAGTGGAACTTCTCGTTGACACGGTCGTAGACACCTTCGAACTGTTGTCCTGATCCTGCAGGCCATGTAACAGCAACCGACGGAATCCCGAGGACTTCTTCAAGCTCTTCCATCAATTCGAGCGGGTCACGTGCTTGACGGTCCATCTTGTTGATGAACGTAAAGATTGGAATCCCGCGCATCCGGCAGACCTGGAACAGTTTTTTCGTTTGGGACTCGATCCCTTTCGCCGCATCGATGACCATGATTGCCGAGTCGACGGCTGTCAGGATCCGGTACGTGTCTTCCCCGAAATCGGAGTGACCCGGTGTATCCATGATCGAAACGATTTTTTTGTCATATTCGAACTGCATGACGGAAGAGGTAACAGAGATTCCCCGTTGTTTTTCGATCTCCATCCAGTCGGATTTCGCAAATTTTGAGTTTTTCCGTGCTTTGACGGATCCGGCTTCCCGGATTGCTCCACCGTGGAGCAGGAATTTTTCGGTTAACGTCGTTTTCCCGGCATCCGGGTGGGAGATGATACCGAAGATCCGGCGTTTCTCGACTTCGGTTTGAAGTAATTTTGTCATGTGTGGTAATTCCTTTCACCTATATATTCAACCTCGATACAGATACTTTTTCGCAACTAGTCTATCATACCGAATTTTCGCAGTCTCGTCCATTTCACTTTGTTGACCCAATTTTCAGAATTTATCTTGACAACCCCGCTCCATCTTCTATACGATGACGAGGAAGTCACTATTACAAGAAGGAGGAGACGTACAATGTCACAATCATTTGATCAGCAACAACCGATTCACGTATTGGCTACAACTGTACGTCACCCAATCGTTTAATTTTCAATTAAGCAGGGTGTACGTATGCGTATACGTACATGCTGCCCTCTTATATCAGGACGGGTATGCCCATATTTGTGCGTATCCGTCTTTTCTATGGTCTAAAAACGGAAATATAAGGGGTTTTGTTTATGTTTACTGCGTTAAAACAGCTTGACCGTAACATCTGGATCCGGTTCGTCGGGGAAACGATTACCGGAGTCATGATGTTCATGATTGCACCATTTCTTGTTCTATATTATTCGGAACAGCTCGATTCGTATTTTTTGGTCGGTCTGATCATGGCGACCGGCCCGATCATGTCACTGTTCGGGTCTTTCCTCGGCGGACACCTGGCCGATCTGTACGGCCGCAAACCGTTGATGGTCATCTCGATCGTCGGGGATGTCATTGCTTTAATCGGCTTTTCATTCGCTGATTCATTCTGGCCGTTACTATTGATGAATGCCTTGCTCGGTCTGACGAATTCCTTGTTCCACCCGGCAGCAAGCGCCATGGTCGCCGATGTCACACCGCCGGAACGGCTTAATGAATCATTCGGGTTGCTCCGGATGGGACATAATGTCGGAGCCGCGTTCGGACCTTTGATCGGAAGTGCCGTCCTGTTCATCGACCGGTCGCTGATTTTTTACGCTGCTGCCGCTGTCTTTTTCCTGTATGCCCTGGTTTTACTGCTGTTCATCCAGGAAACCAAACCGGATCAGATCGAACATACGCACGACGAACCAAAGCTGTCGGCTTTCACCGTCCTGCGTAAGGATCACGTCTTCCTGGTGTTCATTGCTGCCGGCGTCTTCATCTCGATGGGCTTCGCCCTTGTTGAAAGCATGTTGCCGGTTTTCCTGAAGGAAGCGTTACCCGGGCTGCCGAACGATAAAAATCCGTTCCCGTACCTGATGGGATTAAACGGCTTTATGGTCGTCTTGTTCCAGTTCCCGGTCGCCGCCCGCTTGTCCGGTAAAGCATTCGGTAAAGTCATGTTGCTCGGGGCATCGATTTTCGGACTGGGGATGATTTTACTCGCCTTCATCCCGTCATATCTGTTCTCGCTCGGAACCGGCTACATCGTGCTCGTGACGATTTTACTCGTCATCTACGCGCTGTATACGCTCGGCGAGATGATCATGTCGCCGGTCCAGATGACATTCATTGCCTTAATTGCCCCGGAACATCTGCGCGGAACGTATAACGGTGCCGCCAGTATCCAGTGGCTGATCGGCGGAGTCACGGCGCCGTTACTCGGTTCCTTGTTCCTTGACTCCGGAAACGGACAATACGCGCTTGCCGGTGTCGGTGTCGCCTGTTGTTTGTCCGGTCTCGTCTATCTTGCCCTTGACCGCTCGATCCAGCGCGCGAAACGGTTATCGCGGTCGGCTTGATGAACGTCATTTAGATGACCAAAACACCCTGAACCGGACACTGGTTGATCAGTGCCTGGTCCAGGGTGTTTGTATGTAGTCGTTACAATACCGATTCTCGGTCGATGTGCTTCATATCTCCTTCAAGTACGATGGAATATCCCTGTTCCGTCGATTCGATGATGGTCAGGCTCGTTCCGTGAATGAACGGAGAAGACATCCACAACTGCTCCAGTCCATTCCCCTTAAAATGAGCTAACAGCACGTTGATCGCAATACCGTGCGTCACGATTAAAACCGTTTCTTCTTGATGCTTCAGTTGGATGTCTTTAAAACACGCCAGCAGCCGATTTTTCAGCACATCAAAGTTTTCTCCTGTTTTCGAGCTATACAGATGAGGTGTTTTCCAAAACGAGGAATAGCCTTCTAAATCATGTTGTTCAATCGTTTCCCGCGTCTGCCCTTCCCATTCGCCCATATGTATTTCCTTTAATCGGTCATCTGTCTCAATCGGTGTTGACCATCCGTCACAAATCAATTGGGCCGTTTGGTAGGCACGTTCGCTCGGACTGGAATAGACAGCTTGAAACGGGATGTCTTGCAGACGCCGTCCCAATTTTTCGGCGTGAGAACGTCCTTTGGCGGTCAACGGGGAATCTCGCCACCCTTGCAGCCTGTCCTCGAGATTCCATTCCGTCTCACCGTGACGCGTCAGATAAATAGTCGGCATCTATGACCCTCTTTTCATATTTTTTCTTTATTTTACCATTCCATAAAAGAAGACACCAAAAATGACTTCAGGATTTCTCTGAAGCCATTTCACTATCAAATTCAAGTCAGGACGGAAGGACACCGTCCGCGATGAACGGACTGAATATGACCGGCAACGGTTCAAGCGTTCGTTGGACGTCTGCTATAAAGCGACTTGACCCGCTCGCAAAGGTGATTGGATCCCCCATCGAAATCAGTTTCAGGAACTGTTCGAGTTGCTCGTCCCACTCTTCCGTCTGCATGCTGTGGAAAACCAGTCCTTGTTTCGTTAGATCATTTAACGTCGTCATCAATTTTTCGGCCGACGGTTTTTGGTTTCTGACATGCAAAATTGTTGTTTGACGACCGCTCATTAACGCATAACGGGCTTCGTCGATGATTGCCCCTAAATGATGTTGTTCGGCAATCAACAAGACATCCAGCCGTGCCCAGTCGCCGTGACTTTTGTACTTATAAAAATGACGGCACGTCTCAACAAGTTGATGATGGACGATTTCCCAGGCAACCATGACCGGAGCGGTTGCTTCGAGCCCGAGTTCCGACCGGATAGCATCGAGCAATTCTTCGCTGACGATTTCCGGATACGTCATAAGAAAGGATTTTGACTGATTGATTTCGTTTAATAAAATCAATTTGAACAACTCACTCGACTCTTGTTGCTTCGTCACGTGTTTTAACAGTTGTCCGAGTCGAAGAATCCGTAACTCTAACGTTTGTGCTGTAGTCGTTTGACTTTCTATTTCTTCTAATAATACGCTATACTTATCTTCCAATTGTTTATAAAAACGACTCGCAATCCGAAAACTCTTCTGTTCCATCTCCCACTCAACTGTTTGCAACAGATATAATGCCTGATCAAAATGCATGACATGACCTACCTTCCCCGCTTATTATGGCAAAATCTTTCCCTAAATTCAATCTCCAAAATGCATCTTTAGATATGCACATTCAAACTTGTACTTCCTATTAATCTTCTCTAACATGTGTAGTTAAGTAGGTGATGAAAATGCGCATGACACGTTATACGGATTATGCAATCAGATCCCTGTTATTTGCCGGGGCACACTCTGATCGATTAGTCCGAATCCAGGAAGTAGCGGACTGTTACGACATTTCTAAAAATCATCTGATGAAAGTCGTCTATCGTTTAGGACAAAATGGATTGATTCATTCTGTTCGAGGTCGAGGTGGCGGATTCCGTTTGGCAAGCCCGCCGGATGAAATTTATATCGGTGACGTAGTGCAACTGTTTGAACCAACAACCCATTTTCTAGATCCACTCGAAGGGACATCTGAACTCCCTTCTTTAGACCCTGCACGCGAAGCCTTTGATGACGCGATTGCTGCGTTTCATCAAGTCTTGAACAGTTACACGATAAATGATTTGCTTCATCCAACAAGTTCCACCCATCGACAAATCCTTGAAATGATTCCGAGCCGCGACTAATCGTGGGCGGAATCATTTTTTTGTTCAGCGACATCCGGGACGCCTTCTGAATCCGTGCGTGGTATACTTATATAAGAAAGGAGGGGTACAGATGAACCCTCACGAAGAACTCAACAGTTTATATCTCCGCTTAAAAGAGGCAGATCCGTCACTCGAACGTGGTGAATCACTTTGGACCATCTTTGAGGATACGACCGACGCGACACTCCGTCCCCTTGCCTTGTGGACATTTTCTCAAAACCAATTTGATTTGGGTCACTTCCGCTCTTTTTTAGTTTCCTTTTCTTTATTAATGGATTGGGTCCGGAAAGATGAATTGACTTTAACGCCTAAACAAGAACTCGATCTGTACTGGAATTATAAATCCTATTTAATTTATGCAGCCGAACAGGAAGATATGCCTGTTGCTTTACTCGAAGAAGATTTCGACCGGTTCGTTGATTTTTGTGACGCCCATGGCTTTGCCCGGACACGCGACTACATCGGCTTCATGATTTACAGCAAGCTCGGTGACGAAGAACAGGCCGATCATTACCTTTCCAAATGGGTCGACGCTCCGTCCGACGAATTAAGTGACTGCCCGTCTTGCGAAGGCTTCAGCCGGATGACGTATGCCATCGAACGCGGTTACGAAGACCGGGCCTTGTTACTGTACGCTGCCATCCGTCACGAACGCGGTTGTTCGCGGATGCCCGACCAGGCCCATCCGTTCATTCTTCCGTTGTTCATCAGCCGGAAAAAAGACCGGTTCGACTGGACGGAACAGTTGATTCAAGAAGTCAAACGCGTCAAACCGCTCTTCACAGGCGGCGATGAACCGTATCACCTCTATGCCGCGATGTATTACGACGACAAGTACGTCTGGTCGATGGAAGAGAAAAAACAGTTGATTCCGTTGTTGACGGACCGTGGTTACCTGCAGTTCTTACTGGCTCACTATGCAGCGTCTTACCGGGCTGCCCGGCATGCCGAAGTGGCCTATCTCGGAGTCCTGCGCTCCAATATTTATGAAGTCGCCCAGGAACTGGATCGACGGATCGACGGACACTTTTACTTGAACTTCGTCGAACGCGAACTTAAACGGGTGACCGAATTCATCGTTTAATTTTCTTGAGAGGACGTGTCAGAATGTTAGATCACATACAGTTAGCTTCCCCAAGAAACTCGGAAGAACAGGCTCGGGCTTTTTATGCCGGGCTTTTACATATGAAAGAAGTTGAAAAACCGCCGGGTGTCAAAGCAAGCGGCGGTGTCTGGTTTGAATCGGATGGCACTGCCCTCCACCTCGGAATCGAGGAGCCGTTTCAACCGGCGGCAAAAGCACATCCGGGTCTGACATTTGCGCACCTGGACGACTTGGCGAACCGGTTGCAAGCGGCCGGGTATACCGCTCAGTTTGATGATCGTCTCGCACCACGCCGCCGGTTTTTCACAAATGATCCGTTCGGCAATCGGATTGAATGCATCGAACAGCAAATTCCCGTCATTGTGCCGAAGCGTCTGGCGAACGGTTCGCATGTTCGTCTGCTTGCACCGGCGTCAAGTCTTGCGACGGTCGAGTCAAGGATTCTCGATCAGGCGATCACGGTTTTGGAATCGTTTGGCTTACGGGTCTCGATTAGTCAGCATGCCCGGGCATTGAATCCGTTCGGTTCGAGTGATCCGGCATGCCGCCTGGACGATCTCCATACCGCATTCGCCGACCCGTCGATTGATGCGATTTTATGTGTCCGCGGCGGCTTCAGTTCCAACGAATTGCTTGACGGACTGGACTACGATTTAATCCGGAACAATCCGAAGATTCTCTGCGGTTTTTCCGATATTACAGCGCTCAGTCATGCCCTTTTGACGAAAAGCGGACTCGTCACCTACTCGGGACCGATGTTACGTGCCCTCGCCTCCCGCGATGCCTATACGTTACAGTCATTCGAACAGGTGTTGTTCGACAGCGGAACGATGCAGGTCCAGCCGAGTGTCAATTGGCATGATCAGCATGAAGGAAAAGACATGACACTTCCGAACCCCGGACCCGTCATTCTCTCAAAAGGCTCCGGCAGCGGACGTCTGCTCGGCGGGAATCTTTGTACGTTGAACCTTCTGCAAGGGACAACATACTTCCCGGACTTACGCGACAGTATTCTGTTCCTTGAAGATGATTACGAGGTCCATCCGGCAACTTTTGCCCGTGACTTCGCCTCCCTGATGGCACAGCCTGGAGCAGATCAAATTCGGGGAATCGTCTTTGGCCGCTTTCAGCTCGCAACTCAGATGACAGATGAACACCTGCGTTATCTGATCAGCCTGTACCCTGCCCTCGCGTCGATTCCGGTCGTCTCCGGCGCGGACTTCGGCCATACGATGCCGCTGTTCACTTTCCCGATTGGCGGGACCGCCTCGATCGAGGATGACAGAATTTCCATCCAACATTAAAAAGAAGGAGTCGCGGCGATCCGCGTCTCCTTCTTTTTTAATAGTCGAGCAATCTCGAAGCATCAATTTGACGCTTCGATCCATCTGCGAACATCTCGAGTGTCACAAGGATTTTATGATCGGTCAAATCGTATCGTACCAACGTGAAGTCTTCGAGCGTCGAAATCGTCTTAAACGTTTTTCCGACCGTGAACGCCCGCTTGCGGCTTGCGTCCTGAGCAGGAATCGTCACGAAGACAACCGTGATGTCCGCTCCGTTCGTATCATAATAAAATTCGACGACACGTCCGTCCGCCGTCTCCGGCAAGAGCCCTTTTTGAGGCCGTCCGGACTCGTCGAGTTGTACATAAGGTTGTAACATCGTTCCGCCTCACTTTCCCCGTCATTTATCATAGCATGACAAAAAAAATTATGCTAATGTATAAGTGATGTTGAAAGGGGGATGAGTCACGGATGGCATGGTTCATGAACGGAATTTTGCTCTGGGGCTTTATCATGATCACATTGATGGCAATTGGCGGTTTCTTCATGTTCCGGAAGTTCCTTAAGAAACTTCCGAAAGAAGACGGCAAATCGATGATGGACTGGGAAGATGAATACATCGACCAGACCCGCCATTTATGGACGGATGAAACACTTGATTTATTAAATGCACTCGTCATGCCTGTCCCGGCTGCTTTTCGGGATGTCGCACGTCGGAAAATCGCGGGACGGATCGGGCAGTTTGCACTGGAAGAACGGGCAACCGAGATGACGTCCGAGTTGGTCGTCAAAGGCTATATTTCTGCGACACCGAAACGGGATCATAAATTCTTGAAAAAAGCCTTACGCGAACACGCCATCGATTGGCGGGATTACGAACTGTATTTCCAAAACTAAAAGGAAGGACTCTCTCGCGAGAATCCTTCCTTTTAGTTTTGCGGTAAATGTTTGACCGGAACGATTCCCGACTTGACCTGCTTATACTTCAGGTACATCGCAATCCGCCAAGGCACAATCATTCCAAAGGCGACGAGATAAAAAATTCCGCCCGTCTCAAAAATATCAATTTGCCCGCCGATGACAAACTTCGCGACGGTCCGGACAATCAGAATCCCGAACAGGACGATGAAAAAGGCTTTCGATCGTTGCAAATAAATTTGTCCTTCGGCTTCGTAAAAATTAGACGTCTTGATCAAAAAAATACTGAAGATCATCCCGATCAATAACGCTTCTGCCACTTCCGTCCAGGTCAGACGTGATGCCGGATATAAAAACTGCAGCATCCCGGTCGACATGGCGAAGGGCGGAATTAAGATTTTTTTAGCGTTCGTCGGTTTAGCCGAAGCTTTGACACGAATGAAGCTGATCAGTAAACCCATGACGAGCGCAACCCCTGTTGATACCCAAATCATCCCATCACTTCCTTGTTAAAATCCAGTGAATCCTACGATATCACTCATCCATGCAGCGAATGCACTGAGTCCGTCAAAATACAGGACGATTCCGAACAACATCATCAATGCTCCACCGAATTTTGTCATCTTTAAACTGTATTGAACGAATAATCTCGAACGACCGACGAAAAAGGCCATCAATAAAAATGGAATCGAGAATCCGAGCACATAAAACAGCATATACAACATACCTTGACTCGGGTTCGTCGCTGCCAGTCCGATGACACCTGCCAAAATCGGACCCGTACAGGGTGTCCATCCGGCAGCAAAACCAATTCCGACAAGGATGGTACCGATGTACCCGCCCTTTCGTTCACCTAAATTGAGTTTTTTCTCACGCATCAAGAATGTCGGTTGCCACAAGCCAAGCAACACCACACCAAATACGAAAATCACGAGCGCACCGACCATCCGTAATGTGTCACGGTAGGTAATGAAGACGTCCGCCAGTAAGGAAGTCGATAGGCCAAGAACAGCAAACACCATCGCAAATCCAACCAAAAAGGCTATGGTATGCAACAGTGACCGTTTTTCTCTGACCCCTTTTTCTTTCAAGTCCGTTACAGAAACACCGGTAATATAAGAGAGGAATACCGGATATAACGGAAGCGTACAAGGTGAGACAAATGACAACAACCCTGCACCAAACGCTAACCAAAGCGAGAGCTCCATTTCAGCAGCTCCTTTCTAATAAGAAGAAGTTCCTTCTCTATTTTGCCAAACTAATCGACATTTAGCACCTATTATCTTCCGAAAGATAAAAAAGATTCGTGACAATTGAAATTACAAAAAAATTACATTTCCTCAAAACAGATGAAATGTCGTTGCACTGCCAGAAACCACTTGCTAGAATATGGATATGACACCAATGTAAGGGAGGATTCTATGACAAGCCATCATCTATTGACTTTAGCGATCGAAGCAAAACGAAGTGAACTATATCATCAAGCGGATCGGTCTAGTTTCACCTCCCCGCATGTTTTAAAGCTGAGTCATGAACTCGATTTATTATTACTGGAGTATTCTCGTTTCGTTCAAAAGTATACGTACCATTCCTGCGCGAACGAATCCGTCTTAGGATAAAATACAATTTGTCGTTTGGGCAAGACGATAATCGACTCCTATATATATTTATGAAAAAACCGCTGACGAGTGATAACCGTCAGCGGTTTTTTGCGTTTCTTCTATATAATGCGTTTTTTATTTTTAACTCTTTAAGAAAATCTTTACTTTGTCTCTTTACTTCTTTTTTTGAGTCTTTAGTTAGGTGAATAGTTAGAATATTTCTTCTAAAGTACGTCTAAAGTCCTACTTTTTCTTTATTTTACCAAGCATTATGACCTAGGCATGACAAAACATGCATTTTTGCAATCTGTTTGTCATACTAGCTCCGTTTGTAACTTGAATGACTCTGACCTGTAAACGCACAAACCGGAATTGCCGTGTAAAGTAGGAACAGTAAACACAGCATATGTCAGGAGGACATCAATAATGAAAAAAGCAGTTTTCGCTGCAGGTCTTGCAGCAACGGCTCTATCAGTAGGATTCGCCCAAGAGACAGAGGCTGCCTCAGAGACGGTAACAGTAAATACAGCGGTATTAAATGTACGCACAGCACCTACAACGGCATCAGCGGATGTAGGTAACGTATATAAAGGTCAAAAATTAAATGTCGAAGGACGTTCTGGCGCATGGATTCAAACAAACATCAATGGCCAAAAACGTTATGTACACGGCGCATACACTTCAGCCGGTTCTTCATTCGACTTTAAAAAAGCTACAGTCACTACGGCAGTATTAAACGTTCGCACGCAACCTACTACAAACTCTAAAGACGTTGGCAACTTGTATAAAGGCCAGTCCGTTAACGTAGAAAACAAAGTCGGTGCTTGGATCAAAACAACAATCGACGGAAAAACTCGTTACGTACACAGCGCTTATACAACTTTAGCGGGTTCAGCAACAAAAGCACCAGCGGTCAAAGCTCCAGTAGCTAAACCGGCAGCACCAGTTGCAAAACCAGCTCCAAAAGCAGCAGCTCAACCAGCTGCAGCAACAAAACAAACTACAGCAGCTAAATCAGGTACGAAAGTAACAATGAATGTTTCTGCGTACACAACTGATCCATCAAACAATGGTAGCCGCCTTTACAATGGCCGCGCATTGACTGCTAGTGGTTACGATGTCACAAATACGATCACGTACAATGGTATGCGTATCGTTGCAGCATCAGCTCAATACCCAATTGGTACACGCATGCACATCTCAGGTATCGGTGAAGCAATCGTACTTGACCGTGGCGGCGCAATCCAAGGTAACAAACTTGACCTTCTCGTTGGTTCACAACAAGAAGCACTCAACTGGGGACGTCAAAACGTCACAGTTACTGTCTACTAATTTTAAACACAAACAACCTGCCGGGCGAGATCGCCTGGCAGGCTTTTTTGTGTCTTATGATACCGACGAAACGTGACCGGATTGCAGTTCATACATCTTTTTATATAATCCATTCTTTTCAATCAGTGTCTGATGGTTCCCTTGTTCGATGACTTCCCCTTGATGCAGGACTAAAATCAGATCCGCATCCTGGATTGTCGACAACCGGTGGGCAATCGCAATCGTTGTTCGTCCCTGCCGCATCCGTTTTAAAGCGACCTGCACTTTTTCTTCCGTTTCCGTATCGATCGAACTTGTCGCTTCGTCGAGAATCAAGACTTTCGGGTCACGTGCCATCGTCCGGGCAAACGAAACGAGTTGACGTTCTCCGGCAGAGAAGGTAGCTCCCCGCTCCGCAACCGGACTGTCATATTGTTCGTCGAGCTGATTGATGAACCCGTCTGCTTGAACAAAGCGGGCTGCTTCCTCCACTTTTTTGAATGGAATGGACGGATCAAACAACCGGATGTTATCGGCGACACTGCCTGTAAACAGGAATGAATCCTGTAAGACCAGACCAACATGACGCCGCAGTTCGTCTTCCGGCAATTGTTCGAGCGGCTGTCCGTCGATCAGGATCCGGCCTGACTGATAGGAATAAAAACGCATCAGAATATTAATAATCGAACTTTTCCCACTGCCGGTCTGACCGACCAGAGCGACAGTCTGTCCTTTTTTCGCTTCAAACGAAATCCCTTTCAAGACTTCCTTCTCTCCGTCATAACTAAAGCGGACATTGTCAAAGACAATATGTCCTTCTGTAATATCCGCGTCCCCTGCAATCGTCTTCGCAGGTTCCGGCTCATCCGTATCGAGCACTTTAAAGACCCGGTCCGCCGAGACAATTGCCTGTTGGAATTCAGACAGGCGTTGCATGATTTGCTGGACCGGTTGAAAAATCCGTTCCATATAACTGATAAAAGCATAGACGACTCCGACTTGAACCGTTTGTGAAAATGACAGGACACCGAAGTACGTAATCAGGGACGCAATCGTCAGTGCAAGCAGCAGTTCAATGATCGGACGTAACAGCCAGCTGTCAAGTTTCAGGTTCTTGTAACGGCCGTTTTGATGGGCGATGTTCGTTTCTTCGAACTCTGCCATCAGCCGCTTTTCCTGCCGAAACTGTTGGATGATGGCCATTCCGTTGATCGACTCATTTAATTGTCCGTTAATCTTCGATAATAAATCCCGGACTTCCGCATAATATTTCGTCGAGTAACGACGGTAAATCCAGATGATGAAATAAAACAGCGGCAATAAGACTAACGCAATCGTCGCCAGGCGCGGTTCAAGCAGATACAGGAAGATATACGTTCCAATCAGTTGGACCCCGCTTTGGACGAATGTCGACAAAACGCCGATGTACAGCTCTTTGATTGCTTCTGTATCATTCGTAATCCGTGAAACGAGCACGCCGGCCGGTGTCCGGTCGAAGTAACCGAGCCGAAGATGCATGACGTGACGGAACACATCAATCCGGAGCCGTTGAATGACTTTTAAGGCAATTTTTTGGAACTCAAACGCCTGTAAATAATCGACGACGATACCGGTCGTATGCAACAGCAAGTAAACACCGAATAATAACGCGACTTCCTGGACCGGATAGTTCCCGACGGCCACATAATTATCGATGAAGATTTTGACGAGATAAGGTCCTCCGAGCTTTGCTCCGGTCGTCACGAGCAACAGTAAGAAGGCGACTAAAACCTGTTTTTTAAACGGTTTGACGAAGCCAAGCAATCGTCGCAAGACCGCTTTTTCATTAATATCATGATTCAAGCGTTCCACCTCCCTGTTCGACGAGTGATTCCAGTTGCTGACGGTCGTAGGTTTCTTTATACCAACCGTTCTTTGCAAGCAATTCGTCGTGTGTTCCCCGTTCAATGATTTTTCCCGCATCGAGAACGATGATTTCATCCGTATGCGAAACGGCTGACAGACGGTGGGCAACGATGATTTGCGACTGCTCATTATCCGCTGTCCGGAAATGTTCGATGATCGCTTCTTCCGTCTTCGCGTCAACCGCTGACAACGCATCATCGAGTACCAGAATCGGACAATCTGCAAGCAATGCCCGGGCAATCGAAATCCGTTGCTTTTGACCGCCGGATAACGTGACGCCGCGCTCCCCGACCATCGTCGCGTACCCTTCCGTAAAACCGAGAATATCCTCATGTACGGCAGCAATCCGTGCGGCTTCCATGATTTCTTCCATCGAAGCATCCGGTTTTGCAAAGGCAATATTATCGGCAATTGAAGCAGAGAACAGGAAATGGTCCTGCGGTACGATGGCGACCTGTTTGCGGACCGTTTCCCGCGTCAATTGTTTGACGTCTTGTCCACCAATGGCAATTGATCCATATTTGACATCGTATTCGCGTGATAACAGACGGACGAACGTCGATTTCCCGGCACCGGTCCGCCCAACGACTCCAAGTGTCCGTCCCGGTGTCAACGTCACGTGGATATTTTCGAGTACAGGTTGTGTATCATAAACAAAACGATCGACCGCGACCTGTAAATCAGCAGATGCGACGGTCGTCGCTGCTTCTTTGGCATCCTTGATTTCCGGCTCGATTGCAAGCATCCGTTCGATCCGATCGTACGAGGCACGTCCCCGTTCAACGATATTAAACAACCAGCCGAACGCGAGCATCGGCCATGTCAATAATCCTAAGTATGTAGTGAAAGACACGATGTCCCCGATCCGAATTTCGCCTTGCTGCAATAAATAGGCACCGTATCCGACGGCAATGATATAAGACAAGCCGACCAAACCGAAAATCGTCGGATCAAATAAAGCATCGATTTTTGCGACCCGGCGGTTTTTTTGTACGACATCGTCTGACAGCGATGTAAACGTACCGACATCCGACTCGACTTCCCCGGTTGCTTTTAAGACCCGGACCCCGCTGACGCTCTCTGCGACTTTATCATTTAAATCGGAAAAGGCTTCCTGTGCATCATGAAACCGCGAGTGCAGCATCTTGCCGTAACGTGATGTCAAATACACCATCAACGGCATCGGTAACAGGGAAACAAGTGTCAGTTTCCAACTGATTGTCGTAATCATCGTGATGATGACAAAACTCCCCATCGTCACAGAATCGACGAGTGTCAAAATACCGGCTCCAGCCGTCATCGAAACCGCTTGCACATCATTTGTCGCATGAGCCATTAAATCCCCGCTGCGGTACTTTTTATAAAACGATTGATCCAAGTCTGAAAAATGACCGTATAACTGACTTCGTAACAACCGCCCGAGCCGGATTGATGCACCGAAGATGAAGAACCGCCAAAAATAACGAATCACATAAGTCGATACCCCGATTAAGACCAATGTGCCGACCAATTTCCATAAATCATTTTTCGTCAAGCTGCCTTCACTCAGACCGTTGACCGTCGAACCGATTACTTTCGGCGGAATCAGTTCCAGTCCGGCAACAAAAATTAAAGCAACAATCCCCAAGCTGTAAGATTTCCATTCGAGTCGGAAAAACCAACTCAATTTCCTGAAGACTCCCATACAAGTCCCCCCTTTTTAAATCGATTGAGTATTTCTAATAGTCTCACATTTTAGATTAGCCATCTTCCTAAAAAATAGCAAACAAAAGGAGACCAAATTGGTCTCCTTTTACAAGTCATTATTTTTTCGGTGATTTCATTGAACCACTCATTGAACGCATCACTTGGTTGACTTTCTTTTGTGATGGCTTTTGACCCATTTGCATCATCAATGTCTTAATCATATCTTCGTTGATTGGTGGGTTTTGCTCCAAATAGTTCATCATGTATCGGCGAGCGATATAGAAACCAAGGGCGACACCAGCTACCAAGCAAAGAAGGGCAATTAAAATCCAAATCCATGTAGCCAAGTTGCTTCCTCCTCTAACTTCAAACGTCGCTTTTTACTATACTATAATTTAAAGCCTTTGCATAGATAATGCAAAAAAAAGGTGCGCGCGTTTGCGCACCTTTCTTCATTAACCGAGTTGCTTAACTGTATTTAGAACATTTTCGACAGACATGCCGTACTCTTTTAACAGAAGATCTCCAGGAGCAGAAGCACCAAAGCGATCGATTCCGATGACTTGACCTTCTGTTCCTACATATTTATACCAACCGAGCGAAGCTCCGGCTTCGATTGCAAGACGCTTCGTGATGCGTTTTGGCAAGACCGATTCTTTATATTCAGCTGATTGTGCTTCAAACAATTCCCATGATGGAAGTGAGACGACAGCTGCCGTTTCGCCGAGTTCTTTTTGTGCTTCAACGAGCAAGTGCACTTCAGAACCTGTTCCCATTAAGATTGTATCCGCTTTTTCAATGTCACCCGCGATGACATATCCGCCTTTTTCAGCGCCTTCGACTGTCGTACCTTCGAGTTCAGGCAATCCTTGACGTGTCATGACGAGAAGTGTCGGTTTGTTTTTCGATTGAACTGCTGTTTTCCATGCGGCAATCGTTTCTTTTCCGTCTGCCGGACGGTAAACTGTCAGGTTCGGCATCGCACGGAAGCTCATCAAGTGTTCAACCGGCTCGTGTGTCGGACCATCTTCACCGACTGCAATTGAGTCATGTGTCAGGACGAAGATCGACTGGATACCCATCAATGCTGCTAAGCGGACTGCCGGGCGGAGGTAATCCGAGAAGACGAAGAATGTCGCACCGTAAGGAATGACACCACCGTGTAACGCCATACCGTTGACAGCTGCTGCCATCGCGAACTCACGGACACCAAACCAGATGTTACGTCCGCTCGGATCGATGTCGAAGTCTGCTTCCCCTTTGAGCATCGTGTTGTTTGATCCTGCTAAGTCAGCTGATCCACCGAAAATGGACGGGATGTTTTTTGCGAGAGCGTTTAACACTTCACCACTTGTCTGACGTGTTGCTTTTTTCGATGTCAGATCGTATGTCGGAAGGTCTGCTTCCCAGTTGCTCGGCAATTCGTTGTTGATCGCTTGAACAAGCTCAGCGTGCAATTCCGGATGTGCTGCTTTGTATTGTTCCATTTTTTCTGTCCATGCTGCTTCTGTATCAGCACCACGTTTTTCGATGCGCTCTTCGAACAAGTCTTTGACTTCTTCCGGCACATAGAATTCTTCGTGATCCCAAACGTAGCTTGCTTTCGTCAACTTGATTTCCGCGTCACCGAGTGGTGCACCGTGTGAAGCCGATTTCCCTGATTTGTTCGGTGAACCGAATCCGATGACCGTTTTGACTTCGATCAATGTCGGTTTTGTTGTTTCAGCTTTCGCTGCTTCGATTGCTTTTGAAATCGAATCGAGATCCGTTCCGTCTTCGACACGGATGACTTGCCAGTTATACGCTTCAAAACGTTGCTGGACGTTTTCCGAGAACGATTTATCAAGGTCACCGTCAAGCGAGATATCGTTTGAATCATACAGAACCACGAGTTTACCAAGACCTAAATGTCCTGCGAGTGAAGCCGCTTCTGCTGAAACACCTTCCATTAAATCACCGTCTCCGCAAATCCCGTATGTGAAATGATCCACGACGTTTAAATCGTCACGGTTGTATTTCGCTTCGAGGTGACGCTCTGCCATCGCCATACCGACAGCCATCGCGATGCCTTGTCCGAGTGGACCAGTCGTCGCATCGACACCTGCTGTGTGACGGTATTCCGGGTGACCCGGTGTTTTTGAGTTCCATTGACGGAATGACTTCAAGTCATCCATCGCAAGATCGTATCCTGATAAATGGAGGAGTGAGTAGAGAAGCATTGAACCGTGTCCTGCTGAAAGTACAAAACGGTCACGGTTGAACCATTCTGGATTTTTAGGGTTGTGGTTCATATGATCCGCCCATAATGTAAATGCCATCGGTGCTGCACCCATCGGCATTCCCGGGTGACCCGAGTTCGCTTTTTGTACTGCATCAATTGATAAGGTACGAATCGTATTTACTGCTAATAATTCTACTGTTGTCATGTTCGTCAAAACAATCATCCTCTCTCTTTTTCACAAATTCCTTCTCATTTTAGCATACCCGCAAATGTGATACAACTTTTCTAAATAGTATGTCACATTAAAATGAATGCGCTATCTATTGCCGTTTTCTTACTACTTTCATGATACACATTACGAACTTTTTATCAAAAAAAGCTATCCCACTCATCCCATTGAGTGACATAGCTTTTTCGTTATTGTTTATTGCGTTCTTCTTCTTGTGCCTGCTTCAATTTTTCAGGTGTTACGTCCGTTCCTTCTTCATCGACGATTTTAATGCCCATCATCTGATTTTTGAATGAACCGCGGAATGCTTCGAGATACGCTGTCCGTAATTCTTTTTGTTCCGCCGTTTCCGCATCTGTTAGCGGTTCGACTTTTGATTTATTGGCCAGTTCATTAATCCGGTCTAATTGTTCTTGTGATAACATGATATCCCTCTTTCTGTTGACTCAAATATGAGTTTTAAATCGTAATCCTACTGTAAAAGACCCACTAAAAAAAAGCAAGTTTGATGCGCCGCTGACGCACCAAACCTGCTTCCTTATTCATACGTACTGATGACTTCTTTATATTCCAGATAACGCCGGTTGACGGTCGCTTTCGAAATGTCGTGTCCCATGCCTCTCAGCGTCACGGCGATGTCCGCAAATGTCAGCCCTAACTCACGTAAGCGGACGATTTCTTCGATTGGCACTTCTTTTCGGCTCCGTCCGGCGTTCTCGCCTTGCCGATTGAGATTTTGTTCGGGACGGAAGCCGTTTTCAACAGCTCGCCGCATCCCGCGGGCAATCTTCGCATTATGCAGTTTCCGTTGATACTCTTCGACGAGCGATACGATCTCAAGCACCATCGCTTCAGCGTCCGCCAGTTTATACTCGCCATCCGATTCCATCGTCATCAGTTGAACCTGATGTTTTTGGAACGTATGTAAAATGGCGATTTTGGCATTCCCGCGTCCGATCCGCGTATCATCCGTTACGAGAACGGCATCCACCGCTTGACGTGTGACGTAATCAAGAACGGATAACATCCCTTCCCGGTCAACGTCGTAACCACTTTCTTTTTCCGTGATGATATCCACGACTTCAAATCCTTTTGTTGCAGCGAGTCCCGACAGTTCTGATCTTTGCCGCTCAAGCGAGCTGTCCTGTGCTTCTTTTTCCGTCGAGACGCGACAGTAGATTACTACTTTCATCGTACTTCACACCCCTGTTCGTTCATTGACAACTTTTACAGTTTGTCATTGTTGCGCGATTGGTACAACGATTTTGTTTTTCGAAATGACATGTGTCGTCTTTAACTCATTGTTCTCAATCAACCATTCGACATATTCTTGGTCCGTCATTGAACCGTCGTTGTATACTTCCGCTACCTGTTCGACGGTCGCGTTCTGGTCTACTGTAACGGAAGTCGTTAACAGCTGTTCGACCTTTTCATCTGGGCGAGGCGTTAAGAGAAAAAGAATGAAGGCAAGGCTGAGCGTATAAAAAACAATGGAAAAGGCATGGGTACGGATTGAATGCATCATGATGAATCCCTCCAAATTAAAATGATTTAGAATAAACGTTCGCGGAACAATTGTTCGCATAACTCATCTTAAACCAGGAACCGGTGTTCGGTCAACATAAAATGTCGAACAATTGTTTGTACGCTCATTTGTTCTATGTTATAGTGATTTTAGAAACATGTATTCCTATAACCTTCAAAAACCAATCCGGAAAGAGGTGGCAATTCATATGCGGAAAATGTCGAAACGACAACAAGAAATCCTTGACTACATCGTTGCTCAAGTGAAACTGAAAGGGTATCCACCTTCAGTTCGTGAAATCGGTGAAGCTGTTGGTCTTGCTTCAAGCTCAACGGTACACGGTCATTTGGATCGTCTAGAAAAACGCGGACTGATTCGCCGTGACCCAACAAAACCACGTGCGATTGAGATATTGCTTGATAAACCTGAAGAAGATCATGAAGCCATCGTACACATTCCTGTCATCGGGAAAGTAACGGCCGGTTTTCCTATCACAGCCATCGAAAATATCGAAGAACATTTCCCGCTTCCTGCACATTATGTCGGGAACGAAAATGTCTTCATGTTGACGATTGACGGTGAGTCCATGATCAATGCAGGTATTCTAGACGGTGACCGGGTCATCGTTCGTCAGCAAAACACAGCAGAGAATGGTGAAATCGTCGTGGCTATGACCGAAGATAGCGAAGCGACAGTCAAACGGTTCTTCTTAGAAGATCAACAAGTACGTCTCCAACCAGAAAATGACTCGATGGACCCGATGTATTTCGATAACGTCTCGATTCTTGGCAAGGTCATCGGCGTATATCGGACGATCCACTAAGCGAGGGACCAGCGTAGCTGGTCTTTTTTCATGCCTTCTGGAAATGTACATGATACAGTCAATACCGTCGCTCTAACCGGCTACGTTGCGTATTCGGTCGCAACGCAGCAGACGGATTGGCTTCCAACCGCTGTCGGCATCGCCGTCGGCACCCTTTGGCTTTCACCAGACCTCGATTTGAAGTCTGAACCTTACTATCGGCACGGTCCTTTACGTGTCCTTTGGATGCCTTATGTCAAAATCATGCCCCACCGGTCCATCTGGTCACACGGATTGATCATCGGTGACCTGATCCGCCTGTTGTACAGCGCCGCTTTCGTGATTCCACTTCTGTTTTTGGCGCTGTATCTGAAACTTGTTGAATCAAGCACAGTGGATTCCTGGTTTGCGGCCATGCCGGCTTTTATCATCGGTGTTATGATCGCCAGTACGATACATATCGTTCTTGATCACTCCAGTAGCTTCTTCCGTACAAAAAAGAAACGGAAAAAGCGTCGTTAAAAATCCTTTGTTCATTGAAAAATGAACAAAGGATTTTTTTAATATCCATTTCTCATTTTTTTAAACATAAATTAAGGAAATTTTAATTTGAAGTTTTGAAGTATTTGTATTGAAAACGTTCTCAATTAGATGTAGGTTTAAATGGAAAGACCATTATTTGCTTTAATCCAAAGGGAGGGTTTTTGCATGAGTAACTTTACAAGTGAGCTGATTGGAACAATGATTCTGATTTTGCTCGGGGACGGAGTCGTTGCAGGGGTTGTCTTAAGAAAGACAAAATCTGAGAACGGCGGTTGGATCGTCATTACATTCGCTTGGGGTCTCGCCGTTATGACAGCAGCATATATCGCTGCTTCAAGTGGTGCCCACCTCAACCCTGCATTGACATTGGCGCTTGCCATGAATTCCGATTTACCGTGGGCAGACGTACCTGTCTACATTGCCGGTCAATTAATCGGAGCATTCATTGGTGCAGTACTCGTTTGGCTTCATTATATGAAACACTTTGAAGCGACTGATGATCAAGCAGCAAAACTGGGTGTATTCGCGACAGGTCCAGCGATTCGTCATACACCGTCAAACCTGATTTCAGAAATCATCGGGACATTTGTCCTGGTATTCGGAATCCTGTCATTTGGTCTGACAACATTTGGTGACGGACTGAAACCATTCATCGTCGGTCTTCTTGTCGTCGTCATCGGTCTCTCGCTAGGTGGTACAACAGGGTATGCCATCAACCCGGCCCGTGACCTCGGTCCGCGGATTGCCCACGCTATCCTGCCGATCAAAGGAAAAGGTTCATCTGACTGGAGTTACTCGTGGATTCCAATCGTCGGCCCGATCATCGGCGGTGGAGTAGCCGTCTTGCTGTATCAACTGCTACAAAACTAATTTTGTTTGACACCTACATCTCAAGGGGGATTTTAGAATGGAAAACAAGTACATCTTAGCACTTGACCAAGGAACAACAAGCTCGCGTGCCATCATTTTTGACCATGATGGTCAAATCGTGAACTCGGCGCAACGTGAATTCAAACAATACTTCCCGCAACCGGGCTGGGTCGAACATGATGCCAATGAAATCTGGGGCTCTATCCTCGCCGTTATGGCGGATGCACTTGGAACGGCTGATATCAAACCAAGCCAAATTGCAAGTATCGGAATTACGAACCAACGTGAGACAACAGTCGTGTGGAATAAAGAAACCGGCAAACCGGTTTATCATGCTCTCGTCTGGCAATCCCGCCAAACATCCGGTATCTGTGATGAACTGAATGCGCAGGGACTCAATCAAACATTCCGCGATAAAACAGGTCTCCTGATTGATGCCTACTTCTCAGGCACGAAAGTGAAATGGATTTTGGATAACGTCGAAGGCGCACGGGAACAAGCGGAAAATGGTGAACTTCTCTTCGGAACAATCGACACTTGGCTCGTCTGGAAGTTGTCTGGCGGTAAAACACATATCACAGACTATACAAACGCTTCCCGGACGTTGATGTACAACATCTACGAACAAAAGTGGGATGACGAGTTGCTTGAAATCCTGACAGTTCCAAAATCAATGCTGCCGGAAGTCCGTCAATCAAGCGAAGTCTACGATAATACCGTCCCGTATCATTTCTTCGGTTTTGAAGTTCCGATTGCCGGAATCGCCGGTGACCAACAAGCGGCTCTCTTCGGACAAACTTGCTTCGAGCCGGGTGAAGGAAAGAACACATACGGTACAGGTTGCTTTATGCTCATGAATACTGGTGAAAAAGCTGTTTCTTCAGACCACGGTCTGTTAACAACCATCGCATGGGGCGTCGACGGCAAAGTCGAATACGCGCTCGAAGGATCGATTTTCGTTGCCGGTTCTGCCATCCAATGGTTACGTGACGGCTTACGGATGTTGAAAAATGCGAAGGACTCGGAAGGTTATGCCTTAAAAGTTGATTCAACAGAAGGCGTTTACGTCGTTCCTGCATTCGTCGGACTCGGTGCCCCGTACTGGGATAGTGACGTTCGCGGCGCAATCTTCGGCTTAACACGCGGAACGGAGAAAGAACATTTCGTCCGTGCGACTCTTGAATCCCTTGCTTACCAGACACGTGATGTCTTGACGGCGATGGAAAAAGATTCAGGAATCGAATTGAAAACGTTGCGCGTTGACGGTGGTGCGGTTTCAAACGACTTCTTGATGCAGTTCCAGTCGGATATCTTAGGTGTACCGGTTGACCGTCCGGAAATCAATGAGACAACAGCTCTCGGTGCTGCCTATCTCGCCGGTCTCGCAGTCGGTTACTGGAAAGACAAAGCAGAAATCAAACAACAATGGAAACTGAACCATCAGTTTAAACCAGAAATGAAAGAAGACGATCGCGAACAGCGTTATGCCGGATGGCAAAAAGCGGTCGAAGCAACCATGGCGTTTAAACCAAACAAAAAAGAAGTCAACGCCTGATTTCTTTACTGGTATTCCTTCGTGGAATACCAGTTTTTTTGTTTTCCCTAAAAAAACAGGTTCGCTTCCTCTTCGGAAACGAACCTGTTAGATCGGACCATTTGTCTTACGAAAATTCTGCTTTGATGCCTGTTACGATATCATCCAGCGATTTTGATTGACCACTTAAGACCGCTGCCAAAAAAGCGCCCTCTACCAGCGGTGCTTCGACGAACTGAACGTTCCGGTCCCCACTGTATAATTCTAAGGCCAGTTCCGCGTTCATCGTCGCCGATCCGATATCCGTCAAAATTAAGCCGTCATCGTTCAACTCATTCATCGTCTCTTCAATTCGGGACGCATCGGTCCCGATACTGCCGTCCGCCAGCCCTGCGGCAAGTAAAATCGGTGTATCCGGAGCCATTTCAGCCAATAGTTCCTTTAGTCCGGTCGCAAGCTTTTCACTATGGGAGACTAAAATCAAATTAATCATGACAAGACCTCCACAATCGAACGTAATAACAGTGAACTTGATAATGCGCCGGGATCCTGGACACCAACTGTTGCATCCCCAAAATAAGAAGCCCGTCCTTTTGTCGCCTCACGTTCTTTTGTGTCTTCCAATGCTTGATCGAGTGCTGCGTTCAGATCACTTTCGCTTTCCAGCGCTTCGTAAAACGGTGTCCAAATATCGACCATCGTTTTTTGCCCGAACTCCGACTTCCCGCGCATTTTGATTCCCTCTGCCGCTTCTTTAAAGGCCGCTGCGAGTTCCTGCCCTTCGACTTCTGTTTTCCCTTTGAACGCTCCGGCAAATTTAACGAATGCTGTTCCGTAAAGGGGACCGGACGCACCACCTACCGTTTTAATTAAGGTCATTCCGACTTGTTTCGATAAGACACCCAGATCTTCGTACTCCTCTTGCGCTTCAAGTTCTTTTTGAACGGCTTGGAAGCCGCGGGACATATTGATACCGTGATCCCCGTCACCAATCTCCCGGTCAAGGTCCGTCAATTCATCCTTATGTTGTTCCAGTTCGGTTGCTGCTTTCAGCAGTGCTTCACGCAATTTTTCGGTTGTTAACTTCATCTGTCTGCACCCTCTTTTAGTTAGAATCCAATCGCGTTTGTTTTGGCATCCAGATAGCCGACGAGTTCATCATCCACCGGAAGCAAGGTAATCGAAAATCCGTGCATTTCAAGCGATGTCATATAGTTGCCGACGAACGGACGAACAATCTCATATCCTTTAGCCTGTAATTGTTCCGCTACATATTTATATGTGATGTAGAGTTCTGATTCCGGTGTTCCACCCATCCCGTTGACCATGACTGCCACTTTTTTATCCGTCACTTCGGCTGTCAGTCGGTCGAGTAATTCCGTTACAATCGCATCAACGGATGCAATCGGTTTGCGCTCCAGACCCTTTTCCCCGTGAATCCCGATACCGATTTCCATCTCATCCTCATGCAGATCGAATCCGGGTTTTCCGCTTTCCGGCATATAACACGGTGACAACGCCATCCCGATGGAACGGACGCCCGCAATGACCTTCTCGGCAACGGCTTTGACTTCAGCGAGTGACTTACCTTCCGCTGCCGCAGCCCCTGCGATTTTATGAACGAAAATTGTCCCCGCGACGCCGCGTCGGTCTTCTTCTTTTTTAATGGCGATATCATCCCGGACGATGACCGTCTCGACTTCGATATCTTCGAGTTCCGCCAGTTCTTTAGCCATATCGAAATTCATGACATCACCGGAATAGTTTTTGACGACGAGCAATACCCCTTTTCCTCCGTCAGCTGCTTTGATTCCTTCGAGCACCATGTCCGGTGTCGGAGAAGTGAAGACTTCGCCGCAAACAGCAGCAGCAAGCATACCGTCCCCGATAAACCCGGCATGCGCCGGTTCGTGCCCGCTTCCCCCTCCGGATACGAGAGCGACTTTCCCATTCAGCGGTTCTTTCCGTTTGATGACATTGACTCCGTCGACTTTTGCATAAAGATCGGGATGTGCTAAAACGAGACCTTCCACTATATCTGAGACAAACCGGTTTGCATCTTGCATTAATTTATCCATCTTGAAAGCTCCCTTGTCTAACGAATTTTGCCGTACCACTTAGTCTTTACCACAAATCGGGACGACTTATGTCAAGGAAACATATGAAAATATTGACCAGTTCGTTTCCAATCTGTTTGGAGGATGCTATGCTGAAAACACATCATCATGAGAGGAGTCACCGTCTATGAACGCTTCGTTTCAAGCAGGAATCAAAGCCTGCCTTCCGACCGTCCTCGGTTATCTTGGCATTGGCTTTTCTGCCGGCATCGTCGGTCGGGCAGCGGGTCTCAGCCCACTCGAGATCGGCTTGATGTCACTTTTGATTTATGCCGGAGCGGCCCAATTCATCATCACCAGTCTGTTGCTGTTAAACAGTCCGTTCTCAGCCATCATCTTGACAACTTTCATCGTCAATTCCCGCCATCTTCTGATGAGTATGACACTTGCGCCGCGTGTCGAGAGCCGGCATCAGTTGGATCGGTTCGGCATCGGTGCCCTTCTGACCGATGAATCATTCGCCGTCGCCATGAATACCTCGCTAAAACAGCGGATTGATGCGAACTTCATGCACGGTCTAAACCTGACCGCTTACTTGAGCTGGATTGGTTCCACCGTGCTCGGAGCACTCGTCGGCAGCTGGTTCCCGGATCCGGAACGGTTCGGTCTCGACTTTGCTTTAACAGCTATGTTCATCGGTTTGTTGTACCTGCAATTTGAAAGCGAACGGTCCCGCATAGCTTTGAACGGTCTATTACTCGTCTTTGTCTTTTTGTTGTTGTACATATCGATGCGCTATCTGTCCCCGGAACTCGCCGTTTTATTTGCGACGATGATAGCCGCCAGTATAGGAGTAGTGATCTCACGATGGAAATCCGTCTAGAACTGTTTGTCTTGTTTGCCGCTTGTGGTCTTGTCACATTGATTCCGCGGATTTTACCGTTTCTGCTTATGCACGGACTGACCTTGCCGCGTTTATTGACCGATTGGTTATCCTTTATTCCGATTTGCCTGCTGAGCGCACTTTTCTTTCAAAATTTATTGATTGCACGAAGCGGGGAGTTCCCGACACTTTCCTTGCTGCATCTCGCAGCAGCCATACCGACAGTCCTCGTCGCCGTCAGCAGTAAAAGTCTTTCCTACACCGTCATTACCGGTGTCCTGTCGATGGCGTTGCTCCGATTTTTCCAATGAGGATTGCGCACCTCTCTCTAAAAAAAGACGAGAAAAAACGGATGTCGTTTCCGCTTTTTCTCGCCTTCTGTTCATTACATTCTTTCTCTATTACGCCGATACGTCCGCATAGTCTGGCGTCTGTTCAAACTCGCGTTTTGCGAACGGACAGAGCGGCAAAAGTTTGACATTTTCTTCCCGTGCCCACTCGACCACTGCTTTGACCAGTTGTTCGTCGATCTGTTGGTTCCGATGATTCGGATCAACATACGTGTGATCAATGATCCATTTGCCGCCCTTTGTATCACTGTACGTGATCTCCCCGACAGCTTGCCCCTCCTGATACGCTTCAATCTTTTGATTCGCTCGTTTCAATTCCATCAGGCTTCCCTCCGTTCATATGATAAGGCGCCGCTCGGACAGCCGTCGACGACCCGCATGACATCTTCAACCGGTGCACCGTCTGCTTCGATCCAGGGTCGCTTTTTAACATCAAAGACGGTCGGCAGACTCTTGACACAATGACCGGAATGAATACAGACTTCGGCATCAAAATAAACAGTGATTTCTTTCCCTTCGTATGCCTTTTTCATTTGAAACGCCTCCTTAGATAGAGAGTTCGCTGTCATTGTTTCGAATTCCTTCACACAAAAAAACGCCCGAACCAAGTTCGGACGTTTCAAGAGATTAGAACAAGACCATGTACTGATCGCGTTCCCATTCCGTGACTTGCGTCCGGAACATATCCCATTCGATTTCTTTCAGTTCAACGAAGTGCTCTGCGATGTGCTCGCCGAGTGCGTGCATGACGACGTCATCCGCTTTCAGGACTTCGAGTGCGTGGCTGAGTGTTGACGGAAGATCGTCAATGCCGTTTGCCACACGTTCCGGTTTGTCCATCACGTAGATGTTACGGTCGATTGGAGCCGGTGCTTGGAGATTGTTTTTGATTCCGTCAAGACCTGAAGCGAGCAATGTCGCAAGTGCCAAGTACGGGTTGGCTGCCGGATCGACTGAGCGGACTTCGATCCGTGTCGAAAGACCACGGGCTGCCGGTACACGAACGAGTGGTGAACGGTTACGGGCTGACCATGCAACGTAGCAAGGTGCTTCATAACCAGGTACAAGACGTTTGTACGAGTTGACTGTCGGGTTACAGACAGCTGTAAACGCACGTGCATGTTTCAGGATACCTGCCGTGAAGGCGCGGGCATCGTCTGAAAGCTGCATGTTGCTATTCTCTTCGTCGAAGAAGACGTTTTCGTTGCCTTTAAAGAGCGACATGTTAGCGTGCATTCCTGAACCGTTGACACCGTAAAGTGGTTTTGGCATGAATGTCGCGTGTAAGTTATGTTTTGCTGCAATCGTCTTAACAACGAGCTTAAACGTTTGGATGTTATCCGCCGTTGTGATCGCATCAGCGTATTTGAAGTCGATTTCGTGTTGTCCCGGTGCGACTTCGTGGTGAGATGCTTCGATTTCAAAGCCCATGTTTTCAAGCTCGATGACGATTTCCTTACGGCAGTTTTCACCGAGATCGACTGGTGCGAGGTCGAAGTAACCACCTTGATCATTCAGTTCAAGTGTCGGACGGCCGTTCGCATCCTTCTTGAACAAGAAGAATTCCGGTTCTGGACCGACGTTGAATGAAGTGAAGCCAAGTTCTTCCATTTCTTTAAGTACACGTTTGAGTTGACCACGCGGATCTCCAGCAAACGGTGTGCCGTCCGGATTGTAGATGTCACAGATGAGACGTGCGACTTTACCCGTTCCGTCTTCTGTCCATGGGAATACGACCCATGTGTTGAGGTCTGGGAAGAGATACATATCTGATTCTTCAATGCGGACGAATCCTTCGATTGACGAACCATCGAACATCATTTTGTTATCAAGTGCTTTTTCCAATTGGCTGACTGGAATTTCAACGTTCTTGATCGTACCGAGGATATCTGTGAACTGTAAACGAATAAAACGTACATCCTCAGCTTTAGCGATTTTCATAATGTCTTCTCGTGTAATGTTGCGACGTGTCATGTGACAAATCCCCTCTCCGGCTCTTTTTTATATGGTAACAGGTGCTTACTTGAAAAATCGTCCGAGCTCACCTTGAATGAGTGACGTTTTTCCATGTCGCCCTGCTTCCTGCAATTCGTTTTTCAGGAGTTTATACAATTCGCCATCCGATAATTCCGGACGGGCCGTAACGACCTTCTCCGCAACTCGTTCCCGTTTGACAAGATCATTATCAAAAATCATTTTGATCCCTGCGATATTTAATCCCTGATCCAGATATTCCTTGATCGACAACAAGCGATCGACATCGTTGAACGAATAGAGGCGACGTTTCGTCTCTGTCCGCTCCGGCTTAATCAATCCTTGTTCTTCGTAATATCGGATTTGTCGGGCAGATAACGCGGTCAACTCTTGAACGACTCCGATGGGGAATAGTGGCTTGGACTGTCGTGATAAGTCTGCCATTTCGTTCCTCCTTTTTCCTTACTTCATGAGAATAAACCTCTGTAAGGCAAGTTGTCAAGAGATGTAAGGAAAGTTAACATGACTTTCTTACAAGTCAGACGTCCTGCGTAACAGAAGTCTTTTCACATCAAGCTATTTTTTTAAACCTGTTGTGGTTGAATCAATTGTTGTTCCATCAGTTGATTGACAGCCGAAACAATCGCGATTTTGACGTGACTGTAGGTCAATCCGCCTTGAACGTACGCTGTATACGGTGCCCGGATCGGACCATCTGCTGATAACTCGATCGACGATCCTTGAATGAACGTTCCGGCAGCCATGATGACATCATCGGCGTATCCCGGCATATAGTCGGGAATCGGCAAAGCTTGCGCATTGACCGGAGAGGCTGCTTGGATCGCCTGACAAAAAGCAATCATCGGTTCCGGGGCTTGGAAGGAGACCGATTGAATCAAGTCCGTCCGTTCCGCCGCATAATGCGGTGCCGTATCGAATCCGAACTGCTCCATCATGCTTGAAGTAAACATCGCCCCCATCAGCGCCTGACTGACCGTATGCGGAGCCATGAAGAACCCCTGGTACATGTCCTGCAGCGAATAAAGTGACGGACCGGCCTCGGCACCGATTCCAGGTGTCGTCATCCGGAACGATGCCCGTTCAATCAAATCGCGGCGTCCGACGAGATACCCGCCTGTTTTCGCAAGACCGCCGCCCGGATTTTTAATCAGTGATCCGGCCATCAGATCCGCTCCAACATGAGTCGGTTCGATCGTTTCGACGAATTCCCCGTAACAGTTGTCGACGAACACAATCACGTGCGGATGTTGTTCTTTGATCGCGGCAATCGCTTCGCCGATCTCAGTAACCGGTAAGCTCCGGCGGGTCGCATAGCCTTTCGAACGCTGAATACCGACGACTTTTGTCTTGTCCGTGATCCGGGCGAGGACCGCTTCAAGATCAATCGTTTCAGCCTGTTTCATCTCGACGACGTCATAGGTGACACCAAGCTCTTTCAGGGAGCCGCGTCCGTCACCGCGGATGCCGACGATTTCCTCTAACGTATCGTACGGTTTACCGGTGATATACAGCAATTCATCGCCCGGCAGCAATAAACCGAACAACGCAATCCCGATTGCATGCGTCCCGCTGATGATCTGTGCCCGGCACAGTCCGGCTTCTGCACCGAAGACCGCTGCGTAAATCCGTTCGAGATTATCGCGCCCTTCATCGTTGTAACCGTAACCGGTCGATGGCATGAAGTGAAAGTCACTCACTTTATGTTCCCGGAAAGCGTTCAGGACACGAAACTGGTTCTGTTCCGCAATTTGTTGCGCCTTACGGATTCCCGGCGCGATTTTTTCTTCCGCCTGCTCGACGAACGGACGGATCGTTTCATAATGCGTTAACTCTGTAAACATGCTTACACCTCGTATTGTTTCAATGTCGAGTACAGCCGCGTATCCTTACGCAAATAGCCTTTTAAGGTCACGGATCCGTCCTCTTCATATTGTTCTGTTAAATTCATCATGACTTCCTTCGCCGGATTGTAATGCGCAAACGCATGGACCGGAATCCGGATCTCGAGATACTCGAGAATGTCACTGATCGCTTTTTCGATTTCGACGGTCAAACGATCGATGTCTGCCGGATCAAGAGCCGAAATCAACAGTTTTCCACCGCTGAATAAATGCGTTAACTGGTCTTTTTTATTGAAGACCTCGAGTTGCGGGATGTCTCCGGCACCGAGTTCATCGAGGACATCATTCGTCGTCTGCATCTGATTCAGATAATGTTCGCTTGAGGCATCGATGACGTGAAGAATCAGATCCGCCTCGAGCACTTCTTCGAGTGTCGACCGGAACGCCGCAATCAATTTCGTCGGCAGATCCTGAATGAATCCGACGGTATCCGTCAACAGAATCTGTCCGCCTTCCGGCAGGTCGAGCTGACGCGTCAACGGATCGAGCGTCGCAAATAATTCGTTTTTTTCATACGTTTCGGCATTGGTCAACCGGTTAAAAATCGTTGATTTCCCGGCATTCGTGTATCCGACGAGCGCAATTTGAAACGTCTGGTTTTCTTTCCGGCGTTCCCGGTAGCGGGCACGGTGGGCAACGGACGTTTCGAGCTGTTTCTTGATTTCGTCGACACGGCGGCGGATGTGCCGGCGGTCGGTCTCAAGTTTCGATTCCCCGGGACCACGTGTCCCGATTCCGCCTCCAAGACGTGACAATTGGGTTCCCTGCCCGCTCAGGCGCGGCAACAGGTAACTCATTTGGGCAAGTTCAACTTGCAACTTCCCTTCCCGGGACTGGGCACGGCCGGCAAAGATGTCGAGAATCAATTGTGTCCGGTCAATCAGTTTAATCGATTCCGGATCTTCGAGGGCAATCCGGATATTCTTCATCTGACCCGGCGTGACTTCGGCATTAAAAATAATCAAATCCGGTTCGAGTTCCTGTGCTAATGCGACCAGTTCCTCGACCTTTCCTTTTCCGATAAACGTACGGCGGTCGATCGATTGACGCTTTTGATCGAGTCGTCCCACGACGACGGCGTGCGCGGTCGTAACGAGTGCTTCGAGCTCCGCGACCGATTCTTCATAAATATGATCCGGTACACCGGGGAGCTGACAACCGACGACGATGACGCGTTCTGACATATAATCATTCCTTTCAAAATAACAAACCTTCTGCGCCCCTAATCATACCACATGGACCTCTTGTCTGAACATTTTTGGACAGGAAACATCCGTTCGGTTTATGATAGAGAAAAGTACTTCAAACAGGAGGTCTGTTATGGCACGCGAACGGCTTGACTACACTTTGCCGGAATTCATCGAACGGTATCTGTTTTTCCTCAGCGCAAGCGGCAGACAGGACTCGACGATCCGGCGTTACCGGTACGATCTGATTGAAATTCACCGTTATATGACCGAAGTGGATCAGCCGCTCGAGACGATCGAGGATTTCAAAGCGATTCCGCTCGAAACCTGGAAAACGTTCATTAATGAGTATTTGATCGAAGAAAAATTGTATCAACAGGCAACGGTCGCCCGAATTGTCACTGTCCTCAACCAAATCAATTACCAGATCCGGCAGACGAAATCGAAGCTGATCGAATATGCCCAACCGACCCACGAACTGACGCCGCAGCATATCGCGTCACTGGCCGAATACGAGCAACTGATCCGGACGAACCGGTCCGACCGGGGCTTGACGGACCACCAGCTCGTTGCGCGGCCGTATCTGATCGACCGGAACGAACTGATTTTACGGCTCTTTTACCGCTACGGTCTCCGCGTCCACCACATCATCGGTCTGAAGATGCAGGATTTGAATTTTGCGCAACGCGAGATGACGGTTCACGACCGGCTTGGGAATGCCTACCTGCTCCACCTCGAACGGGACGACCAGGATTTGATGCTTGGTTATTTAAAGACGATCCCGGAACCGGTCCGTCCGCGGTACCACTCGACCGATCCGTTTTTTGTCGCCTTTGATTTCTCGCGGATGACGTTCCGCTGGGTGTACAGTAAAAATGCTCCGAAACAATTGTCGATCGTCATGATCACGAAGATGATGCGTCAGTTAAACGAACGGTCGGACAATAAACGGATCATTACGCCGTCGATGCTGCGGAACAGTTTCATTCTCGGTACGTATCTCGAAGAACTGACGAAAGAGGAACGGCTGACGAAGACGTGTCTTTATAAAGAGGTTTCACTCCGGCGTTATGCGGAAGCGTTCGACGAACTGAAGGGTTTGTTATAACAAAAAAGGAGCAACGCCATGGCGTTGCTCCAACAAGTAGGCGGCCCCCCGGCCGTCTTTTTTTAACGCGTGACTTCTTCCGTTTCCGTTTCCTGTTCATACAACGTCACATTACGTGCCGGTGCGAACGTCGAGATGGCGTGTTTGTAAATCAATTGCTGTTTGCCTTCCGATTCTAAAATGACGGTGAAGTTGTCAAACGACTTGATCAATCCCCGTAACTGATACCCGCTGATTAAAAACACTGTCGTCGGAACCGAATCTTTTCGTAATTGATTTAAGAAATAGTCTTGAATGTTGTACGTTGCCTTCATAAGCCCCCGTGCCCCCTCTATTTTTATCTGTTTTTCTTTCAGGCTACTCCGATTTAACCGCTTTCAGAAACCCTACTGTTCTATCATAGATAATTTTGAAGTTTTCTTCAAATGAAAGCCTTCCCATTTCAATCCAATTTCCGTCAAATTGATGGCGGAACCACGTCAGTTGCCGTTTGGCGAAACGACGGGTGTTCCGTTTCAGCTGCTCGACAGCCGGTTCGAGCGGTACCCCTTCGAGAACCGGAACGATTTCCTTATAGCCGATTGCCTGCATCGCTTTCGTGTCCCGATAGCCGGCTGCAACCAATCGATCGACTTCCGCAACCAATCCCTGTTCAATCATTAAGTCGACCCGCTGATCAATCCGGTCGTACAGCTGTTCCCGGTCTTCCATATGTAAGACGAACAACAGACTGTCATACAAACTCGGTTCACTGCCGGAGACTTGCGTCTGTCCGCTCATGGCGACTTCAATCGCCCGGACGACCCGTTGAATGTTGTTCGGGTGAATTTCGTCCGCCCGTTTGGCATCCAGCTGGCGCAGACGGTCATGCAGAGCCGTTGCTCCTTCCGCTTGGGCGAACTGTTCCAGTTCCTGGCGCAAGACTTTATTTTCCGCCTGGACGGTAAATTGATAATCATACAGAATCGCCCGGATATAGAGTCCGGTTCCGCCGACGATGATCGGCAGCTTGCCTTTGGCGGCAATCTCATCGATTGCCGTCCGGGCCAGCGTTTGAAAACGCGCGACGCTCATCTCGTCATCCGGATCGACGAGATCAAGCAGATGGTGCGGAATCCCTTCCATTTCTTCCTGCGTCACCTTGGCTGACCCGATATCCATCTGTTTATAGACCTGAACGGAATCACCGGAAATGATTTCACCGTTTAATCGTTTTGCTAATTCAATACCTGTCTTCGTTTTTCCGACTGCGGTCGGTCCAACGATGACAATGACGGGCTGTTTACTCAATGACATCACCATTCCTAGCTCATACATTTTTGTAGTCAGTGTATCATATCCGGACAAGTCGCAGACACGACAAAAAAACCGTCTTCTCAATAAAAGAAGACGGTTCAATGAGTTCTGTTACACACGGCGGATGAAGTCATCGTATACCGCACTAAATACACACCATCCACAAATGACTAAACCTGTCATCATAATTCCCCAATCAGCCATTTTGGCACCTCCTCGTTGTCTTTAGATACCTTTTGACAAAACCGGGACTTCGTAAACCCTTTCAAGCAGGTTTGACACCAATTACTGGAATCGCTATGATAAAAGTACGATTGTTACGTAGCGCAGAAGCCGACCTGCATCGGCTTCTTTTCAGAGGGATTCCCCTCTTGATTCCATGCAGATGCCCGACATCTGCAAAAAGTCCCTTTTCCATTACGGAGAAGGGACTTTTTTTGTTTAAACTGTACGTATCAGTACATATCTTTTTGCGTGAAATTCCAGAATGCGACAACCAACGCGCCGATCGTCCAGCAGAGCAGAACGGTGAGCGAGAACGGTAACGTCATCCCTTCGATCGGCGGAGCTTGTCCGTCGAGATAGTTAATCAAACCGAAGTTGACGTTGACGAGATATTTCGAACTCGTCCAGCTTGAACCAAGCGTCGTCAACAAAGTTCCGGAAATCAGGACAGCCATCATGATGCCGATACCGGTTGCCGTGTTTTTGACAAGCACGGACACCATTAAGGCAATCGTCGCGACGACGGCCGTGACGATCCAGGCGAGACCGACCGCCATCAACAGATACTCCCACATCGGTATCGTATGCACGAATTCGGTCGAGAACGTTCCGCTCGGCGACGCCTGGAACCCGGTTAGGATTGGTGCGGTCCAGCCGTCATATCCGAGGACGATACCGGAAATCGCATAACAGACGGCGGCAGTCAACGCCATCAGCATCGACGTATAGAGCAGGACCGTCAACCATTTCGCCATCAGGATCTTCCAGCGCCTTACAGGACGGGACAGCAACGTCTTGATTGTTCCGTCATTCTGCTCCCCGCTGACGATATCCGCCATGATGACGATGATGAAGAGCGGCAGGATTAACGTCAATCCTTGAGAGAAGAAGATCCGGATGAAGGTCGGCGCCCCCGGATAATTCGGATTGATGTCGTTATCGAGATAATATTGATTTTGCTTTAAATCAAATTCTAAAAACTGGCGAAATTCGTCCTGGATACTGCTCGAAGCCAGACGGTTTTGAGTATCGACGATATCCTGTTGCAACTCGACCCGCCAATCGAGCGTTCCCTGTTTCTTGATCTGTTCCTGGATGTCACGGTACTGCGCATACGTGAACATCGAGACGAGGACCACTAAGATGATGGCAACGACGGCAAAACGTTTTTTCGAAGCAATCTTCATGACTTCGTTTTGAATCAAACCGAGCATGTTCGGATTACGCAATATGATCCCCTCCTGTCAATGTAATGAAGAGATCTTCGAGCGTCTGGACTTTCCGTTCGATCGTCCATACTTCGACACCCGCTTCGAACAGCTGTTTATTCAAGGATGGTGTCTTGCTTGCATCCATCAGGGTATGGACCGTATTGGCATCCACGATTTCCGAGACCTGAACGTCAGGCGACGCGGACAGGATCTCGTTTGCTTTAAACGCGTCATCGACACGCCAGTCGACTCCCGGTGCAAGCGATTCGACCAGTTCCTTGACCGTTCCGACCTGCACGATTTTTCCGTAACTCATGATGGCGACACGATCCGCCAGCATCTCGATTTCCGCCAGGATATGACTCGACACGAGGACCGACAAACCGGTCTCATCGACCAGTTTCCGGATGAATTGACGTAAATCACGGATTCCCATCGGATCGAGTCCGTTCGTCGGTTCATCAAGAATCAGGACATCGGGCCGTCCGAGCAACGCTTGGGCAATCCCGAGACGCTGACGCATCCCGAGCGAATAGGTCCGGACTTGATCGTCAACGCGTGCCGTCAAATCGACCAGGTCAATGACTTCCTGGATCCGGGCATCGTCGACATTCGGCAGCATCCGTGAGAAGACTTGTAAATTTTCACGCCCCGTCAGATATTTATACAATTCGGGATTTTCAACGATCGAGCCGATTCGTTGCATCGCTTGAACAAACTGTTTCCGGACATCAAAGTCGCAGACCGTGATTTTACCGGATGTCGGTTTGATTAATCCGACGAGCATACGGATCGTCGTCGTCTTTCCGGCACCATTGGGTCCGAGGAATCCGAACACTTCACCGGGGAAGATTTCAAATGAAATATTATCGATGATCGTTTTCTTTCCAATGACTTTTGTGACTGACTCTAGTTTTACGGTTGGTTTCACGTCTCTCACCTCTTAGTATCCATTCTAGCGGAATAATGAATGATTTACCTTATTGGAACACTTCAAAACCGCACATTCCAAAAAGGTTTGCTACAATCATAGTAACAGCAAAAGGAGGAACGGTTCATGAAACGATATCTTTGGCCACTTTTTTTAATAGTTTCTCTTATTTTAACGGCAGTCTTCGGGTACGGCTTTGCCAGTGCCTATAACGATGTCGTCAATCCCCCGAAACGGGCCGTCTTGACGCCGACCAAGGAAGAACCGGTCAAAAAAGGCGGAACTTATGTCGCGCTCGGTGATTCCCTGACACGCGGCGTCGGTGCCTCGAACGGAAACAGTTACGCCGCCATCATCGGTCGCGAGCTTGTCAAAAAGGACCGCGTTGAACGTTTCCAAAATCTCGCCGTCAGCGGTGCCCGGACGGAAGATCTCTTAAAACAATTGAAGCAAAAGGAAGTCCGCCGCACGTTGTCCCAAGCAAAAGTCATCTCGGTGACGATTGGCGGAAACGATTTATTCAACCGCGGTGAAGGTGTCGCAAACTTCAATGCGAAGAAGACAGCCGCCACGATTGCAACGGCTCAAACCAACCTCGCCAAGACATTCAAGATCCTGCGTAAAGAAAATCCGGATGCCGTCATCTTTTACGTCGGACTCTACAATCCGTTCCGCGCCAGTGAAAATGGACAGGCGTTTGACGCCATCGTCCAGGAATGGAATGCGAAATCACGGACACTCGGTCTGAAATACGATATCGAAATCATCGATACGTTTAATCTCGTCCGTGACGTCAAACGTGATCTTTCAAGCGACCAGTTCCATCCGAACGATTCGACATACGAAGACATTGCCAACGCAGCCATCCTCGCCGTCGAAAAACGTTTTTAATTGAATAATGAAAAGGGTAACCGGAAAAGCAACTGATTGCTTTCCGGTCACCCTTTTGTTTTGTCCTGACAATTTAATGCAGTCCTTATTTCAAACGTTTAGCAAACGCAATCAAGACCCACTGCAACGGCAAACGGCCCCATAGTCCCCAAGCCGGCAATGTTTTCCCGTTAACCGGTTTCGGATTGACCGCCATATTGATATTTGCCGGTAAGACGGCATATAAAAATGCCGGTAATGTCTTCCGGACGAGGTCAACACCACGTCCGGACAGCAGCATCAAGCCGTACAGGATTTCGATCACACCCGTCACCTGGACGAAAAAACGTTTGAACGGGATGAAAGCGGGCATAATCTTAACGAACCCCTTTTCATTTCGAAAATGACCGATTCCGGCAAACAACAGGCCGGCACCGTACAAAACACGCAGTACATACTTCATCTGAATCTCTCCCTTTGTGACTAAGTCGGTTACTTAAGTACGAAACACACTCAGTGTACCGAACTGGCCGACGCGACTCAACTGTTTGAGATTGTTGTCGAATTATGGGGAATGATGAGGCATTTTGGAAAAACCACCGTAATTTCATTCCGGCCGATTAAATTTGATACATTAATCTTAGAAAAAAACACTACCTGAAGGGATGGATTTCGATGGCAGGAAAAACAAGACAACTCTTACCCGGACTTACTGGAGGCATCATCGGTGCTGTACTTACCGCAACAGTCGCCTTTCCGATTTTGATGGATCAAGAACAGCAAGTCGCCGATACACCACTCTCAAACGGCATGCCAAAACAAATTTCGACGACGACAAGCGATCCCGTGACGAACGCTGTCGCAACGGCTCAAAAATCCGTCGTCACGGTCACGAACTATCAGTCGGGGAATTCGATGAGTCAGGAAGAGGCAGCAGCGGGTTCCGGCTCAGGCGTCATTTATAAAAAAACAGATGGTAAAGCCTACATCATTACGAACCACCACGTCGTCGACGGAGCCTCTAAACTCGAGGTCACGTTAAACAACGGCAAAACACTCAGCGCCAAATTACTGGGCAGTGACGAAACGTACGATTTAGCCGTATTGGAAGTCAACGCCAGTGATGTTCCCTCCGTCATCACGCTCGGAAAATCGGCTGACTTAAAAGCCGGTCAAACCGTGCTCGCCATCGGTAACCCGCTCGGTGAGTTCCAAAACTCGGTCACCCGAGGTATCGTCAGCTCAAACGACCGGACGGTTCCCGTCGATACGAACAAGGATGGACAGGACGACTTCAATACGACGGTGATCCAAACGGATGCCGCCATCAATCCGGGGAACTCCGGTGGTGCCTTGATCAATGAACAAGGACAACTGGTCGGCATCAACTCGATGAAGATTGCCGAAACAGGCGTCGAAGGCGTCGGTTTCAGCATTCCGATCGATGACGCACTGCCGATTTTAAAACAGCTCGAAACGAACGGTGAAGTCAAACATCCGACACTCGGTGTCGCACTGCAGGATGTCTCGGCCTTCCCTGCCGGTTACCTGCTGGACCAAGTCAAATTGCCGGAATCACAAAAAACAGGCGTCGTCGTCATGTCCGTCGAACCGAACAGTCCCGCCGCTTCTGCAAAATTGAAAACCGGTGATGTCATCACGAAAATCAATAATGAGGAAATCAAAAGTTTTGTCGACATTAAAACCGCGTTGATTAAATCGGACGGCAACGTCACGTTGAATATCATCCGTGACGGAAAACAAATGACGGTCTCGACTAAAACAACAACGACCGATCAACTGTAAAGAACTGACAAGATACGTTTCAACCCCCTCCTATATCGGGTATTGTTTTATAACAATATCGATTGGGAGGCTTTTTTTATGTATGATTTGATTGGCGTAGGAATCGGACCGATGAATCTGGGGTTAAGTGCTCTGGCCCATCCGACACCTTTACGGACACTATTTTTTGACGAAAGCGAACAATTCTCTTGGCATCCCGGGATGATGATCAAGGATTCGATGATGCAGACAAGCTTCATTTCCGATCTTGTCACACTTGCTGATCCGACAAGCCCGTTTACGTATTTGAACTATTTACGATCTCTCAACCGTTTGCATACGTTTTATTTTTACGAAAAACTACTTATTTCGCGACAAGAATATAATGCTTACTTGAAATGGGTCTCGACTCAGCTCGACGATTTACATTTTTCGACCCGCGTCATCGATATTCAAGATACGGGTGACAGTTATGAAGTCTTGGTCGAAGAAGTCGCGACCGGTAAACGGACGACATACGAAACACGAAACGTCGTGCTCGGAACCGGTTCGAAACCTTCGATTCCGGGGAGCTTTGATAAAAATGTCATCCATAACACCCAATACGTCATGGAAAAAGAAGCCATCCTGCAACAGGATAAAGTCAGCATTGTCGGTTCCGGTCAAAGTGCGGCTGAAATTTTCCTCGATTTACTGACGAGCGACCGTCCGGAAACCTTTGAACTCGAATGGATTTCCCGCTCGACTATTTTCGAGACGCTTGAGACCGGCAAACTGGGTGAAGAAATCTTTTCTCCAAGTTACGTCCGCTACTTCAACAGTCTGCCGCTTGCTACCAGACAGGAAGCAGTCGCCAAATTCACGCGGTCCCAAAACGGCATCAGTCCCGAAACACTGCAAGCCATTTATGAACACCTCTATGATTTATCACCGGAAGAACAACAACGGGTCAAAATCCGGGCCAACTTGGAAGTCGATCAGATTTCATACGATTCGGACTTTACGATCACGATGCGGCATACCGAACTGAATGAACAACGGACTTCCAAAACCGGTGCCGTCGTCGCTGCGACCGGTTTCGTTCCATCGCTTCCCCGCTTCACTAACCGGCTCGACATCGAGTTCGAAGGTGAACAGGCCTGGAAGGTCGACGCCAACTACCGGATCAGCCGTACCGTACCAACGAACCATCATTTATATGCGACAACGAATCTCGAACTGTCGCACGGTCCGGCAGCTGATAATCTTGGCATGTCCGTTTCACGCAATCAACTGATTTTAAATGATGTCGCCGGTAAAGAGTTGTATCCGGTCGAACAGCATGCCACTTTTACAACGTTTGACTAATCATCGGACTTATCAAAAAATCCTCGACGAATTCGCCGAGGATCTTTTTTGATTGTTTTCTCACGGCTTTTTTGTCAGTTCAAGCGTTGCTAAAATCAGCAGGGCCGACTGCAGGCGGCTTTTGCCGCTTTTCGCAAGCAACAGATGAAACGCAATCAACCAATTGACTTCATCCGAAAAGCGGTTCCGGGAACGTTCCCGGTCGACGACACGTGTCACGTAAATCATATCGACCCGTTCAGTTGTCTCAAGTAACGACAGCAACGGGAAAATCCGATCCCAAATCCGCAATTCCCGCTCTTCCATCATTTCGCACCAAGCTTGAATCCGGGATTTTTGATCGTCCATCGCACCGGATGCAGCTAAAATCTGTGCGGTCATCAACCGTTCGCTCGACGGCTTCATCCATCGTTCGAGCCACCGTTCGGCCTCATCGACCGTCTCGGTGAAGCGTTCCGGAAGGTTGCCCCCTTCCATAAGCGTTGACGTCACGACATATTGTTTCGCTAGATTGAGGACAGGGCGTGTCTGTCGAAGTTGTTCCACAATCGGAAAGGCATCAATGCCCTGTTCACGGTTCAAGACTTCGCCGAGAGCAAAAAACGGTCGGACCGCCTTTTCTTTAATGAAACGCCGTTTGATATGGCGTTCCGCCTCGATGACCCGTTCGAGCAACCGCTCCGGTTCGGAACTGTTGAGTTGGATATGCGAAATCAAGAGCGGCGTATACCGGCTGCGTAGAGCTGAAAACCGGGTCGTCTTCTGTTTGACGATTTGCATCATCCGGTCATACGCCGCTTTGTCGAAAACCGTATTATGAATCGTATATGACAAGGCGAAAAAGCGATGAAAATCATGTGAGGATTCCCCGTGTAACGTCGAATAGGTTTCATTATAGTTTTCACAAAACAAACCGTACATGTCCCCGTCCTCCCTTCTCTTATATGTTCCCGGTTCCCATAAAATCATTCCGTCTTTCTTCCTTCAATAAAAAAACCGGAAGCCATGCTCATCTTGAGGATGAGTTGACTTCCGGTTTATCAGACGCGTTGGCGGTCAAGGAGTCGTGCGAAGTACCCTCCATTTTCGACCAGTTCTTCGTGTGTCCCGTCTTCAACGATTCCGTCTTTCGTCACGACCAGAATCCGGTCCGCTTGACGAATCGTCGCGAGACGGTGTGCGATGATCAGCGTCGTCCGGTTTTTCGACAGTTCAGCCAGAGACTCTTGGATGATTGCTTCCGTTTCGGTATCAAGAGCCGACGTTGCTTCATCCAGAATTAGGATCGGCGGATTTTTCAAGAACATCCGCGCAATCGCCAACCGTTGTTTTTGTCCACCTGACAGCTTCAATCCCCGTTCCCCGATCTCGGTGTCGTATCCGTCCGGTAAATCGGCAATCATCTGTCCGAGATGCGCCCGTTCCGCCGCTTCCACGATGTCAGCACGATCGGCCGACAAATCGCCGTACGCAATATTTTCAGCAATCGTTCCCGAGAACAGAAAGACATCCTGTTGCACGATTCCGATTTGTTGCCGCAACGACGATTTCGTCATCTGCCGAATATCGACGCCGTCAATCGTAATGGCACCGTCCGTCACGTCATAAAACCTCGGAATCAAGGAACAAATCGTTGTCTTCCCGGCTCCTGACGTTCCGACAAAGGCAATCGTCTGTCCCGGTTCTACAGACAGGCTGATGTCTTTTAAAATCAACCGCTCGGCTTCGTAACCGAAGCTGACGTCATCAAACCGGATCGCCCCACGTAATGCCGAGACATGAACGGCATCCGGCGCATCCTTCAGTTCTTCATCATGATCAATCATTTCCAGGAACCGTTTAAAACCGGCCATTCCTTTTGGATACAGTTCCAAGAGAGCCGTAATTTTATCAATCGGTTTCAATAAGATGTTCATATAGAGAATGAATCCGACCAGTTCCCCGTAAGTGAGTTTCCCTGTATAGCTGAGATAGGCACCGACAACGAGGACGGCAAGCGTCATCAACCGGGTCGTCAGATAGATACCGGACAGACTCGTACTCATGACTTTATAAGCATTGATCTTCGACTGCCGGAACGTCCGATTGTCTTTTTCGAACCGTGCCACTTCATGTGCTTCATTCGTAAACGATTGAACAACGCGAATGCCGGAGACACTGTCCTCCACCCGGGAATTAACCTCGGCAATGTTGCCGTACATCCGGTCCCACGACCGGTTCATCCGGACGTTCGCATAACTGATCAACCAGATCAGGAACGGAACGGCAATAATCGTCACCAGTGCAAGCGGCACATTGATCGTCAACATGATCGAGAATGCACCGATTAATGTCATGACGGCAATAAAGGCATCTTCCGGACCATGGTGGGCCAGTTCACCGATGTCGAACAAGTCATTTGTAATCCGGCTCATGATATGTCCCGTTTTTGTGTTATCAAAAAAACGGAACGACTGTTTTTGGACATGACCGAATAATTGCCGCCGCATATCCGTCTCGATGTTGATTCCGAGCTTATGACCAAAGTAGTTGACGACGAACTGCATCAATGTACTGATGACATACAGGCCGAGTAATCCGACACTGACGAGAATGATCCAGTTCAACTCTCCTTTTGGTAACAGTGAATCGATGAACCATTTGACAGCAAGCGGAAAAGCGAGCTCGAGCAAACCAACGAACAAGGCGGACGAAAAATCCAGCCAAAACAGTCGTTTATGCGGTATGTAATAGTGATAAAATCGTTTTAACATGCGAGTCCTCCTTCCAAATTACCTTTAGTGTACAGGATTACTGAAAATAATTCTCGTTTACAATTCTTTCTTCTTTTTTTGAAAATAACTCGAATTTCTTTCTCAAAAAATATATTTTAAAATAAGGTGAATCCCTGTCTTCTTATGACAAAATGGTAACAATGATTCGATGCCTCATCGAACAAGACTGACTATTTTGGAAGGGAGCCACACTACGTGAAAAAGACTTTTCTCACTTTGACGACACTTGCGCTGATCAGCTCAGCCACTGGCGTCGAAGCCGCATCAACGACACTCATCTTGACAGACAACGTCAACATCCGGACTGCTGCCACTACTTCCGCTCCTGTCATCACCACACTTAAAAAAGGAACGACGGTCACTGCAGTCAAAAAGACCGGATCCTGGTACGAAATTCGTCACCAATCGAAAAAGGCTTTCATTACAGCCGCATACGTCAAAACCGTTCCAGCAAAAGCACCGACAACCACGACCTACATAACGAACACCTCGTCCGTCAACGTGCGTGAGAAAGCAACGACCGCTTCTAAATCGCTCGGTAAACTGGCGAAGAACGTCAGTCTTTCCGTTAAAAAGAAAACCGGTGAATGGTACGAAATCAATTACAAAAACAAATCCGCTTATGTCCATACGACACTGGTCACCGCTAAAACATCGACCGTGACGACAGGATCAAAACCGCCGGTCACGACACCGGTCACACCTCCTGTTTCAACGGCCGTCAAAGCTGTCGATTCGTCCAAGCAGTACGAAGTCAATGCTAAAGAAGGGCTAAATGCCCGCCTTTCCGCTTCGACGACAGGAAAAATCTATAAAACGCTGGCGCACAAAACCGTCCTGAAAGTAACAGGTGCGGTCGATACGTGGTATCAAATTCAATTAGACGGCAAAGCACTGTATGTCGCCTCGAGTTATGTCTCAGCGACGGCTAAGGATGCACCGCCGCCCGCTCCTTCAACACCGGGTGTCTCTGTCACACCGGTCGACCAGTCGAAAACGTATAAAGTCGATGCACCGACCGGCTTAAATGTCCGGACTGCTCCATCGACGGCATCGACCGTCTTCACACAACTTGCACACGGATCAACGGTTCAAGTCATGGGCGAAACGACCGGTACAAGTGCCGGTTGGTATCAGATTAAAATTGGTACCGCTTATTATTATGTGGCTAAAACCTACATCACGACCGGCTCTGTCTCTACTCCGGTGACACCACCCGTCACTCCGCCAACGACGACGATTCCGGCGTCAGGCATCATGGAAAAAGCCATCTCAATCGGTCAACAGTACCTTGGTACGCCGTACGTCTGGGGTTCAAGCAGTCCCGTCAACGGTGGATTCGATTGCTCCGGCTTCATCAACTATGCGCTCAATACGGCCGGCTACAAAGTGGCCCGGACGAACGTCAACGGCTACTGGAACAATGACGGCTACCTCGGTCAAAAATTATCGAAATTACGTCAACCGGTCCGCGGCGACATCATTTTCTTCGAAAATACGTATGCAGCCGGTCCGACGCACATTGGCATCATGTTGAACAACGATCAGTTCATTCATGCCAACACACCGTCACTCGGGATCAGTCGCCTGTCTGAGCGTTACTGGACACAAAAATTACTTGGTTTTAAAGCACTTTAATCCAACAGGACCAACTGGGTGATATCCCGATTGGTCCTGTTTTTTATGCCAATTCCGCTAACATTTCCTCAATTTGCCGTTTGAAATGACCGGGTGACAGTTGTATCGTCAATTCTTCCACTTCTGCTTGACGATCCAATCCAACTCCGGCCCGCATGGCAAACGCGAGCGCATATAACATCATCGCGTGATCGTACTCACCACCGGCCCGCCATAACTGGGCATTCCTCCAAATTTTAGAAACGGCGCTCTGCAGGTCAAAGGTCAGTTCCTCTTTTGAATCATTCCACAGACAAAGATAGACTTCGAAATATCCGATGTAATGAAGACAGGCTTCAATCTCGACTTCGATCAGCCGTTCCCGTGCCCCACGAATTCCGGCATAATCCTTGCGATGGACAGCAATCGATCCTTTCGTCAAATCGACAAGAATTTGATCAAGTGCCGTCGCTTCCGTGAATAAAAAGAAGTGCTGTAATTTTTCGAGTTCAAATTCTGCCGCTTCGTACTCCTTTTCCAAACTTAAAAACAGGGCGAGCAACCGGTGGTAGTTACTGACATCACTGTAGACACCCTTTTCCCGCATGTAGCGGATTCCTTCCCGTAAGAAAGCAATCGACTGACTCCAGTTATCATCAATCACACTGACACGGATTGCCTGCAACATTTGATAATCAAGAAATGTCTCATGCGCGAGCGGGACATCCTGAAAAATCATCATCCCGTCAATCTTCCGGTACGCTTCTTCATAGCGGCGCAGGAAAAATAAAAAATAGACTTTTGAAATTTGTACTTTAATCTGTTCATCCCGTAATCCAAGCTGTTTAAATACGTCTTCCGCCAGATCGAAGTAATGTAATCCTTTTTCCGTATCAGAAAAACGTAAAGCACTTCCGTATTCGTAATAAATTTGCCCTTGCCAGTAAGAATTGATGGCGGGCTCTAAATACGGCTCAAGCATCGTCGCAATTTGTCCTTCCGCATAATAACCGCTTGCGGTCGAATTGATTTTTTCAATCATTTGCTTCATTTCGACGGCACGCGGATCAATCAATAACGCGTCGATGGAGACATGTAGACGATGGGCAATCGATTGTAACGCCGGTAAAGACGGTGTCGCCTTTTCGTTCTCGATCATACTGAGCATCGACTTCGTCATGATGCCGTCTGCGACATCCGACTGTGTTAATTTTTTCGCTTTCCGTAAACTTTTAATGCGTTGTCCCAGCATCGTTAGTACCTCTCTCTATCAAGTAAGTTCAATTAAATTTAACTTTTACATTTACAATTCTTCCCTGCTCCTCTAGTATAAAGGAAAGTTCAATTAAATTGAACAAAAAGGAGGAATTATGATGTCGAAAAATTTACAACGGTTGTTATTCGGTAAGTTTTGTTCATTATTCGCCGCCAGTCTGTTTACGTTCGTCGCCGGTCTGACCGTTTTACGGGAAACTTCATCCGGGCTTCAATTCGCACTTGTCTTACTCGCCGGGACACTGCCGCGGATTCTGTTATCCCCTGTTGCCGGTGTTCTGTCTGATCGCTGGAACCGGAAAAAAATCATCGTCACGACCGAAGCATCAAGTGCCTTCATACTTGCCGTATTTGCAGGTTACGCGACCTTTTTTCCTGTCCAGACGATGCATTACATGATTGTCAGCGCCCTGTTGACTGCTCTTTCAACCTTCCTTTCCGTCACTTTGATGAGTTCGTTGACACGATTGCTTGATGATGCGGAACTACAACGTGGTAATTCCCTCATTTCAAGTATCAGTTCCCTTTCCTCAATCGTTGCTCCGATGCTCGCTGGTTTCCTGTTAGCCTTTGCACCGATCCACCTCTTCACCTTCTTACCGTTTAGCTTGTTTTCACTCGCCGCACTTTGGAACATGCGGCTGACGTTCCGGGTAATTCCTTCTGCCGGTGAAGAAAGCTCACCTTCATTTTGGACAGACTTTCAATCAGGTTACCGCTATTTATTCAAACAACGTGTCCTGACGACACTCATCTTGATGGCACTTGTCTTGAATTTCTTTTTCATTGCATTGGAAGTCATCTATCCGATCATCCTGCTCGATCGCCTTACCTTCACCGCCTTCCAATTCGGAACAATTGAAGCCGCTTTAGGTACGGGTCTGTTGCTCAGCTCCCTGATGCTTGCTCTGCCTCGTTTTACGATCAAGCGTCCGTTGGTGACATTGTTTCAGTCGATTGCTTTAGTCGGTATGCTGTTTCTTTCACCAGTATTACCGTTACTCGACCTTATTCCATCAAACTGGACGTTCGGTTATTTTTTCGTTTTCTCTTTCATCGTCGGATTTATCCTCCTCCGGGCAAACATTCCGATTCAACTCCTCATCCAGCGTCAAACAGACCCTGCTTACTTAGGACGGGTCATCGGTGTCATGGAATCCCTTGCGATGGGCATCATTCCACTCGGTATGTTGTTATTCGGCTTCTTAAGTGATCACGTTTCCCTCACTCTGATTCTCGGGATCAGTTCATTCGGTTTACTCGTGACCGTCAGTATCGGATTCTTTCACTTGCGGCACGATATCAAAATGGAACGCTTACCGGAAAACCAGCTTGAAACAGAAAAAACGTCCACCTCAGCGAGCTGAGATGAACGTTTTGATAGACTTAAACCATTGCTTTGACTGCATCCATAATCAGACGGAGTGATTGTTGTTTCGCATCCTTGTCGGCAATCATCGAAGCAATCATCACTTCATCTGTTCCATATGAATCGGCGAGGTTTTGCAACTGACGCGCGACGTCTTCCGGATTTCCGACAATCATCCGTTTCCGGTTTTCGGCGATCCGGAACTGATCTTGGAACGAGTACTGGTAAGCCGCCGCTTCTTCCGGAGTCGGCGTGCCTGTTGACGAGACACCTTTCTCAAGCAGGAGCAATGACAAATCAAGACTCGAAGCCAATAGTTCCGCTTCTTCCGTTGTCTCGGCACATGTCACGAAAATCGAGACGAGTGTCTGCGGCGTCTCATTAAACGACGTCGCCATGAAGTTATGACGGTAATAATCCATCACTTCTTGACCACCCTGTCCGTTGATGAAGTGGGCAAACGCGAAACCAAATCCGCGCTGCGCCGCATTCAAGGCACTGCCGCCGCTTGACCCGAGCAACCAGGCTTCCGGTGTCGTATCGACTTCCGGTGTCGCAACAAGTCCTGCAAACCGGTGATCAGCCGGGGCCCCGTCTTTTAAATAATCGACGAGATCATCGAGTTGTGCGCCGTAATCGGCTCCGCCGAACCGCGGTGACGATCCTTCCTGAAGGGCACGTGTCGCGAGCGGCATGCCACCCGGTGCCCGACCGAGACCTAAATCGATCCGGTTTGGTGCAAGTCCCTCGAGGACACGGAAGTTCTCCGCGACTTTATACGGACTGTAATGCGGTAACATGACGCCTCCTGAACCGAGACGGATCTGTTTCGTAACGGCTGCCATGTAAGCAATCAAGACTTCCGGACTTGATCCGGCAAGTGTTTTCGCAAAATGGTGTTCTGATACCCATAACCGTGTATATCCGAGTTCATCAGCAATCTTCGCCAGTTCAACCGTTTCCTGTAAAGCTTCTGACGGGGTCTGTCCTTTTGAGACCGGCGATTGGTCTAAAATACTTAATTTCATCTATAATCTCTCCCTATGGTGTTGACTTCATGTCTAAACTGTACGCCTGTCCAATAACCGAATGCAATTAAACTGCCTGTTTACCGGATGGCGACGTTTTCAATTTGAAATTCAGGGAACATTCTTAAAGTAGCCGCAATTAAAACTTAGAGGATGAGGTGTTTTTCATGTCAACGAACCATACATCAAATCAAGAAGCCGTTGAAACGGTCAAAAAATTAATCGATAAAATCGAAACAGCGATGCTGACGACGATCTCAGATGAAGGTCTTGTCTCCCGTCCGATGCAAACTCAGGATATCGAGTTCGATGGCGATCTCTGGTTCCTTACATCAAAAGATACAGGCAAATATAATGAAATCCTTAAAAATCCGAACGTCAACGTCGCCTATGTCGACAAATCGTACGTCTCGATCCGCGGGAAAGCTGAATTCGTCGAAGACGTAGCCCGTAAAAAAGAATTATGGAGCCCACGTTATGAAGCGTACCTCGGAACGACGTATGAAGATCCGAAAGTCGTCCTGATCAAGGTCAATACGGAAGGCGCAGAATACTGGGAAACTGGAAACACGACGAAATCCGTCAAACAGCTGTTGAAAAAAGCCGTCGGTAACGACGACTCGAATGAAATCAACAAAAAAGTAGATTTAAAATAAGCTTTTTTGGACCGAATCGCCTTGTAGCGATTTGGTCTTTTTTTGTTTGAATTGGTTTTAAGCAAGCCATCTGGTGTAACATACTACTATTAGTAATCAAGTTTATTAGCTAAAGGAGACGCATCATGGGAGAATTCATTACATTATTAAAACGCGGTAACCGCTCCGCCTTGACCGCCGGAATCGTTAACTCGATCATTGCCGTCATCAAAGCAGTTGCTTATGTCTTAACGGGAAACGTCGCTATGTTTGCCGAAATGATGCATACGTTCGGCGATGCCGCCAACCAGTTTTTTGTCTTCATCGGCTCCGCCCTCAGTAAGAAGGCGCCAACTAAACGGTTCCCGAACGGGTTCGGCCGTCTCGTCAACCTCGTATTACTCGGTGCGATTCTATTCGTCGGCATCATGGCTTACGAAACGATTCATGAAGGCATTGCCCATATCATTGAACCGACCGAATCAACCGGTTTTTGGATTACACTGTCCGTCTTATTTGTCGGTGTCGTCCTCGAAAGCGGCGTCTTTTACAAAGCGATGCAGGAAATCGCCCACGATGCCCGCCTCACGACAAAAGGTCCCAAATTGATTCTCGACAGCTTCCGTGCCTTAAAGCAGGCAAAACCCGCGACACGTCTTGTCTTCCTCGAAGATTTAGTCGCAACGGCCGGCGGACTCGTCGCCATGATTGCCGTCATCATCTCGCACCTGACACCGTTCCATCAGGCGGAAGGGATTGCGTCGATCATCATCGGACTGATGATGTTTTATGTCGTAGGCAACGTCTTTTTACAAAACGCGGCCGGCGCACTTGGTGAAGCCGATGAGACGATGGCCGCACGGCTCGGCGGTCTCATCATGCAGGATGCCGATGTTCGCGACATCAGTAAGCTCGAAGTCATCAAGGAAGGGGACCATTTCCATGTCGAAGTCGAGATTGAAGTCGATCCGTCGTTGACGATTGCACAAGCCGATGACATCAAAGACCGGCTCGAACTGCAAATCCGTCTGCAACAAGGGATCACAGATGTCACGATCGGGTTTGACGAAGATGATAAAATTCAGCAGTATATCGTTTCCACGAAGGAAACCCTTTGATTCCGTTTACGCAAGAGGTCGTTGGTATTATCCGCTCGATTCCGGCAGGACGCGTCATGACGTACGGTCAAGTCGCCCGGCTTGCCGGAAACCCGCGGGCAGCCCGGCAAGTGGCACGGATTCTCCACAGCCTGAGCCGGACGGAACACCTGCCGTGGCACCGAGTCTTAAATGCCAAAGGTGAAATTTCACTGGACGGTGACGAACAGCAACTGGCACTCGAGGCGGAAGGAATCGTCTTTGATCGTCCCGGGAAGTTGTCGTTGTCCCGTTATCAGGTCTGAACAAAAAGGAAGTAAACCGCATGTGCGGCTTACTTCCTTTTTTCATGCTTTTTCTTTCATTTGGCGCACTACTTCTGCTTCGAGTTGCGGCTCCGGCGGCAACCAGCCGTCCGGCTTCATGACCTTCTGATCCGATTCCCGGAAAATCGGTTGGCCGTCCGGACCGAGTTTCGCCATGTTGGCCTGTTGGACGATTTCGAACAACGGCCCCGGCTCAAGACCGGCTTCAACAAAACTGCCCATGATGAAGTACAGGGCATCCGTCAAGGCATCGCCTTGACCGACGAGCCGTTCGACTTCCGTCACCGGATAGGTTTCCTTCAGTGATTTTTTAACGGCCTGATCGAGTCCTGCCTTAAACGTCTCGATGGCAGCTAAAAACTCCGTTTCGCTTTGCGACGACTGATGCAGGAACTCGACGACTGCTTCTTCTGCTGTCCAGGTCGCCCGTTTGACACCGCGGTCGAGCGGAATCGCTGTCGGTTGAACCGCCCCCGGATGATGGAACGTCTGATGGAATTGTTTGACGTCCTGATAGTAGTTCGGTTGTTTCATATCGATCACTCCCCTGTTCCGTTTCACTTTCACACGGTTTCCATTCTAACAGGTTTCAAGGGATTTCTCGACCGTCCGCTTACCGGACGAGATCCAGCAGACGCATACCGCGTGTAATCAATTCTTCCCGTTCGATCGATGTCTGCTTCAAACGGTCGAGATCAGCGATTAGTCGCGGCTGATCGACTTCATCGGCCAGTTCGAGCAACTCCAGGCGGAGTAACCAAGCATCCGGTAATTGATTGAGTGTCCGGTCAATCAACTGTGGCAACAATTGACGGTCAGCCCGTCCTTCCCGCATTTCCCGAACAGCTTCAAAGATTGGGTCGGCTGCTGTCAACGGACGTTCAATCCGTTCGAATTCGACTGTCTCAGGAATCGGTTTTAACGCTTCGACTTCTGTTCCTGGGAAAGCTGATGTGATTTCACCGACGACCAGTTCCATCCGGTCCATCGCTGTTGTTTGACCGGCATTTGTCACCTGCGCGTCTTCCAGAATGACGAGTGCCCGATGACCGTTAACATTTTGAATCGCTGAAATTTGTCCTGTGAGATGAACTGTCCCTTCTGTCCAGTCGAGTTGCTCTCCGACTTTGACTTGCATCAGGACTTCATTCAGTTCTTGTCCGTGAAGGAGTGTAAATCCTTCCGGATGATCGGCGAGCCCTTGTCCTGTCAAAACTTCACCGTTCGCAGCAAGCGCTGTCGGACCGGTCAGCTTAACGAGGTGCAGAGATTCATGGATTTCCTGTGTTTCCGGCACACCGACAAGCGAGACGCCGCTGTCAAAGACAAGCGTCGAAAGGTTGCCTGACTCGACGGCTTTCGTCAACCCGTGGATACCGCCGCGGACGTATGACATCGTCTGCGCAAACTCCTCCAGGGCTTCCCGGAGCTGTTCGAATGATTCGCAGACAAACAGTTCTTTTTGCATGCTCGTGACGTCATGTTTCGTCGCCAGTGCTTTCGCAAGTGAAAACGGATGTTTGACGACCGCGTCTGTCAGACAGTGACGGCTTTCACCGACTGATGATAAAAGACCGGCTCCGTAGATTTGCGGATTGTCGAGATCACCGATGAGACCAAACTCAACCGTCCACCAGAACAGACGTGAAATTTCATTCGCTTCCGAGATACCGGTCACATGGGTCCGGGTTTCAGCAAGGGCAATTTCCGCCTTCTCGATGTCAGCCGGTGTCGAAAACGGACTTTCTTTGACAATCGTCAATTTTTTCAACGCTTTGAAGACGTCGTGCTCCGCTTTATGGTTAAAGGCATGGGCACCGATCTCACCGAACCGGCGAACGAATTCTGCGTACGTCGGATTCATCAGGATTGGTGCATGTCCCGCTGCTTCGTGCAAGATGTCCGGTGCCGGTGTGTAGAGAATGTTATCGACCTTGCGGATATCCGTTGCGATCGGTAACAAGCCGTGTCCTTGGAAATCAAAGAATGCGACGCCCGGTATCAGACCGTCAACGGCGACCGTTCCCCAGCCGCCCCGGCTCAAGTTGGCCGTCATCTCCCGGACATCCGGAATCCGTTCCGGACTGATGCCGGACGCAGCGAGTCCTTCGAGGTATGCCGGATGGGCTGTGTCTTGTAACGTCTTTAAATTCAGTCGCATGACGTAACGCCAGACCGCGTGATCCGTCGGCGTGTAATCGTCGTAGTGCTGTGGTGCGACGTGTGGTTGTAAGTGACTTGGAATGATTGGTGTAGACATATGAATTCCCCCTTGAAAGTAGATGAACAACAAAAAGTCCCTGCCGAACAAAGATGTTCGACAGGGACGACAAAAGGCCGCGGTACCACCCTGATAATCTACGTAGACATAGATCGCTTCATTACGGGATAACGGTTTTCTCCGCTTGCATGGCAAGAGACTCGGAAACTGTAATTCGATCCAATCTGTGTACACGTTCGCAGCGCCACGTGCTCTCTGAAACAGGGAGATTGTTTCTACTTCGGTTTCGTCTTCGTCCAATTCCTTTTGTTCTGTTATGCTGTTATGCTGTTAGCAACTAAAGTGCTGTTAAGAAGGACTATACGCTTACTTTTGACTTTCGTCAATCGCTTTTTTTCGTTTAAAGCGGTTAAAGGTTTTATCACGGACTGATTTTTGTTCGATCGACAGCGAAGTCACATGGCGGCGAAGCGCCCCGTTCAGCCGTTTTTCAAACAATTCCAGTTCCTGAATCCACTCGTTCATCGCGACGACGATCGGCAGGATTTCCATGATGATTTCTTCTTCCAACTCATCCCGGTCAAGGAACGAGTGTTTGACGAAGGCAATGTTTTCTTTGACGAGATCTTCCATCGCGAGCGGTTCTTCCGTCAATAACAAGTCATACGTCAGCAAGACCTTTTCCTGACGCTGGGCGATATGCATCAGGTGATAGAACAACTCGCTCCGTAACTCGTCAGCAATCGAATTCAACGCCTTCTCCCGCTCCCGGAAACGTTCTGCCGTCGCGACACCCCGTTCCAAACACGACTGCATATGTTGCAGAATGATCAGGTTCCGCAGTAACGAGACGTGCCGTTGCCGGGATCCGCGAATTTCTTCCCGGTGCAGATTAAACAACGTCTTCGTTTCGAGCATCGAACGGCTCATCTTGTCGATGGCTGACCGGTAAGGTGTGACTTTCCCTTCAAAGGCAATTGCCCGGGTCACGACGAGCAGCTTCTCGAACAGTTTCGAGGCTTTCTGATAATAGACATTTCCGTAACGCGGCGGGAAAATCAGCGCATTGACACCGAGGGCACAACCAATCCCGAGCATGACGAGTAAGTAACGGATCAGGACGATTTGCCACAATGGATCGGTCGCCCCTTCAACACTTTCCAGGATGACGATGATCATCAAGACGACGTGGGGAATCGTCCGGCCGAAACCAAATGCCAATAAAATTGAGATGGCGGCCATGATGACGATTCCGATTGCCAGTGGATTAGCCGGGTTGTCACCTAAAATCCATAACGAGACAAGCGTCAGGAAGGCTCCGATCAGGTTAGCTTCCGCTTCCTCGAGGAATTGTTTCCATGTCTGATAAACGGACGGTAATAACGTTGTCGCTGCCGAAATCGCAGGTAGGATCGGGCTCAGATTAAACAGGTTGCTGATAATCAGCGCCAAAATGACCGCAAGTCCGGTCTTGATGGTACGTGGTCCGATTTGTAAAGACTGACCGCCCATATACAAACCTCCTTTTATAGTGGGGATACGCCCCCTATTCTTGCTCTAATACCCGAAAAAGGCAATTAAAAAATCACTCCAAGTCGCCTTGGAGTGATTTTATCGAATAATTTTTTCTTATGAAGCTTTTGTTCCCGTGCCAGAAGTCATTTCTTTTTTCGCAACTTCTTGATCGACGAGCGGTTTTTTCAAGATCGAGAGGATGGCAGCTCCGACAAGTGCTCCGATTAAGATCGCACCAGCGTAGCTGAGGACTGCCATCAATGTGCCTGATGGTCCGTCAAGTAATGGGAAGACGAACACACCGCCGTGTGGTGCCGGAAGCAACACACCGAAGACGATTGTCAAGGCACCGGCGATTGCTGAACCGATGACGCTTGACGGGATGACACGAAGTGGATCGGCTGCTGCGAATGGAATCGCACCTTCTGTGACGAATGAAGCCCCCATTGCGTAAGCAGCGATACCGGCTTCGCGTTCTTGCGGTGTAAATTTCTTACGTGCGAACAATGTGGAAGAGAAAGCAACGAGAAGCGGTGGAACCATACCACCTGCCATGACGGCTGCCATGACTTCCGTGTTTCCTGCTGTTAAAGCGGCTGTTCCGAAGACGTAAGCCGTTTTGTTGATTGGACCACCCATATCAATCGCCATCATCGCTGCGACGAGCATACCGAGCAGGATCGCGTTACCGCCACTGAGACCGTTGAGTGAATCTGTCAACCATGTCATGAAAGCAGCGATCGGTTCGTTGATGACAAGCAACATGATCATACCTGTGATGAATGAACCGAACAGCGGGTAAAGCAAGACCGGTTTGATCCCTTCAAGAGCTTTCGGAAGACCTTGTAAGACTTTGATCAGTAAGAGAACGACATAACCAGCAAGGAAACCGGCAATCAATCCGCCGAGGAATCCAGCGTTCCCTTGGCTTGCGAGGAACCCGGCAATCAAACCTGGTGCGAGACCCGGTTTATCGGCAATCGACATCGCGATGAATCCGGCAAGAATCGGAATTAAGAGACCAAAGGCTGCTTTACCAATCGACATCAATTGAGCGGCAAATTCGTTGTATGACGGATCTTCCGGGTTCGCTGAGTTGATGCCCCAGAAAAAGCTGATGGCGATTAAGAGTCCGCCGGCAACGACGAGTGGCAACATGGCGGAAACCCCGCTCATCAAGTGTTTGTAGAAGCCGCCGCGGGCCGGTTTTGAGCTGTCGCTTGATCCACTGCCTTTATACACCGGTGCATCCTGTTTAACGGCACGGTCAATCAGTTCTTTTGGTTTACGGATTCCTTGAGCGACCGGAACTTCGACAACGTGTTTCCCGTTGAAACGATCCATCTCGACGGCTTTATCCGCAGCGACGATGATGGCTGTCGCTTCTTGAATATCTTGACTTGTCAGACCGTTTTTCACGCCGGTCGAACCGTTTGTCTCGACTTTGATGCGGACACCCATTTCTTCCGCTTTTTGACGGAGGGCATCTGCTGCCATATACGTATGGGCAATACCGGTCGGACATGCTGTGACGGCAAGAATATATGGTGCGTCCTGTGCGACACTTGACGACGAGACGTCGACCGGACCTTCTTCTTCCCGTTCTTTTGCTTCGATCGCAGCGATGACTTCATCTTCCGAACGAGCGGAAAGAATCGTATCACGGAACTTCATGTCCATCAGGTAGACAGACAGTTTTGATAATGTTTCAAGGTGCGCGTTGTCGGCATTTTCGCCGGCTGCAATCATGAAGAACAAGCGGCTTGGTTGTCCGTCAAGTGCTTCGTAATCGATTCCTGTCGAACGTCCAAAAGCGATGGCCGGTGATTTAACGGCTGCCGTCTTCGCATGCGGAATCGCGATTCCTTCACCGAGTCCGGTCGTACTTTGTGCTTCCCGGGCCAGGATGGCTTCGCGGTAAGCAGAGCGGTCATTTAATTTTCCGGCACGATCGAGTACATCGACGAGTTCATCGATGACAGCTGCTTTATTCGACGAACGTAAATCGAGTTGGATCGTATCACGTGTTAACAGATCTGTAATTTTCATGAGTTTGTCACTCCTTTTAGGATTGAATGAGTTCAACGACTTGGACATCGGTCAGTAAACGGTCAATATCTTCTTTTGTACATAATCCAAACGAGTAAGCGGAGGCACTGCCTGTCGTGACTGCGTACCGGAACGCTTCTTCCGGCGGCCGTCCGAGCGCGTAACTGGCGACGAATCCTGCGACGAGTGAATCTCCGGCACCGACTGAGTTGATCAGCTTACCGGCTGGTGTGTTCGCCGTGTAGGCCCCCTGCTTGTTGACGAGTAACGCTCCGTCACCCGCAAAAGAGATGATGACATTTTCCGCGCCGCGTTCAACAAGTTGTTGCGCATACGGGACAGCCATTTCTTTTGACGTGATATCGACATCAAAGATTTCACCGAGTTCATGATGGTTCGGCTTGATCATGAACGGACCGAGCGGTAAAACTTCAAGCATCGCTTCCTTCGTCGTATCGACGGCGAATTTGACGCCTCGTTCCGTCAGGACTTGTGCAATCTTCCGATACAAATCCTGCGGCAGACTGCTTGGAATGCTGCCGGCGAAGACGACGATGTCACCCGGCTGCATCGTTTCGAACGCAGCCAGTAACGCCTGTAATTCTTCATCCTTGATTTGAGGACCTGCCGCATTAAGTTCCGATTCCTGATCGGCACGGATCTTAACGTTGATCCGCGTTTCATCAGCAATCGGTGTGAATGCGGTCAGGACACCTTGTTTTTCCAGTTCGTTACGAATGAATTGCCCCGTACTGCCACCTAAAAATCCAAGAGCTTCCGTCTCGACGTCGTAGTTTCTTAAGACGAGTGAGACATTGATTCCTTTTCCACCTGCTACTTTTTCCGCTTGCTCCACACGATTGACTTGTCCGGCCTCAAATACCGGCAACGTGACGTAATAATCGATTGATGGGTTGAGTGTCAGTGTATAAATCATTTCGCGTTCACCACCTCTGTATATTGACTGTATTTCGCTTCCTGTTCACTGGATGTCATCGTGATAATCGTTGCCGCCCGCAGTGACGCGACCCGGCTGAAACTGATGTCATCCAGTTTCGTCTCATCGACTAATACATAAGACTTTTTCGCTAACTCAATCGCGGTCTTCTTAACGAGTGCCTCTTCCGGATCTGGTGTCGTGAAACCTTGAGTCGGATGAACACCGTTCATCCCAAGGAAAGCGACATCAAAATGGTAAATCAACATTCCTTCACGCGCATTGTAACCAACAAGTGCTTGGGTCGAATGCTTGAGTTGCCCTCCGACGACGAACGTCGGGATACGGTGATAGAGTAACGTGTTCGCTAGAGGAAGACTGTTCGTCACGACTGTAATCGCCTTTTGTTCGAGATAAGGGACGATGGCTAGCGTCGTCGTTCCTGCATCGAGATACACGTACATTCCGTCTTCGATCAAATCGGCCGCTGCTTTCGCGATCCGGTCCTTCTCTTCCACGAAACGGTCACTTTTCTCGAAATAACTCGGTTCATCAATCTGCATATGGTTGGCGGTTGCCCCGCCGTGAACCCGCCGTAGGTGACCAGCCGATTCAAGTTGTGATAAGTCGCGGCGAATCGTTGATTCACTGGCTCCCGTCTGATCAACAATGGTTTGCATTTTGACGACTTCTTCCCGGGCGAGTAGCTCGAGAATCAGTTGATGGCGTTTTTTCGTTAACATGAGTTTCCCTCCACATCCTTAATATAAAGCGTTTACATTCAAAAATCAATCAAAAACATTCATTTTTTTATGTTTTTCGTTAAAAAACCTTCAAAATACGACTTTATTCGACAATAACATTCCATTATACGTCTATTATACATCAAAAACGGTCATACCATGACCGTTTACGCAAAAAAACCGCTCATTCTCTGAGCGGTTTTAAACAAGACGGTCATTGATTATTCATTTTTAGGCTTTGACGTGATTTTGCAGATGACCGATTCCTTCAATCGAAATATCTACGACATCCCCATCCTGAAGATACGCCGGCGGCTTCATCCCGTGTCCGACGCCGGCCGGTGTTCCTGTTGCGATGATATCCCCTGCTTCAAGGGTCATCCCGCGGGAAACTTCTGTTAAAATCGTCACGACATCCCGGAGCATCAGCTTCGTCGAACCCGATTGACGCAGTTGACCGTTGACGCGCGTCTCAACCAGTACATCCGTCGGATCAAAACTGTCTTCCGTCACGATGACCGGACCGAACGGACAAAACCCGTCGAGTGATTTACCGCGGAAAAATTGAACATGCTCTTTTTGCAGATCCCGTGCCGTCACATCATTGACGATACTGTAACCGAAGACATGATCCAGTGCATTTTCCGGTGTCAAATCACGACCGGACGTCCCGATGATGATGGCAAGCTCACCTTCGTAATCGAGTTGTTGTGTCAACTCCGCATGTCGCTCGATTGCTTCAAACGGACCGACAATGGAGCTCGGTGCCTTCGTAAACAGGACAAACTTCCCGGCTCCTGCCGTGTCCATCTCTTTGATATGATCGGCATAGTTTTTCCCGACACAAATCACGTTGCGCGGTGGTATGTAGGGTGCGAGTAACCGGATCTCATCGTTCAACCGTGGTGCGACATCCAGATCAAGATCCATCTCGAATCCCCGTGCGATGACTTCAAGTAACGAATCCGTATAAACCTGCGTTGTCACGTCGTACCGGAAACCTGCTTCCTCGACCCCAATCCGTGACTCTCCTTCTTGCTCAAACCGAAACCATTTCATGACTATTCCCCCTTTTTTTCCAGTATACCGAAAAGTCTCCGTGACCGTCTGCTTTCACGAAAAAAGAACCGCCCGAAATACGTCTCGGACGGTTCTTCTTCAGGCAATGCGACGGGCTAAACGGTCGACAAGTGCCTGTGATTCTTCATTTAATGAAACCAATTCGACTGACAGACCGGCTGCCTGATATTTCAAGACAACCGTTTCAATCGCTTCCGTTGCCGAATCATCAAACAAATGCGCCTGCGTAAAATCAAGCGTAATCCGTTCGAAATCGCTGTCTCCCGGCAAATCGAATTGTTCGACGAACGCCGTCGTCGACGCAAAGAAGATCGGACCGTTGATCCGGTAGACGACGTTTGTCCCTTCGACCTGACGTTTGACAGCAATCTGCGAAATTTTCGACGCAAACAGAATCGCGGCGAGTAAAATCCCGACCAGTACGCCCATCGACAAATCATGCGTCAGGACGGTCACGAGGACCGTTGCCAGCATGACAGCGGAATCGCTTTTCGGCGAATTTTTCAGCATTTTAAACGATCCCCAGTCAAATGTCGCGTACGACACAAAGAACATGACACCGACGAGGGCGCCCATCGGAATCGTCATCAATAAATCGTTCATCGTCACCATCAAAAGCATCAGAAACGCTCCGGCTGTGAAAGTCGACAAGCGACCGCGACCGCCGGATGTGACATTGATGACCGATTGACCGATCATCGCACAGCCCGGCATACCGCCAAAGAATCCGGCCACGATGTTGGCGATTCCTTGTCCACGGGATTCGATTGCTTTATTCGATGTCGTATTCGTCATCTCATCGACAATCCGCGCCGTCAACAACGACTCGATCAGACCGACGAACGCAAGCGACAACGCATACGGGAAGATGATTTGCAGTGTTTCCAGTGAAAACGGGATATTTGGCAGGAAGAAGTTCGGCAGCGAAGCTGAAATCTGACCCATGTCGCCGATGACACGTGTATCGAGCGAAAAGGCGACCGTCAGGATGGTCATGATTGTAATCGCGACGAGTGGTGCCGGGATGACTTTCGTAAACCGCGGGAAGATCAGGATGATCGCAAGGGACGCCGCGACCATCGCGTACATGATCCAGTTCTGTCCTTCAAACTGCGGCAGCTGCGCCGAAAAAATCAAGATGGCCAAGGCATTGACGAACCCGACCATGACGGCCCGGGGAATAAAACGTAATAATTTCGCGACGCCGGCAAGACCTAAAATAATCTGGAAGATCCCTGCGAGAATACCGGCCGCCAGTAAATAATCGACGCCATGATCTTTAACGAGCTGGACCACGACAAGCGCCATCGCTCCGGTTGCTGCCGAGATCATCCCCGGGCGGCCGCCGGCAATCGAGATGATGATGGCAATGATGACGGACGCATATAAGCCGACCATCGGATTGACTCCGGCGATTAAGGAAAAGGCAATCGCTTCCGGAACCAGTGCCAAGGCAACGACGATACCGGATAACAAATCTGCTTTCGGTTGCAGAACCCATTCTTTTCTCCATTGTGAAAACATCTAATTCCTCATTTCTTGTGTTTAACATACATCGTTTTATAGTAAGAGGTTTTGCCTGAAACAACAAGTCCTTCTTTACTGAAGACGCGTCCGGATCCGGACGATTTCATCGACCATCTCCTGATAACGGACCATGATTTCCTGACCGGTGAAGATCGGATCTTCCGCCAACGTTTCGAGTGCCCGCTTCAACAGATGGATTTTCGGTTTTTTCCGTTCCAATAATTCTTCGTAAATGAAATCAAGCACCTCGTCATGGGCTTCTTTTGATTCCTCTGAAATGACGGACAGTGTGATCAATTGCTTCATATGAGCATTCGTCTTCTCGAATAAATCTTTCCGGATGACGACCTCATCTTGCGGACGGTCGAGCCAGACCGACAGGAAGCGTGGCGGAATCAATTGTTCTTCCGTCCGGCTGACATCTTCGACGAGATGCGTCAACCGGTTGAAGACATAGCGGACGACCCGCTCCGGTTGCGTATTCCGTTCCGATTGCCGGAAGAAGTACATCGCATATTGCAGCATGCCGGTATAAATGACTGCTAAATCGAGCAGATACGGTGTTTTCGCTTCTCCGAACAAATCGCGCAACCGGTGATAGGTCCATTCGATTTCGAGCAGCCGGTTATTTTCCATGAATGCTTTTAATTCTTTTTCATTCGAAGCAATCGCTTCTTCAAACAACGTATACAGTTTGTACTTCTGCATCAGTTCGAGGTAGCAGTTCCCTTGCTGAATGAATGTCTCGTAATCCGAGACGTCGCGTCCGACCAGGATTTCTTTTCGGGCGTTACGCATCTTTTCGAAGACGGTGTTGAAGACATCAATGAACAGTTCGTTTTTCGACGAAAAATAATTATAGAATGTTCCTTTGGAGACGACACTTTGATCTAAAATGTCCTGGATCGAGGTTGACTGGTATCCTTTTTCGACGAACAGTTGGTAGGCAGCATCAAGGAGCTGTTTCTTTTTCGGGTTCATGTCATTATCCTTTTCTTTAAATGATCTGTTTTTCAAAAATCATCTATATACTTTAGTGTATAAAGCAAATAATTTGTAATGTTTTTCTTCAGACGGTAAGATAGCTAAGTCGTAGAATCAGTGTATAACAAAATAGACTTACTGTACAAAAGGAGCATAACGAAATGCAATCAACGAAGCAATCATCTCGTCTTTATTTAATCTTAGCGGTCTTGATGGCCGGCGCCTTCGTCGCCGTCCTGAACTCGACGCTGTTAAATATCGCTTTACCATCGATCATGAAATCATTCAACATTGAAGCCAGTACGGCGCAATGGCTGACAACCGGCTATATGCTGGTCAACGGAATCATGATTCCGACGTCGGCTTTTCTCGTTCAAAAGTTTTCGACGCGCCAGTTGTTCTTGACGGCAATGGGATTGTTCTCGATCGGCACCATTGTCGCCGGTCAAGCCGATCTGTTTCCGGTCCTGCTCGGCTCGCGGATGTTACAGGCATCCGGTTCCGCCATCATGATGCCGCTGTTAATGAACGTTTTGTTAAACGGCTTCCCGATCGAAAAACGCGGACAAGCCATGGGGATTTTCGGTCTAGTCATCACGTTCGCACCCGCCATCGGTCCGACATTATCCGGTTGGGTGCTTGAACATTATGAATGGCGGATGCTGTTCCATATCGTTACACCGATCTCTCTTCTCGTTCTGGTCATCGGATTTTTCTTATTAAAGAAAGAAGTCGTTACAAGCACACTCCGTCTCGAAAAACTTTCACTTGTCCTCTCGAGTTTCGGATTCGGTGGATTACTGTACGGTTTCAGTTCAGCCGGTTCAGCTGGTTGGGATTCTTTCACAGTCATCGGTGCGCTTGCCATCGGTGTCATCAGTCTCGCCTCGTTCATTATACGCCAATTCCGGCTTGATGAACCGATGCTTGAGTTCCGGATCTTTAAATATCCGATGTTTGCTTTATCGCAGGCGATTTCAATGGTCTTGAACATGTCGATGTTCTCCGCCATGATCCTGATGCCGATCTACGTCCAGACGATCCGCGGCATCTCACCGTTCCACTCCGGACTCTTGATGTTGCCGGGTGCACTCGTCATGGCCTTCATGTCGCCGATTACCGGCCGACTGTTTGACCGTTTCGGTGCGCGGATTCTAGCGATGATCGGATTATCGCTGACGGTTCTGACGACCTTCTTCTTCAGTCGTCTGACTGCAGATACAGCGTATTCATTCCTCGTCATCATGTATACGTTACGCTTCCTCGGTATTTCAATGGTCATGATGCCGGTCATGACAAACGGGTTAAACCATATCCCGCAACACTTGACACCGCACGGGACAGCACTCAATAACACGTTGTCGCAAGTCTCCGGTGCAATCGGTTCAGGACTCCTCGTCACCGTCATGACAACACGGACCGCCGGGTATGCAAAAGAATTGGCAGCAAGCGCTACGCCGACGACCAATCCGCAAACGATCATCACACAATCGATGGTCGAAGGCATCAACGATACGTTCTTCATCGCTACGTTGCTCGCCTTACTCGCTTTAGGGTTATCCTTCTTCATTAAAAAACGGAAAGTCGATCAAGACGTCATTCACATCGAAGAAGCACGTGAAAAAAAATACGCATAATCACCAAACAGGTCGTTTCTTCTCATGTCGAGTGAGAGGAAACGACCTGTTTTTTATTCGAGAATGAGTTGAAGCTGTTCCCGATTGAAAATCCGTTGATTGGTACTGCCGCGAATGGCTAAAGAGTGATCGTGAAGTCTCTGGATATACCGACCATCAATTAAACAGTCCACCTGTGACAGGATTTGTCGGGCCTGTGTATCATCAAGCAACTGTTCGAGCCGATAACCGGTAAACAGATAGATGTCATAGCCGGTCAATGCGTGGACCAGTTCGGATAACGCCTGCTGTTGCAAAAATGGTTCTCCGCCGGAAATCGTCACCCGGTACGAACCCATCTGTTGAATCTGTTCAATGACTTGCTCCACGCTACAGTCCTCTCCGCCTTCAACCGCCCAGGAATCCGGATTATGGCACCCGGGACAATGGTGGGGGCAACCGGCAAAAAAGACGACCGTTCGCAGACCCGGACCGTCGACGACAGAATCAGCGAGAATCTGAAGCAGCCGCATGTTTCACCCGGTCCTGTTCTTCCGCCCGCTTGGCAGGATTCCACCGGTCCATCGTCCCGACCAGATAACCGGTAATCCGGCGAATCCGTTCAATCTCTTCCCCGCCGCACACCGGACATGCCTGTTCCATTGTCTGTTCCGTCCGGCACGTCAAACACCGGTCAATCGGATGATTAATCGAACCGTACCCGATGCCTGATTCCGCCATCAGCCGGACGATATCTTCGATGGCTTCCGGATTTTCAGCGAGTGCCCCGTCCGTCTCGACATACGTGATGTGTCCGCCGTTACATAAGGCATGAAACGGTGCTTCGAGCCGGATTTTTTCCCGGATGGTCACGTTCGTCCCGACCGGCAGATGAAACGAGTTCGTATAATACGGCTTATCGGTCACACGTTCAATGACACCGAATTGTTCTTTATCTGCAACCGTGAATTTACCGGATAATCCTTCTGCCGGTGTCGCCAGGACGGAAAAATTCAGACCGGTTTTCTCCCCGTACTGATCGGCAATCGTCCGTATCAATCGAATCAAGGCTTGACCGATTCCGTGAGCAAGTTCCGATTCCCCGTGATGTTGCCCCGTCAGGACAATTAAGGCTTCCGCCAAACCGATGAACCCGACAGACAACGTTCCTTGCCGTAAAACGGGTTCGACCCGGTCGGATCCAGCAAGCGTCTCTCCGCCGCGCCAGATATGCCGGTACAAAAAAGTAAACTCATCGGCCGTCCGATTGGCTTGATAGTGATAACGTTCCAACAATTGTTCACAAATCAAAGTCGTGTACGTGGTAACGGCTTCAAACATCCGGTCCAGACTTTGTGTCATCAAAGCGAGACGGACGAGATTCAGACTCGTAAACGACAGGTTTCCCCGCCCGACGACGGACGCCCGGCCTTGCCGGTTCTCAAGAACTCGCGTCCGGCAACCCATGTACGCCACTTCTGTGTCCGGCGTATCATCCGCTGATTGATTGAACGGGGCATCGAGAAATGCGAAGTTCGGAAATAACCGTTTTCCTGTCACTTCGGTCGCCAATTGAAATAGATCGTAATTGGGATCCGTTGCATTTAGTGTCACCCCGGCCTTGATTTTAAAAATTTGAATCGGAAAAATCGGGGTTTCGCCTTTTCCAAGTCCCGCCCGTGTCGCTTCAAGTAGGGCGCGAATCAACATCCGGCCAAACATCGACGTATCCGTTCCGTAATTAATCGAGATAAAGGGAACTTGACCGCCGCCGCGTGAATGCATCGAATTCGTGTTATGAATAAACGCTTCACAGGCTTGATAGGTCATTTCGTACGTTTCTGACATTGCGTAGGCTCGCTTGCGCCGATTTGACCATTTCGGGACCACGTCATGAATTTTCTTCAATTGACGTTGAAAGGTTTTTTCGACAAACGGAGCTAGATCAAAATCGAACATCGGATAGGATTGCCCGCCGTGTTGCATATTCTGATTCGCCTGCATGATAATGGCGGCGAGTGCTAACGCCGACCGGATATCCTGTGCCGGACGGATGGATCCATGGGCCATGGTAAATCCATCTTGTAACAACCGGCCGAGCGGCAGTTGGACACAGGTCGTCGTCCCGGTCACGTAATAGTCGGCATCATGGATGTAGATGATGTTTTCAGCAAGCGCCTGTTTCGCTTCCGTTGACAGCAGCATATCCTGCATCATCTGTTTTGCAGTGACAGCTGCAAGGCGGTTCAGCTTGCCGAGCGGCGATTTTCCGTCGACATTGGCATTTTCCTGCATCTCATCCGTTGACGGATGCTCCACGATTTGTTCGTATAGTGTCTGTACGTCCATCTTCATCTCTCCCTAAATTCGTGTGGTTTCTGTCTGTATCCCCACTATAGCGAGAGCTTTCCGAGAGCGGCAATCCCTGCATATCTCAAATGATTTGCAAGGAAAACGGGTGTTTCGTCACGAAATGTTTTCAGAAAATCGTATGGAATTTGCTCTCATCCACTTTTCTTCTATCCTCTCCCGGTATGAGAAACCTCACTGTTCACGAAAAAACAGGACAGGATACACGGATGATTCTTTTCCGCACTTCCTGCCCTGTCCTATTTGATTTAATTCATTTCAATCAATGTATCGGAGACACTTGGTAACAATACCTTAAACACGGTACCTTCCCCTAAAATCGATTCGACATCAATATTGCCGTCATGTGCCCGGACAATTTCTTTACAAATCGAGAGACCTAAGCCCGTTCCACCGATTTTACGGCTGTCGGAATTGTCGACCCGGTAAAATTTGCTGAACAGATGCGGCATCGCACTGCTTGGAATCCCTAATCCAAAGTCACGGACACTTAACTCAATCTGATTGTGGTGATGCGTCAGCGAGATGACAACATCGCCGCCGTCCGGTGAATATTTGATTGCATTATGAAGTAAATTACCGAGCAGTTGTTTCATGCTGTTTTTATCCGCATGAATCAAAAACTCATGATTTTCATCGACATCCAGCTGCAGACGATGTTGTTCGGTTGACGCCTGATAAAAACGTGTCTGTTCCCGGACCGTATCAATCAGATCAAACACTTCTTTATCGTAGGAATGTTTCCCGGACTCCATCCGTTGAACATTTAAGAAATCGCTGACAAGATCCGTCAATCGTTTCGATTCATCATGAATCGTCTGCAGGTAGCGTTTGTTCCGTTCCGGATCCAGTTTGCGTTTGAGCATCAGTTCCGTGAACCCGTAAATGGAAGAAAGCGGTGTCCGCAGTTCGTGCGAGACGGTCGAGACAAGTTCCGACTTCATCCGGTCGACTTCCGTTTCCGCCGTCACGTCCCGGAATACAAGAATCGTTCCTTTTGCCTGTTCACTGAGCATGATTTCTTCCGCATAGACCTGAATGAAATATTCCCCTTGGTCAATCGATAACGAAAACATCCCCTCCGGAATCTGACCAGATAAGACTTCTTCAAAATATGCTTCAAATGCCTCTTTTTGATCGACCTGTTCAAACATCGTCTCCGGCCGCACTTCGAGGAATGTCATCGAATCGTTGTCTTCTTCGATCTGTAACGATTCGAAGATATCAAATAACGCCTGATTCCCAAGAATCATTTTTTCGTCATGTTTGATATAGAGGATGGCTTCCCGGACTGAATTCAGCAGTTGGGCTGTCTCTTTTCGTTCGTATTCCATTTGTTCATACAGTGACATCCGCATCAAGGAAATCGCAATCTGTTTCGAGAACGATTCCAGTTCATTCAATTCTTTTGTGTTGAAGGGTTGATCGAACCGTGCCAGATAGAGGCAGGCAATCAGTTCATCTTTCGCCTGATCCATGATGGGGATGACGGCTTCATAAATGTAGTATGGGAAACCAATCAAACTGTCATTGGCGACTTTTTTCGAAGAATTGGCACGTTCTTTCGAAATCATAACCCGTTTGAGCAGTAACGATTCGGTTTTTAGGCTCTCCTGCTGTTCTTCCGTCATTTCTTTTGGAACGACCGAGGAGATCTCATTGTTTTTAATCAATAACAGGGCTCCAAACTCGGTTTTCGTCAAACGGACAATCGTACTGATGACCGAGGAATAATCAAACAAACTTTCCTTCGAAGCAAGTGTTTCAATCAGTTCATTACGGTCCTGCAGATGCAATTCGTTCGAACGTGTGACTTCGAGTGCCTGTTCCAGTTCCGTTTGTTTACTTTTAAGGGCTTCTTGATTCTGTTCCATCAACTGATTTTTTCGTGACAGCTCCGTGTGTTGCGAGGAGATTGAACGGGCCATCCGATAAAAGGATTCCGTCAGTTGCCCGACTTCGTTCTCCACCAGTACATCGTGTTCGAGCGAAATTGATTTTCCTTCCGCAAGTCGCTGACTTTTGATATTCAGTTCATGTAACTGCATCGTCAGCCGGCCAATCAACGGTCGGACGATGAATAATAAGCATAAAAGAAAAATCAATAAGTTCAAAAACCAGAACCACTGGGTTTGTTGCAGTTGAGCAAGTACTTGTTCCTTCGTCTGACCAGCCGAATTGTCGATATAAAGATAACTAGCGACAGATGTGAGTACACTCCAGACAAACACGCTGTAAAAAACGGCCATCAGCTGTCTCCCCAGTTTTTCAGTCATCCATTGTTTCATATTGCTAAAGCCTCCTACTAAAACTACAAAAATAAAGGTGTGATACGAAACAACAGTTCCGCATCACACCTTTATTTCCCTCAATCCTGCCGTTTCAATCCTGTCTCTTACGCTCCGTGGCGGCAATAACCGAAGATTACAGACTAATCCGATGGCATCAACGATTTGCTGTTTCGACATGGCGTCCGTCTGAAGATGATGCGAGAAGAGCGGATGGGAAAGCTCACGCAACCGGTCCTCGGCTTGTTTCCCGCCCCAGGACTGTCCGCGTTCAAATCGGCTTCGCAACCGGCGTCTGACGGTTTTCGGACTCGCCATCAACGTCACGTGATGCACCTGATGTCCGGTTTTTCTTAAGGCACCGATGATTTCTTCAAAATACGTACTATTTGTTAACGTCATCGGTACGAGGATGACGGCAGATGCCTGATCCAGCTGTTCAAGCAGGAGCAGATTTAGGCGGCGCCAAAGCGGCGCATCTTGAAAATCATCAGGCTGGTCCGCTTGCGGAAGCTGTTGACGCAACAGTTGACCTGTCAATTCCGGATCAAACACATGTGATCCTTTGATCCGTTGCTGCAATCCTTGTGCAGCCGTTGTTTTACCGACACCAAACGTTCCATTGATCCAAATAATCATTGCCAGGGTTCACACCTTTATCTTTCCTCTGAAGGAGTTTCCTTTAATATACAATTTGAATAATCCATGGTGCAAGCACACTGGCAAGAACAGCCGTCAAAACCATCGTCAGCAGACCGACTGCGCCTTCGCGTTGATCAAGACTCATTGATTTCGTTGCCCCCATGACGTGAGCAATCGAGGCCAGTCCGACACCGCGTCCGACGAAGTGCCGGATCCGGAGCCCGGTCATCAACCGTGGCCCGACAATCGAACCGACAAGCCCGGTCACAAGCACGAACGTCGCTGTCAACGCCAGCGTCCCGCCGGACCGTTCCGAAATCGCCAAGGCAACGGGTAACGTAACCGATTTCGGCAATAATGCCAAGTTGGTCGCCCGGCCCAGATGCAGCAACAGACCAAGCAGCAGGTCAGATGTCAAGGCAATCAACGTTCCGATCCCGACACCAAGCGTAATCTCAAGTAAAAACTTCCGGACATGATGGCGGACCTGATATAACGGAATCGCAAAGGCCGTAATCGCCGGTCCGAGCATCCTTGATAAATATTGTCCGCCTGCCATATAGGCGGCATGTGTTGTGCCGCTGATCGATAAAATGACAATCACGGCCGCCGTTACGGTCAGAATCGGTAAAGTCCAGACGAACGGAAATGTCCGGTATAACCAAAACGCGCCGCCAAACAGCAATGTCGTCAACACCAGCCAAAACAGTGCTTCACTCATGGACATCAATCCCCTCTTTGCGTCGGGCCAATCGATCGACGAGGAACGCGGATCCCGTTAATGTCAACAGACTGCTGATGATTAAAATCACCAGGACTTGAAGACCGGATTGACGCATGAACACCGTGTAGTCCATAATGCCGGACAAAGCCGGAACAAAAAATAACGGCATGACGAGCAACAGCAACCGTCCTCCCCGCTCGACGTAATCAACTTTAAGCAGACGACTTTTTAATGCCAGATACAATAAGATCAATCCGATGATATTTCCCGGTAACGGTAACTGCAATCCTCTACTCACCATATCCCCGAGCATGGCGAAACCGGAGATGAGGATGATCTGCAGTAGAATCGTTACACTTAACAATAGTTTTGAACGCATTCTGATTTCCCCTTGTTTAACGTATTCGGGTCTTATTATCCTCCTCACTTTGTGAACAATCAATGAAATAACCCCGATTCGTTCAAGTAACCGTTCTCACACCGTTTCTGACCTTTTTCTGTTCTAGCACAAAAAAAGAAGAGCCACCTGTCGTAAGACAGGCATCTCTTCTCTTCGTTACGTGACGCGTTTAAACAGTTTTTCCAGTTCATACGTCGTCCATTCGATGATGACCGGCCGACCGTGCGGACAGGTGAACGGCATCTCGGTTTTGGCGAGGTCAACGATCAACTGCCGCATCATCTCATGATTCAGTGGATGATTCGCTTTGATCGATTTTTTACACGCCATCATGATTGCCGCATCTTCCCGGTACGTTTCAAGATCGACCTTGCGTTTCATCAACGCTTCATCCATCAGTTCCTGAATCGTCTCCTCCTGCCGGTGCGACGGGAACCAGGTCGGAACTTCCCGGACGATGAAGCTTTGGGGACCAAAGGCTTCGAGCTCAATCCCGACATCACGGAGGAGCGGCAATACTTCGTCCATCCGTCGCATGTCGTCACTCGCAATCTCAAACGTATACGGTAGCAACAGCTGTTGTTTCTGCTCGAGCGGACGACCGAACATGACCTTATACGTCTCATATTTAATCCGTTCCTGGGCGGCATGCTGATCAATCAGATACATTCCATCCGCACCCGAACAGACGATATACGAAGAATGAAGCTGACCGATGACATCAAGATGCGGAAATTTCGGACCCGTCGCGACCGGCTCATCTGTTTGTTCCGGTACCGGCTCATCCGGCATATCGATCGATGGATCCGGTGGTTGAATCCGGTTGGCTGACGGGACATGTTCGTTCCCCGCTTCCGTCCGTTTCGGAATCGGATAATTCCAAACGGATCGCGAAGACAGTTCCTCAACCGGCTCTGCCACATAGGAAAATTCCAACTTCTCCTGCGCACTCGGATCTTTTTTAGGTTTTTGCGGTGTCACTTTCGGAATCAATGTCTGGCGGCTGAGTGTTAAGCGGATCGTCTCCTGAATCAGTTGACAAAGTTCCGCTTCCTTCGACAGACGGACCTCCCGCTTCGCCGGGTGGACATTAACATCAATCAGCAACGGATCCATCGTCACTTCAATGACGGCAATCGGAAAACGACCGATTGGCAGCAAAGTGTGATAACCGTTTAAAACGGCTTGTGTCAGGGCAAAGTTTTTCACCGAACGCCCATTTAAGATCAAGGTAATGTAATTTTTCGATGCCCGGGTCACTTCCGGCTTCACGAGATGACAGGTCAGTTGATAATCGGCCGTCGTGCCGGTTGCAACAAGTGTCCCCTGAATCGTCTGATGCCCGTAGACACTGGCAAGAGCCTGCCGGACATCCCCCGAACCATTCGTCTGAATCAAGACTTTGCCTTCATGGACCGCATACAATTTGACATCCGGATGGGCAAAAGCGACCCGGTTTAAAATGTCCGTGATGGCCGCCAGTTCCGTATGCGTCGTTTTGAGATACTTCAGCCGGGCCGGTGTATTAAAGAATAATTGTTCGACCGTCAGCTCTGTCCCCCGATTCATCGCAATCGCCGACCGATCCGTCAGCCGTCCGCAATCAAGCGTCAGCTGAATCCCTTCCTGCTCTTCCCGTTTCGTCTTTAAGGTCACTTTACTGACGGATGCAATCGAGGCCAAGGCTTCACCACGGAATCCAAGCGTCTTGATGCGGAATAAATCGTGTTCATCCTTGATTTTGCTTGTCGCGTGCCGGACAAACGCCAGTTCCGCGTCTTCCGGATAAAAACCGTGTCCGTTGTCACGGATCGTGATGCGTTTCATTCCCGCTTCTTCGAGTTCGACATCAACCTGTGTCGCTCCCGCATCGAGTGCATTTTCCACCAGTTCCTTGACGACAGAGGCAGGCCGTTCGACGACCTCACCTGCCGCAATCCGGTTCGCAAGCGAATCGGACAGTTCTCGAATGATTCCCATGCCGGACGACCTCCTTATTTTCTCGCTTCCGCCTGCAGACGGTAGAGCGTGTTTAATGCTTCAAGTGGTGTCATATTGATTAAATCCAGTGTCTGGACCGTTTCCCGGACCGGGTCCGTCTCCGCAAAGAGACTGAGTTGATCAACCGGTTCCGCCTGAACGACCGGCTCTTTCGGTGATACGACGGTCCGTTCCTCTGTTTGCTCGAATTCCGATAACAGGACTTCCGCCCGGGCAATCAGGGCATCCGGTAAATCAGCCAGACGGGCAACGTGGATTCCGTATGATTGATCGGCTTTCCCGTCCCTTACTTCATGTAAGAAGACGACCCGTCCATCCTGTTCGACAGCCCGGACATGGACATTCGCGAGACGCGGCATCGAGTCCTCAAGGACCGTCAACTCATGATAATGGGTCGAGAACAGAGTCTTCGCCCCGACGTGCTCCGCGATGTGCTCGACGATGGCCTGTGCGAGCGCCATCCCGTCATACGTCGATGTCCCGCGACCAATTTCGTCGAGGAGAATCAACGAACGGTCCGTTGCCCGTGTCAACGCTTCCTGCGTCTCGACCATCTCGACCATGAAGGTCGATTGACCGCTGACTAAATCGTCCGCTGCTCCGATCCGGGTGAAAATCTGATCAAAGATCGGTAACTCGGCCCGGCTTGCCGGGACAAACGATCCGATTTGATGCAATAAGGCAATCAAAGCAAACTGGCGCATATACGTCGATTTACCGGACATGTTCGGTCCTGTGATTAACAGCATTTCCCGGTCTTCATTCAGATTGATGCCGTTCGCAACATACTCCCCGCGTGGCAATACCGTCTCGATGACCGGATGTCGCCCGTTTTCAATCATTACATTCCGACCCGTCAAGGTCACCGGTCGGACGTAATCATGCCGTTCAGCGGTTTCCGCCAAAGCGACGAGAACATCAAGTTCGGCAATCCGCCGGCTGACCCGTTGCAGACTTTCGATGTGTGTCTTCACCTGATCGCGGACCTGACAAAACAGTTCGTATTCCAGCGTAATACTTTTTTCCTCAGCTCCGAGAATTAGTGCTTCCTTCTCTTTCAGTTCCGGCGTCACATACCGTTCCGCATTCGCAAGTGTCTGTTTCCGTTCGTAACGCCCTTCCGGCAACAGTTTGGCATTGGCCCGCGATACTTCGATGTAATAACCGAAGACCCGGTTGTAGCCGATTTTCAACGTCTTAATCCCCGTCGCTTGCCGTTCACTGGCTTCAAGCGTTGCCAGCCACGTCTTCCCGTCTTTTGACGCCACCAGTAATTCGTCGAGCGCCGGATCAAATCCGGTCCGGATCATTCCGCCATCTTTCGTCGAAATCGGTGGAGCCTCGACAAAAGCACGGTCGAGCAGATCGGTTAATTCATCGTGCGGATCAAGTCCAAGTGCCAGCTGTCCGAGCCGGTCACTGAGTAATTCTTCCAGTGCCGCTTGAATCCGCGGAATCAGACGCAGCGTTGACTTCAACTGGACGAGATCGCGGGCGGAAGCCGTCCCGTATCCGACTTTTGCGACCAATCGTTCCAAATCATAGACTTCCCGCAACGTATCCTTCAACTGTTGACGCTCGAAATAATGAGCCAGCAGTTCTTCGACGGCATCCAGCCGCTCGGCAATCGTATGTTGTGACAGCAACGGTTTTTCGAGCCAGCGCTTCAGCATCCGTCCGCCCATTGCCGTACCCGTGACGTCAAGCAGTCCCAGTAACGAGCCCTTTTTATCACCGGTCCGGGCAGACCGGACCAGCTCCAGATTTTTGACCGTATTCGGTTCGAGCTGCATGAAGTCGGCCGCTTCGTAAACGATGGCCGGTTGCAGATGGGCAAGCGACCGTTTTTGCGTATCATGCATGTAGGCATAGAGCACAGCAAAGGCATCTGCTTGTGCCGCATCAATCGCCCTGTCGCCGTGCGGATGGGTTTCCCGGCGCGTACTTTGTGTCAACGGAATCTGCAAGTGGCTGAGTGCCGCCTCGTGTTCACTTGACGTGACGACAATTTCACGCGGCAGGATGATACTCAATTCTTTTGCCACGGCATCAAGTGTCGCAACACTCGTCAAGGCACATTCACCGGTCGAAACGTCGCCCCGGGCAATCCCGAATCGTCCGTCCTGTTCGACGACGGCGACGAGATACCGGTTTTCTTTTTCCGTCAACGAGGACATCAGCGTTCCCGGTGTAATGACTTGGACGACTTCTCGTTTAACGAGACCTTTCGTCAGCTTCGGATCTTCGACCTGATCACATAAAGCCACCTTATAACCGCGTTCGATCAATTGTTCGATATAGCCGTTTGCGGCATGGTGCGGTACACCGCACATCGGAATCGGGTGTTCGGCATTCTTGCCGTTTTTCGCTGTCAGCGTCAATTCCAGTTCATGCGCCACTTGTTTGGCATCTTCAAAAAATAATTCGTAAAAATCACCTAACCGATAAAACAAAAAGGCATCCGGATAGTCGGCCTTAATCGAAAAATATTGTTTCATCATCGGTGTGTTATGGACTGCTTCCATGCTGTTCACCCCATTCGCGTAAAAAGCCGACGGGAATCCGTCGGCTTTTCCCATTCAATTCATTGATTAATAGCCGCAACCGCCGCTTTTATTTTCTGCTTCCATCCCGCTGCCTGTTTTCCCCGCCAGGACATCACCGTCTGTCGCTTCGATAATTTGATCTGTGATTCCGTTTGAAATCGTTACCGTCACGTATTGAAGGAGTCCGTTGACTTCTTCCTGTGATTCCTGGAATTGCTGGACGACCGGCATTTCATCGAGTTCTGCGAATAATTTATCCAGTTTTGCTTCGACACGTGCCAAAGCTTCCGTTTTGCCGTAGTGCTGGCAGTTGACGGCTTCTTTTTGCAGGAACTTGATTTGTTTCATCATCTTTTGAACTTTTTCGTTCCCGTTGATGTTGGCTTCAGCGGCTTTGAATCGTTCCACCTCTGACGTTTCGGAAATCATTTTCGCGATTTCGTTGGCCTTTTCGATGATTTGTTCATCTGTGTACATATACATTCGTCCCCTCTATCGGAAGCGGTGATTCCGCTACGCTTATCGTATCTGCGAACGATGACTCGTTCTTAACGCATTCATTATACCGTTCTCATTGAGGGGTGACAAGAATAGTTCCTTATTCAATCGACCGCCATAATAAATACGCAGCATGACTCCGATACGGGGTAAATTCTTCCGCAAGCAGAACCGCTTCCTCGACACTCGGGCGTGTACCGTGCAACCGCTCAAACGCTCGCAAAATACCGATATCCGATGCCGGAAACAAATCTTCCCGTCCATAACCGAACATCAGGACATTTTGCACCGTCCAGGGACCGACCCCTTTTAAGGCAATCAGCGTCTCGGCAATCGTGGCGTCTGGCGCTTCCGTCAGCCGATCGAAATCGATTGCGGCCCGTGCGGCACCAAGCAAATAGTCGACTTTTCGGCCGGATAGTTGCAATGCCCGAAGCTGTTCCGGTTCGACATTCACCAGTTGCTCTGCCGTCGGCGGGAAAATTACACCGTTTTGTTCCGTGCCGAACGTCCGGCAGAAGCGTTCCATCAGCACTTGCGCAAATGCCAGATTAATCTGTTGATGGATGATGGACCGGATCAGTGCCGTAAACGGATTAATATCCAGGACCAGCCGCTCCGCACCAAACGTTGACACGACTTCTGAAAGCGAAGTCTCTGAGAGGTGCTGACTTGGGTTCGTCGTATCCAGACGAAACCGACGGCGCAACAGTTGCACCATCGGTTCCTGTGGACCTTCTCCGGATAAGAGCAGTTCGCGGGAACCGACTGCTTCCACCTGACCGATGAAGTTCCCTTCCGGCAACATAACCGGTATGAACAACCGCCCGTCCTGTTCAACTTGTAGCCGGTCACCGCGAAGCCGCTTCCGGATTCCGGCAAAATCATAGTCGTCTTCTAACCGTAAGTTCTCCTGCCACATACCATCGCTCCTTCAGCCAATGAATAGTTTGATTCCACCGAGAATCAGACCGATGAAAAAGCCGCAGATCGCACCGTTGACACGAATCCATTGCAAATCATTCCCGACTTTATCTTCAATCATATGAATCAATGTCTCTGTATCAAAACGGTTTAAGTTTTCCCGGACCAAACCGCCGATTTTTTGATGGTTTTGATCCACGAATCGGACGAGCTGATCTTTCATCCAGCGGTCACTTTCTTCTTTGAACGTCGGATGCTGATCCCACTCGTTCAGCGCTTGGTTCATCAACGGTAAAGCACGGTTTTCCCAGAAAGAGTCGGATGCGAGATACGTCTTCAGTTCCTCGATTCCTGCCGTGTAGGCCCGGTTCAAGACCGGTTGCAAATCAAAACGATCAACTTCTGTTGCTTTCCATTGATCAATTTTTGCAAGCCGCTCTTCATCTTGCGTCAATTGTGCCAAATTCCGGCGTACATGATCAAGAATCGCCAGACGGTTCGGGTGATGCACCTGCTTCATATCTTCAATTACACTCAGCAGGACCGATTGAATGACAAGGCTCAACCGTTCTTCCGAGTAGACTTTTTGTACTGTCTTCGCCGTCACCCGTAAAAAGGTGTTTTTTTCCTGATCAATCATCGCGTGATACGCCAAACGACCGATTTGATCCCGAATAACAGGATCTTCGAGCAGGCGTTGTCCGTATCCGAGCAATTGATCGATTGCCAGCTCATCGAGCCGCCGTTCCTCGTTTAATCCCATCAGCCGTTCTGCCAACCGTTTCGACGGATACGCTTTGACCGTATCGGAAATCCGGTCATCGACGACTTTCAGAATCGCCTCTTTCGGCAGTTTGTGTAAAGTACCCGTCAGCAGTTCCGTCACCGTCGAACGAAATGCCGGCAACAGGACAATCGAACGCAATAATTTGATGAAACGGTCGGCGAGTGTCATATGCCGCAACTTTTCGACGATACTTTCTTTATTGAGCAAATCTTTCTCGAGCATCTGGACGATCGACTCGATAACGCGTTCCCGGTTTTTCGGCAACAGGTTCGTATGGGGAATTTTCAGTCCGAGCGGATGGCGGAATAACGCCGTGATGGCGAACCAGTCCGCAATTCCGCCGACGAGACCTGCTTCAAAGCCGCTTTGCAGCCAGAACACCCAGTTGTTTTCTTTAAACGGCAACGAGGCGATAAAGCCGACTGCCATAAAAATCAGGGACACGGTCGCAAGACGCCGCGTCGATGATTTGGGTTTTAGTTGTTGTTGCAAGATGGTTCCTCCTTCTCGCTGCGTTTTTTTGTCATACTTCGTATACGTTTTGAAACGGATACAAGTTTCGACATGAAAGAGTCCCAGCCTCAACCGGACTGGGACTCATTATGTAGTTAAAACGTAAATTCACCGAAATTTTCGCCGTCCCATGTCGCAGTCGCTGTCGATACAAAGTAGACGAGTCCGTTTCCGAACGTATTTTCCATCAATGACACGATTTGGTGGCCGGCTGTCTGTTCGACGAACGCCAATCGGACTTCCTCTTTCCCTTGGTAAATACGCTCATAGACACTTAATCCCCGGGCATTAATGAAGGTGCGGGCGTTTGTAAAAATCAACGGACCGACTTCCGGACGACGTTCTTGAATGAAATGTTGACACTTGTCCTCAAACTGATTCAATCTCGTTCACTCCTTCTCTCTCTTTTTTCTCTCATGATTATGTACTTCCCGTCTCGCCTCAATCATAATCCTGTTCTCTAAAAAAAGCGACCATTCGGCCGCTTCTTTCATGATTTACCAAATTCATGCTTAAATCTTCACACCAAACTCACGGGCGACATGAATCGCCGATGTCGTCGCCCCGATTGTCCCGGCACCCGGAAATACGGTGTCACCGATGATATAAAGTCCCGGCAGCCCCGTCCGAAATGAGGCTGCCCGAAACAGACTGGTCGACGGTAACTGCGGATAGCCGCCGACACCGCCGTCCGGACGTGACGTATAGCGGACCCAGGCACCCGGTCCGCCGGGATGGCGTTCGATCGCTTGATCTTTGAAACCCGGAAATTCGCCTTCTAAAATCGTTTCGAACGTTTCCTGCATGGCTTTAACTTGCCGGTCATATTGCGCACGGTCGTCGCGTGCGAACCGGCCGATCGGAATATGACAGGACATCGTCAATGTCCGACATCCGATTGGTGCCCGGTTGAGATCTCCCGGTCGAGATAACGAGATGAACGCATGGCCGGACGGCAACATCGGATCGTGGATTTGCCGAAATGCCTGATCGTCTTGAATGATTGCCTCGGGAATCGCTGCATAGTAGGTGAATGTCGCCCACTGCGACAAACCGGCTTGCCGCTTGTATGTCCGACGGAGAACCGGTCTTAAGGACGGACTGACGAGTTGTTGCACTGCTTCGAGCGGCAGAGCACCGATGACGGCGTCCGCAAGCAGGAGTCGCCCCCGCCGGTCTTCCAGCAAAAAGCCGTCTGCCGTTTTCCGCACCGAGGTGATTTTCCGACCCAGTAACACGGTTGCCCCGTCTGCTTCAGCAGACGCTTTCAGACGTTTGGCGACCTGATACAATCCACCCGGAACATAATAGGCGCCGTCATGATAAATCGATAACGCCACGGCTCCAAGCAATGCCGATGCTTCCTTGCCCGTCTGCATGCTGTCTAGTAAAATCCCGTCAATCAATTGGGCAAAAATCGTCCCGTCCAACTGATGTTTCCGAAGCATGTCACCTATCGTCCGTGTCAGATAAGGCAACAGAGGCAGACTTGCTTTCGTTTCTTTGACGACCATCCGGGCATCGTCCCATGTCTTGAGCGGCAATGCCGGTAAGGCCTGCATCAACGGTCGGACGTGCCGCTGAATCCGGTCCACTTCGTCAAAAAAGTCTTGAATCGCGTCTGCCTGATTGCGGAACTGTTCCTTCAGATGACGAATGAACCGTGTACGGTCGCGGTAATAGAGGATGTCGTGTCCCGGAAGTTTAATGGTCATGACGGTATCGAGCAGTTCAACAGGCTGGTCGATTTGCAGGTGCCGCAACACCCGTTCATGAATGCCGCCCGACTCAAAACCCATTCCGAGCGTTGCACCGACCGGGTAAGTGAAATCTTTCCGGGTAAACTTCCCCGCCGATCCGCCCCATTCGCGACTCCCCTCGCACAAGGTGACGTCATGTCCGTGTCGAGCAAGTAAGGCGGCTGCGGTGACTCCGGCTATCCCGCCCCCGATGATGGCAATCCGTTTCATGACGATTCCTCCTCTGTTTCTGTCACCAGATTTTCTTTAAACAAGAAATTCCGGACTTCCTTAAACACCGGTTCGCGGCGATGAATCGTAAAGTGATCATATTTATAAGATTTCATTTGGATATTATCCGTATACGCATCGAGTGCAAACGAACTTTTAAGCGGAATCAAATTGAAGTCTCCGCCCTTCGCGCCAAAGGAATAGACGAGTACATCACGCGGCCAAGTGTCGAGCCGGTCTTTCAGATTTTTCATCGCCGCTGAATTTTCGGCTAAATCCTGGATCGCCGGACTGTTTGTATTCGTTCCGAACGGAGCAAGCGTCAGCCCGAGCGTCGCATAATCAGAACCGCTGATCGGCGCATCAAGTGTCACGAGTTTTCGGACATGATACGGGATGTCTTCTTTCAGCGTATAGGCGACGACATCGACTCCGCCCATACTGTGACCGACCAGTTGGATATCGGTGAACGTCGCCTGTTGTTTCCGGTCATACTGTTCGATCGCTGCACTGAGCCATTTTTGTTGATTGGCAAGACTGGCTTCGTCATCTTCAAAAACGATCCGGACAAGCGGATAGCCGGTCGTGGACGGTTTGACGTCACACAGCACTTTTCCCTTCCGTGAGACGTCACATCTGCCGCCGTCATCCGCCAGCTTCTTTTTCGTAAAATTATCAATCATCGGCAGAAACGTCCGCTCGGTTCCAAACAAACCATGGACCATGAAAGTCGGTGTGATTTCACCGACTTGTGGCGTGACAATCTGTTTCGTCGGCGGTGGGGCACTCGATGTCTCGTCGGCAAAGAACCACCAGGCACTCCCACCGACAAGCAGACAGACAAGGGTTGAAATACCAATCGTCTGCAATTGTTTGCGCCGTAATTTGCGGACGTGATGCACAATCCAGAACACGAGCAGACAGAAACCAATCAACAGAACGACACCGGTAATGATCCAGCCGATCGGATTCGGAACATAGGCAATCAGTTGTAATTGGTTGGCCTTCGTCCCGTACAGTTTCCACGAGACATTGTTATGATTCGCCCAGTCGATTTTTTCCCCGTTTTGCAGACCGATCACTTTCGGTCCATGCAGGTTGATTTCGATATCCGCCTGCCGGAGATAACGATCGGCTAATTTTTTGACCTGTCCGGTCGGCTGATACCCTTTAATATTCAAACGATCGATACTTAAATCAATGTTCGTGTCTAACCGATACGTATTAAACCAAAATCCTTTTTCCTGTTTTACTTCATACGTCGTATCCGGCGGAATCAGAATACCGCCGATACCCGTTTTCCATTCATCTTTAATCGTCGCCAAGTCTTCGAATTTTGCAAATTTCTTTTCCATCCGGATGCCTTCATAATCATCCTGCGTCTTAAACGTTTCTGCCGCATAACCGTTTTTCTCCGCCTGCTTGGCATACTTACTCCAGTCCGGATTCAAGTTAAGTAGTCGCGCCACCGGGTGCTCTTTTGCGGCATATGTCGTTTTTAAGGTCACGCTTTTGTCGGTATGGACCGTCGCATCGTACTGGATCCGGATACAGCCCCCAAGTACCATCGCCATCAAGGCGAACGACAGCACAATGAGTTTTTTTTGTTTGCTGATCAAACTGTCACACGCCCTTTCTCTCTTTTATCGGTTCTTGTTTCTTTTCCCTAACTCGTCAGTCCTCATGCTTCAAAATAGGATTGTCCAACAAAATGTAACAGACCACAAGCACGGATCGTTTTATCAGGCAGGACAAAAAATCCTTTTTTCATTCCGTGCTTTCTACTTTTCCAGAAAAACATTTGTTGATTCCATCGGTTGATAAAAAATCGATCAGGTTCCAGCGAATAATTTAATTCGATTGTTTTTGCCATTATAGCAAGTCTTTCGCCGGTTATCAGTAAGTGATCGGCTGCTCCTGCAACATATGACTTTCGAGTAACCGTTTCATTTTTTATTTTTATATAGTTTATAGAAATAAAAAATCGACAACTCCGGTAAATGGAAATTGTCATTGCATCTCCAATTTTTGTCTGCTATCATTCAGTTTGAAGATGACAATGATAATCATTATCAATAATTCTGTGAGGAATTAATCCACCTACATATTCACGGAATTGATGGGAGGCATTGTCCAAATCAAAAGGAGATGAATGAGAATGGGCACAGTAAAAACATCGATGGTGATCAGTTCACTCGCCGTCCTACTCGCCGCGTGCGGCACAGCGAACGAAACGACTACGACGGACAGCAAGAAATCCGCCACGAAAACGATCGACATTACAGACGCACACGGTACGGTCAAGGTACCCGTAAAACCAAAGAAAGTCGTGGCACTCGATAACCGGACATTTGAAACACTCGCTGACTGGGAGGTCAAACTCGCGGCTGCTCCGGTCGGACTGTTGCCGGCGGAATCACCTTACGCCAAGGACAAGGATATCGTCGACGTCGGAATGCACTTCGAACCGAACCTTGAAGCAATTGCCGGAGTTGATCCGGATGTCGTCATCGTCGGTCAACGCTTTGCGGATTATTACGATGATATTAAAAAACTGGTCCCGGAAGCCGCAGTCATCGATCTCGACATCGAACTGCCGGAACAATCCGGTACGCCCGGTGAATTGCTAGTCAAAGGGCTCGAGGATACGACACACACGCTCGGACAGATTTTTGCCAAGGAAAAAGAAGCCGACCAACTCGTCACGACGTTTGAACAATCGATTCAGGACGTGAAAAAATCATATAACGGAACAGACAGCGTCATGTCCGTCATCGTCTCGGGCGGCGATATCGGTTTCTCCGCACCGATGAGCGGTCGGGTCTTCGGACCGATGTATGACATATTCGGCTGGAAACCGGCCCTGGAAGTCAAACAAAAATCAGGTAACGATCAAGGAGACGAGGTGTCCGTCGAAGCCATCGCTCAAAGCAATCCGGACCGGTTACTTGTCTTAGACCGTGACGCTCCTCTCGGAAACGCCAAAGATGCTGTTCCGGCGGAAGATGTCATCGATCGTGCACCGGCGCTTCAACAGACAACAGCCGTCAAAGAACAGCGGATCGTCTATACGCCTAAAGATATGTACTTAAACGAATCGATCCAGACCTATTCGGAATTTTTCCAAAGCGTATCGAAAGCGTTTGTGAAGTAAATGGAGCAGGTCAAGCCGCAACAAGTGAATGGAAGTGTTGAGCCGAGTGCCCGACCTTCCTTTTCTGTCGTTTGGACGCCGCCGTTCATCATCGCTCTCCTGATCATCGGTCTGCTTGCCGTTACTTCCCTGTTGACCGGAGTCTATGAACTCAACAACACGGCGAATGACTTTTCTATGTTTTGGATTACACGTGTTCCGCGAACAATCGCCCTGATGCTGACAGGTGCAGCGATGGCGATGGCGGGACTCGTCATGCAGCTGATTACACAGAACCGGCTCGTCGAACCGACGACGACCGGTACGATTGAATGGGCGGGACTTGGACTATTGACCGTTTATCTGCTTGTTCCGGCACCGACACTGATGATGCGGATGACCGGTGCCATTGTGTTTGCCTTTATCGGCACGATGGTGTTCTTTTGGTTCCTGCGTTCGGTCAAGCTTCGGTCTTCGCTGATCGTACCGATCATCGGACTGATGCTCGGCGCTGTCATCTCGGCCATTTCCACCTTCTTAGGTTTATACTTCCGGGCGAGTCAGGCACTGGAAGGCTGGTTCGTCGGATCGTTTTCATCCGTCCAGATCGGTCGCTATGAATACTTATGGATAATTGTCGGGGTCACGTTTTGTATCTTTTTTCTCGCCAATCGTTTAACGTTGGTTGGTCTCGGTGAAGATATCGCGACCAGTCTCGGCGTTCATTACAATCGTTTGATGATGATGGCAACAGGTCTGATTGCCTTGTCCGTCGGCATCGTTGCGACGGTCATCGGAAATTTACCGTTTCTCGGTCTGATCGTGCCGAACCTTGTCTCGATGATGCGCGGAGATGACTTGCGCAGTAACTTGCCATGGGTCTGCGTCATCGGGATGGGGACGGTCCTCATCAGTGATTTGGTTTCGCGGACGTTGATCCGCCCCTTTGAACTGCCGGTCTCACTGATCCTTGGAACAGTCGGAGCAGCAGTCTTCATTCTCATCCTGTTGCGGCAACGAACAAGAGGAGGTATCCGATGAATACCGTCATGCACAGAAAACCAAAACCCTACCGAAGTGAACGAACAACCGCTCATACAAGTGACCGGAACACTTCTGCCTTCCCGTCCAAACGACATGCACGCCGCTACTGGATCTTGTTGTCCCTGTTTCTGTTCGGTGGACTGCTCTGTTCCCTTGGTCTACTGCTCTACAACAATCCGGTACCCGTTCAGTCACCGTCCTTTTGGCCGGTCGTCGAACGCCGAATCACAGCCGTCACGACGATGGCGATTGCCGCACTCTGCCAAAGTCTCGCCACCGTCGCCTTTCATTCGGTCACGAATAACCGGATCATCACGCCGTCCCTGCTTGGATTCGATGCGCTGTACTCAACGATTCAAACGTCGATGATCTTTTTCTTTGGTGCAGGGGCTCTGATCGGTTTTTCCGGAACGAAAGCCTTTTTGACACAAGTCGGTCTCATGCTCGTGATGAGTCTATTGCTTTACGGATGGCTGTTATCCGGAAAATATGCCGATTTACAACTCCTGTTGCTCGTCGGTATCATCCTTGGCACCGGACTGAATTCTCTTGCCAGCTTCATGCGGCGGATGCTCGATCCGTCCGAGTTCGATATTTTGCAGGCCCGATTGTTCGGTTCAGTCACGAATGCCGATCCTGCCTATTTTCCAATCGTGATTCCGGTTGTCCTGATTGTCAGTGTCTTGTTGTTCCTGTCGGCGAACCGTCTGAATGTCATCGCCCTCGGAAATGACGTCGCGACCTCGTTCGGCATCAATCACCGCCGAAGCGTCCTCTACATCCTCATCCTTATTTCCCTGCTCATGTCGATGTCGACGGCACTGATCGGACCACTGACGTTTTTCGGTTTTCTTGTTGCCACACTCAGTTATCAGGTCGCTTCCACGTATGACCATAAGTACGTCTTGCCGATGGCCTTTTCGATTGGTTTTCTCGTTCTGACGAGTGCTTATTTCTTTATGTATCATATTTTCAATGCACCGAGCGTCGTCTCCGTCATCATCGAACTGTTTGGCGGTCTGATTTTCTTAACGGTGTTATTACGAAAGAGGTCCTTATGATTAAATTAACGCAAGTCAAAAAAACGTATACGGATCATGTCCAGATCGGTCCGCTTGAGTTAGAGATTCCGAAAGCGGGTCTGACCGCACTGATCGGACCGAACGGCGCCGGTAAATCGACGACACTGATGATGATCGGTCGTCTGTTGCAACTTGATGAAGGACAGATTCAAGTCGCAGGATTCGATGTCTCAAGCACGAAGTCAAAGGATTTAGCAAAAATCATGACGATTCTTCGTCAGGAAAATCATTTCGTGACCCGGCTGACGGTTCGCCAACTGGTCGGATTTGGCCGGTTCCCCTACTCGCAAGGGCGAATGACACTGGAAGATGAGAACATCACGTCAAAATACATCGACTTTCTTGACCTGACACCACTTGAGAACCGTTACCTCGACGAACTGTCAGGCGGACAGCGTCAACGGGCTTATGTCGCGATGGTCTTGTGTCAGGAGACGGACTACGTGTTGCTTGATGAACCGCTCAACAATCTCGATATCGCCCGGTCCGTCCAGATGATGGGATATCTGCGTCATGTCGCGGATGAGCTTGGAAGAACGATCATTACCGTCTTACACGACATCAACTTTGCGGCGAAATATGCCGACCATATTTGTGCGATGAAACATGGACAGATTGCTGCATTCGGTACGGTACAGGAAATCATGGTCGTAAACACGCTCTCCGATATTTTTGAGACCGATCTCGAGATTATTGACGGACCATACGGACCGATTGCCGTTTATTGAAATCAAGCATGAGGAACACCAAAAAGGGACGGCGCATCGTAGTGATGTGCCGTCCCTTCTATGTTTTCGTACCTTTTAAATCAATTCCAGCTCTTGACCGACTTGTTTAAACGCTTCGAGCGCTTGCTCCAAGTCTTCCCGTGTATGTTCGGCCGTGACGATTGTCCGGACACGTGCTTTACCTTTTGCGACCGTCGGGAAGGCAATCCCTTGTGCAAAGACACCGTGTTGACGCAGACGGTCTGACAGCTGATGGCATAATGCTTCGTCGCCGACGATGACCGGTGTGATCGGCGTCGTCGACGTGCCGATATTAAAGCCGAATTCTCGTAATCCGTGTTTAAAGAATTCCGTGTTTTCCCAGAGACGGTCAAACAGTTCTGTTTCTTCTTCCATGACACGAAGCGCTTCCCGGTTCGCTTCGACGACTGCCGGTGGATGCGACGTCGAGAACAAGAACGGACGGCCTTTATGGATCAGATAGTCTTTGACGTGTTGTTCACACGCGACGTACCCTCCTAGAACACCGATCGCTTTTGAGAGTGTCCCGACTTGCAACGCGACCCGTCCGTCGAGACCGAAGTGATTAACAGTTCCGCGGCCACTTTTTCCGAGAACACCCGATGCATGGGCATCATCGACCATGACGAGGGCATCATATTTTTCAGCCAGTTCAACGATTTCTGGGAGTGGCGCGATATTACCGTCCATTGAGAAGACACCATCCGTCACGACGAGACGTGTCCGTGCGTCCTGTGTTTCCTGCAGTGCTGCTTCCAAATCCGCAAGATCGACGTGGTTATAGATCCGGCGTTTCGCTTTCGTCAGACGGATTCCGTCGATGATGGACGCATGGTTCAAGGCGTCAGAAATGACGACGTCTTCCGGTCCAAGCAAGGCTGACAACACACCGAGGTTTGTCGCGAATCCTGATTGAAAGACAAGTGCCGCTTCTGTATGCTTAAAGGTCGCCAGTTCACGTTCGAATGCTTGGTGCATTTCGAGTGTTCCAGCAATCGTCCGGACCGATCCTGTTCCGGCACCGAATTCAAGAGCAGCGTCCGCTGCCCGCTTCGCGAGCCGCGGGTGCGCCGCGAGTCCGAGATAGTTGTTTGACGACAATTGAATCAATTCTTTCCCGTCGACAGTTACCCGGTTGTGCTGGGCACTTTCGAGTGCAACGAGTTCGCGGAACGTTCCCGCTTGTTTCATCTCTTCTAATTCTGTCCGTAAATGTTCAAATCCCATTAATTCGTCCCCCTTGGTTGTAGTACGACCTTTCCACATTTCCCTTGTCGCATCAATTCGAATCCTTCTTCAAACCGTTCGAGTGGCAATGTGTGTGTAATCAACGGTTTGACATCGACTTTTCCGCTCGACAGGAAAGCGGATACCTGACTCCATGTCTCATACATCTTCCGCCCGGTAATCCCCTGAACGCGGACTCCTTTGAAGACGACATGGTTCGTCAAATCGATTTCAACCGGTTTGACCGGCAGGCTCAAGATGTTAACGTCTCCTCCTGCTGTCACCATCTCAAATGCTTGACCGATCGCGACCGGATGACCGCTCATTTCGCAGACGACATCAATACCGTCTCCGTCCGTCATCATCCGGACCCGTTCGAGGACATCTTCATGACGCGAATCGATGACGACATCTGCGCCCATCGTTTTCGCAAGCTCCAACCGGTACGGATTGACATCAATCGCAATGACTTCCGCAGCTCCTGCCGCTTTTGCGACCGAGACAGCCATCAGACCGATTGGACCGCAACCGACGATGGCGACCGTTTTAGCGCTGACGTCACTCGCAAGAACCGTGTGAACGGCATTGCCCATCGGCTCTTGAATCGATGCGATGGCGGCTGGCATATCCTCCGGATTGACCCAGAGATTTTCTTCCGGCATGACGACGTACTCGGCGAAACAGCCTTGTGTATCGACGCCGATGATTTTTGTGTTTTTACAAATGTGATACTGCCCCCGCAGACACTGTTTGCATTGATGACAGACGATATGTGTTTCCGCTGAGACACGGTCCCCGAGTTTCAGACGTTTCGTCCCTTCTCCCAGTTCCACGACTTCACCGGAAAACTCATGTCCGAAAACATACGGCGGATTCACGCGTGATGCTGCCCACGCGTCCCATTCGTAAATGTGGACATCCGTCCCGCAGATGGAAGTCGCTTCCACGCGAATCAAGACTTCACCACGTTTTGGTGAAGGAACTGCGACTTCTTTCAAGACAGCGCCAAATCCCCGTTCTTCCTTGACGAGTGCGCGCATCGTTTTTACTTTTGTCGTATCTTCTACAGCTGTCACTAGTTTTGTCATCATTCCCCGACTCCTTCGTGGTCTTTGCCTCTTTCTCTAATCGGTCCAGACCAAGTGTTGAGCATCCCCAAATAACCAAACAATCTTTCACTTCTAGTTTACATGAATTCAGCCGCAAGTTTACCAAATGTTTCTTCATTCATCTCAAGATCGGCAAAAGTTAGTCCATTCTCCGCATATCCGTCGATTTGTGACTGATAATCCGGACGTGAATCATCCTGATAAATCAGACCCATGACGAGACCGTTGTGTTCGTGGACGACCCGTTTTGCAAGGTCCAGATTCGTCGCATCATAGTCTTCGAGATCATCCAGTTTCGTCAGATTCTGTTTAAACCAGTCGTACGTGTTGACTTTATTGAACGTCACACACGGACTGAAAACGTTGATGAAGGCAAATCCTTTATGTTGCGTCGCCTGTTCAATCAGACTCGTCAAGCCTTTTAAGTCGTTCGAAAAACTTTGGGCGACGAAGGTCGCGCCTGCCGTCAAGGCCAGTTCGACCGGTGAAACACTTTTTTCAATCGATCCTTTCGGCGTCGACTTCGTCTTAAAACCAAGTGCCGACGTCGGTGATGTCTGCCCTTTCGTTAGCCCGTAAATTTGATTGTCCATGACGATGTACGTCATATCCACATTTCGTTTGAAGGCGTGAATCGTATGCCCCATCCCGATGGCAAAACCATCTCCGTCACCGCCGGACGCGATGACCGTCAATTCACGGTTTGCCATCTTGACGCCTTGAGCGATCGGTAACGACCGGCCATGAACGCCGTGGAAGCCGTACGTGTTGATATAACCGGAAATTCGTCCCGAACAGCCGATGCCGGAAATCAACGCCAGTTCTTCAGGCTCTAGCCCGACGTTTGCGACGGCACGCTGAATGGCCGCCTGAATCGAAAAGTCGCCGCAGCCCGGACACCAGTTCGGTTTGACATCGTTTCTGAAATCTTTAAAGGTTGCCATGGAAAATCCCTCCTGCAACGACTTGTTCCACTACTTCCGCCGGATAGAACGGATCGCCGTTGAATTTTAAAATGTGTTCAATTTTTTCTGCAAAACCGCAGTTCATCTGAATCAGTTTCGCGAGTTGGCCCGTCGCATTGTATTCGACGACGACAACCTGCTTTGCCCGCTCGAGGTGCGGACGGACCAGTTCACTCGGAAACGGATGCATCTGGCGGATGTGGAGATGATCGACATGAATGCCCTGTTCTTCGAGACGCGGCATCACTTCTTCAATCGTTCCGCGTGTCGAATTAAAACCGACAAACAGGATATCCGGTGTCGCATGCTGTTCCGTGACGAGGACGGCATCCTTCATCCGGAATTGACCGAGCTTCCGCAGACGTTTCGTCATTTGGTCGACCCGGTTTTTCGTCGCTTCCGACGGACGGCCTTCTTCGTTATGTTCGACGCCCGTCACGTGATGGATCCCGTGTTTCGTACCGGGGACGACTCGTGGACTGATTCCGTCTTCCGTCACTTCATACCGTTTGAAATACGATTTACCTTCAAGCTCCGGCAATTCGTCGAGCATCAGTTTCCCGCGACGGATTTCCACACGGTTGACATCAAGCGGTTCGACAGACTGTTTTCCGAGCGACAACATCAAGTCCGTCAATAAAATCACTGGACACTGGTATTCTTCCGCGATGTTGAACGCTTCGGCTGCATCATAAAAAGCTTCTTCGACCGTCGACGGCGCGAGGACGACTTTCGGGATCTCACCATGTGTGCTGTAAATCATCGCCATCAAGTCGGACTGTTCCTGTTTCGTCGGCAGTCCGGTCGATGGTCCGCCGCGTTGCGTATCGATGATGACAAGCGGCGTTTCCGTCATCCCGGACAAGCCGATCGCCTCTGCCATGAGAGACAATCCCGGTCCGGCTGACGCGGTCAGGGACCGGACGCCGGCATAGTTGGCACCGATGGCCATTGTCACCGCGGCAAGTTCATCTTCCGTCTGAACGACGGTTCCGCCGAACTGCGGTAATTTTTTAATTAAGTACTCCATGATTTCCGACGACGGCGTAATCGGATAGGCGGCCATCAGACGGGCTCCGCCTGCCACTGCACCAAGCGCAATCGCATCGTTGCCGATCATGAACATCCGTTGCTGTCCGTCTGCCGGATCGAGGATAAAGCGTTCCGCTGTTCCGGCCATCGCCTCAAATGCCGCGGCGCCTTCACGGATTGCCGATAAGTTCTTTTCGACCATCTCCGATCCTTTTCGACCAAAAATTTGTTCCACGACCGCCTGGAACCGTTCCGGTGCAATCCCGAGAATGGCGCTCGATGCTCCGATGGCGACCATGTTCTTCATCAGCGATGTGCCAAGTCCGGACGCAATTTCCGTAAAGGGAATCGGATACAAAGCAGCACGTGTCTGATCCGGATTCGTCGGATTGAACTTCGCGTCGGCGATGATGATGGCGCCTTGACGCAACTCATGGAAGTTGACATCGATGGTTTCCTGATCAAAGGCGACCAGAATATCAAGATCATCGGCGACGGTCCGGACTTCGTGTGTCGCGACACGGATTTTGTTGTTCGTATGTCCTCCCTTGATGCGTGAAGAAAAATGACGGTATCCATATAAGTAATAACCAAGACGGTTCAAGGCAATGGCAAAGATCTCACCCGTCGACTCGATCCCTTCCCCCTGCTGACCGCCTACTTTCCATGACAATTGATTGTACATCGACGTTCGCTCCTTTTATCCCCTGAAATGATTGAAGCTGTCTGCTTCACTATCCTCCCCCATGATACCGATTTCCCGATACTTGTACAATGCTCCTCTGGCGAATCCATTGATTTTTTCCAGCTGTCCGACATAAAAAAAGACCATCTACTCCAACGAGTAAATGGTCTGCTTTAACGTAGGACCTATGTCCAATGATGCATCATCGTGGTTCAATGATTAATTTGATTGCCGTCCGTTCCTCGCCATCAATCATGATGTCGGTAAATGCCGGAATACAGATCAAATCCATGCCTGCCGGTGCGACAAACCCTCTTGCGATTGCCACCGCTTTAACGGATTGATTGAGAGCACCTGCTCCGATTGCCTGAATCTCGACAGAACCTTTCTCTCGAAGTACACCTGCGAGCGCTCCTGCGACCGCATTCGGATTCGATTTAGCTGATACTTTCAGGACGTCCATGCATGTACCTCCCAATCAAAAATCAAAGCTCAATCAAAGAAAATCGATTGATCCGTCAAATGGATGCGTTCAATCTTCGTTGCTTTTTTTGATACATCATCAATATGAATCAAGACTCCATTTAATTGTTCCCGTCCTTCAGCAACTTCAAACCGGGTTGGGAGCTGTGTTTTAAATTTTCGTAACACATCTTCTTTACGCATACCGAGGACACCGTCGAGCGGTCCTGTCATGCCGACGTCGGTAATGTAAGCCGTTCCGCCTTCAAGAATCCGTTCGTCCGCTGTCTGGACGTGGGTATGCGTTCCGACGACTGCTTGGACACGTCCTGCCAAGTGGTAACCCATCGCGATTTTTTCACTCGTCGCTTCTGCGTGGACGTCAACGAAAATCGCATCGACTTCCCCTTCGACTTCCGCAATCAGCTCATCGACTGTCCGGAACGGATCGCCGAGCGGCGGCAGGAAGACGGTCCCTTGCACGTTGATGACGGCAATTTTTTTGTTGCCGACTTTTAACACCATCATGCCGCGGCCGGGTGTTCCTTCCGGATAGTTCGCCGGGCGGACGATCCGGTCCGCATCGTCGATCCAATCAAAGATATCCCGGTTGTCAAACGTATGATTCCCCATCGTCACGCCGTGGAATCCGAGTTCAAGCAATTGATGGTAGATGGATTTCGTGATTCCCCGGCCATGTGCGGCATTCTCGCCGTTGACGAGCATGACCGTCGGATTGTATTTCGACTTAATGCGTGCCGTGAATTGCTGTAAGATATGACGGCCTGGTGCCCCGACGACATCTCCGATAAATAAGATCTTCATGAAACATTCCTCCAGTAATTAAAAAAAGTGGCGGTCGCCCGCCACTTTGCTTATTTTGCGTATTCGACTGCTCGTGTTTCCCGAATGACCGTAACTTTGATATGACCCGGATAATCGAGTTCTTCTTCGATTTTTTTCCGGATATCGCTTGCCATCTTATGGGCAAGGACATCGTCGACGACATCAGGACGAACGATGATCCGGACTTCGCGACCTGCTTGAATCGCAAATGACTTCTCAACACCGTCGAATGATTCCGAGATTTCTTCCAGACGTTCAAGACGCCGGATATAACTTTCGAGTGTTTCTTGACGTGCACCCGGACGAGCGGCTGATAAAGCATCCGCTGCCGCAACCAGGACGGAAATGACAGATGTCGCTTCCGTATCCCCGTGGTGGGAAGCAATCGCATTGATGACGGTTGGATGTTCTTTGTACTTCGTACCAAGTTCCACTCCGATTTCAACGTGACTTCCTTCCACTTCGTGGTCAATCGCTTTCCCGATATCGTGCAGGAGACCGGCGCGTTTCGCAAGTGTTACATCTTCACCGAGCTCCGCTGCCATCATACCGGCAAGATGAGCGACTTCGAGTGAGTGGAACAATACGTTTTGACCGTAACTTGTCCGATACTTCAAGCGGCCGAGAATTTTGACGAGATCCGGATGAATCCCGTGAATACCGACATCATATGTCGCTTCTTCACCGATTTCACGAATCCGTTCGTCGACTTCCCGACGTGATTTGTCGACCATCTCTTCAATTCGTGCCGGGTGAATCCGACCGTCTTGAACGAGTTTTTCAAGGGCCATCTTCGCCACTTCGCGGCGAATCGGATCAAATCCGGACAAGATAACCGCTTCCGGTGTGTCATCGATGATTAAATCGATCCCCGTTAACGTTTCGAGTGTCCGGATGTTCCGGCCTTCACGACCGATGATTCGGCCTTTCATCTCGTCATTCGGCAAGTTGACGACCGAAACCGTCGTCTCTGCGATATGTTCCGCGGCGAACCGTTGAATCGCAAGTGAAAGGATGTTGCGTGCTTTTTTGTCTGCTTCTTCTTTTGCTTTTTGTTCGATTTCTTTTTGAAGAATGGCTGCATCGTGCATGGCAGCTTGTTTCGTCTCATCCATGATGATAGCTCTGGCTTCGTCTTGCGAAAGATTCGCAACACGTACGAGCTCTTGGCGTCCCTGTTCATACAGGTCCTCTACTTTGCGTTCTAACTCTTCAGCTTGATGCTTCCGTTTCGCGATCTCTGCATCACGCGTATTGATTTGTTCTTCCTTGCGGTCGATGGAATCAACACGGCGATCGAGTGTCTCTTCTTTTTGGAGCAATCGTCCTTCTTGTTTCGTTAACTCTTGACGACGTTCACGAAGCTCTTTTTCGACTTCATTCCGAAGTTTAAAGGCTTCATCTTTCGCTTCGAGCAATGCTTCTTTTTTCGTTGCTTCCGCTGATACTTGTGCACGTTCCACGATTTTCGTCGCTTCTGTTTCCGCGCCTTGAATCTTCGCTTCTGCAATCGATTTCCGCAAGAAGTAGCCTACGATGAATGCGATCAGTATTGCGAGGAGAAGTATGACAATCCAAGTTGTTGTACCCATGGGTTCACCTCCCCTTTACAAGGTGTTTCTTAGTTCATTTCGGTTATTCATCGAAGCTGTCTAAAAAACGTACATCTATATTGTAAGGATAGCACTCGTTCATTGTCAACGAACGGGCGGGAAAGAATTCCTATGTTTTCCTCTTTTCAACAAAAAAAGAGCAGAATCTGAATCGATTCCACTCTCTTTCGACTTATTCTGCAAACAGATCTTCGTCTTGACCTTCTTCAAAGTCAACCGGATCTTTCCGGTCGACGAGACCGTGATGTTCACGAATCAATCGTTCGACCTCATCCGCAACATCCGGATGTTCGATCATGTATTGTTTCGCATTTTCACGTCCTTGACCAAGACGCTCTGAATTGTATGAATACCAAGCACCACTTTTTTGGACGATATCGAGATCTGTTCCAAGATCAATCAGCTCGCCGAATTTAGAGATTCCTTGTCCGTACATGATGTCGACTTCCGCTTGTTTGAATGGCGGAGCGATCTTGTTTTTAACGACTTTCAGTTTCGTCCGGTTTCCGACGATGTCTGTTCCGTTTTTCAGTGCTTCTGCACGACGGACTTCAAGACGGACCGATGAATAGAATTTCAAGGCACGTCCACCTGGAGTCGTTTCCGGGTTACCGAACATGACACCGATTTTTTCACGAATCTGGTTGATGAAGATGACGATTGTTTTGGATTTGTTTGTCGCACCGGACAATTTACGCAACGCCTGACTCATCAAACGAGCCTGGAGACCCATGTGCGAGTCACCCATTTCGCCTTCGATCTCGGCTTTCGGGACAAGTGCCGCTACTGAGTCGACGACGAGGATATCAACAGCACCAGAACGGACTAATGCCTCTGCGATTTCAAGCGCCTGCTCCCCTGTATCCGGTTGTGATAACAGTAATTCATCGATGTTGACACCGAGTTTGCTGGCATAAGCCGGATCAAGTGCGTGCTCGGCATCGATGAATGCCGCCTGTCCGCCTTGTTTTTGGACTTCAGCAATCGCATGAAGCGAAACTGTCGTTTTACCGGAAGATTCCGGCCCATAGACTTCGATTACCCGTCCACGTGGATATCCACCTGCACCGAGTGCTATATCTAATGTGATAGATCCAGAAGAGATTACGGATACTCTCTGATCTGCACTTTCACCTAGTTTCATGATTGAACCTTTACCAAATTGTTTCTCAATCTGACGTAATGCCATTTCAAGTGCTGCTTTACGATCACTCACGTAGCAGGCCTCCTTTTATTTATCTTACTGAGATTATTGTACTTCTTTTGAGACCGAATAACAAGCATTTTACGAACATTTATTCGCATAGTTGAAAGAAATCATTTTTTGTTCATTTCGTCCGCCAGGCTGATATTTTGAAGGAGCATGAAGTAAGCATCCTTGACGGAACGCAATCTAATCATACCACGGTCGAAGGCCGGATACGTCAGCTCAAGTACTTCCGTACCGCCTGAATGTGCTAACGCACAGTAGACCGTTCCGACCGCTTGACCACTGTTACTCGTGGGACCAGCTTCACCAGTCAGGGCGATGGCAAGATCCGTCTGATAGAGTTTGCGTGCTCCTTCCGCCATGGCAACGGCAACGTCCCCGCTGACGGCAGTCTGTTCGTCAAGCAATGTCTGCGGTACTCCGAGGACGTTCACTTTTGCTGCATCCGCGTAAACGACAGCGCTGCCTCGGAAGACGTCACTCGCGCCTTGAATGTCGGTCAGACCGCTTGCAAAGGCTCCTCCGGTCAACGACTCCGCTGCTGACAACGTCAAACCGGCTTCCCGGCACCGGTCGAGGACGACTTCGGGTAAACTCGTTTCGCCATAACCGTAAAAATGGCTGCCGACTTCGGCAAGGACTTGTTGTTCCAGCGCATCGAGCATGTCGAGGGCGACTTGTTCGTCAAGCGCCTTCGCCGTCAGACGAAGACGGACTTCCGCCAATTCGGCGTACGGGGCGACGGAAGGATTGCGGGCTGTCCGGATGAGATCCGCCAACCGGTCGTTTAATGCCGACTCTCCGATGCCGAAGAAACGTAATGTTCTGGATTTAATCGTTTCCTTGCCTAACAAGTGATCGAAGTGGTCGGCAATGATTCGCTTCATTTCCCGGGGGACACCCGGCAACAGGATGTATTGATGATCCGGCGTCTGAACGGACATACCCGGTGCAAGTCCGGCCTGATTCGTCAGCACATCGGCTTGATCGATGACAAGGGCCTGTTTTCTTTCATTCTCCGTCATTGTACGTCCCCGTGTTTTTAAAAATGCCTCAATCCGGTCGTAAGCCGGCTGATCCACATGAAGCGTCCGGCCGAGCAGTTCCGCTACGACCTCTTTCGTCAAGTCATCTTCCGTCGGTCCAAGTCCTCCGGTAATGACAATCAGTTCCGCCCGCTCCTGAGCCCGCGTAACAACTTCGACCATCCGTTCCCGGTTATCTCCGACGACCGTATGATAATGCACGTCAATACCACATGTCGCAAGCCACTCTGATAAATACTGGGCATTCGTGTTGGCAATTTCCCCTAACAACAATTCACTTCCGACAGCAATGATTTCTGCTTTCATTTTACATCCCCGCTTTCTTGACTATACGAAAAGACTGTTCGGGTTGACGAACAGTCTTGTTTGATCCAATTTACATGGATTTCGTAATTAACTTAATATTTTTTGAGAAATACTCGACTCCTGAATAAATTGTTAAGACCAACGCCAACCACATCGTGATTTCCGCAAAAGGAATGTTCAGTAAGGCAAATCCGATGTCATGCAGTAAAAAGGCGATGATTGATGTCAACTGGACCCAGGTCTTTGCTTTGCCGGAATTTCCGGCGGCCAGGACAATCCCCTCATCTGAAGCGACGAGACGGAGACCTGTCACGGCGAATTCACGGCATAAGATGATGACGACGACCCAAGCGGCGACGAATTCAAGTTCGACTAAATAGACGAGTGCTGCAGCGACAAGCATCTTGTCGGCGAGTGGATCCATGAATTTACCGAAGTTCGTGACCAGTTTGTTTTTCCGGGCAATATACCCGTCGAGCCAATCGGTGATGGCGGCGACGGAAAAGATCATCGCGGCGACGAAGTGGGAAACCGGCAGTTCTGCTCCTAAGACATCCCACTGTCCCCAGTCTGGATTGATGGCTAAGACGGCAACGAACACGGGAATTAGTAACACGCGTAAGACCGTCAATTGATTGGGCAAGTTCATTCTCGTATCCCTCCTTTTCGGGTTATGTATGCCAGCAGGGCTGACATGAAGAAGACACGCCTTATGGCGTGGCCACTTTCTTCAGATAAATATTTTGAACGAGGAGGGAGCGGTTAAGCTTAAGCTCCTGATTGTTGACGAGAATCCGGTCGATTCCTTTGATGGAACCGATCCGAATCCGAATCACGTCCGTTTTGGCATTTTTGACGACGATAGGATTTGGGTCTGACGCATTGATATGGTCAGGCGCGAGTGCTTGTCCTTCTAAAGACGTGTCCCGTACACCCACAAACGGTGACGGCGAAGCATCTTTTTTAATCCGGATCGATACACTCATTGTACCATCTGCCGGTACTTCATAGGTGATGTCTTGACCGACTGTCGTTTTGACAGCCAACGGTTTCTTCGTTTCTTTTTTAACAGGTTCTTCTTTTTTCGCCGGTTCTTCTTTCGGCTCTTCCGCTGCCGGTGCATCGGCTTCCTCACTTGGTGCGTCACCTTCGTCAATCGTGACCTCACTTTGTTTCGGCGTCGCCGTTTTTGTCCCGTCACCGTCCTGGAATGCCTGGAATCCGTAATACAAGGCAACCCCGATTGCAAAAATCAAGGCAATGATGATGATATTCGGAATCCAGCGTTTGGCGACACTTTTCTTCGGTGCCGTTGATTTGGAATACGTGGCCCGGCGAGACAGCTCAACAACAGGTTGTGCTTCCGGTTCCGGGAGGTCACGTTTGTAGGTCGCAAATACTTCGTCGACATCAAGACCAAGTGCTTCTGCATACGTCTTAATGAAGGCACGGGCGTAAAATGCGCCCGGTAATTGTTTGTAATCGCCTTCTTCAATGGCGAGAATATAACGTTTTTGAATTTTTGTCGTGCTTTGAATTTGTTCGAGCGAGATGCCTAACGTTTCCCGCTGCTCCTTTAAGTAGGTTCCGAGCTCAGTCATCGGTAACACACCTTCCATTTTCAATACTTATTCGAAATTGAACCAGTCGTTCCCGCCATGGGCACGAGGTGGTTCGGTGACAATGATTTCTTCTGTCGAGTTGCGTAATTCAATGATGTAATCAAAATCATCCCACGTGTATTCGCTCGATTTAACAAAAGCATCTGGGTGTTCGACGATTTTCGTAGCCGGAAGTCGCATGACTTCACGTAAAATCTGCCAATGCCGTTCGTCGAAATGGCGCTGTGAGACGAGCGCATCGATGATATAAACATAATCGCCTGTCCGTTCATCATCGAACAATGAAGTCCGGACGGTTTGTTTGATTAACGTCGATGAAAGAAATAACCATTTTTTATTGGCACTTACACTCGCCGCTACGATGGATTCGGTTTTCCCGACACGCGGCATGCCGCGAACACCAATCAACAGGTGTCCGTCTTGTTTACAGAGTTCAGCCATGAAATCGACGAGAATCCCTAAATCCTCGCGGACAAAACGAAACGTCTTGATCTCACCGCTGCTGTGGTCGATATAACGACCGTGTCGGATGGCGATCCGGTCACGAAGCTTCGGTTTACGAAGCTTAATCACATCGATAGTCGTCATCGTCTTTAAGATGGCGGCAAGCCGCGGGATTTGATCCGGTTGCTTCGTTTGAAGCAACATTCCCCGACGCTGGTGATCGACACCGTTAATCGTGACAATCGAAATATGTAGCATCCCCATGAGTGACGCGATGTCCCCTAATATCCCGGGACGGTTGACGTTCAGTTCGTACTCCAGATACCACTGTTCGAATTCACTCACGCGCCCAGCCTCCTCTTCAAATCGATTATCCATCCCTCATGTTAAATGATTTTTTGAAAAATGAAAAGCATTCCCCTAAGCAAATTTCACCGGACTACATCCAGCCGCCGTCAATTTTAAGAACGGCACCGTTCATATATGCTGCGTCCTGCCCCATTAAATAGGTGATGGCGGATGCGACTTCCTCGACTCGTCCGAAACGGCCGGCCGGAATTTCAGCCAATGCCAAGTCCCGGTCTTCCGCCGAAAAGACGGCATTCATCGGGGTCTCGATCCAGCCCGGAGTCACCGCATTCACGCGTCCGTTCATCGCACCAAGCTCTTTGCTGAACGACTTGACGAACCCGAGCTGTGCCGCCTTGCAGGTCGAATAGACGACTTCACCGGCCGCACCAAATTCACCTAACACACTGCTGACGACAACGATCGAAAGCGATGCTGAAAAAGCTTTTCGGCTCGTTAAGGTCTGGGCAATCCGGATCAGGGATTCGACATGCAACGTCATCATCGATTCCACCGAGGAACGGGATTGATCGACGAGCAGCCCGCTGAAGCTGGTCCCGGCGATATGAACAAATCCTTCCACGGACGGTAATCTCTCACAGAATGCCGTCAAGTTCTCCCGGTCAGACAGATTGCCTGTGACGATCTCCGTCGTCACAGGCAACTGTCGTATCATCTGTTCGAGCTCATGCTGTTTCCGGTGGGTGTGAAGGATCAAATCGTGTCCTTCAGCCGCCAATCGTAAGACCGTTGCCCAGCCGATTGCTCCGCTGGCTCCCGTAATTAAAATCCGCATCGGTCAAGCGTACGGTTTAACGATTGAAATCGCACGATTTTCAAGCGCAAACAATTCATCGAACCGGGCTTCGATTTCTTCTTTGGTGATCGAGGCAATCAATGTCGGTAACGTAAACAGATTCGTCCCGGCAAGAGCGTGGCGTGAGAATTGATTGGCGATGAATTCCGGCGAGTTCAGCGACCGCAGGAATTTTCCTTGCATCATGTTGCGTTTGCGGACGACTTCCGTTTCCTCGAACTCGGGCCGGACCGCTAATAATTTTTCGTAGGCCGCGATAAAGCGGTCCGGATCTTCCGTTTCCATTCCGAACGTCGCGAACGCAAATTCTTCCTCACTCGAGTAATCGAAGCTGAACGTATCGTCAATCAAGCCGTCTTCATACAGTTCGAGATACGTGGAGGACGTTTGGTCGAACAACAGATGCAACAGCAGTTCACTTGTCAGTTCGCGGCGCAGCTGTTCCTGTCCGCCGAGGGAACTGTCTTTATAACCGATCAGGACTTTTGGTGTCTTGACGTCGAGTTCGAGTTCAACCCGTTTTTTTGCGACTTCTTGCGGTTCCGTACCGTAATCACGTTCGATGGCCGGACGATCCGTATAATCTTTTTTCGCTTGGTTCGCTTTGATCAAGGCCAGCGTCTCGGCCGGATCGATATTCCCGACGACGAACAGGACCATATTCGATGGATGATAGAACGTCCGGTAACACGTATACAGGTCGTCCGCCGTAATTTGATCAATCGATTCCGGAGTACCGGCAATATCGATCCGGACCGGATGTTTCGCGTACATCGATTCAATCAAACCGAAGAATAAACGCCATCCCGGATTATCCTGATACATCTGGATTTCCTGTGTGATGATGCCTTTTTCTTTTTCGACACTCTCTTCCGTGAAATACGGATCCTGGACGAAGTCAATCAGCGTCTCAAGATTTTGTTCAATCAACGAAGTCGCCGAGAACAAATAAGCGGTCCGAGAGAACGATGTGAACGCATTTGCCGAGGCACCGAGGCGCCCGAACTCCTGGAAGACATCCCCTTGCTCCGACTCAAACATCTTGTGCTCAAGGAAATGGGCGATACCGTCCGGGACATTGACCCATTGGCCATCCTTTTTAAAACGGTTATCGATTGATCCGTAACGCGTCGTAAAAGTCGCATATGTTTTTTCATACCCTTTTTTCTGAAGCAAATACACCGCAAGCCCGTTATCGAGCTGTTCAAAAAATACGGTTTCGTCTGTATCGTGATACGTCAACTGTTCCATTATTCTTCACCTCGCAATAGATAAACTGCCTCGAGTTCAATAGTTGCTGCCAAGCGGACGACGTCCTCACGCGTTGCCGTCTCAATGATGTGAATCTCATCCTCAAGCGTCAATCCGCGCATCTTCGATCCATTTAACCAGCCGATCAATTGTCCCGGCTGATCAAGGATTTGCCGGCGGGCATTGATGAGCATCGCTTTCGTCTGCGTCAGTTCCTCATCCGTGAACTGTCCGGCTTTAAGATCCCTTAATTGTTCGCCGATAATCGTCTCGGCACGTTCCGCCTGCTTCGTTTCGACCCCGGCATAAACGTAAAGCGCACTGTTCAGGGCCGCATAACGTGATGCTGCATAGTAGGCGAGACTCTCTTTCTCACGGACATTCATGAACAGTTTCGAATGCGGGAATCCGCCGAACAGACCGTTGACGATTTGCAGCCGAATCGAATCGACGGACGTCGGATCGACACTGACCCGGTAACCTAAATGCAATTTCCCTTGTTTGATCGGTTGCGTCTCGGACGAACGTTTGACGCCCGCGACCTGTTTTTGGGCCGGAATATAGTGACTGGCTTTTTCATCATGGGAAGGTAAGAACGACAAGGCATCTTCCATCTCATCTTGCGTGACATGACCGACGACAAAGACATCGATCCGGTCCTGTTCGACCATCGAACGATATGTATCACGTAAGGAAACCGGTGTGATTTGTTCGAGTGCTTCGAGTGTACCGAGTGAGGATAACGATACCGCTTCTCCCGGTGCCATCAGTTCGAGCAACCGTTGCTGGGCAAAACGCATTTTGTCATCGTATAACGAACTGATCCGCAACGCATGCAACCGTTTTTCTTGTTTGACGAATTGTTCCCGGAATCCGCCCTCTGTCAAATCCGGATAAAAAATCATCTGTTCCAGTAAATCGAGCGCTTCCTCGAGCAACGTCTCATGACGTACTAAATCCCCGCGGACGACATCCAACTGGAACGAGATGACGTGTTCTTCCCCGAATTTCGAGGCATCGGCGTACAGACCTGCATCATATAAGGTTTCAAGCGGTTCACGCAACGCTTTCATCGACGGATAGGCCGCTGTCGACTTCTCCATGATATACGGTAACAGAGCACGGCTCGTCAGCGTTTTTTCTTCGAGTGGTGCTGAAAACGTCACGAGGACCGTCGTCGTCTTGAATTTATCGGTCGGAACGAGATGAAAAGTCGTTCCTTGTTTGTTCCACGTTTGAAATGACTGACTCATGCTTCTTCATCCTTTCGTTTAAACACATGGGCACTGCGTAAATATTCGATATCCGCTTTTTCATTGACCGCATTTTCGTAACGGGCCGCCGTAAAGAAGAAATCACTTAGACGGTTGATGAATGGTAACAAATGATGTGCCTGTTCGACATCAATCATCGCCCGTTCGACACGCCGGCAGACCGTCCGCGCCACGTGCAGGCAGGCTGCGGCTTCCGTGCCACCCGGTAAGATGAATTTATCGAGCGGCGGAGACAGTTCCGTCAGACTGTCAATCCAACTTTCCAAATCTTCCGTCGCCGTTAGGCTCAGACGGGATGCTTTCGGTTCAACATACATCAAGTCACTCCCGCAATCGAACAAAACGTGCTGAATGACCGTCAATTGTTCCTTAACCTCGATGGATGTCGCTTTTGTGCGGGCCAGTCCGACAAAACTGTTCAGTTCGTCAAGCTCCCCCATCAGCGTAATCCGGACATCATTTTTTTTGACGCGTCCCCCGACGAGCGACGTGTCTCCCTCATCACCTGATTTAGTATAGATTTTCAATCGACTCACTCCTATAGCGAAAGGAAGCGAATCATAAAGTTCGCTTCCTTTGTTTTTTTGGTAATTGAATTCGGAAAACGGATCCTTTGCCCAGCTCACTTTCGACCTGAACTTCCCCATCATGCGACCGAACGACGTTTGCGACAATCGCAAGACCGATTCCGGTTCCCGTCTTGCCGCGTGTCCGGGCCTTGTCCGCCTTGTAAAAACGGTCAAAGACGAACGGGACATCTTCTTCCGGAATACCGTCCCCTGAATCAATTACAGATAAAGATATAGTTTCCCTATCTTCCGTGATTTCAATCTTGATTTTCCCATCTTCTGTATACCGCAACGCATTTCCAAGCAGGTTCGTCATCACCTGATCCATTTGGTCTGGATCAGCTTCAAACTGAACGTCGGGACCGGTTACTTCAAACGAAACCCGCTTTTCAAGCCCCATCTGCTTAAACTTCTTGACCATCCGTTTAGCGAACGGAACGGCATCGATCGGTTCAATCCGCTTTTCCTGATACCCGGCTTCCATCCGTGCCAGATCCAGTAAATCGTTGACAAGACGGGATAGGCGTTGCGACTCGTCATAAATGATTGACGCAAACTCTTTTGTCGCCTCGTCACTTTCCGTCATGCCGTCGACGATCGCTTCCGAATAACCTTGCAGCATGACGAGCGGCGTCCGCAGTTCATGACTAACGTTTGCGACGAAGTCAGCCCGCATCTTCTCCAGTTGCTGGGCTTCCGTCATATCGCGCAGGACAGCAACGGCTCCGATTTGTTCTTCCTGCTCAAGTAGCGGACTGACGATGATGATGTAAAAGCGGCCTTCCCGTTCAAAGGAAACCGTCATTTCTTTTTCTTTACGCATGACCGTCTGGAATAATTCAATCAACTCGTCCGGAACTGGACCACCCGCAAGGAACGCTTCCGCCGGCGGATTGGTCGCCAGTAACTCCCCTGATTCCGAGAAGGTCAAGACACCGTCCGCCATACATCTTAGGATGGACGACAGCAAATGACGTTCCTTATCAAGATCCGTGACATACTGATTGAGTTGACTGCTCATTTCGTTAAATGCCAGCGCCAAATCACCAATTTCATCGCGCGAACGCTGGGTCAGGCTTTGATCAAACTTTCCTTCCCCCGCTTCGACGACCGCCTGGCGAATCGTCCGGAGCGGTGCCGTAATACGGGTCGACAGGAAGAATGCAAAAACGGTCGTTCCGATGATCGCGAGCAACACACACAGCTGAATGATTTGTCGTGCCCCTTCATTCGCCTGTTCGATGTTCGTCAATTGTTCAATCAAATACATCGTCCCGCTACCGCTTTCCGTAATGAACGGAGCACGGTAAGCAAGTGCCGCTTTCCCGTTAAACGTTTCATAGTTCCCAATCGCCGTTTCCCCTTCTTCGCCGTCAACGGCTTTCCAGTTTTGACGTTCGAGCTCCTTGATGATCCGCTTGGCTTTTGCTTCCGAGATATTCGTCTCGACCGTATTGTCCTTCGACGTCGCAATCAAGGTCGCGCCGTAAATATCGGTAATCTCGATCGCGGTCGCCGATCCTTCTTCCAGTCCGCTGTGGGCTTGAAAGACGGTTTCGACCTGCTGACCGAGTTTCGCAAGATGACCGCGTTCCTGTTCGATATGAAACGAATTGAAAAATTCGAGTAATAAAATCGTCAAGGCAATCAAGACGACGGAAACGAGCAATAAAATCGTCCCCCACAATTTAATGACGACGCTCTGTAACCATTTCATCGTCAGGCGGGATTATTCTCGAACTTGTATCCGACACCCCAAACCGTCGTGATCATTTGGGCAGCATTCGGAGACAGACGGTTCAGTTTTTCACGCAGTCGCTTGACATGCGTATCGACCGTCCGTAAATCGCCGAAAAATTCATAGTTCCAGACTTCTTTTAATAACTGTTCCCGCGAAAAGACTTTATCTGTCTGCTTGGCAAGGAAATACAGCAATTCATACTCTTTTGGTGTCAGATTGACTTCCTGCGATTCAACCGTGACGCGGTGGGCATCATTGTCGATCGTCAAGTGCGGGAAGACGATGACATCTTTTGTTTTCGCATCCGTGTGCAGGAATTTCGTAGCACTTGCCCGTCGCAGAATGGCTTTGACGCGGAGCACGACTTCCCGCGGACTGAACGGTTTGACGATATAATCGTCCGCGCCCATTTCAAAACCGTGGACCCGGTTCGTCTCTTCCCCTTTTGCCGTCAGCATGACGATCGGTGTCGCTTTCGTTTTACGTAGTTCTTCACAGACCTGCATGCCATCAAGCTTCGGCATCATCAAATCAAGTAGAATCACATCATATTCTGTTTCAAGTGCCATCTCGAGAGCCGTCTCTCCGTTGTCGGCTTCTTCAATCGTAAAGTTCTCACGTTCGAGATACATTTTTAATAAACGCCGAATCCGTTCTTCATCATCGACGACTAAAATACGCGCTTCTTCTGACATCAGTTGATTCCTCCCATGAACTAATCTGTCTGACTCTATCCTACTACTCTTCTAGTATACTATGAAACAAAAGAAATAGCGTCTCTGACCGCGGAAATCGGTCGCGTCTGCTGAAAAAAGGATGGACAACGGAATTCATCTTCCGTCGTCCATCCTTAAATGATTATTCTACTATTCGGTTTCGTTGCTTACGCGTAAGAGTGAAGTCCGGCAACGACCAAGTTGACGAAGACGAGGTTGAACATGATGACGGCAAATCCGCCGACACATAACCACGCTGATTTTTTACCGATCCAGCCGCGCTGAATCCGCATGTGGAGATAGAAAACGTAAAACAGCATCGTGATCAAAGCCCATACTTCTTTCGGGTCCCAACCCCAGTAACGGCTCCAGGCCATCTGTGCCCAGATCATCGCGAAGATCAATCCACCGAGAATGAAGACCGGCAACCCGATTGCAATCGCACGGTAGCTGATTTCATCCGCCGTCTCAAGATCAATTTTACGGGCAATCGGTTTGAGGCTTTCAGCCAACCGTTTCCGGAGAATGACGAAGCGGAGCAGAATGTACAGCACCAATCCACCGATCAACGACCATAAGACCGTATTGACTTTGTTGGCATTAAGGAAGTTCGGTAATTCAATGACAGCACCTGAGCCGGAAATGATTTTTCCGTTTTCAGGACCGGTCAGAACCGGCATCGTATACTCATGTTGCATCGTCGCTCCGTTTTTCGCGACGTATTCAATCGTCGAGTTCGTTCCGAGTCCGTTGAACAACAATCCGACCAGGATATAACCGACGACACAGACGAGTGAGAACATGACGACTTCAAGCCACGTCCGTGTTTTCGATTCTTTGTTGAAGTCGGTCGCATGGATCAGGTACAACAGTCCGGTCGCAAAGCTGACCGCAAGGATTCCTTCTCCGAGCGCTGCCGTCGTCACGTGGATTTTCAACCAGACACTTTGAAGTGCCGGAATCAACGGTTGGACTTCGTCCGGGAACATCGACGCATAGGCGATGACAAGCAAGGCAACCGGCATCGCCACAAGTCCGAGGACGTTGTTGCGGTAAATACCATAAACGATCAGGAAGCCAAGTACCATCATCATTCCAAAGAATGTCGTGTACTCATATAAATTCGACACCGGTACGTGCCCGGCACCAGCCCAGCGTGTGAAGAAGTAGCCGAGTTGCGCTGCAAATCCGACGATGGCGAGTGAAAAGGCAATTTTCCCTGAACGGCTTGGTCCCTTTTTACCGCTTGTTGCGACGGCAAAGAACCCGGTACTGATCAGATATAAGATAAAAGACGTCAGCAGTAAATTACCGCTTAAACTAAGCAGGTTCATTTCATTTCCCCCTCTTCCCGCAACTTCTGGCGGTCTTCCAGTTGCGGAAGTCCCACTTCAGTCAAGGCGAGATTGACTTCTTTTTGAAGTCCAAGTGCATTTTTATTCGTAAATCCGGCAATGTTAATCTGCCCGTTCCGTTCTTTTAACCAAAGTCTGCGGTGCGGCCAGTACATACCTAGTAACAGCCCGACCATGAAGATCATACCGCCGGCAAACAGGAATGGAAGCGTCAAATCTTTTTTGATCCGGACGCCGGAAATGTTCGACAGTTCTGTACCGGCGAAGCCCATCTTGTATTGGTTCTCATCGCCGCCGACATTCAGTTTAATCCCGATCAGACTGCGCTCACCTTTCGGATGTTCCGGTGATTTGATCGTAAAGACAAATGCCGGATTGACCGGACGCGACGAGTTCGTCGTCGGTTTTCCGTCTTTAACGACAAAGTCCGGCAGGAAGTCTTTTAGTTCGACATCATACCCGTTCTTTAATTTGTAAGTTTCCTGCGGGTTACGCAAGTCGACTTTAATCGTATCGACGACTTTGCCTGTTTTTTGATTCTCGATATTAAAGGACATCGTCTTGAACTCCGGATCCGCTGCATATTGTTCCTGGAAAACTTGATAGTTTCCGAACTCGAACGGCTGGTTGACGGCGGTCTCACCGGATTTAACTTTTTCAAGTTTCGGTTTGAAGTCTTCCGTCATTCCGGTTTTTTTATACAACGTCATCTGGGTATCATAGTTTTTCGGAACACTTCCGCCGGCGCGTTTCAACGCTTCTCTGAATTTCTCAGGCTCTTTTGCCGGATCGTAAAACTCAATGTTAAACGAGTTGTTTTCGAGATAATACTTGTTGTCCGTCGCTTCGACCGGCAGCGTTTCGCCTTCACGAATCCACATCAGCTCGTCTTCGTGCATCCCGGGAACAATCCGTAGCATCGCTCCACCAAAGAACAAGACAAGCCCGATATGATTGATGTATGGACCCCAGCGGCCGAAACGTTGTTTCTCCGCAAGCAGTGCGCCGTCTTGTCGGCGGATCTTATACCCTTTTTTCTTCAGCAACGGTTCAATGGCATCAATCTGTTTAACCGTCCCAGTCGCTTCAGCGCCAAATCGCTGACCGCCCATAAAACGGTCGGACTGGATGACCGGTTGTTTCTTCAGCGCGCGATACAGCGGGAAGAAACGGTCGATCGATACGATGATGATGGATAACAGTAATAATGTGATTAAGCCGATATACCACCAGGATTCAAATAAATTATGGAAACCGAGGGCATAATAAATTTCACCGGCCGTTCCATATTCCTTCCCGTAAAACTCTTCCGGCGGAACTGCTTGCGGAATGTACATTTCCTGCGGGAAGATGGTTCCGACGCCGCTTGCGATGATGATTAAGCCGATCAGCCATAAGCCGACTTTGACGGATGAAAAGAACGTCCATGTCCGGTCGATCCACGATTGATTTTTTCGTTTTGAACGAAGCTCGGCTTCCTCATAACGCATATCCAGTTGCTTATACTCCTGCTGCATCATAAATTCCCCCTCGATGCGTTACTCGTTTGCTTTTTTAATCATTTCTTCTAACTTCGCCTGGTCAATCTCACCTTCATACTTTTCAACGACCTTACCTTCTTTGTTGATGATGAATGTCACCGGCAGGTTGTAGATTCCGTATGCTTTCTCAACGGCACTGTTCGTGTCCATCAAGACCGGATAATCGGTTCCCCCGATTTCCTTGATGAAACTCGATACGCGGACCGGCGTCTCACCGACGTTGACGGCTGCAAAATTAACACCTTCTTTTTGCATCATCTTGTAGTTGTCGTTGATCAACGGCATTTCTTTTTTACACGGTTCACAGAATGTACCCCAAAAATTGAGTAAAAGTCCTTTGCCTTTGTACTCGTCCATCGTATGTTGTTTTTCTCCATACAAATCAACAAGTGCAAATTCCGGCGCATCATCTCCAGCCAGGACTCGACCGTCCTTATCGCGTGTCGCCTGATCGACAAACTGCATGATGACGACCGCACCGGCGAATAATACCATCGTCATGATCATTAACCGCCAAAATGAACGTTTTTTCTTCTTTTGCTTCGCGGCTGCTAGCCGCTCATCCGGGTTCTGATTCGTTTTTTTCATGTTGCACCGCCTCCAACCATATTGTACTTGAAATCGCTTAATTGTTGACAGAATGTGAAATACGTTAATCGTTTTGTCACAAACAAAGAAAACTCAACCCGCAGGCTGAGCTTCTCGCTTTACAAATTAACGTTTTTTTGTGTTCTTACGTCTTTTCGTAGGGGCAGCTACCGGATCCGCCAGCTCACGCAATTGATTGACTTCTTTTTTCGAAAGTTCACGCCAGTCGCCTGATGTTAATCCAGCAAGCGTCAGGAAACCAAACTGTTCCCGCTTCAACTTGATGACCTCTGCGCCGAGTGTTTCGACCATTTGTCGGACTTGGCGGTTATGGCCTTCATAGATGACCATTTCTAAAATTGCCGTATTCTTTTTCTTATCGATATCACGCATCTCGACGCGTGCTTTACCGGTTTTGAATCCGTCCGGTAAGACAACACCTTTTTCGAGACCTTTGACATGATAGTAATCCGGCACGCCTTTGATTTTGACGATATAACGTTTCGGTACTTTGTATTTCGGGTGAAGCAAGAGATTCGAAAACTCACCGTCGTTCGTCAGGAGCAGCAAACCGCTTGTGTTGTAATCGAGACGGCCGACCGGGAATACACGGTGACCCGGTGGGACGAGATCAACGACCGTTTTACGGCCTTTATCATCTTCCACCGTCGAAACGACACCTGTTGGTTTATACAGCATGTAGTAGACGTGTTCTTCCCGTTCGAGTTTGACGCCGTCGACTTCAACTTCCGCACGTCCGCCGACTTTCGTCCCAAGTTCCGTGATGACTTTCCCGTTGACTTTGACGCGTCCTTCTGTGATCAGTTCTTCTGCCTTGCGTCGCGATGCGACACCGGCTTGGGCAATAATTTTTTGTAGACGTTCCATTAATTTATTCTCTCCTCTAATGACGGTTCATTCCGGAAAAACAAATCCCCATCCGCTTCGAGTGTTTCTTCAAACTCGAGCGGCGGCAACTCTTCGATACTGTTCAGTCCGAAGTGATCCAAAAAATGATCCGTCGTTTTATACAATTTAGCACGCCCGACGCCTTTCGCGCGTCCGGCTTCATCAATTAATCCTTTTGCACTTAACGTGTGGATGACACGCTCCGTCTTGACACCGCGAATGACTTCGATGTCCGCCCGGGTAACCGGCTGTTTATAGGCGATGATGACGAGTGTTTCCATCGCTGCGCGTGACAGGCTGTCTTCTGCCAGCGATCCAGCATATGCCTGCACATACGGCGACATCTCTTTGCGGGTGACCATTTTGAACACACCACCGGATTCGACGATTTGCAACACCCGTTCCTCCGCTTCAAATGTCGTCTGGAGTGCATGTAACTGTTCCCGGGCCGCTGCCTCACTGATTTCAAGAACTTGACTCAGACCACGCGGATCGATTCCATCGTCTCCGACGACGAATAATAAACTTTCAATGATTCGCTCATACGCCAATCTGATTCTCCTCCTTCACTAAGGCGCGCAACAGGATATCGTCGCTCATTTGCTCACAGGCGACGACACGTTGTTTGACAAGTTCAAGTACAGCCAGGAAACTAACGACCAATTCTTCGACGGTCGGTTGTTCCGTGAAGAAACCAAAAAATGTCGTCCCTTCATTGGCAAAAACATATTCCGAAACATGAATCATCTGTTGTTCAAGCGTCCGTTCTTCCCGTTTAACGGTTTTCGAACGCCGTACTTTCCAGGCGACGCGTTGACGCATTTTCTCATAGGCACGCAACAAGTCGCTAAAAGACAAGTTCCCGCTGAAATCTTGATTGTCCGGATCGAGATACGTCATCAAGTCTTCCGGCTGTTTTGAAAACAGTTCCAGCCGTGCTTCTTCCTTTTCTTTTAAAACAAGCGCCGCTTCTTTGTATGCTTTATATTCAATCAGTTGCTGAATCAACCCTTCACGTGTCGGATCCTCTTCAAAATCCGGAACGTCTTCGAAATCCGCCTGTTCGACAGGTAACAGTTGTTTACTTTTTAATTGCAGGAGCGTCGCTGCCATGACCAGATATTCACTCGCCACATCAAGTTCGAGATGTTGCATGGCCCGGATATAGGACACATACTGATCCGTCACGATCGAAACGGAAATGTCATACAAATCAATCTCCAGCTTACCAATCAAATGCAACAACAAATCCAACGGGCCTTCAAACGCATCCATCTTTACACTGTATGATTCCATGATTCTCCCTGCCCATCAACGTTTTTTGCGCCTTAGTATACCACACATCACCTGATTTCGACTATGCTATATTAAAAGGAAAGGAGATCAATCCATGCATCCGATTGAACAATTTGCATTTGAATTCAATGTCCAACAAGACTATTTCGAATGCCACGAAGTACTCGAAGAACTGTGGCAGGCCGGTCAACGACAAGATGAATCCCTCGTCGCATTGATTCAGCTCGCCGTTGCCCGCTACCATCATCGCCGGGGAAATGTATCCGGGGCGATGCGGATCTATCCGAAAGCTTTCCGAAAACTCGAACGCCATGCCGGATCACTCGCCGGTCAAGGAATCGATATCCCACGCCTGCTCGCTTTACAACCATTGTTCATGCAACCCGACTATACGCATATTCCGTTGCCGCTCGCAGATGGTCTCGAACAACGGGTCAACAGTCTCCCGATTGAACCGGTGCAGGATTTATCGTTCTTGCGGCATAAACATCTGTTGCGCGACCGTCAGGATGTAATCACGGCACGACAGACGGCTCTTGCGGCACGCCAAAAAAAATGAAAAACCGGTCCGTAACTTACATGGACCGGTTTTTATTGATTTTTCCACTTTTCAACAAGTCGACTCGTTTCGTCCGTTGCACCCGTAATTTCCATCCGCAGCATTTTTTCGGCTGCATCCAGTAAGATATACGACATCCGTTCTCCGCGGAACGATGGCGACAAGGCGATATGTTTCAATTCAGCGTGGCCATCCACTAATTGAAATCCGATAATGCCGATAAAATCTTCATCCTGCTTATAGAGATACAACTGTTGATTTTCATCTTGTTCATAGGTTTGAACCGTTTCAAGCAAATACTTCGGATCCTTCACTTCACACGAAAAAGCGATTAACCCCATCGCGGTCCGTTCATTCAACTTTTTATATTTTACTAGCATCTGATTCTACACCTTCCTAGTTTCAACAACTCTCAGGAACATGATCAACTGAGACTTGTTTATTCTACACCTTCTCGTCTCGAATTGCTTCATTTTTCGTGAAATCAAGTAAAAAGACGGCTTGATCCATTTGAAATCCCACCGTCTTTCCCTTACTTCGCAAACGCGACCCCCCTGTCACGAAACAGGGAGGTGGGCTCTGACATTATGCGCTTTTACCGACTGTCTGATTACTTCGATCCTTCGAGGACGCGGATGAATTCCCGCATGTAATCTGGCAAATCGGGCGGACGGCGGCTCGAGATAATATGTCCGTCGACGACGACGGGTTCATCATGCCACGTTGCGCCGGCATTCGTCATATCGTCCTTGATTCCCGGTGTGCTTGTGACGTTGATGCCTTTTAAGACACCGGCTGAAATCAAGACCCATCCGGCATGACAGATTTGACCAATCGGCTGTTTCGTTTCGTTAAAATGACGGACCATCGTGAGGACCGAGTCAAACCGGCGCAGTAAATCCGGTGACCAGCCGCCCGGAACAAGAATCGCATCGTAATCGGCCGGATTGATTTCGTCAAACGTTTTATCCGACACAATCGGAACACCGTATTTTCCGATGTATTTTTCACCGGCTTTCTCGCCGACAATGTCGACCGTCGCCCCTTCTTCGCGTAACCGGTGGACCGGGTACCACAGTTCTAAATCCTCAAAGTCGTTACTGACGAGTTGAATAATCTTTTTTCCTGCTAACCGCATCATAAATCGCTCCTTCATTTTTCAGTTCTTGTTGTCAATTCCCGTATTGGGCGAAAAAAAAACTTCCCTTCTTTAATCAAAGAAGGGAAGAAATCACTTACGCTTCAACGCGAATTTCTTTAATGCCAGCGCCTTGTTTCATTTTTGTCGCATGTTCAAGACCTGATGTCACTTGTCCGAAGACTGTGTGAACGCCGTCGAGATGCGGTTGCGGCTCGTGAACGACGAAGAATTGGCTTGACCCTGTGTTACGACCTGCGTGCGCCATTGAAAGCGAACCGGCTTTATGCTTGTGCGGGTAAGATGTTGATGTTTCACACGGAATTGTTTTACCTGATCCGCCTGTACCATTTCCGATCGGGCATCCGCCTTGTGAGACGAAACCAGGAATGACACGGTGGAAGTTTAATCCATCGTAGAAGTTCGAGTTCGCAAGGTTCTCGAAGTTTTCTGTTGTGATCGGTGCATCGTCGTTAAACAATTCGAACTCAATTTTATTACCGTCTTCCAGTAAGATATATCCTGTTTTTTGCATGTGTATACCAACCTTTCGCGCTTTTCAGCTGTGGTGTTCGCCGCGGCATCCGCGGCTCCGTTACCTAGTGTATCAAATCTTCGTAAAAAACGCAGGTTTTTTACTCACTTCACTGCGGATTCGAGAATTTCAATCACGACACTTTCACCCGCACTGACCGCTGCCTGAATCCCGTTCGGTAACGGGAAGACCGGATCGGTATGCCCGAAGTCCGCATTAAGCACAATCGGGAAGTCATAACCGCGGGTCGCCCGCAACAGAATGTCCTTCAGCGGGAATTCCGGAGCAAACTCGACTTTACTGTGAAAACGTCCGACGACGATCCCAGAAATCTTGTCATACGCTCCGAGATGACGGAGTTGCGTAAAGTACCGGTCAATCGTCTCCGGCGTTTCACTTTCGTCGTCTTCAAGCATCAGAACCGCCCCGTCAAGCGACGGCATGTACGGTGTCCCGGCAAGCAGCAGCAGTGTCCCGAGATTGCCGGCAACGATTGGTCCCGTCCCTTCACCTGTACGGGCAACGACATAGCCGTCATTCGCGACGTGTGTTCGTCTCCGGTCATCATTGACGTCCCAACGCAGACCTTCATCCGTCCATTCATCCGACGCTTCGATTGGACCGATCGGATCCGTCTGCATCAACGTTCTTTCAAACCATTCTTTTGTATAGTCATCGAGACCATGCAGTTGGCCAAATTGCGGTAAAATCGCCGGTCCGACAAATGTCGTCAAACCGGTTTTCGTCTGGATGCCGGACAACAGAGCCGTAATATCGCTGTATCCCATAAAAATTTTCGGATTAGCTCGAATCAAATCGTAATCGAGTTCATCAAGCAGTTGATGCGAGTTGAAGCCGCCGATGGTCGCAAAAATCGCTTTGACATCCGGATTTTTGAATGCCATATGCAGGTCTTGAAGCCGTTCCCCGATCGTACCCGCCGTATGACTGTGAACCGCTGTCGCATTCGGCATTAAAAGGACCTTAAAACCCATCCGTTCCAGTGTTTCAATCCCCCGTTGCAGACGACGCGGTACATAAGCTGCGACCGCAGAAGCCGGCGAAACAATCGCAATCGTATCGCCGACTTTTAATTGAGCTGGTTTCATCTGTGTTCCCCCCTTACATTCTTCATTTCACTATAACAAAAAACAACCGACTGGGAAAGAAACCCAGACGGTTGTAAGAAAAAACCTTATTGAATGACAGCGTGGACAAGCGGACGTGCTTCCGGTTTTGTCTCGCTGATGTGATACGCGTGATCCATTTTCTCGATGGCTTGATCGAGTGTTTCTTTGTTCGAACGGAGTATCGCGATGACATCACCGACTTCGACTTTATCGCCGACTTTTTTGAACAGGGTAACACTTGCTGCGTGATCGATGACATCGGTCTTCGTTGCACGACCGGCACCGAGGATCATGGCTGCGACACCGACTTCATCCGCGATGATTTCCGAAACGTATCCTGCTTTCGATGCGACGAAATCTTTTTCGAATTTCGTTTCGAGTGCTTTTGTCATATCGTCGACGAGTGACGCATCGCCGCCTTGTGCCGCGATGAATTTCTTGAATACGTCAAGTGCTGCTCCGTTCGCGAGACGTGTCTCGAGATCCGCGTACGCTTCGTCAAACGTCGGGTAGAACTCCCCGAGGACTGCCATGTGTGACGCAATCGTCAAGGCGATGACTTTCAAGTCACGGACATCTTTTCCTTGCAGGACTTCAATCGCTTCCTTGACTTCGTTCGCATTTCCGATTTCATTTCCGAGCGGCTGATCCATGTCCGTAATGACGGCAATCGTCTTCCGGTTCACACTTTTACCGATCGACACCATTTCTGTCGCGAGTGCTTTCGCGTCTTCAAATGATTTCATGAACGCGCCTGAACCTGTTTTCACGTCGAGGACGATACTGTCAGCACCGGCTGCGATTTTTTTCGACATGATTGAGCTTGCAATCAACGGAATCGAGTTGACCGTTGCTGTCACATCACGTAATGCGTAGAGTTTTTTGTCGGCAGGTGTCAGGTTGCCTGTCTGACCGATGATGGCCATCTTGATGTCGTTGACTTGAGAAACGAATGCTTCTTCCGACAATTCCACATCAAATCCAGGGAACGCTTCGAGCTTGTCGATCGTTCCGCCTGTGTGACCAAGACCGCGTCCGCTCATTTTCGCGACAGGAATTCCGATTGACGCGACGAGTGGTGCAACGATAAGACTGATTTTATCGCCGACGCCGCCTGTTGAGTGTTTGTCGACTTTTTTACCGTGGATACGGGACAAGTCGATGACGTCACCCGACTCGACCATCGCCATCGTTAAATCCGCGATTTCACGGTCTGACATGCCTTGATAGAAAATCGCCATCGACATTGCTGACATCTGATAATCTGGAATATCGCCGTTCGTGAAGCCTTCAACCATTGCTTTAATATCAGCAGTCTGTAATTCGCCGCCGTCTCGTTTTGTTGCAATCAAATCTACCATACGCATAATAAGTTCCTCCTCATGGGGTCGTTCGTATTTTTCATCAGTTTTTGATGCTTACATTTTTTTAATCGAACCACGGACAAGTGACAGGAAGTGGGCGCGGACGCGTTCCGTCGTCTCGATGACTTCATCGTGATGAAGCGGTTGATCGAGAATTCCGGCTGCCATGTTCGAGACGCACGAAATTCCGAGCACGCGCATATCTGAGTGACGGGCCACGATGACTTCAGGGACTGTCGACATCCCGACGACGTCTCCGCCGAGTAAACGGGCAAGTTTCACTTCTGCCGGTGTTTCGTATGTCGGACCTGTATTGCCGAAGTAGACGCCTTGACGGACGTTGATGCCGAGTTCGTCAGCCGTTTCCTGTGCAAGACGCAGCAATTCCGCGTCATACGGTTTTGACATATCCGGGAAACGCGGACCCATCTCATCGACATTTTTGCCGATCAGCGGGTTTGTCCCGAAGAAGTTGATGTGATCCGTGATCAACATCAGATCCCCCGGCTCAAATGCTTCGTTACAAGCACCGGCTGCGTTTGTGACGATCAGTGTTTCGACACCGATTGCTTTCATGACTCGGACCGGGAATGTCACCATCTCCATCGAGTAGCCTTCATAGAAGTGGAAACGTCCTTGCATCGCAACAACCTGTTTGCCTTCCAGCGTACCGAAGACGAGTTGTCCGGCATGGCCTTCCACTGTCGAGACCGGGAAGTTCGGGATATCACTGTATGGAATCGCAATCGGATTTTCGATGTCGTCAGCGAGGACACCGAGTCCAGAACCGAGAATCAAACCGATTTCTGGTTTCGCCTGCATTTTGCTTTCTAAATACGTACGTGTTTCATTCCAGTTGACTGTCATCTGAATCGCTCCCTTAAAATTAAAGTTCTGACAAGAAACTCTTTCCGTGTGCCGGCATCTTCACGTTGAAGTTATCGGCAACCGTCGCTCCGAGATCGGCAAACGTTGAACGGATACCGAGATCTTTCGCAGCTCCGCTTTTCGAATAGACCAACAGCGGGACGTATTCACGCGTATGATCAGTTCCAGGATGGACCGGATCATTTCCGTGGTCTGCCGTGATGATCAACAGATCATCCTCTTGCAGGCGTTCAAAGACTTCCAGCAAGCGGGCATCGAATTCTTCCAGCGCCTGACCGTATCCTTGAGGATCACGACGGTGACCGAACAACGCATCGAAATCGACGAGGTTCAGGAAGCAGAGTCCTGTAAAGTCACGATCGAGTTGCTTCACGAGTTGATCCATACCGTCCATGTTTGATTTTGTCCGAATCGCGTCTGTCACACCCTCACCATCGAAGATATCCGCAATTTTACCGAGCGAGATGACATCGAGTCCGGCTGTTTCCAGTTCGTTCATGACAGTCCGGTCAAACGGTTTCAGCGCATAGTCGTGACGGTTCGACGTCCGGACCCATGCTCCTTGCTCGCCGAGGAACGGACGGGCGATGATCCGGCCGAGCATGTAAGGGTCGTCGCGGGTAATATCACGTGCATATTCACAAATCCGGTACAGTTCTTCGAGCGGCACGACTTCTTCGTGTGCAGCGATTTGCAGAACCGAGTCAGCAGATGTATAGACGATCAATGCGCCGGTATCGACGTGTTCCTGTCCGAGTTCATCGAGGATTTCTGTTCCGGATGCCGGTTTGTTCCCGATGATTTTCCGTCCCGAGAATGTTTCCAGGCGACCAATCAAATCTTCCGGGAATTTCTCAAACACGCGGAACGGCGTATCAATCCGCAAACCCATGATTTCCCAGTGGCCTGTCATCGTATCTTTACCGGCCGAGACTTCTTCCATCTTCCCGAAAGAAGCAATCGGTGCAGCATCTGCAGATACACCTTGAACCGGTTCGATATGCGACAAACCAAGCTGAGCGAGATGCGGCATATTCAGACCATTCCGCTGTTCTGCGATATGTCCCAGTGTATGCGCACCAAGATCACCGAATTGTTCTGCATCCGGTGCTTCTCCGATTCCTACAGAATCCATGACGACTAAAAATACACGTTTGAATGATTGAGCCATATTAAAATTCCTCCTATATGCTTATTGCTTATTACTAAAATAAATCCCGTTTGAATTTTCCCGTAAACGGACTAGACAAAACACCCTATTTGTCTGAAGTCAGACCTTTTGATGTTAAAACCATCACGCACGTGGATGATGGTTCTTATAGACATCATGTAGTCTGGCTTTATTGACATGGGTATACATTTGCGTCGTCGATAAATCGGCATGTCCCAACATTTCCTGAACGACACGTAAATCGGCTCCGTTCTCGAGAAGGTGGGTCGCAAACGAATGACGCAAGACGTGGGGCGTGATGTCTTTTTCAATTCCCGCTTCTTTCGCCCGGCGTTTGATCATCTTCCAGAAACCCTGACGCGATAACCGATCGCCGCGACTGTTGAGGAACACATAATCCGTTTGCCGTCCTCCGAGACTGTTCCGGGCCAGCTCAAGATAAACCGAGACGCTGTCGATCGCCGTCTGACTGATCGGAATAATCCGGGTTTTGTTACCCTTTCCAAGACAGGACAAGTAACCGAGTTCAAGTTGCAAATCACTCAGCGTCAGTTGTAACAATTCACTGACACGCATACCGGTTCCGTACAGCAATTCAAGCATCGCTGCATCACGCCGGACGAGCGGGTCATTTCCGACGACTGAGTCAAGCAGTCGGACGATATCGGTTTGACTCCAAACCACCGGCAGTTTTTTATCCGGCTTCGGTAAATCAAGATGACGCGACGGGTCGTGACGGACGATTTGACGTTCCACCAAAAACTGATGAAACGATCGAATCGAGCTCGTCGACCGCCGAACCGTCGACCGTGATTTTTGCGCCTGTAACAAGGATTCAATATGAAGGACGATCTGGTGGCGGGTGACTTCTTCCGCTGACGAAATCCCCTGCTGTTCAAGCGTCGTCAAATACTGGTTTAAATCATTTCGATAAGCAGCTGCCGTGTTCGCTGACATCTGCCGTTCAATTACTAAATAGTCGATAAATGTCTCCAGTTGTTGCCTCACTGAACTCATCCTCTATCATTAAGAAATCGCTTACTTTCCCATCATATCAAAGGTGTAAACCGTTGTGAAGAGGTCTGACCTATATTTTTCAAAAAGAAAAACCGCCCTCTTTTAGATGAGGACAGTCAGACGGTTTGTGTTTGTGATTGCTCCAGTGCTTCACGTGCATGCCGCTCCTGGCATACCCGGCATACACCATGGAACGTCAAACGGTGATCCTTGATTTTAAATTGGAAACGCGTGACGATTTCTTTTTCGACTTCTTCTAACATATCATCCAAAATTTCCTCGACGGATCCGCATTCGATACAGACGAGATGATGATGCGAGTGACTCGCACCTTCCTGCCGTAAATCAAATCGGGATACGCCGTCTCCGAAGTTGACTTTATCAACGACTTCAAGCTCCGTTAATAATTCAAGTGTCCGGTAGACCGTTGCAAGTCCGATGTCTGAGTTTTTTTCTTTGACCAATAAAAAGACATTTTCCGCACTTAAATGGTCCGACTCATGTTCCAGTAAGATCCGTACGGTCGCTTCACGTTGGGGAGTCAGCTTATATCCTTTACCGCTCAGCTGTTTTTTAATGCGTTCAACACGACTTTCCATCATAGCGCCCCCTTTGGTCGAAACTGATGGTTTTATCATAGCCGATAATCTGTGGTTTTTCAAATTAAAATGATTATCAACTGAAAATCATTAGCTTTAGAATGATTTTAATGTACGAATGTGCCAATGCTGAATCGCCATGATCGTTTTCGCATCGACAATCGTCCCATTCGCTACAAGTTCAAGCGCCCGTTCAAGTGTCAACGTCTGGTTTTCCAGAAACTCATCTGCATCCAGCTGACGCTCTCCCGCAGTCAAACCGCCTGCTTCATAAATATGTACGCGTTCGCTGCAAAAACCAGGAGCTCCGTAAAAATCAAACACGTGGTTCAGCTCAGTTGCCGTGTATCCCGTTTCTTCTTTCAGTTCACGCCCTGCGCACTCTTCCGGATTTTCCCCTTTTTCCAACTTTCCGGCCGGGATTTCAATTGACAATTGCTCGAACGCTTTCCGGTATTGCTCAACGACCAACAAATCTCCTTTTTCATCAAACGCGATGATGGCGACTGCACCGTTGTGATAGACCAGTTCGCGAATCGACGTATTACCGTTCGGCAGACTGACGACATGTTTCTCAACGTTAAATACTTTTCCTTCATAAATAACTTCGCGCTCTAGTGTTTTTTCTTCCATCCTGAACACCTCTTCTAATCGGATTTCTTCTCTTTCACAGTATGCCTGTTTTTTGATTCTTGATGCAAGTCTGTTTCTTTTCCATTGCAATGCCCATTCCGTACAAATCCACCCGGGAACATCGTGGATCAAATATGCTAAACTGATACACAGTAGCACCAGTCGAAAGAAATGAGGGATTGATATGACATTAGGTTTAGGTACGATGACGATTTTAAAACGCGGTCAAGAGGAAGCAGCCGAAATTCTCCGGACAGCGCTCGACGAAGGAATCGTTCACTTCGATACGGCGGATGTCTATGCCAACGGCGCAGTCGAGTCATTGATTGGACAGACATTTTCACCGGAAGACCGCAGCCGGATCTTTTTAGCTTCAAAAGGCGGCAACCGGATGAATGACACCGGGACAGGCTGGACGTGGGACCCGAGTTACGACTACCTGAAAAAAGCATGTTTTGAGAGTCTGAACCGTCTCGAAACACCGTATCTCGATCTCTATTATGTCCATGGCGGAACGATGGAAGACGATCTGGATGCCTCGATTCGTGCCATGAAAGACTTGCGGGAAGAAGGACGCATTAAAGAATATGGAATTTCGTCCCTCCGTCCGAACGTCATCAATTATTGGCTTGACCACAGTGACTTCAGTTATTTGATGACACCGTATTCGCTGCTCGACCGCCGGATCGAGGAGTTATTGCCGCGGCTGCAAGAACGTAACATCAAACTCGTCGCCCGCGGACCGCTCGCGAAAGGTCTTCTGACGACGGAAAGCATGTCACGTCTTCAATCGGTTGACCGGTTTGAACAATATGACAAGGAGCAGCTGGAACACGTCCTGTCGACGTTACAGGATTATCCGCTCCCTGCAATGGCTCTGCAGGCCGTTGATCAACAAGCCGATATCGTGTTGCCCGGCGCATCGAGCGTGTCGCAACTGCAGGCGAATCTGCAGGCGATGCGGGAACCGTTGACTGCTGAACAGATCGCACATGTTTTGTCGCTTCTGCCGGTTCATACGTACACAGAACACCGGTGAGGTTTGAATATTTTATCGGAAGGGAAACTTCTTCTTTGTAACGTTATTACAGAGGAGGAGTTTTTATCATGTCAAAAATTTTAATCGTATCTACAAGTGCTGACGATATGAACGGTCACAAAACCGGTTTATGGTTCGAGGAGTTTGCTGCTCCATACAACCTGTTTAAGGAAGCCGGTCATGATGTCACGGTCGTTTCGGTCAAAGGAGGCGACGTACCGATTGATAAAGCTTCAATGGTTAAAGAAATCCTGCCTAAATTCCAGGAAGCACGCCGTGCCCTGCACGATACGACGCCACTCGCAGACGTCGATCCTGCTTCATTTGACGCTGTTTACTTCCCGGGCGGCCACGGAGCAGTCGTCGACTTCCCGAACAACCCGCTCGTTGCCGGTGCCATCGAAGCGATGGTCCGAAAAGACGGCGTCGTCGCGTCAGTCTGCCACGGACCTGCTGCCTTTGCGCATGTCACGATTGACGGTAAACCGTTCGTATCAGGTCGTCAAATCAACGGCTTCACGGACGAAGAAGAAAAATCAACAGGACTCGAAGACAAAGTTCCGTTCTTGCTTGAAACTACATTACGCGGTGAAGGGGCAACCTTCCTGACTTCAGATGCCGGAAAAGAATTCGCTGTCATCGATGGTAATGTTGTCACAGGTCAAAACCCTGCTTCAAGTGAAGCCGTCGCTAAGCTTGTCATTGCTAAGCTCGCAATCGTCTAACTTAATCCTGCAAGCAACAAACCCCTTTTCGGTACAGATACCGAAAAGGGGTTTTTGTTGTTTTCACTTTACGGTAAAATCCGTTCATACGCTGCGATTTCACGACTCAGTTCTTCAAGCTTCTGTTTTTGTGTTTCGTACTGTGGCGAAAGCTTGAGATGCTCCTGCTCTAAACTCGTTTGTTCCGCCGGAGTGAAGGCACGGGGAACAATCCGTTCCCGACGGTACCACCGTTTCGGAATAATCGTCGGTTGCGGACCCGATTTCAAAAGCTGATCGACTTGATCGTAGGCTGAACGAACTTCTTCAAACTGATCTTTGACAGACGGATGTTCCTGACGCAATTGTTCGAGACGTGTCGCGACGAACGGTTGCGACTTCAACACCAGCTGTTGTTTAATCGATTGTTTCAGAATCTGTTTGACTTGTGACCGTTGCACATCTGATTCAGCTTCGTCTGCTACGATTTCAAGGTTCAACTCTCCCGCTTCATCTAAAATCTGTTCCATTTCCTCAAACGACAACCAGACCAACTGTTGCGTGACAAACCGGTCAATTACTCCGGATTCTTCATAGTAGTCACCGATTTCTCCGCCTAATTTTAATTCTGCGACAGCGTAATGGACTTGATGTTCAATCATCTCATCCGTGACTTCATCCAACCATTCTTCATAATCCGTAAATACACTCACGTTCGTAGTCCTCCTCTAATCCCGTTACAATTCATTTACTGTACCATATCGTCTGTCTCAAATGCTCTTTTGACGACGCAAAAAAACAATCCCCTGTTTTGACAAAGGATTGATGATATCACCGTATGGTTCAGACATTCGCCTGACTTTTCTTTATTTCTTCCATCGCCCAGTCACACCAGTCGAGATAATTCAGCATCATGCGTAAGCCGTATTCACTCGTCAAGGTTTCCCCGAGCGTTGCCCCGTTTTCTAAATGATCTTTCCGCCAGACCTTCATCATATCGACGGCAAACTGGTGATGCCGCTTCGATTCTTCCAAATACAAAATCGCTTCATCCGGCGGCAACAGATGCAGCAAGGACACCCGCATCAAGTTTTCATCTTTCATCTTCGGCTTGAACTCACTTGGCGCACGCAACCAGGCGACAAGTGCCGTTTGACCTTCTTCCGTAATCGAATAAACCTTTTTATCGGGTAAGTCTTCTTGGACGATGTACACACTGGTCACAAGCTGATCTTCTTCCATTTTCAACAATTCACGGTAAATTTGTGTATGATGCGCCGTCCAAAAATGGGTCATCTGCTTTTTGAACGTCGTACTTAAATCATATCCGGTCGCTTCTCCCTGAGTTAGCAGTCCGAGCAATGCAAATCGTAACGCCACTGGCTGCACCTTCTTTCATCAAATGTATATATTGTTAATTATCTCAAAGAAATGCCCATTATGCTACTTTTTGCCTAGCTTTACCGTAAAAAAACGAAAGGACCGTCGCATAAAAATGCATGACAGCCCTTTCGTTATGTCTGTTGGACACGATATGCTTGAATTCCTTCATTCACACGTCTAAAGTAGGCAGACGGATGCGGGACGAATTGATCGCGGCGGATGATTTCTTGATCCACGGTCTGAAACGTTTCTGCTGTCTCGTCTGCCAGCCGGGCAAACTCGGAAAATGGTAAGGCAATCAATCGACTGACTTCTTCTGTTTGCAACACGTAACGTTCGAGCGGCATCGATTCATCCGTCAGGAACAGATGGACACGTTCACGATCTTTTAAGTCCCCGAGTATCAACTCTTCCAAGAAGACGCCCAGTGGAAACAGTTGCTCAAACTGCCGGACGAGACCGATCTCTTCTTCGAGTTCGCGGATTCCGTCCCTCGGCGTCTCACCTGCGAGCAAATGTCCGGCAGCCGTGATATCAATCAGCCCCGGGAAATCTTTTTTCTGTATCGCCCGTTGTTGTAAGATCACGTGGCCTTCCTCATGATTGATGACAAAACAATGAAACGTCTCATGCCACAATCCCTCTTGGTGGATTTTCTTACGGGTTGCCGGATACAGCGGTTGACCGGTGGAATCAACGACCATCAACTGTTCTGATTCGCTCATCGCAACACCTTCGAAGCTTGATAAAACCGCTCGCCGACCGTATACAATTCAGCAATCAAAAAGAGGATCGCAATCCAGATGATGGCGCTTGGAAACAGTAACATCGCAGTCAGAAAAAGAAATCCTTCCGTCCGTTCGACAAGACCCGGTTGATACTGGAATGACTTAAATCCATAATTTTCGCTGACCGCTCCAATCGCAAGAAACATCGTCATACCAATTACGAATGAGGCGACGAGTAATAAAATGACGACTTGCGTCTCCGGAAAACGTAAGGCAATTCCGATCAGAACGGATAATTCCACAATCCGGTCGAGCACTAAATCGAGAATCGTCCCGATCGGTGTCGTTTTTTCCCGGCGTGCCATCGTTCCATCGACGACATCGAGTGCTCCGGACAGCCATAATAATAAAATTGCAATTCCCGTCATATCGTTATACACAAAGAAACCGGTCGAGGCACCGATGATGCCGGAAATGATGGTGACCTGGTTGGCGGAAAGCCCCATCTTCTTTAATAAGGTCGCCATCTGCTCAAAAAGGGGCTGGACGACTCTTCTCGCGCGTGTATCTAACATGCTACCCCTCCTTCCTCACAAGATAAGCTGTCACGTTTTCGAGGAACGTCTCTATCGTTTGAACAACAAGACGCTCACCTGTCTCGCGTTCGACTTCATAAAAACGAACACCGTACTGCGTCAGCTCTTTCGTAATCGTAACATGTTCCTGTAATCCATTCGTCGGTCTTAAGACCAACTTCACTTCCGATAAAGGATACCAATCACCGTCCAGGTACACGCCGTCTCCGAAAAACGGACTTTTTTCCGCCAATTTAACCGGATGTCCCTGATCAATGATTTGTCCTTGTTCCATTACGTAGACATAATCCGCCATCGCCATCGCTTCCTCACGGTCGTGCGTCACAAGTAACGTCGTCACGCCTTCGGCGACCGTCAAGCGCCGGATTAGCGTCCGCAGTTCGCGGCGGCGTGGTAAATCGAGACTCGAGAACGGTTCGTCGAGCAACAGAAAATTCGGACCGCTGGCCAACGCCCGGGCAAGGCTGGCCCGTTGTTGTTCTCCACCGGACAGTTCATGGACAAAAGCATCTGCCCGTCCGGCTAATCCGACTTTCTCCAACCATTGTTTCAAATCCCCATGATGACCTTTTGCCATACCAAGACGGATATTTTGACCGACCGTCAAATGAGGAAACAGTAACGGACGTTGAAACAACATTGTCACACCCCGTTGATTCGGAGCGGCATGTGTCATATCGATCTCTCCGAAACGGATGGTTCCGTCCGATACTTTCTCAAGACCTGCAATCAATCGCAGCAGTGTTGTTTTCCCGCTTCCGCTCGGACCGACCAAAGCGACACATTGCCCCGACGTAATGCGTAAATCAATGCCCTGCAAGACTTGTTTCTGACCAAATCGTTTATTGACGTGCTGAATCGTAACGTCCATCTAACAGCCTCCGAACTAATCGCACCCATGCTTCGAGCAGCATGAGTTGCACAAAATAAATCAAAAACGGTAAAACAAGCAGCCAAATCGTCGCTTCTTTCGCTGCAATCAAAGAATTTCCGGAATACAGCGGAAACGCTTCAATCGCAATCATTTGAACGACACCGCCTCCGATCAGGGTGACGAGTGCATATTGGCTCAAGGCAATGACCGTTACGAGCAGAGTGACGGATTGGATGGCAGAACGCATCATCGGGCCTGTCAAAAAAACAAATCGTTTTATACGGCTCGGTTCAATCAACACCATCTGTTCCATCATCTGTTCCCCCAGTGCCTGAAACGCATTCGTATAGATCCGAATCGTATACGGTAACGTTGGCAGCAGTAAAACCAGCAACACTCCGACAAATTGATCGGCAAGTCCTAACCGAATCCAGGTCAGATAAAGACCAAACGACAATAACAAAACCGGTAAAAAGAGCGGTAAACTGATCAATAGTTCCATCGAGCGGATGAGTCGTCCCGCGCGAAACGCAATTGCCTTTCCAGTAATATAGCCGATCGAATGATTGAGCAGCGTCAAGGCAACAATCATCGAAATCGTCGTTGCCAAGGTTTCAAACAACCGCGGATTCCAAGTCCAGGTGGACGGAATCAATCCGAACAACGGAACGAGGATCAGGAATCCTGTCACTCCTGTTATGATCCGTCTCCTCATTCGATCCGCCCCTTACTGATCCGTTCCGTTAACGGACGAATCATTCGTGTGAACAGCAATAACAGCAAAAACAGAAGGCCGGTCAAGAGGACACTGATGGCAAAGGCTTCCGGTTGACGCGACAAATCGCCCTGCGTATACAAATCAAACGTATAGACACCAATCAGCTTCGGATACGTCACACCGAGCAATGCCGGGACTTCGTAAGCAAACAAGGTGAAGGCAAAAACGATAAAGGCTGCTTCCAGAACAGGAAACAGTAAAAATACCCCTTTTCCGTGCCAAAACCGTTTTATCCGTGACAAACCGAGCATCAATCCCAGTTCTTCATAGCGATGGTCGAGACGCCGATAGACCGGCAGTAAATAGAAAAAGACAAACGGTATTTCCTTGTAGAGATACGTCAAGATGATACTAAATTGATTCACCTCGTGCGGACCAATGACCGGGAAATCACTCAGGTAAAGAATGGCTAGATAGGCTGCACCAAGATGGGGCAAAAATAACGGGACGGCCAGAATTTGCGCAGCCCATCCCGTCTGTTTCGCAAAAAATCCGGCCAATCCTGCCCCGATCAATACAGCCAGTACGGTACTGCTGACTGCGACATAGAGACTGATGCCGACACTTTCCAAAAATACCGGATCTGCGGACAATTGCTTGTAATCTCCCCAAGTCGTCATCGAAAGACTGATGAACAGACCGTATCCGACCATGCCGACAATCAGCAGCGTTGCAGGCCAGGCATTACCGCGCCACACGTTCCGGCCAGTCTTTCCGAATCATATCAAAGATGGCCGGATCCAGTTCAGCACGGACTTTCCCCTCAAATGCCGCCGGTTTCGGCGTCGATTCCGCTGCCGGAACCTCTTCAAACGCCTGCTGTTCCTTCTGGCTTACCGTCGTCAAATCGAGGCTCGTCCCGTCTCCCCAGTAAGTGCCGTCGAATTTCTTAAGTTGGGCGTCCGGTGACAATAACGTGTTAATCGTAACGAGTGCTCCATTCGGATTCGGTGCGTTAAACGGAATCGACAGGAAGTGGGTCGATGCGATGGAACCGTCTTTTAAGATCAGCGGACGTGTTTCTTTCGGGAATGTCCCTGACTTCACTTCCTGTTCCGCCCGTCGTTCGTTAAAGCCCATCGTGAAGGCGACACTTCCTTTGGCATACAGTTGGTCCAGCTGAGCGAGTGTCTTCGGATACGTTTTGCCTTCTTTCCATAAATAAGGCTTCAATTCGTTTAAATACGCCCATGTTTTCTTAAAGTCCGCTTTCGGGTCCTTTAACGTCTCTTTTGACTCGAGCCCATACATGACGTGGCGGACAAACGCATTCCCCGTAAAGTCCGTCACTTCCGGATACGTGAATTTGCCGGGATTTTCTTTGACCCAGCTTTTTAGTTCCTGCAAGTCTTGGGGCGGATTTTTGACACTGGCTTGATCGTAGTGGAACGTGTATTGAACTTTTCCCCACGCGGCTTCGAGATGATCCGTCGGTGTTCCGCTGTCCGATCCTTGCGCCTGCGGATCGACGTATTTCATGTTCGGTAACACTTTTGTGATTTCACCGTATAACAAGCCGTCCTTTTTGGCGTTCCGGAAGTTGTCGCCGTTAATCCAGACGACATCGATGACACCCGTTTCTTTCCCGGCTTTCTTTTCCGCCCGCAGTTTTTGAATCAAGTCAGCCGTTTCAATCGGAACCCGCTTCAATGTAATCTTGTGCTCTTTTTTTAATTTTGGCGCCACGTATTCATCGATATAAGCGTTGATCCCCTCATCGCCGCCCCACATATACATCCGGACGGTCGTCGCATTAGCGTCTTTCGCAATCGACGTATAGGACGATCCTAATACTTTTTCTTGGACCGGTGCTGCCGGAGAGGCACATCCGGCAAGGAGCAGTCCTGTTGCTGCGATGGCAGTCATCTGTTTTATCATGTGTGAAAATCCCCTTTATTTTTTATCGAAGCCTGACTTCCCGAGCCATTCAATGACCCGCGGAAACAATCCGTAGGCCTTTGCCGAACCTTCCATCCAAAACGGCGCATTCACCTCGCGTTTTTCCCGGACCATGGCCCGTGTCACCGTTCGTGCTAATTTTTCTTTTGACAGGACGATGTTCGCAACGTTCTTTTCGTATTTCCGGCTGAGATCCGCCCGGACAAAAAATTCCGTCGCAATCGGTCCCGGATTGACCGTCATGACATGAAGACCCTGCGGCTTCAGTTCGAGACGCAATGCATTTGAAAACTGATATAACGCTGCTTTCGTCATGCAATAAATGCTCGACTTCGGTGTAGGTAACTTTCCGGCCTGACTTGCCACGTTGACAATCATGCCGTGCGGACGAAACAGCGGAAGACAGGCTTTCGTCAACCGGATCGGAGCCAAAACGTTGACCCGGTTCATCGATTCAATGGTTTCAATCGTCGTGTCCTTCAAAAAACTGAACTCCCCAAACCCGGCATTGTTGATCAGTACATCAATCATGCCATACCGGTCGGCGATTTGATCAGCCAGACGCTCCGGTGAATGTTCTAAATCGTAAACGATGTATTCCGCCTGAAGAGTTTTCGCCATCTGTTGGAGCCGATCTTCCCGCCGGGCGACTAAAATCAAATTTGCCCCGTGCCGGTTCAGCTCGTAAGCGAGTGCTTCCCCAAGACCGCTCGAGGCACCGGTCAAGACGACCGTCTTATTGATGAGATTCATGCGCACTGCCCTTTCTCGTATACTGTAAAATTCCGTCTTGTTTTTCGACAACGATCTGTCCGCTGGCTACAAGGTAGTCGAGACGAGCTTTCATCTCACTCATGACAAGCGGGAACGATTTCTTCAACCGGTTCCCGTACGTCACTTGCGCAAGCTCAAACAGCGTTTTTGAACCTGTGATATGCTTCAACAACTGTTCACCGCGCGCTTTCCGTTGTAACAGACGTTCTTCGATTAAAGACGGGACATCGCGAATCGGTTCGCCGTGCCCGGTATAGGCAATCTGAATCTGTTCGCCCTGCAGTTTACGGAGGGAGCGCATGTACGCGAGGACCGGTCGTTTCATATCCGATTCATCTCCCGGCTGCGGCTGCTCCAGCAACGGATTCGGTTCGACGCGCGCCAACAGATGATCGGCTGCAAACAGAACACCCGATTGACTGAGAATGCCGATTTGATCGCTCGCATGCCCCGGCAGTTCAATGATCCGGTACGTGCCTGACGCCGTAATCGCATCCCCTTCCTGCAGGACATGATCAAGTTGTCCTTTACCGAGCCATTTTAATGCCGATAAGTAACTCGGTAAAAGTGCCCGTATGTCGTCCGGTACTCCGAACGACAAGGCCAGCCGTTGCAGGAAGTCATCCCCTCTGCTCAAAAAGGCTTGGTCTTGTTCTAAGTAGGGACGCAGTCGCGCATGTCCATAAATCGGAATCCCCTGTTCAGAAAAACGGTAGGCAAGCCCCGCGTGATCCGCATGGTGGTGAGTCACGATCACTTTATCAAGCATCGAAACCGTCAATCCGATTTTTTGAAGACCGTCCTGCATCGCTTGCCAAGCTTGTTCCGTATCCGGACCACAATCAATTAAAATATTTTCCGAATCGGTCCGTAACACATAACAATTGATATCTCCGACCGGGAATGGTGTCGGAATCGGTAAAGTAAAGATTTCATCCTCTTGTCGCATCGGTAAACCCCTCTTCTCTCTGGATGGTTTCCTTCATTATAGAGAGAAAGAAGCGGCAGCGGCAAACTTTGTCGCCCTCAAACCGTTAAACCTTTAAAAAGAATACGCAGGATACTGTCCGTTGGATGCAAAAAAGCGACCTTTCCGCAGATTGAAAGGTCGCTTTGATCAAACTATCTTATTTTAAGTTAAGAACTGTTAATTTATCACGTGTCATTGAAGCGAGGCTTCGTCCGACACCTTGAACGCCAAGACCCGATGATTTAACGCCGATGAACGGGAAGTGATCGGGACCACGTTCCGTCCGACCATTAATTTGGACAGAACCTGTTTCAAGCGCATCCGCGACACTGAATGCTGCATCGATGTTTTCCGTGAAGACACTTGCTTGAAGACCGTATTCCGATTCGTTCGCATACGCGATCATTTCTTCAACCGAGTTGACACGAATGACAGGTAAGACCGGTCCGAACGGTTCTTCCCATGCAATTTGCATATCGCGTGTCACATGGTCAAATAATGTCGGCTCAATCAAGTTAGCGGTCCGGTTGCCGCCTGTGACGAGTGTTGCGCCTTTTTCTTTCGCATCTGTAATCAAACCTTCAACGAAGTCAGCTGATTTTGTATCAATCAACGGCACGACAACACTTTCGTCTTCCGGTGAACCGACTGTCAGTTTCGCGATCCGGGCTGACAATTCTTCCACCAACGCATCCGCCTGTGGTTCAAGAACGAATACCCGTTTGATGGCTGTACAGCGTTGACCGGAGTACGAGAACGCACCGCTGATGATGTGATCTGCCGCTAATGATAAATCGGCATCCTCAAGAACGAGCGCCGGATCTTTTCCGCCGAGTTCGAGGACGAGCGGAATCATCGCCGACTGACGTGACAAGTGTTGCCCTGTCGCTGTCCCGCCTGTGAACGTAATCATGTTAATTCCCGGATGCGCTGTCAAATAATCGCCGATGACCGAACCGCGTCCTGTCACGAGATTAACGAGACCTGACGGTAATCCTGCTGCGACAAGCGCTTCAACCATCAACGTCCCACTGATCGAACCTTGTGTTGCCGGTTTGAAGACGACGGCATTTCCTGTCATCAAGGCAGGGGCCAGTTTCGCAGCTGCCAGATTGACCGGGTAGTTAAACGGCGAAATCGCAAGTACGACGCCGAGCGGCGCTTTTTTGATTATAGCGATTTTTTTCGCACTTCCGCCCGGGAACGAGTCCCCTTGCATCATTTGACCGTCAAAACGAAGACCTTCTTCTGCTGTGTAACGGATGATTTCTGCCGTCCGTTTGACTTCTTTAATTCCGTCAGCAAGTCCTTTACCGACTTCACGCATGATGACTTCGCCAATCTCGTTCGCACGCTTTTCAAGTTCTGTTGCCCAAGCATGGAGCAATTCAGCGCGTTTATTGGCAGGGACTTTCGCCCATTCTGCCTGTGCTGCCTTAGCAGATGCGATTGCACGATCTACTTCTGTTTTTGTCATCGCTTGAACACGACCGACTGTATCTTCTTTATAAGGCGAAGAAATTTCAATGGTTTCATTGGATTCACTTTCCTGCCATTGCCCGTCTAATAAGTATGTGTATGTTGTTGCTGTAGTCATTCCACTCGACCTCCATTTATTTTTTCTCTCTCACTTCAGTGTGTGGCTGCATAGCCTATTGTAATCAATTGGTCAGACAAATGCCAAACTTTTTGCTTAACATAAAATGAAAGCGATTTCAACAACTTTTTTATTCTTTTTACGGTGGAAGAATTGCTTTTTTCTGCCGATAACTAGTCAGAAGTGTAGTGCAGGATGGAAAGGGGCTCGATTACGTGTACAATCAACACGATATTTTATTAGAAGCTGGAACAAATGAGTTGGAAATCGTTATTTTTCATTGCGGACCTTACACGTTCGGCATCAATGTCATGAAAGTCCGTGAAATCATCGTTCCGTTACCGATGACACCACTCCCCGGCACACCGGATGCCGTCAAAGGTCTGATTGAACTACGCGGTGAAGTCATGACGGTCATCGACTTACCGACGGTCATCGGTGTCGCCCATGAGGAAACGACAGATGACCGGTTGATCATCTGTGAGTTTAACGGTGAAAAAAGTGTCCTCCGCGTCGATTCTGTAACGGAAATCCGCCGTATTTCGTGGGAACAGATTGATACGCCGAATGAACTCGCCCGAGGCATCGAAGGATTAACGAATGGTGTCGTTAAGACGGGAGATAAGATGATCATCTTGCTCGATTACGAGAAAATTGCGCTCGAGCTGTCACGCAAGGATATCTTCGCCCGCGAAGAAGGCCGTCGTGTTTCGCCCCGCAACCGCTCCAATAAAACCATTTGGATTGCGGAAGATTCGGAAATGCTCCGGACGTTAATCATCGAAACGCTGGAAGAAGCCGGTTATGACGGCTTGAAGTGGTTTATCAACGGCAAGGATGCGTTCGATGCGTTTGAGGCAGGCAGCAACTGTGATCTCTTGATCACCGATATCGAGATGCCGAAAATGGATGGACTGCACTTGACGAAACGATTACGTGAAGATGACCGTTACACGGATTTACCGATCGTTGTCTTCTCGTCCTTGATTTCGGATGACCTCCGCCATAAAGGCGAGTCTGTTGGTGTCAACGCCCAGATTACAAAGCCGGAAATCGGTCGATTGATCGAAACCGTCGATACATACGTCCTGTAATCACTATTTTCCTAAACAAAAAAACCGTCTCCTGTCTGATCAGGAAACGGTTTTTTTAAATCTCTTTTATTTTAAACAAAATCACTGTTTTTTTTCGAGAAATACATTCAGCCAAGTTTTTCTGAACCCTGTCATGCAGTCTTCAATCCGGGTTAAAACACCGGCCGCATTCTCGACTGAGCCTGTCTCAGCCTCTTTTTCCAGCAATTCAAAGTCATCCGCTAAGTCATCCGCCGCAACGGAATAGGAGGCACCCTTAAGTAAATGAGCTAATTTTTCTGTCTGTTCGGCATCTTTTGCTTCGACCGCTTCCTTTAATTCCGGAAATTTCCGATCAAACTGGGCAATATACGTCTCACCGATTTTTTGCAAGAATACGTCATCGCCGCCGGCAATCAAACGCAGTTCCGCTAACTTCTTTTCATTAAAAAAAGGCATCTTTTCCCCTCCTCTTTTTCTATATTATCATTAATCGTCTTAAAAAAAAATCGGAGAATCATTTACACGGTCTATAGAGTATTCCTATAATAAAAAAGTGAAGAGCAGGAGGGATAGACAATGTTGACGATTTATCGAAGTGATGTGACGGGGGCAGTCAACGAAATTCAGGAGTTTACGAAAGGTTCCTGGATTCATCTTGTCAATCCGACAAAAGACGAAGCCGATCAAGTCATCGCTGCTACGAAAATTCCTGAGGATTTTATTTATGACCCGCTTGATGTCGAGGAAAAACCTCGTTTTGAGAAAGATGATGAAGGTTTGTTGATGATCGTCGACGTTCCTTATATCGAAGAAGAATCATCCGGACGCCGTTACAATACGATTCCACTTGGTATCATCGTGACCTCAAGACACTTCATCACTGTCTGTTCGCAACAGCTGGATGTCTTGACGTTGTTCTCAGGGGGAAAACTCCGGGCGTTCCGGACGAATTACCGTTCCCGGTTCGTCTTTCAGATCCTCTATAAAGTCAGTTCGTCGTATCTTCGATTCCTGCGGCAGATTGACCGTCGAATGGATGAGCTCGAAGAAGAACTGCAACGTTCCATGCGAAATCAAGAAATTTTCCAATTAATGAACTTACAAAAATCACTTGTGTACTTCATGACTTCCTTGAAGTCAAACGACGGCGTACTCGATCGAATCATCAAAACGCCGAGTCTTGAGAAACATGAAGACGACGAAGACTTACTCGAAGATGTGTTCGTTGAACACCGGCAGGCTATGGAAATGGCCCAAATCTATAAAGATATCATCAGTTCGACGATGGATACGTTTGGTTCTGTCATCTCGAACAACGTCAACTTCGTCATGAAGTTTCTCGCTTCCATCACGATTGTCATCTCGATTCCGACGATGATTTCCGGAATGTTCGGGATGAACGTGCATGTACCGTGGGAAGGCGAAGTCATCGGCTTTTGGATTGTCTTCGGCATGATGATTTTCTTCTCGGGGCTGGCAGCCTTTATTTTATGGCGCCGCCGTTTCTTTTAGTTGAACTCCTTCAAAGTCGTAAAAAAATTAAAAAACCACTTCCTTTTGAATGCTTTAGTTTGAAAAAGAGTTCGGAGACGATTGTCTCTTCAGCTCTCTCCGGCTAAGTTCATCAAAGGAACGTGGTTTTTTGTTTCATTTAATTAATTTCGACGGTCACGAGACATAAATCGTCCGCATCATCACTTTGATCCGGTTGAATCAATTGATGGATGGCAGGACCCTGCTCGTGAATCAATTCACGGATGGCACTGATGCCTTCATCAATGCCTTTACTGTATAACTCCATGAAGCCGTCGGTATACAAGTAGACACAACCTGGCGAAACGAGGTCAATCGTTTGGCTTGTATACTCCGAATCTTCGAACATTCCGACCGGCAGTCCCGTATTCTCAAGCGGAATGATTTGATTTCCCATCCGTAACAAGCCCGGTGGATGTCCGGCATTGGCATAACTGAGTTTCATTTCATCCAGTTCGATGTACAAGTACACGGCCGTAAAATAAATCTCCGTTTCATCGCCCGGGAACAGGCGGCTCATCTGTTTGTTTAACTCCTCAAGGACTTTCGCCGGATCGCCGATGCGGTGTACGAGCTCAAATAAAATCGAACTCATCCCCATCGTGATCAAAGCGGAGGATACACCATGTCCCATGACATCAAACAGAATGATCCCGTATTTTTGCGGCGAAATCCGGTACCAGGCATACATATCACCCGCCAGTTTTTTCGAAGGAATGTACGTCGCCATAATCCGGATGTCTTCGTCCTCGATATTGGCACTCAGGACACTCTGTTGCAACTTTTGTGCTAAATCAAAGTCTTCCTGCAATACCTTTTCATACCGTTTTCGGGCGTCGATCGCTTGTTTGAGTGACATGGCGTTCCGGACACGGGCCAACAGTTCCGTTTTCCGGATCGGCTTCGTCGTATAGTCGGAAGCACCGGCATCCAGTCCGTCCGCAATATCCTCTTCATTTGATCGGCCGGATACGATGACGATCGGCAACTCATCCAAACCAAAGCGTTTACGAATTAAGCGGGTCGCATCGATACCGCTGATTCCGGGCATTTCGACGTCAAGTAATACAACATCCAGTGTTTCGATGAACAATGGATCTTCCATCAGCTCCAGCGCTTCTTCCCCGCTCATCGCTTTGACGACATCGTACCCCTCGTTTTCAAGCAAACGTTCTAAAATCATCAAATTCGTAAACTCATCATCTACGACCAGTATACTCATGTTGTCACCTCACTCTATCCATATATTCATTGAAAATAGTTTATCATACAATTTACATTTTCGTTTAGACGAAAGATGCTTTTTCCGTCATACTAAAGAAGAATGAAAGGAGGAATGGATCATGTGGCTTTATGTCGTCTCCATTCTAATCATCGTCTTCGTCTTAGTCGCTTCAATCCTCGTGATTTCAAAGGGTTACGGCTACAAAGGCAACAAAGATGACATCGAAATCGATTACGATGAAATCAACCGTAAATTAACTGAAAAACACGATGATGAACATCGACCGTAAGACAATCAGACTGTCTCAGACCATCATATCATTGGATGGTCTTTTTGTTGTATTACAAATGCATGTTTTTAGTTGTGAGATAAGGGTATATTCCTATCATGGTCAAATCATATTCTAAGGGAGTGTCAATCATGCAACCAAACTTACCAAACGATCCACATGCCGTCCACGCTGAAAACCCGAACCGTCAGTTCGATCAGGAAACTTCATCTGGTCGTCAAGTCAGTTTACTTACAGGAATGCTGCTTGGCGCAGTCGTCGGTGGTCTCCTGACGTTACTCAGTTCTTCGAGCCGTCAAAATACGAAACAAAGCCTACGCGGCGCGAAAGATTCGGTCTCGACGCTTGCTTCATCGATTAAAGAAGATCCGTCTGGCAAAGCATCACAAGTCATCAACCAAGTGAAGAGCGCTTCAAGCATCATTCAAGAAGTCGCATCAGACGTTCAAAACGTCTACGATAAAGTCAACACAGAACTCGATACGGTCAAATCAGACGCTTCATCGGTCAAAGAGACTGTCAATGAAGCGAAAGGTGACCTAAACTCCATCAGCAGCAAAGTTGTTGAAGCAAAAGATGTGGCGCTCGGAAAAGAAGAAGCACCTCCTGAGCATCAACCGAACACTACTCATCAAAACGATTCTAATCAAGATGACTCTAAGCCAAATGATTCGCAACTCAACAAATAAATTCGACGACACCTTTCCGGGTAACGGAAAGGTGTTTTTCATTGAAAATATTTTACGACAATCGCGACACGTTCCCGCATACCATAACGCAGTACACCGGACAGTGGTGTCGCAGCGGGAATCGCGTCGGTCTTCAGATTCATTTGCGCTGCCTCTTTCCGGGCCCGGTACAAATGAAAGTCCGACGTCACGATCGAGACACGGTTTTCGGATGCCGGCAACAGCCGTTTTGAGAAAGTCAGATTTTCGGTCGTCGAAGTCGATTGATCTTCAAGCAATAAACGTTCTTCGCTGATTCCTGCTTGAATCATCCCCCGCCGCATCGCTTCCGCTTCTGAAATCGCTTCTCCGTCTCCTTGTCCGCCGCTTAAGATGAATGTCGTATCCGGGAACTGCTTTCCGTACCGGGCAGCCGCTTCAATCCGGTTACTTAAAATCAACGAAGGTGTCTCTCCTTTGACACCGGCTCCAAGCACGATAACATATGGATGTTTGCCGTTTGCGAGCGGCCGTTCTCCTTTCGCGACGAACCAGCCAATACTGAACCAAAAGACAGCGAGCAACAGAAGCAGCCCAAGACCAGTCTTATAAAAACGTCCTCCGATGCGTTTCATCGCTTTTTTCATTATGCTATCCCCTCAGTAGTAAAAGTCCTGCCGTTTAATTTTCACTTCTTTTTATACGCCGGACCTAAAAAAAGGTTTCACATCGTTTTCTCAGTCAAAAAAAGAGACACGTCCGAAAAAAATCGGTGTGTCCCTCTTTCAGATCTGTCTGACATTAATTTCCCCAAATCGATGTCACGTATTCCGGATGATCGATAAATGGATTTCGGTTTTTTTGCCACTTTTCAAAAATGATGTCATTGCGTCTGATTTCCGTCGCATCGACCGGATCCAGCTTATTCCAGGCTTTTAATGTCGACAATTTTCCGTGAAGTGGATTCGTGCCATTGCTGACATTTTCTGATGCTTCCAAATCAATTTCACCGCCGCCTTCATAGCGGACAGCCATATAGAAGATCATACGCGCGATATCGCCTTTGACACGTGTCGGCGGTTCCCATGAATCGCTGTCACGGTAACAGTCGCAACCGGCATACTTCGTGCCGCCGTTATCAAAATCAAGATTCCCCCGTGCACTGTTGACGACAACATCTTCCGCCCGCAGATGATGCAGATCCGTTCCCGGTCCGTTGCTTGTTCCGAAATCACCGTGCGACTTCGCCCAGACGTGCTCACGGTTCCATTGACCGACGTTCCCGCCGTTATTGCTCTTGGCAATCGATTTCCCCGTGTACAGTTCTATGACATTATTCGCATTGTTCGGATCTTGATCCGTTTCCTTCAGAGCAGTCCAGACCGTGTCGTACGATACTTGTGTATGATTATCGATGATATCGTGCAGTGAGGCTTTTAGTGCTGCTCCTGACTTACCAGACGCTGGTAGATAATATGCGTCGATCGTCGATTGTGACGTGACCATCTGTGGTCCGGCAACGATTTTGGTCGGTTCTGTCTTAGCGATAACCGGTGTAAACGAAATTGACCCGAGTGTAAGTGCAGCGACAAGCGCTCCGCTGATTTTCGACTTCCAATTCATACTGTGTTTCCCCCTTGGTTACATATGTACGAGCTCGTCTTACCTCCTCATTTTTACACCTCCTTTTACCTCTTGAGAAGCTGGACAAAAGACCTTAAAATCCGGCAAATAAAACTGAACCAAAATTCATCATCTCGTTCAAGAGTCCGATGGTCCTGTTTTTTTCTTAAGAACAGGTCAACCGATTGATTATTCTTCTCTTGAAAAAATATTCCAGGTTCAAAAGTCACGAAAACAAGATGTTCAGAAATAAACGTCGCGGATGATACGGTAAATTCCAAGACTTGATATACTGTAAATGCAAACGCTTTCATAAACTTACAGGAGGTCTTTTCATGAAACAAAAACGCTTGATTGTCGCGACTCTCGCGACTGCTACTTTTCTAGCGCCACTTGTGCAACCGATTGCAGTAGGTGCAACGGCGGATAACGGTACGATGATGCAGTATTTCGAATGGTATGTTCCGAATGACGGCAACCACTGGAATCGTCTCGGCAGTGATTCAACGAAACTCGATCAACTCGGAATCACGTCTGTCTGGATTCCGCCCGCTTATAAAGGAACCACACAAAATGATGTCGGTTACGGAGCTTATGATTTATACGATCTCGGCGAATTTAATCAAAAAGGAACCGTCCGGACGAAATACGGAACGAAAGCTCAACTCAAAACGGCCATCAATCAACTACATACAGCCGGCATCGATGTCTACGGGGATGTCGTTATGAACCATAAAGGCGGAGCGGATTTCACGGAAGCCGTCACAGCCGTCGAAGTAAACGGCAGCAACCGGAACCAGGAAATCTCGGGTGACTATCAAATCCAAGCCTGGACCGGATTTGATTTCGCCGCGCGGAACAATACCTATTCGAACTTTAAATGGAAATGGTATCACTTCGACGGAACGGACTGGGATCAATCCCGTTCAAAAAGTGCCATCTATAAATTCCGTGGGACCGGAAAAGCGTGGGATACCGATGTCTCGACCGAAAACGGAAACTATGATTACCTGATGTATGCCGATATTGATTTCGATCATCCGGAAGTCCAGCAGGAAATGAAGAACTGGGGCAAATGGTATGTCAACGAACTTGGTCTCGACGGATTCCGTCTCGATGCCGTCAAACATATCAAACACGGTTACCTTGCCGACTGGCTCGCAAACGTCCGTCAGACGACCGGAAAACCGTTATTCACGGTGGCTGAATATTGGCAGAACGACCTCGGGACGCTGCAAAACTATTTGAGCCGGACGAACTATCAGCAATCGGTCTTCGATGCTCCGCTCCACTATAAGTTCGAGCAGGCAAGTAAAGGCGGCGGCTATTATGACATGCGGACGATCTTTGACGGCACACTTGTCAAAACGAATCCCGTCCAGGCCGTCACACTCGTCGAAAACCATGATTCCCAACCCGGACAGTCGCTCGAGTCAACGGTACAGTCATGGTTCAAACCGCTTGCTTACGCCATGATTCTGACACGTGAACAAGGATATCCGTCGGTCTTCTACGGCGATTACTACGGGACAAAAGGCACGTCGAACCGTGAAATTCCGGCGCTTGCCTCTAAAATCGATCCGTTGTTAAAAGCGCGGAAAGACTTTGCCTTCGGAAAACAAAATGATTATCTCGATAATGCGGACGTGATCGGCTGGACGCGTGAAGGTGTGACCGACCGGGCGAAATCTGGTCTTGCAACGATTCTGTCGGACGGTCCGGGCGGCAGTAAATGGATGTATGTCGGTCTTCAAAACAAAGGTGAAGTCTGGACCGACATCACCGGTAACAACACCGCTTCCGTCACGATCAATCAGGACGGCTACGGTCAATTCTTCGTCAACGGCGGCTCGGTTTCCGTATACCGCCAGCAGTAAGTGCATACAAAAAGCCGATTTTCAAAGGACTTTTTCCGTCCTTTGAAAATCGGCTTTTCTTATTCGGCCAGTCCGACGCTGCTCCGGACATGTTCCCCCTGCTCAATCGCTTCGAGCAAAAAGTGGGCGACGTCCGCCCGGTTGATTTGCTTCGCCTGTTCCGGGACACCATTGTCCGTCTGACGATACAAACCGGTCAACGGACCGTTCATCAATCGAAGCGGTCGCGCGACCGTATACGCTACATCGGCCTGTTTCAACAGTTCAATCGCCTGCCGGTGATCCTTTAGCGGATTCTTGAGAATTTGTTGGGCAAGTAATCCTTGTGCACCCGGAAGCTCCTGATCGACTCCGGCAGAAGCGACATAACCGATCCGGTCGACGCCATTCACCTTCATCGCGTTTACGATTCGTAAGAGACTCCGCTCGAGAAAGCCGCTGTAAGACAGACTCTCGGTTCCGAGAGCTGTCAGCACCGCCTCTTGTCCCTGCATGGCTTGATTCACCGCTTCCTGATTAAGTACATCCCCTTCGATGACTTGCAGTTTTCCGTCCGTCAACTCGAGTTTATCCGGGTTACGAACGAATGCCGTCACCGTATGCCCGTGGGCGATTGCCTGTTTGACCAACTCCTGTCCGGTTTGTCCGGTCGCTCCGAAAATAATCAGCTTCATACAAACTGCCTCCCTTTATCTGTTCTTTTATTCAACTACCCTTCCCTTTCAGTCCGTAATCGTCCGGTCTTTTTTCCTGAATCAGAAAATAGTTTCTTCTTGTTTTCAATTTGTGCTAAAATTCAGTTAATATTATTGGATATTTTTTCCTTAAGATGATGTATTTTCTGGATTTCTGAGAAAAACAGCTGTTTGAATTTTATTTCATGATATGGAGGCGTACATAGTGAAACTACAACAATTAAAAGACCAGCTCAATACGATTTATCTGGGAAAGTCCAATGTCATCGATTTGTGTTTAACGGCCTTGATTGCCGAAGGCCATATTCTGCTCGAAGATGTGCCGGGGACCGGGAAGACGATGCTCGCGAAAGCTCTTGCCAACAGTTTCGACAGCGCCTTTTCCCGGATTCAGTTCACAGCGGACCTCCTGCCATCTGATGTCATCGGCTCCGACTTCTTTAACATGAAAACACAGGAATTTGAGAACAAACGCGGACCGCTGTTCGCGAACGTCGTGTTGATCGATGAAATCAACCGGGCTGTCCCGCGCACCCAGTCGGCTCTGCTCGAAGCGATGGAAGAACGTCAAGTCTCGATCGGCGGAACGACGTATCAGATGCCGGCTCCGTTTTTTGTCATCGCAACGCAAAACCCGATTGAGTCTGCCGGAACGTTCCCGCTACCGGACGCTCAGCTTGACCGGTTCATGGTGGCGATTGAAGTCGGTTATCCGAATCTTGAACACGAACGGCAACTGTTGAACGAAGTCTTGGCCAATGTCCGGAAACAGGCAATCGGCATCGCAACAGGCGGTGACCTGATTACCTGGCAGGAAGAAGCCCGGCGTGTCCACGCCTCTCAGGACGTCCTCGATTACCTGCTCGCCATCGTCCAAGCGACCCGTCATCACGCCCTTGTCGAAGTCGGAGTCAGTCCCCGCGGGGCGATTGCTTTGCTTCGGGCATCACAAAGCTTTGCGTTTCTGAGCGGCCGCGATTTCATCATTCCGGAGGACGTCAAATACTTGGCAAAACATGTGTTGTCCCACCGCTTGACACTGACACTCGAAGGCGGTATCAAAACGACAAAAGCCGATGTGTTACTTCATCTGCTTGACGATATCCCGGTTCCGGTCGAAATGGGGTGACAGGATGCACATCGAACGTTCCGTTCCTTTTTGGCTCGTGCGCCGGCTCTTTTCCGTCTATGTCATCTTGACGTTCGTTTTCTTATTTATCCCGGGACTCTCGTTGCTCGGTTTTCTGTTTGCTGCCGTTGGAACCATCCATTATGTCGTCGGTCAGACCGAAAAACAATTACAGCGGGACATTGCCTTAGAGTGGAAACATTACGAACCATTGATGTTTAATCAGGAATCGGCCTCATTACGCCTGCAACTTTTGGGTCTCGAAGCCCTGCAAAAGTTGGGGTTAAAAACCACGCTGCGGTTGCATACGGAAGATGGCCTGATTTTTCCCGACATGGACCCGCTCCATCCGCATACCTATCACGCCGTCATTGAATCGGACGAACAACTTGAGATTCCGATTCAAGCGATGCGGCGGGGACCGGCTCATTTTGATGAACTCACATTAACCATCCGGCTCCCTTGGCGGATGGGTGTCTATCTTTTTACCTTTGATGACTTTCCTCAATTTACGGTTCTTCCTTCGTTGACGGCACAGGCGACACCGCTCCTGTTAAACCGTCTGCGGATCGGGGACCGCGCGGATCGCTACTCACCGCTGAAAAACAAACTGGTTCAACTGGGCGCTAAACCGTATACGTCAGAACCATCCAAAGAAATTGATTGGTATGCGACAGCAAAGACCGGCCGGCTACAGGCAAAAGTCTTTGAGACGAGTAACCAGGATACGTTTACGCTCGCCTTGAATCTGTCCGGACCAAGCGGTTACGGATTGCATACGAATTTCGAGACATTTCTTGATCAGACAGCCTTTCTGGTCAGTGAACTGATCAAGGAAGGATGTAAGGTTGAATTGTTCATCAATCATCTGGATGTAAACAACCGGATGACTCATTTGAAATTGCAAGAAGGACAGCCTCAACTGAAACAAATCTTATTGACGCTGTCGACGCTGTCAACGCGGGATACCTATATTCCGACCGGACAATTCGAACGGTACATCACACGCCGGAAACACCGCAACAGTCAATTGATTCAAATTGGCAATGATCTCATTCAGGCTATCGGTTAAACTGCTAATGTAGGAGGAACAATATGTCGTCGTTTATCATTCGTAAAACCACTCAACTTGTATTTGCTTTTCTTGTTTTAGTCGGGATCAGTGCTCTGCCGGGTTTAATCGTTCAGATGCGACCGGATTTTCCGGGCTATTTCAAAATGGTCCAGCAACAGCTTGGTCTGTTGACGACTTCCGCCCCGTTGACCTATTACAATGTCACCGCTTCTGAAAAAAGACCGCTGATGCCTGATCTCCAGCCGTTCATCCAGGAAACGCTCGTCATTTTCACCAGTGCGCTGATCTGTTCATCGGTCGTGGCGTTGCTTTATGCCTTCTTATTTTACCGGACAGGATCAAAAACCCGGTCCATCCTGACACAATCCGCCCGGCTCCTTGAAATGATTCCCGATTTATTTTGGATCATCGTTTCCCAGTCCATCATCGTTTTTTTATTTAAGATGACCGGATTTAATCAAATTGAAATTGCCGGCGGATTCGCAGATTCGATTCGTTTCCTGCCGATTTTGACTTTATCATTGACGACTGTCTTTTTCTTCATCAAATGGTTGACCGGTCGGATTCAGGAAGAACAGCATGCGAGCTATCTGGAGTTGGCCCGTGCTAAAGGAATGCACTCGACCCAACTGTTTTGGCAACATTTGATGCCCAATCTGTTTTATCGGTTTTATCTGTTTTTCCGGACCAACACTATTACGATTCTGTCGAGCCTGGTCGTCATCGAGTATGCTTTTAACGTCCAGGGACTATTCCGTTTTATCTTGATTAATCAAGATTTTTCGGTATTACTCGTCTTGTTGCTCCTCATTTACGTACCCTTTTTCATTTTGGATACAGTGGCAGAACTTTGTATCCCCCGCTCGTGGAAAGGAGAGATTTCATGAGACGTGTTTTACTGCGTGACCCCGTCTTTTGGATGTGTCTGCTGTTCTTCGGGACCTTACTGATACTCAGTTTTGCCAATTCCGTCTTTCGTGATGGACAGGTCGATCAAATTCAGAATCTCTATTCAAAGGATGGCACATTTATCGCCACCTCGCCGCTTGAACCGTCTGCAGAACGGTGGCTCGGGACGGATCGTTCCGGAAACGATTTGTTTCAAGTGATGATTGAAGGTGCCAAGTGGACAATCGGTATTTGCGTCAGCATCGCCTTCGCCCGAATCGCTCTTGCGCTGCTGATTGGCATCCCGCTTGCTTTTCGGAAGAAACGGCTGTACACGGCATTACGACTGCTGTTAGACGGTTTCTTGATCCTCCCGATTTCGCTGATCGCGTTATTCATTCTGTTACCGGCGTTTCAGTTCGTCGATCCCGCCGAGATTCCGTCTACGTTCTCACGGGTCTTGCTTGAAATCAGTGTCTTGACGTTACTCGGTTTACCGGCACTCGTGCTGTATTTCATCGGTGAAACCCGGCAACTGCTCGCTCAAGAGTTCATGCTTGTCGCCCGGACACTCGGCGGGCGTCCGGGCTATCAATTCCGGACACACATCTGGCCGCACCTGTTGCCGACGTTGACGATTGTCTTCATGCAACAGTTTGTCCAGACATTGATGGTCCTGATCCATCTCTCGTTGTTTGGCATATTTTTCGGCGGAACACTTGTATTGTTCGAAGGTAATGCTGCCCCGACGATTTTTGAGTGGGCTTCCCAGTTCGGTTATTATTTCTTTCAGTTCACGGCCGTTTCCTGGATCAACCATCTGTTTTTAGTCCCGGCGATCACTTTGGCTTTGCTCGTGTTCTTTGCCAATCTACTGACGAGCCGCCTCGAGCGTGCTTACCGCTTGCGGCGACAACAAATGATTCCCACTGTCCCGCTTACTGCAGCAGACGCGGAAGCCGCAGCGAGCCGCTTATCCGATCCGTTTGATCCGGTCGACATCTCAATCAAATCTTAGGAGGATGTATGAAACGAATAGCTGTTGGTGCCGTCATTGCAGTGTATATGACGGTTTTTAGTTTTTCACTTTGGACTTATCAACACCCGGTCCTCACCAGTTCCGATCAGTCGAAGTTACTCCCGACCCGTGTCAAACAGATTCGTTCGGCAACATCGACGAACGATCTCAAGTCCTGGGTTGCACAAGCAAAACAGCGGCAGGAAACCGTGTCCGTCGCCGGTATGCAACACAGTCAGGGCGGACAGACCTATCTCCCGGATACGACAGTTCTCGATATGACGGATTACGACCGGATTTTGGCATATACACCGGACAAGCACCGGATTACAGTCCAAAGCGGAATCACCTGGGCCGAAATTCAGGAGCGGATTCAGCCGGACGGACTGGCGGTTCAGGTCATGCAATCCCAAAACATCTTTACGGTCGGTGGTGCCCTCAGCGTCAATGTCCATGGCCGGGATATCCGCTACGGTTCCCTGCTCGATACCGTCGATTCCTTCCGGCTGTTGAAGGCAGACGGTACCGTCGTCCATGTCAGCCGAAACGAAAATGCGGATTTATTCCGCCTCGTCCCCGGCGGATACGGACTGTTCGGCATCATTTTGGATGTCACCCTGAAACTGACCGACGACGAATGGTATACCGAGCAGACCGTCGCTTTGGACTATCATGATTATCCGGCTTATTTCCGTCAACATGTACTCGGTGATGCTGACGTCCGGATGCATATCGGACGTATTTCCGTCGCGCCGGACGGGTTTTTCAAAGAGATGTATGTGACGAATTATCATAAAGCCGAACGAACGGTTCCGATTGAAGAGGAACTGCTTAAGCAGGAAACAATCATTGCTCTGCCGAAAGCCTTACTCGGTCTCTCCCGGTACAGTGACTTCGGCAAAAATAAGTTGTGGTCCTTCCAAAAGTCGTATTTCCTGAAGCAGAGCGGGACGTATGAATCCCGGAATAATGTCATGCGGTCCGACAGTGCTTTCATGGAATATATCAGTCCCGGCCGGACGGAGTTACTCCAGGAATATTTTGTTCCGGTTGATTCGTTTGTTTCCTATATCGATCAGTTGCGGACGATTTTAACGACCGACGAATTAAATGTCTTAAACATTACGATCCGCTATGTCGAGCAGGATAGAACGGCCGCCTTGTCTTATGCCAAACAGGATATGTTTGCCCTCGTCTGGCTGATCAATACGGAAACGGATCCGGCATCCATCAACGAAACGAAGCGGATCGTCCAGAAATTGATCGATGCGACACTCGAACATCAGGGCAGTTACTACCTGCCGTACTATCCGTTTGCGACACGCGATCAGTTCACCGCAGCCTATCCGAATGCCGCTGCTTTTAAAGCCGCGAAACAACGGCAGGATCCCAAAGGACTTTTCATGAACCAATTCTATCTGGACTATTTGAAGTAAGGAGACAACGATGAATTATCCACTTTTTGTTCGTATTCAAAGTATGATCTTAATGAGCAGCAGTATCATTTTCCCCTTTTATTTGTTACTCGTCCGGCAAATCGGGGATTCCTATGCCCAGTTCGGTCTGGCCTACGGTCTCTTCACGCTGACGTCAGCGTTCGCCTATCTCGGTATCGGTCGTTTAAGCGACCGGTTCGGCGACCGGTCCCTGCTGATTTTCCATACGTTCGGTATGGCACTGATTTTATTGTATGTTCCGATCGTCACGTCCATCAGTCACGTCTACCTGATTCAAATCATTATGGGAATACTCGGGGCATTCCAAAAGAATACGGAAAAAACCATTCTCGCCCGGCAGGAGCTCGCTCTGACAACGGTCGGTCAGACAATCGGCCGCTATCACTTTAAGACGTCCCTCTGGTCGGCGCTCGGCATCATCGCCGCCGGTTATCTGATTGATTTTTTGACGATTGGTAGTCTCTTTTATATCATCTCTGCCGTTTATTTTTATGTAACGGTCCGTTTACTTTGGGATCGGCCGCGTTCCGAAAAAAAACAGGCGGATCCTTCATCGTCAAGCAGCGAAGTGGGTATAAAGAAGTAGAAGGGATGTGATGGCATGATTGATGTAACCCATTACTCACAGACATTCGGAAAACGAACGGTCTTGACCGATGTCCAGTTTTCAATCGGTCGGGGGGAAATCGTCGGATTGATCGGACCAAGCGGCTCCGGCAAAACGACTTTAATCAAGTCCTTGATCGGTCTGCAGCAACCGACGACCGGGACGATTACCGTTCTCGGAACACGACAACCCTCACTCGCACAAGCCGAGAAAATCGGTTATATGGCACAATCTGATGCGCTCTATGAAGACTTGACGGCAAGAGGGAATCTCAAATACTTTGGAAAATTGTACGGTTTGAAAAAAGCACGGCTCCGGGCCCGGATCGAAACCGTCCTTGAATTCGTCGATTTAAAAAAAGATGCTGATCGCCCGATTCATCAGTTTTCCGGCGGAATGAAGCGGCGGCTCAGTCTTGCCATCGCTTTGATTCATGAACCGAGTCTTTTACTGCTCGATGAGCCGACAGTCGGGATTGATCCTGCGCTCAAAAAAACATTTTGGCATGAATTTGAACAACTGCGTCAATCCGGTGTAACAGTACTCGTCACGACACACGTCATGGATGAAGCCGAGCGTTGCGATCGTCTGTTGTTGATTCAGCACGGCCGCCTGATCGAAGCCGGTACACCGGATGATCTGATTCAGCGCTTTGGTTCCATCGACGAAGCTTTCATTCAAAAGGAGCGAGTCTGATGCAAACTCTGACGGTAGCGGAACGTGTCATTTCACAAATTTTTCGGGATAAACGGACGATTGCGATGATGTTTCTCGCTCCGCTGTTTGTCCTGTTCTTACTGTCAACGATTCTCGGCTCGAGCTCGGATGATGTGACGATCGGTACGGTCGATCTTCCGACAGCCTTTCAAGATACGTTAAAAACAAAAACCGATACCCGTACCTTTACAGACAAAACGGCCGGTGTCACCGCTATGAAGGATCGCGAAATCGATGCCCTGATCACCTTTCAACAGAATCAGCCGCAGATTTTGATTGAAGGCGGCGATATTTCAAAAAATGCAGCAGCGCTCCAAGTCATCCAGGAGACCTTGATCACGATTCAAGGACAACAAGCGTCTGCTGCCAATACGAAACTTACGGCAGCCGTTAAACAGTTACAGCAACAGCTGACCCAGTTGACGAATCAAACGTTTGAAACACCGCAACCTGTCGCACCGGCCGTCACTAAACCCGACATCCAGTTTTTATACGGCAATCCGGACGCTGAATTGTTTGACCAAATCGCTCCTGCCTTAATGGGCTTTTTTATCTTCTTATTTGTTTTCATCATTGCCGGTATTAGCTTTTTACGGGAACGGTCGAGCGGCACACTGGAACGGACACTTGCGACTCCGCTCAAACGGTCGAGCATTGTCTTCGGTTATTTCGTCGGTTTCTTTTTATTCGTCACGATTCAAACGATTCTCATCCAACTGTTCATCGTCAACGTACTTGACGTGACGCAACAGGGGAACTACTTCCTGCTTTTGTTCGTCAATCTTTTGACGGCAAGTGTCGCCTTGTCACTCGGTTTACTACTGTCGAGTTTTTCTCGGACGGAATTTCAATTGATTCAGTTCATTCCTTTAGCAATCGTACCTCAGATCTTTTTCAGCGGACTGTTTGATTTGAGTGATGCGCCGATTTGGGTGGAAGTCATCAACCGGTTGATGCCGTTGACTTATGCTGCGCACGCCTTGCAAAATATCATGACTCGGGGCTACGGATTGCAGGACATTTGGGTCGATCTTGTCGTACTGGCAGGATTTGTTGTGTTATTCGTCGCCCTCAACATGCGGGCTCTCAAAAAACAGCGCCCGGTCTGAGTTCATTGACCTCATTTTCCCGACTCCATTGACAATCCATTTTTTTCCTTATATAATCAAAAAAAACGCGAAATGAGGCTGACCGATGTAAATTCATCTATTTACCCACCCACTAACTAAATACGAACGATGTGGAGGTTTTATAGATGAACCGATTTACAACTTTACTGGTCAGCCAGTGGGTAGCAAATGCGGGAGATGCGCTCTACATCGTCGCTCTCATCGCTACCCTGTATGCTGAAACCGGACTGGCCAGCACTGCTGCCCTATTCCCGATTGCCGTGACAGCAGGCATGACGATCAGCGGATTTTTCTTTGCCGATCTCGCAAGACGGTTCCGTCATGCTTCGCTTTTGTTATCCAGTCAGCTTTTAAAAACGATCAGCCTCGGTCTGATTGTATTTTTTGATTTACCGTTCGGTTATCTGCTTGGATGCGTCGTCTGGATTGCCTTTCTCGACGGATTTGCCCGACCGCTCGAAAGTGCCTTCCTGCCGCGCATCACGGATAATCTTCAAAAAGCCAACAGTCTGGTTCAAGGGACAAACCAAGTTGTTCAACTGGTAATGTGGCCGCTCGGTGCGATTTTTGTCAGCCTCGGCTCCCCCGATCTCGTCCTGACGATTTCATTCGGTTTGTTTGTTTTGGCAAGTCTCTGGACCGGTCTGTTTCGTCATCAGGTCCGTCAACTCGCGGATCCTGTCGAAGAAATGCAGGAAACACCATCGTTCCGGTCGAGCTTCCGCTATACATGGTCGACTGAACCGGCCCGGCTGAATACGACATTGCTCGGCATCGACGCCTTTACCAGTACCGCCTGGATTTCAGCGTTATTCCTTGTTTATATTGATACGCATCTCCATGTATCTGACAGCTGGTGGGGCATCTTAAATGCCTTTTACCTGCTCAGCATGATCGGCGGCAGTTATTACATGCTCCGCCGGACCAAGTCTGCTTCCCTGTTAACACTGAGTGTGGCGTTATCGGTTGGAGCCACCGTCTTATTTGCTTTTGCACCGTCTGTCGTCTTTGCCGTTGTCGCCTGTGTGTTGCAGGGCGCTTCTAGCCAACTACGGGCGATTGAGCTGACTACCCGTTTACAGGAAGCGACGCCAGCCGCCCGCTTACCTTATGTCTACAGCATGCAACAAACCTTCTATACGCTCAGCTTTTGTCTCGGCAGTCTGCTGTTCGGATTACTTGCGGACCGTTTGAGTATCGAGACCGTCTACTGGATCGCGGCCGCGGTCGCTCTGCTGATGTTCCCGGCAGCCCGGCGTTTGCCTGATGCCGTTGCGATCAAGCAGAAACAGCGCATCTCATAAGACAAGCACACAAAAGAGAGGTTTTTTCAGGTATCCCACCTGGAAAAGACCTCTCTTTTTCACCTTTTCGTTGCTATCTTTTTTGATGAAATACCAGCAATCCTGTTCCCATCAACAGACAGACAAGTCCAAGCGAGAAATAGGCTCCGCCAAGACCTGAACTTTGACTGATTTGGCCAAACCCCAATCCGATACCGATCGTCACCACACTCTCAAGCATCGACAGTATTGAACTGCCGGTCGCCCGAACATCATCTGTCAACATGCCCTGCATCCATGTCGTCAGGACTGGTTCCGACCAACCGTAAATCAAAAACAGCCCTATCAAGACAAGGACGGACCATCGACTGTCCATCACAGCGAGTAAGATAAAACCGCCTCCATACACAAGTAGAAGAACGCTGAGCGGGACGAACGGACGGTCCGGTTTAGGCAAAAGATTACCGAGTCCCTGGGCAACCATCAAGCCAATCAAGATAATCCCAAACCAGGAGACGGAAATACCTTGATCCTGAACATACAATTGCCAAAACTCATCCAAGAACGTCAATGTCGCCCCAAACGAAATGCTGAGTAACGTCATCCGGATGAACGAAGGAACAAAGTTCCACCGACGCCAGTTGTAACGCGTAACAGAAACTGCCGGTCGTCCGGATTTGTCCGGTTCAGTCAACAAGTAGCTGACGAAAACAGCCGCCGTCAAGCAACCAAGCGAGAGATGATAATGCACTGTCAGCTCATACGATGTCGCAAGCCATGCTCCAATCAGCGCCGCACTACCGGTTGCTGCAAGGCCTGCCGCGTTTATCCGACCAATCGTTTTCTCAAAATGCTCCCTTCCCCCTAGTTGCTCCATCGTTTCGTAAATCAATGCCTCTTCCGCTCCGCTGACAGCAGTACTTCCGATTCCGGCTAACACCATCGCGAGTAAAAAGGACGACAGGTCGTACGCGTGAAGCAAGATTACAAACGATAACGTTTCAAATAGGGTTCCTGTCAGCAGACTGATTTTCCGTCCCAACCGATCAGCGAACAAACCAAATGGGACTTCTAGCATCATCACCGTCAGGGCAAACACGATTTCAGCATACACGACGTCCTGCACCGTCATGCCACGTTGTTGCCAAAACAACCGCTCAATAACGTAAGCCGGCAGACATGCGGTCAAACAACGATTCAGATACAGCAGTTGAATATTCCGTCGAAGTCGAACTTAGCAAGGCGGTCGTATCTGTTTCACAGTGAATTCCTCCTTTTTGAATAATATTCTGTCACCTGTTTTTTACTTTTCCCGTTACTGTTTCTTCCGAATCGTTTTACACCAAAAAGCAGACAACGGATAGTCCGTTGTCTGCTGCTGTTTCAATCTGCTTATCTTTTATGGTCTTTCGCGTGTTCCGTTCCGGTAATCGTTTCAAGCGAACTGATTTGTTCGAACGGCAGTTCAATCGTAAAGATTGAACCGCTCCCTTCTGTTGATTCCACATGGATCAACCCGTCATGGGCCCGGACGATTTCCTGGCAGATCGCAAGGCCAAGACCGGTCCCGCCGATTTTCCGACTGTCGGAATTATCGACCCGGTAAAACTTACTGAAGAGTTCCGGTAAGGCGTGTTGCGGAATCCCGATTCCTTCATCAATGATTTGGATCCGTAACCGGTCCTCCAGCTCTTCCAGCTTAAGCTCAATCTCTCCGCCGTCCGGTGAATACTTAATGGCATTATTAATCAAATTCCCGAATAATTGCCGCATTTTTGGTTCGTCCGCTTCAATCCAACGAAGCGGCCGGTCCCCGGTTTCGAGTGTCAATTGGTGATGACTCGTTGAACCGGCATGGAATTCGGCAACTTCCTGAATCAAGTTCCGAAGATCGAGTTTTACAAACTGATACTGTTGCTGACTGGATTCCATGCGCTGAACATCAAGAAAATCATTGACGAGACTCGTCAGACGTTGCGTCTCCGAATGAATCGTCGTCAAGTACCGTTGCTGACGATCGACAGGCAAGTCTTTTGCGAGCATCAACTCGGTATAACCAAAGATCGAGGCAAGCGGCGTCCGCAACTCATGGGATACCGTCGACACGAACTCGGACTTCATCCGGTCGATACCGGTTTCGATCGTCACGTCCCGCAGGACAAGCATCGTTCCCCGGAAACGGCCGCCGTATTGAATGCCTTCCGCGTACACTTGAACGAACCGTTCCTCTTTGTTTAAGGATAAAGACAAGCCTTCAGTCGGAATGTCGTGGCGGCAGACTCGGTTCATATATTCGAGAAACGCCTCGTGCTGGTCGACCTGGACAGCCAACTCTTCAATTTTGACATCAAGTGTCATCAACCCCTCGTTAAATTGATCGTGGGACGGATGATGGAATAAGGCCAATAATGGTTTATTGGCAAAAATCTTGTCATCTTCGATATAAATGACCGCTTCACGGATTGAGTGCAACAACTTCGATGTTTTCTCGCGTTCCCGCTCGATTTCATCAAACACCCGCATCCGAAGCAGGGACAAGGCCAATTGCCGGGAGAAGGACCAAATTTCTTCCGTTTGTTCTTCATTGAACTGGTCCCGGTAACGGACCAGATAAATGCTAGCAATCATCGTATTGGTCGACGGATCCATGACCGGAACGACCGTTTCATACATACTGTACGGATACGGCAACGGATGATCACTCGTCACTTGTTTCGTCGAACGGACAGCATGCTTGTGCATCCGTGCCCGTTCCAGTAACGAAATCGAAGAGTGTAACAACTGATGTTGCTGATCCGGTGTCATACCGTACGATACGATATCCGTATAGCGGTCATCGTCAAGGAAAACAATCGCCCCGAGCTCGGCATCTGTAATCGTAATCAACTTTTCAATGATGGCCGGATACGCCGTCAACGTCTCACGGGAAGCGAGCGTTTCCGTCAACTCGTTGCGATACCGCAAATGCGTTTCGTTTCGCAACGTAGTGTCGAGTGCTTCTTCGAGTTCCTCTTGTTGCATCTGCAGCTCTTCCTGCTGGGCAACGAGTTCTTCCTGCTGACTCTGCAATTCATCGTTACTCGACACGAGTTGCATTTTCTGCGAAGAAATCGAGGCAGCCATCTGATTGAAGTTGGTCGTCAGTTCGCCGATTTCATCCCGGGCATTTACGACCTTGATCGGTGTCGCGTCCTCGCCTCGGGCGAGACGGCTGCTTTCCCGGTTCAATTGACGCAACTGGCCGGTCAACCGCGAAACGAACGGTCGGACGAGCAAGGCAATGATCAACAGCAGGACAGCAAGATTAACAAATCCCAATATCTGTGAAGCGTTAACCTGTTTTCCGAGCTTTTCTTGGGCCGCGAGCTCTTGTTTATTTAATGAGTTGCGGTACTTTGTAAAGACGGTCTCCATGTCGACGATACTTGAGCTCATATCAGCCGCACTTTTCGTCTTGATGTTGAATTTCCGTTTCGGATCGAGCTTAGGCGCCTGCGTGACTTTTCCGAGCGTTGCCATCTGCAGGAACGGTTCGGTTACGTCGCCGTCTTTTTTGGCAGCAACGTAGTTCGTCAGACTCGGCATGACACGTTGTGTGTACGCCGTGTACAGCGATCGGGCGTCTTTTGCATACTGTTTTTCTTCTTTAAAACGGGCATTTTTCTCAAACCAGGTCGTTTGTTGATTGATATTATCCTTTTTCCGTTCAATTTCTTCGAGCATTGCTTCATCGCCCAGTAAGACGAATCCGCGCATTTCATACTGAAGACTTTGCCATGATTCATATAAGTTCGTCGCACGTGTCCGATGATCGTTTAATGTCAGCAGTTCCTGACGTGATGTCTGAACCTGACTTTTCGTATAAAAATAAACGCCGGCTGAGGTCAGCACGAGTGTCAAGATAACCATATAGAAGGCAGACATAATTTGGCGTCCAATCGTTCGATTAAGCCATGACTTCATCTATTCATCCCCCTCTACTTGTAAAAATTTAAACTAATTGTTTCTAAACCTTATTCTAAAGGTTTTTTAGGCAAAACCACTAAATATGCTCAAAAAAGATTACTTTTCATCTAACTTTAATCTAAATGCTTGTATGTTACAAAGAGATTTCAAAAAATGGGGGATTTTAGGACGATTTGTTAAAAGGAGCTGATTCCAAAAGGCATCACTCGTTCTTTCACGCCCTTTTCTCAGGCGAGATACAAGCCGGTTTGTCTCTGACAGCCCAACTTGTACTTTTTCCTGCAGGAGTCGCGTGAACCGGGTGATCTTTTTTAACGAAAAAAGAGTGACGGAATTGGAATCCGTCACCCTTTTCTTTGTAGAGACTGACTCGTGAGTCGGCTCCAAACCATTAAAAATTAGAATGATTGGAGTGATCGTTCTGTTGCTGATTGACGTGCATCTGATGGTGGTCATGATGATGCATACTCGAATGACGGCGGACAGGTTCTTCATCCGCGAGCGGATCCCCCATCAACACACCGAGTCGTGCATATTGTGCCGCGATGTCTTTTTTCGTTGCCTCCTGTACCTGATCCGTCTGTTGAATCAACGATAGAATCCCTTTCGCCAAACGAATCGGTTCGAGATTCGTCTTTTCGACCGGAAACGATGACAAGGAGCGGAGATAATCCAGATACCGCTGTGCACTTTCCTCCGACGGTGTCACGAGTTCCGAGGCATGATGCCGGAGCGACTTCGTCAGACTGTGTGTCGAGGCACCCTGTGTAATCATCGCAAACAGACCGATGACGAAAATACATACGATGATTCCAAAAAAGATCATCATAAAAACCGGCATTCCGGAAAAAAAACCGTCACCTTCGATATACAGCAACAGTCGGTTGCCGTTAAGCAATGAAGCGATTCCTGAAAACGACATAAAAGCCCTCCTCGTTTCGTGTGATAGTTACTCTTACGCAACACGAACCAGGAGGGTTTCCGTTTTTTTGTTAAGTTTCTAAGGAAACTTCCGCATTAAACCAATCTTCGACGAATAAAAAGCCATCCGGCCGGTCAATCCGGTACGAATAGAGGACGGCGAAATCACCGTCTGTCATCATCGGCAAGGTCAATTCCCGTAAGACTGCTTTCACCTCTTCCGTCATCACCGTTTCGTAACGGACGAAATCGTCTTCCCGGGTTTCCTGCTCCGTTAAATACGGCAACAGCAAGGATTTTCCGAACGATTGCGGATCATCGATGACTTCGGCCGTCACCCCGAACAATTCCTCCGCTTCTTCGATCAAAGCATCCGCCTGCCCGATCGTCACTTCGTTCGGAAACCAGACCGTCAGCTTTGTCCCCTCTTTTAAAAATTGTTCAAACATCGGGATAAAGGTTTTATTCTCCATTAAATCGTAATACATCAAGCTTCTCCCTTCACGAACTCAAATTTCAATTGGTGTTGTTCCAAATACAGCATCGCCTGGAAAGTCCGCCCGTTCTTTTTCATCTCAAGCGGTTTTGTTTTTCCGTTCGCGAGCATTTTTTTCAGCTCGGTTTGTGTCAGACGCGCCCCGAGTATCGTCTTCGGCAGGGTAAACCCGCAATTGTTTTTCTGATAGGCACTGCACCCGTAAAACTTTCCACGATCAAGCAGTTCCGCCTGACAGACGGGACAGATGCCGACCGGCCGGTTCGTGGCGCCGCGCGCCCGTTTAGCCGGAACTTGCGTCGGATCGACTTCCAGTTGTTCCACCCGTGTTTTCGCATCCTGGACTAAATGCTGGGACAGCTTCTTCGCCTGATCGACAAATTGGGCCGCGGATGCTTCCCCTTTGCCGATTTGGTCGAGCCGGCTTTCCCACTTTGCCGTCATCTCCGGGGAAGCGAGGATACTGCCGCTGACGGCTTCAATCAAAATCCGCCCTTTTGCTGTCGGATGGAGTTCTTTTTTCTTGACTTGAATGTATTCCCGGCGTTTCAGTCCGTCGATGATGCCGGCGCGTGTCGCTTCTGTTCCCAGGCCTTCGATTTCCTTCATGATGGCTTGCAGTTCATTTCCGAGCACTTTCCCGGCTGTCTTCATTCCGAGAATCAGCGTCCCTTCCGTATAGCGTTTTGGCGGTTCCGTCTGTTTCTCGAGCAGCTTTGCTCCTTTGATTGGTACCGGCTGACCGACTTCCACTGCCGGCAGCTCCTGCTCTTTTGCTTCGATTTTCAAGACTTTCTTGAAGCCGAGTTCAAGCGACCGGCTGCCTTTCGTCAGGAAACGGTCCTGTTCCCGTTCCGTGATGATTTCCGTTTTTTCCGACCGGGCATCCGCTGCAAAGGCAGCTAAGAAACGGCGGACGATTAAATCATAGACTTGCGCATCGCGTCCGGACAGTTTCGCAACGGCTCCCGCTTCTTCCGTCGGGATGATGGCATAGTGATCACTGACCTTCGCGGAATTGACGTACCGTTTATTATTCATCAGATTGTTCGTCACGAGATCCGTCAGTTCGGTATACTCCGGCTGTTTCAGGAGCCGGTTTAAAATCGCCGGAAACTGGCTCGCCTCGTCTTTTGAGACGAAAGACGAATCCGTCCGCGGATAACTGATCCAGCCCCGGATATACAGTTTTTGCGCGATATCGAGCGTTTCCTTTGCCCCGAGTCCGAAACGGCGACTGGCTTCCGTTTGCAACAGCGATAAACTGAACCAGAACGGCGGTTTTTCGACTTGTTCCGTCTTTTCGACCGCTGCAACGGTACCGGTTCCTGTTGTTCGGGCAACGATTGCTTCCGCAAGGCTCCGTTCCGTAATCTTCGTTTGTTTTTTCGGATTGATGTACTTTCCGGTATACCGGGTAAAATCGGCCTCGACTTCAAAAAACGTTTCCGGACGGAAGTTCTCAATTTGTTTTTCCCGTTCGACGATCAATGACAATGTCGGCGTCTGCACCCGTCCTAGTGAAAAGACATCGGCGATGCCTTTTTTCTTGAGCAGCGTCGTATAGGCCCGGGAAGCATTCATCCCGATTAACCAGTCGGCACAGGCGCGGCTCATCGCCTCATGAAACAGATTCTCGGTTTCTTTGCCGTCGAGCAGGTTCGCGAAACCGTGATCAACGGCCTGTGGTGTCAGACTGGAAATCCAAAGGCGCTGAATCGGTTTTGCGTTATTGGCCAATCGGAGAATCAATCGGACGATTGCCTCTCCCTCTCGCTCGGCATCCGATGCTATAATGATGGAAGTTGTCGTCCGTTCGTTCAGTAACTTCTTGATGACTTGAAAGGTTTTGCTTTTTCCCCGGGATAACCGGTAGTCGAACCGTTCCGGGATGATCGGAAGATGGTCATAGTTCCATCGTTTCCATTTGGCATCGTAATGGGCCGGTTCCTGGAGTTCACATAAATGGCCGACGGCATAAGCAAGCTTTGCCCCCGCCGGAAACCGGTCACACGGTTTGATTTCAATATATCCGTCCCGCTTGACCGATGGATACGGTGCTGCGAGTTTTTCAGCTTGTTTTGGTTTTTCCGCAATGATTAATTGCATTGGTTCACCCTCATTTCCTTACTTCAGACACGCGGAGGTTAACATGCCCTATTTCACTTTATTCATGGCACTCTTTTTTATCTCGACATCTGCAATTTTCGTTAAATGGGCCGAAACCCCAATCGAAGCGGTTGCTTTTTACAGAATGTTGTTTTCGACACTGTTACTGTTACCGTTGATTCACCTGAAAGAATTACTTAGTCTCAGTTCAACGACCATCCGACATATGATTTTAAGCGGAATTCTCTTAGCCGGTCATTTTTGGCTGTGGTTCCTGTCCCTTGATTATACGACAGTTGCCAGCTCGACGCTCTTCGTAACCGCGAGTCCAATTTTTGTTTTGATCGGCAATGCCGTCTTCTTCAAACAGCATCCGTCGAGAAAAGCTCTCTTTTTCGTCGGTGTCGCTTTAATCGGCGGCGGACTTGTCGCTTATGGTGACATCGCGGTTGGTCCAAGAGCACTGATCGGAGATGGACTCGCCTTGCTTGCGACGATTCTTGTCGCCGGTTACTGGCTGCTCGGTCAACACGTCCGGACAAGCGTCTCGACGAATACGTATTCATTCGGCGTCTATGCCGTGTCTTCCGTCGTTCTGTTACTGTTTTCGCTCATTCAATCGGTCAATCTAGTCGGTTCATTCCAAACCGATTGGAAAATCTATATTTTACTCGCTGTTTTCCCGACACTGCTCGGCCACAACTTATTCAATTGGGCCTTGTCACGTGTCAGTGCCAGCATCGTCAGTATTACGATTCTCGGGGAAGCCGTTTGGGGAATGATTTTCGGATACTTCCTGTTCCAGGAATCATTGACGTGGATTCAAATCACCGGTGCTGCCTTACTGCTCGTCGGAATCGGTCTGTTCCTGCGCCGCAATGAACGTGATATCCGGGAACAATTTGCCAAACAAGATGCCGCGACGACTGCGGAATAAAAAATAAATACCAGTCAGCAGTCTTCTGTTAGAAGATTGTCTGACTGGTATTTTTTAATTGGTCGGATCTTCCGGACGGACTTTCGGCAGTCGGAAGGTCATGAAAAAGGCAAGAATGGCACAGACGAGGCCCCCGATGAAGACGAGATGCAGTCCGTTTGCGAGTGCTTGTTCCGCGGCCGATTGAACGTCTGCTCCGTAACGGGAGGCCGTACCCGACTGGAAAAACGGATCAATCGAGTAGCCAGAAAGCAGTTTCGAGTCGGAAAATGCCTGGATGATCGACACATTAAACAAGGTGCCGAAGATCGCCACACCAAGCGTTTGTCCGGTCGTACTCAAAAACGAGTTGACGGCAGTCGCTGATCCGCGGAGCGACCAGTCGACCGAAGTCTGCAGGACGACCATAAAGACGGGTTGCGCTAGTCCGAAACCGATTCCGATCAACGAAACGGCAAGGTAGATAAAGACATCACTCGATTCCCGGCCGATTCCAATTAAAATCGCCATCCCGATGACGAGTAAACCCATTCCGGTCATCGTCCGGTAGCGCGGCGAGGCAATTCCGATCGTCCGTCCGCCGACGATTGCCGTCAGTGTCCAAAACAACGACAGCGGCATCAGCATAAAACCAGCTTCCGTCGGACTTTTTCCGAGCACGCCTTGCGCGAAAATCGGGATGTAGGCCGACATCGAGACGAGTACCCAGGCAGAAAAGAAGACCGCCAAATTGATGACGAGAATGACCGGATGCCGGATGACCGCCGGTGGCAACAGCGGATCCGACGCTTTTTTCTCGACCCGGTAAAACCAGAACAGCAGGATCACACTGACTGCAAAACTGATTAAAATCAGCGGCTCGGCAAATGATTCGGATTCACTTCCCGATAATAATCCGTACAGTAACGCGCTCATGCCAGTCGCAAATAAAATGGCTCCCCGGTAATCAATCTTCCGTGACGTCTCGGTGACATTTTCTTTATAAAACAAAACAATCATGATGAATGAAATCAGAGCAAACGGTACATTTAATAAAAAGATGTAACGCCACGATAACGTCTCGACTAAAAAACCGCCTACGAGCGGACCGGCGACACCCGAGATTCCCCAAACCGCACTTAAAACGCCTTGAATTTTTCCGCGTTCCTCGTATGTATATAAATCCCCGATGATCGTCATCGCAATCGGCAAGACGGCTCCCGCTCCGATTCCTTGCGCGGCACGGAACAGAATCAGCATTTCCATCGATTGCGCCAATCCACAGGCGAGCGACGCGACCGTGAAGACACCGATTCCGAATAACAGGACACGTTTTCTTCCGTACAGGTCTGCCATCTTCCCGTAAATCGGTGTTGAGACGGCCATGAACAGTAAGAAACCGGCGAAAATCCAGCTGACGAGTTTCGCGCCGTTTAACTCACTTGCCATGACCGGTGTTGCCGTCGCAACGATCGTACCTTCAATCGCCGCTAAAAATGTAGCTAATAACAAAGCAATCGTGACATTTTTTCTCAAGAGACTCAGCTCACTTTCTGTAGATGTATCCTTTCTTTATCATACCTTGAATCGGCGGACTTCTAAAAGGAGATGCTTATCGAGCAGGAATCAAGGGAACAATAGGGAATGATAAAGATTAGAGAATGAGTCATCAATTGAATGGAGGAGTATGAGATGTTACGAAAAACCGCTTTGATTACAGGTGCTTCCGGTGGAATCGGTCTTGATTTGGCTGTTTTGGCGGCACGCGACGGGTTTGATTGTGTATTGATTGCCCGCAATGAAAAGAAACTGACGGAGCTTAAGCATGTCCTTGAAAAACGTTACCAAATCAAGGCTTATACATTCGCAGCCGACCTTTCAAAACCGGACAGTGTCTCGCGGATCCTCAGTTTCCTTGAGGAACATGAGCTGACGGTCGATCTGTTGTTCAACAATGCCGGTTTTGCGACATCCGGCCGCTTTGCAGAAATCGATCCGTCCGAAGATTTAAATTCCATCCATGTCAACGTCGTCGCCCTGACGGAACTGACGAAACGGTTGGTGCCGGGAATGCTTGACCGCGGATTCGGCCGGATCTTGAATGTGGCCTCTGTTGCTGCCTTCATGCCGGGACCTTACATGAGTGTCTATTACGCGACAAAAGCGTATGTCCTGTCGCTGTCCGAAGCACTCGCTTCTGAACTGGACGGTTCGGGTGTGACGGTCACCTGCCTTTGCCCGGGACCGACGGATACGAACTTTTTTGACCGTGCACAGATTACGTTACCTTTCAAAAGCATGCCGTCCCACCTCGTCGCCTTTGCCGGATACCGGGGAACGTTGAAAGGCAAACGGGTTGTCGTACCGGGAGCGAGCAACCGCGCCATGGTGACATTTGCAAAATTCCTGCCGCGCCGCCTTTTGACGGAAGTCACGGGACGCATTCAAAATCCGGATCAGCAACAACAAGAAACGCCGGTTGAAGAATTCGCAGTCTCCAACTGATCCAGACATTAAAAAAGACGTCCGTTCTTTCCATACCGGAAAAGAACGGACGTCTTCTTTGATTCAGTTCGGTTTCGGACGATGCATATGATCCGTCATCCATTTTTGAACATTTTTCGGAATCGAGGTGTAGCGGTATACATACCGAAGCGTGACGGCTCCCGTCACCATGACCAAATAACCGCTCGACAGGACTAATAACCAGGCGACAATCGACAAGAAGAGATCCGTTTCAAAAAAGAGATGCCCGACTAATCCGCCTTCTGCAGATGTAATCAGCATCGCTCCGGGAAAAATGGCTGCTGCCAGTAAATAAAATCCTGCATACCGCCCCCGAATCGTTCCCTTCAACAATAAAATACTCCCAAATGCCAGACCCAAACCAGCGATAAGTAACAACCCGACGAGATACGTTATGGACAGCGGCGAACTCAGCATCACGTTTCACTCCAATCGAATGGGATTACTTATCATTTACCCTTTTTTCCATCAAACGAGTGCAGAATCCGTAAAAAAATCGGATACAGCAACCAGATGAAAACAGCGTTCGAAACACCGTGCAACAAATCAAAAAAACCGCCTGTCAAAAGGAGTGTAAAAAACGCTTCCCGCGAAAAGTCCGTAAAGATCAAAAAACCCAAATTGCTGATCCATCCATAAAAAAAACCTGCCGCCAGTCCATAAGCCGTTAGAATCCACCGCGTCTGCATGCCCGGCAAAATACAGAAAAGACTGATGACCGAATAGGCAATGATTTGAAATAATACGAAAGGACCACTTCCTAAAAATAAACTCGTCAACACGACTACAAGCATCCCGACAATGGCGCCGGTGACCGGTCCTACACAGGCAGCGACCAAAAGGACCAGTGCCGTCGCCGGCTGGACGTTCGGAATACTCGCAAAAATCAGCCGTCCGACAATCGCTGCCGCTGTGACCAGCGCAATGAACCGAAGCATCGCCTCTGACATCGGACGCTTTTCAAAAGATAAAACAACTACACTAATGATGAGGACTGCTGCTCCGATCAGTTCCATTCGTATAACCTGCTTTGCTCGATGAAAGTCGAAGTTGGACCGTCAAAAGCAATTTCCCCCTGAACCAGATAGACGACTCGGGTCGCATAAAAAATCAAATCAGGATCGTGCGTAGCGAATACAATCAATTGATCCGGATGATCGAGCATATTTTGAATGAACGCAGACCGTTGCCGATTGGTTAATCCGGCCGTCGGTTCATCAAAATAACAGGCTACTTCCTTCCAGGAGAGCCGTTCCATCAATTGTTGTTTTTGTTCGGAAAACGTAGCGGTCGGCTCATCGAGAACAGGTGCAAGCGCCGGATGCGCCGGAACATAACATTTTTCGCCGGTCCGCTTGACCTTTCCATACAGCGGCCGTTCCACACCGAGTAACAGACGGAGCAAGGTTGATTTTCCACTCCCGTTGGCTCCGATCAGTGCCACCCGTTCCCCCAGGTGAAAGGACATTCGTTCAACCGACAAGGCATACTTTTCCTGTAACGGATAGCGGTGCCGGATGCGCCATATCTCATCGATGACCTTTCCTTTGACCGGTTCTATTCCATCCAGCTTTTCAAGCGGCTGCTGTTGAATGACGGAATAGGTGATATGGCAGGAAAAACGGCGCTCGATTTCCTCGAACAACAGCATCAGCCGGGTTTTGCGGACTTGATCTAAAAATAAAAATGGCTCTGCCAAGAAGATTTTTTCCGGTAAGCCGGACAAGGTATACCCGAGCGAGACCAGTTGCTGTTCTCCCGAGGATAATTCACTTGTCTCCCGGTCAAAGAAAGCTTCTAAGCCGAGTAACGTCGCCAGTTCTCCAGCGACGAACAGACTGGTTGTCGCCAACATATCGCGGACACGGCCATGCAGCAGGCGATCCGGTTGAATCACTTCTGTCCCGGCCGCATAAGCCAGTTGTTCCAGACGCTTACGTGACCCTGTTTCGTCGGTAATAATGGTAGGCATCGCGTATCCCTCCTTTCGAGAACATCAACAGTCCGGGTAACACTAAAGCGGCTACTACTGCTACAGGAGACCAGAAGGCAAGATACATTCCTGTAATTAAAAGCCCGGTCATCCAATCAGAACGCGTCAAACGCCGTAACGAACTGGGGACCGCTTCGACGGGCAACAGATGGTACAGTGCCACCCGTTCCATCTTTTCCGCCAGCGGTTGTTTGGCATGGCTCATTTTCACTTCCGGCCACGTCCGGAGCAATGAAGGTAAGATTGCCAAAACCATTCCCGTCAAACGGGTCAGGCGCGGTAAAACTCGGAATAACGGCCCCATTTGATCGAGCCGGACCAGGGTGAAGGTCAGTTGACTGGATGTTACGAACAATGCCACCGTCAGACCGGTCAACCAAATTCCGTATGGATCAACGGAAGCACCGACAAGCAAAGGAACATACATCATTCCGATATAAATCAAGGGTAAGGTTAAATAACGCAGGACATTCCATTGCCGAATCCACGTAAAGAACAGTAGATGTCCGCTCAAGACAATCAGAATGCTGACATGCGTCTGCAAAAAAAACGGGACCGATAACATCGCCACTAAAAAAAGAGCGACATTCAGTGGATGAAGTCGCTCCCGTTCCGCCTTACTGAAAATAAGCCATTGCATCTTTTTCAAATCGCCATTCCAGACGGTCGCCGTCTTTTAATTGATACGCCCCTGCCCCGACTTGTGCCGGTTTTTCATTGACGCCGAACACCCAGCCGCTGCTTGCTCCGGCTGATTTTTCACGGATGCCGTCAACGGCCGTCACGTATGCCATCTCACCCTTACCGGTTTTGACGACTGGAAGATCCGTTTCTTCTAACGCATCAAGTGCCGTCTCTGATTTCTTGAGACACATGTCTTTTTCATATAATGTCTTATCACTTGCATGATTGACGACCGATACTTCTACCAAACGTTCACACTTCTTTGATTCAGCAGCTTGATCTGTCGGTTGTTCCGCACATCCTGCCAGGAGGAGGACTCCCCCGATCAATATCCATTTTTTCATCGTACGACTCCTTTTCGTCTTGAGGTCTCAAAACTGTAATTGTATAAAAGTATGGTTTTTTCCCGTAACGATTGACCGTCAGAACGCAAGTACGTCAATCGAATCGCGTTGGCTAACACATCGTCTCCCGTGTTGACATACGGAATCAGTTCGCCTTGATCGTTAATCAAGAGAACTGTCGCATCCTGTAAGCTGAACGTTTCATACAACCCGTCCAAATCCATCTCGACATACGGAGTCTTCGATTCATGAAGAATCTGTTTGATGGATAACGTCTTCAATGTCTGAAACGAGGTTGAAGCATCAATTAATTTTTGATAATAAACCTCGAGCGAACGCGTCAGGACTTCTTCCCGGGGACGATACGTTAATGTGCCCGTCACTTCCTGATACGACACTTCGTACCGGATGAACCGTTTCGGACTTTTCGCAATCAACTCAAATGTCGCATTCCGCAAGTTACCTCCCTGATCAAATAACAACTGACTTTGTTCAAGTCGCAAAGAGTCATCTCCGATCCGCCGGTCAATGTGCGTCATCAGCGTATCAAAGGATTCATCCGTAATCGTGACCTGTCCCATTTGTTGCGTTTCTTCCCGCAGCGTAAACGTATCAAACGGTCCCATGATGAGCTGAAGCAGAAAAAAGAGGAATCCGAATAAGGCCATATATCGTTTGTACCGTGAATTTTTTTTCGGATGCAGGACAATCAGAAACAAAATAATGCCAAGCGGCAATTGAATATCGTAAACAGGAAACGACACTGATCCTAAGCAAGCATAAAAAACAAACTTCAGGTAAAGATATTGTTCTTTTTCCGTCCGTTTTTCTAAAAAGAAACCGAGCAGGATACTTGCTAACAGAAACAATGACCATTGGATAAGAAAGTCCATGTTGGTTACCCCTTAATCACGACAGATTGATGATCCGTCATGAGGTATGACTCTTCAAATACTTCCCGCGCCTCCGCTTCCAACCGTTGTTCCTGATCGACATACCGCGCCGAAATATGCGTCAACAACAGTTTCTTCGCCCCTGCTTTCAAAGCGATTTCAGCCGCTTGTCTGGCTGTTGAATGACCGAATCGTCCTGCATGGTCCTGTTCCGAATCGGCAAATGTCGCCTCGTGGACAAGAACATCGACTTTTTCCGCCAACCGAAGGCTTCCTTCACACGGTACCGTATCTCCTAATACCGCCAACTTGATGCCCGGCTTCGGTTCTCCGAGAAAATCCGTTGACTGATATTCCGTTCCCTCGAAAACAAACGTTTCCTCCTGTTTGATTTGTCGATAGAGCGGTCCTGAAGGGACACCCAGTTGTTTCAGCGCTTCAACGTGCAGAGCTCCTTTTTCTTCCTGACCTTCAATCCGGTAACCGTAGGCTAAAAAGCGATGTTCCAACGCTTCAACGTGAATGTGAAATCCTTCCTGCTCATAGGTCTGACCGGCTTCGACTTCAATGACATCAAGCGGATAACGTAAGTACGTACCGGTGATACGCAAAGTTGCCTCGAGCCATTCCTTGATTCCTTTTGGACCGAAAATCGTTAATAACGTCGTTCCTTCGAGTGCAGCCCGCGTACTGATGAAGCCGGGAAGACCGAAAATATGATCTCCATGCAGATGTGTAATAAAAATCGTACTGACTTTGCGCGGTTTAATCGGACTGTGCAACATTTGGTGTTGTGTCGCTTCTCCACAGTCAAACAACCAGGTCATTTTCGGATGTAAGAGCGCAATCGCAGACACATTCCGTTGTTTGGACGGCATTCCTGCACCGGTCCCTAAAAAATAAAATTCCATCTTTTTCCCCTTTTCGTAAAATTAGCATTTTTTATACATAAAATACACCTTTCTCGGTCCGAAGCATGCTAAAATGGGCCTATACTGATTCGAAAGGTGGTTTTTTCCATGACCAAAATCGAACGGACTTATGCACGTGTCGTACAAGCTGCTCGTTTATTGAACGAGAACTATCGGCAACAGTACGGAAAATCGATTCAACTTCAAGAAATCGCAACGACTTTACTCTGTACCGAGGAACTCATTCTGGAGTCGATGGAATTTTTCGAACGTCCTCAATTAACTTAATCGTAAACGAACAAAGAGTGTACCGCAATGTCGCGGTACACTCTTTTTAGTCTGTCATCATTTATTTGTGATGTAATCGACTAACGTCACGCACAATTCTGCTGTTTTCACGAGTTCTTCAATCGGCATTTTTTCGTTCGTTGTATGGATGTCTTCATAGCCGACAGCCAGGTTGACAGTCGGAATACCGAAACCGGCAATCACGTTTGCATCTGATCCCCCGCCAGAGTGCAAGAGACGTGGTGTCCGACCGAGTTGTGTAATCGCTGCTTTCGCAACCTCGACAACTTGATCACCGTCTTCAAATTTGAAACCAGGATACATGACTTTAACTTCGACTTCGGCACGTCCGCCAAATTCAGCGGCAACCTCTTCAAACGCCGCTTTCATTTTCGCTGTTTGAGCTTCCATTTTAGGCGCAACGAGCGAACGGGCCTCGGCAAAGATTTCCACGTAATCACATACGATGTTGGTCGATGGACCACCACCGCTGAAGCGTCCGATATTTGCTGTCGTTTCTTCATCGATGCGGCCGAGCGGCATTTTGGCAATCGCTTTTGCTGCAATCGTGATGGCCGAAATTCCTTTTTCAGGTGCCACACCGGCATGAGCGGTTTTACCGTAAATTTTGGCATTTACTTTCGCTTGGGTTGGTGCAGCCGTAATGATGTCTCCGACTTTACCGTCCGAGTCCAAAGCAAAACCGTAATCCGCATCAATCTTCGAAGGATCGAGAACCATAGCGCCGACTAAGCCTGATTCTTCCCCTACCGTAATGACGAATTGAATTTTCCCGTGCGGCTGGTTCGTTTCGTTTAAGACATGGACCAGTTCGATCAACGAAGCAAGCCCCGTTTTATCATCTGCCCCAAGAATCGTCGTTCCGTCCGTCTTCACGTAACCGTCCTCGATGATTGGTTTGATTCCCTGTCCCGGGAAAACCGTATCCATATGGGAAGTGAAATAAATTTTATCGACGCCGTCTTTTGTTGCCGGAAGCGTGATGATTAAGTTGTTCCCTTTATGCTCGGTTTTCGATGAAGCGTCATCTTCGAATACGTCACACCCCAGTGCCGTAAACGTCTCTTTCAAATGGGCACAAATTTGTGCCTCTTCTTTTGATTCCGAATCAATCTGGACCAGTTCTAAAAAGGTGTCGAGCACACGTTGCTCATTAACCATGTTGCATTCCTCCTCATTTTTTCAGTTCATCTAGCGCTTTTTTAGTATACCATCTATAGGCAGATTTGCACTTCGCAAGCGTTGTTTGTACAATGGCTATAATCAATGGAAGTATGAAAGGAGCGGTCTTGCTATGGCAAAACCATCAAAACAACAACGAATCATTAAGTGGACGACGATTACGATTTTGACGATTTTCCTGCTCGGCACCTTTGCCTCGACGATGTTTTACCTCTTCTGATTGACGAATCGTTGCTTTAATTGCAAATACTGCTCTGCTTCCTGCAACATATGCAGTAATGCGGACCGGACTTCAAACTCATCCCGTGTCTTCGGGAGCGGTGACTCGCGAAACTCTTCGAGCAGTCGTTCGAGTTCCGCTAAAAATAACGTTGCGTCGGCATCGGGTCGGACATTGTCACCAATTGTCCGGAACAGGCCGGCGACTTTTTTTCCTTCTTCTACGACGAGGACAAGATCATCGACGTTGCGGACGATTCCGTTTAATAATTCAAACTGTTGTTCACGCATTCGGAAATACAGGTAGTCTTCATCATCATTCCGTCGGCCGATGGCATTGCCCATCCGTTTCAGCGAAGCATCCTTTCCTTCCTTCAACAGCCGTTCCGTCTCGTGCAGTGTCAACGAATGCCGATTGATCCATCCCGTTTCAATCGCGGCTGCGACTTCAAAGAACAAGGCGGCAATCCGTTGATCGATCTGCAACCGTCGCTCGGCAATCGTCCGGTCGAGACTCGGCATATACATGTTCACGAGTAGTCCTACACCGACACCGATCAGCAGCAAATAAATTTCGTTTAAAAAGATGGCCAGATTCAATTGCTGTGCGACGTAAAGATGGGTGAGAATGACGACACTCGTGATAAAACCGTCCTGCAGGCGGAGACGTTGCGTCAGTGGAAGAAATAGAATGAAATAAAGTGCAATTGCAATCGGACGGTAGCCGATGACTTCGAAGATGACAAAACCAAGTCCAATCGCGAGAATGGACGCCATGATCCGTTCATATGACGACCGAAATGATTTTTTTCTTGTCGCTTGAATACTCAAAATGGCGATGATGGCTGCAAAGACGTAGTAATCCAGTTGCATCTTTTCCGCAATCCACATCGCCAGTGCCGCTGCAACAGCGGTTTTTAACGTTCGATATCCGATAAACACAGACTTCCCTCCATTCTTTGTTAGGTTACCTATTCTTTACCCAGGTTGTCGATTGATTTTTTTGAAGGACGTGATTTTTTGACTAAACGTACAATTCGCCCCGCCCGCCCGGTCCGTCGAACGGGTTCTTTCAAGGGGCTTGTCTTCTTTTTCTTACTCGGTTGCGGATTGTTCCTGCTGTTACGGGAGAAACCGCAAACCATTCTTCCTCCGGCTTCTCCTTATGTTGCGGAATTATATCGGGACGGGAAAGTCATCCGGGAAGAAGAATTCGATTCTGCCGAAAAAGCGAAGGCCTTTATCGACGGACGCCGCGGGGCCGTCAAACGGACGGCGGATGAACGTTATATCTATTTGACCGGCAGCGGGATCGGCATCGTCAAGCCGAATCAGACGCTGAACATCTACACCGACCGCGCTCTAAAAAAACGACATACGTATATCGCCCCCGGCAGCCGTCTTTCCCTGCTTGCGTACACAGATTCCGTCAGCCGGGTTGAAATTGCCGGTCTGACCGGTTACGTTGCTTCCGATCGGCTGACTCTTTACCCGCTTGAACAATCCAGTAACCGGTCCTACTATGAAAAGCAAGGCGATCGTCTGTTGCATTACATCGTCGCCGATGCCGGACTCGGCGGTTTGATCACAGCCGGGGAAGCACCAGCGTCGTTAGATGACCGAACGATGCAGTACGTTGAATCGAAAACACTAACGCAGGATTTACGGAAACCGACCGCTTTGACAGCGAAACAACTCGATGCCTACATTAAAAAAAATGCTCCCGACAGTCCGTTGATCGGGAAAGGAAAGACCTTTAAGCAAGTTGAACGCACCTATCGAATCAATGCGGCTTATCTGCTTGCCCATGCGATTCACGAGTCCGATTACGGACGGTCGGATATCGCAAAAGACAAGTTCAATCTGTTTGGCGTCAATGCAACGGATATTGCTCCCGGTCAAAATGCGACGGCCTATGATTCGTTTGAAGACTCGATCCGGAAAACAGGCCGCTTCATTGCCCGCGACTACCTTTCGAAAGACGGGAAATACTACCGCGGTCCGTTTCTTGGAAACAAGGCACGTGGAATGAATGTTTTTTACGCATCCGATCCGTATTGGAGCGAAAAAATCGCCGGCATCCTCTTGAAAATGAACGCCGTCTAAAACGGACTTATGGTACACTAATGGGCGAGACATCAATCATTTAGGAGTGAATACACATGGAAAAAGTTTTAGTATTTGGTCATAAAAATCCGGACACGGATACGATTGCATCGGCAATCGCCTATGCCGAATTAAAAAAAGAGCTCGGTGTTCATGCTGAAGCCGTTCGTCTTGGTGAAGTCAACGGGGAAACACAATTTGCCCTCGACTACTTTAAAGTCGCTCGTCCCCGCCTCGTAACGGAAGTATCAAAAGAAACAAAACACGTCATTCTTGTTGACCACAATGAACGTCAACAAAGCGCGGATGACATCGATGCCGTCAAAGTAACGGAAGTCATCGACCATCACCGGATTGCCAATTTCGAGACATCTGATCCGGTTTATTACCGTGCGGAACCAGTCGGTTGTACGACGACGATCTTAAACAAAATGTACAAAGAACACGGTGTTGCAATCAAACCGGAAATTGCCGGTTTGATGTTGTCAGCCATCGTTTCCGACTCCTTGTTGTTCAAGTCGCCGACATGCACGGAGCAAGATGTGTTAGCCGCACGTGAACTGGCGACGATTGCCGGTGTCGATGCCAACGTTTATGGTCTCGACATGTTAAAAGCAGGTGCTGATCTATCGAAGAAAACCGTCGATGAGCTGATCTCACTTGATGCAAAAGAATTCTCAATGGGACCATTCAAAGTCGAGATTGCCCAAGCAAACACGGTCGACACGGCAGAAGTCTTGCTTCGTCAAGAAGAGCTCGAAACGCGGATCGAAGCCTTGATTGCCGAAAAAGATTTGGATTTATATATGTTACTCGTTACGGATATCCTGACGAACAATTCGGTGGCGCTCGTCCTCGGACCTGAAGCATCACTTGTCGAACGGGCCTTCGGACTTGAAGCGACGAACCATCTCCTTTATCTCGAAGGTGTCGTTTCACGGAAAAAACAAGTTGTTCCTGTCTTGACAAATACGGCAGCAGCTGTCGAATAATTTCTGTCCAAAAGAAGGAGTTTACTCCTTCTTTTTTGAATACTTATATTGAATGGCTATTCATTCAGTTTATAAGGGGGTTTTGGAAATGGCAAAAACAGTACTTGTCACAGGTGGTACGAGCGGAATGGGGAAAGCGATGGCGATCGCTTTAAAAGAGGCCGGGTGGAATGTCGTCGTGACCGGTCGGAATGCCGAGCGGTTGCAGCAAACCGATCAGGATTTACAAGCGATTGGTGGACACCACAGTGTCATTCAAATGGACGTCCGGGATCCGGATGCCTGTATCGCTGCTGTCAATCAAACCCGACAACAGTTTGGACAACTGGAAGCCCTCATCAACAATGCTGCTGGTAACTTCATCTGTCCGACGGACGAACTCTCACCGAACGGATGGAAAACGGTAATTGATATCGTCTTGAACGGGACATTCAACTGTTCCCATGCCCTCGTCAAAGGCTGGCAGGAAGACAACGTATCGGGCGGACAAATCTTGAATATCGTTGCCTCATACGCGTGGCAGGCAGGTGCCGGTGTCGCACCGAGTGCTGCGGCAAAAGCTGGTGTCCTGAACCTGACACGAACACTTGCTGTCGAATGGGGATACAAATACGGAGCCCGCATCAATGCAATCAGTCCGGGACCGATTGAACGGACCGGCGGCGCCGATAAACTTGCCATGTCACCGGAACATGCGGAACGGATTCGCCGCAACGTCCCGCTCGGCCGATTCGGCACACCGGAAGAAATCGCCGGACTAGCGACCTGGATGTTGTCCGATCAAGCGAGTTATTTAAATGGGGAATGTATTGCCCTCGACGGCGGGCATTGGTTAAATAAACAACCGTTTTGATCATACAATACGCCTCTCGCCTTTTCAGCGAAAGGCGTTTTTCCTTGTTTCCGGATTACCTTTTCTGCTTTTTTAACTAGCTATGTTTATCAATCATTTTTTTAGGAAAATAGTAATACAGATAGGGAAAGAGCTAAGGAGGATGTTTACATGGGAATCGCTTTTATGTGGGGGGCCATCGCTGGAGGAGCCGTCGTCATCGGAGCTTTGATTGGTTTGTTTCTCCCTCTTAAACAACGGTTGATCGGATACGTGATGTCGTTTGGAACAGGGATTTTAATCGGGGCGGCAACGTTTGAGTTATTGGATGAAGCCCTAAATAAATCCACGACGAAGATTGTCGGCATCTCCTTCATCGTGGGGGCACTCGTGTTCACTGCTTTTGATATGTTTGTTTCCTCACGTGGGGCCAGTAAACGAAAACGCTCATCCGGCGGAAACGAAGGGACAGGAACTGCCATCTTTTTCGGAACGATTCTTGATGCGATTCCGGAATCGATCATGATTGGTGCCAGTTTATTATCGGGAAATGTCAGCGCCGCGCTTGTCGCAGCCATTTTCGTCAGTAACATCCCGGAAGGTTTGTCGAGTACGACCGGCTTACAAAAAGACGGTTTCTCGAAGAAAAAAATCCTGGTCATGTGGGGAGTCGTCTGGTTGATTTCCGCGCTCGCCTCCCTTGCCGGGTATTCGATTTTATCAGAATTGCCGGATATGCAGTTTGCGATGATTGGTGCTTTTGCCAGTGGCGGTATCATTGCCATGCTCGCTTCAACGATGATGCCGGAAGCGCATGAGGAAGGCGGAGCCATCGTTGGTCTGTTCGCTTCTCTCGGCCTGATTACAGCTGTCATCTTAAGTTAACGAACAGGGATCCGCTCTATCAGGAGCAGATCCCTGTTTTTATCATTATTGATCGTTCCATTCCTGCTTGAACCGTTCGACGAATTCCCGCATATACTGATGACGATCTTCAGCAATGATCTTCGCTGTCTTCGTATTCATCAAATCTTTTAAACGGAATAATTTTTCATCGAAATGGTGTAAGGCACTTGTCGTCCCTGTCCGTTCACCCGGCTCGCGGGGAGCGAGTCCCGGTACATACATCGGTTCCTGAAAGTGACCGGCAAATTGAAATGTCCGGGCAATCCCAATCGCACCAATCGCGTCCAAGCGGTCCGCGTCCTGGACAATCTTCCCTTCCAGTGTCTTCATCGGCGGACGGTCACCCCCTTTAAACGATAAACTGTTGATGATGTCGAGGATATGCAGGCGGTCCTGCTCCGAGACACGTGGTCTTAAATACTGGTCGACATTTTCACTTGTCCCGCCGAGTTTACTGTCCGCGACGTCGTGCAGCAGTGCAGCGAGTTCAATGATACGGACATTCCCGCCTTCGATTTCGGCAATCCGTAAGGCCATCTTCCGGACACGTTCGATGTGGGAAAAATCATGTCCGGAAAAATCATTTGCATGGAATTCCTGAACGAACCGTTCCGTCTCTTTGTTAAGCATAAAAAACCTCTCCCTGTCTTAAAAAAGCGCCTACTCATTGAATCGAGTCGGCGCTTTTCGTTATAACACTTTTTCCAAGAATTTTTTGGCGCGATCGGTTTTCGGATGATCAAACAGTTCCACCGGACTGCCTTCTTCCATCAGAATGCCTTCATCGAGGAACAGGACGCGGTCGGCAACTTCTTTTGCAAAGCCCATCTCGTGCGTAACGATGACCATCGTCATGCCGCTTTCTGCCAGTTGTTTCATGACATCCAGCACTTCGTTGACCATTTCCGGGTCAAGCGCTGATGTCGGTTCGTCAAACAACATGACGTTCGGTTCCATCGCCAGTGCCCGGGCAATCGCGACCCGTTGTTTTTGACCGCCCGACAGCTGGTTCGGGAAGTTATCGCGTTTTTCGGCCAAACCGACACGTTCGAGCAGGACTTCCGCCCGTTTGACAGCCGCATCTTTCGAGAGACCAAGCACGTTAATCGGTGCATAAATCAAGTTATCGAGAACCGATTTATGCGGGAACAGATTAAACTGTTGGAATACCATGCCGATATTTTGACGGGCCTTGGCAATGTTCGCTTTCGGTTTCGTAAGTTCAAACCCATCGACGTTAATCGTGCCGCTTGTCGGCTGTTCCAACAAATTAATGCATCGTAAGAACGTTGATTTCCCGGATCCCGACGGACCGATGACGGCCACGACTTCGCCGCGTCCGACCGTCGTCGTAATACCTTTTAAGACTTCTAGTTTTCCAAACTGCTTATATAGATCAGTAACTTGAATCATAGGTTCCATCTGATTACCCACTCTTTCTCATAGCTTTTTCGACTTGTTGACCAATCAAGGACAATCCCATGACAAGTACGAAATAGACGAATCCTGCAAACAATAACGGTTCAAAATACAAGGCCTTCTCTCCACCGACGACTTGCGCCCGGCGCATGACGTCGAGGACACCGACCGTCGAAATCAAAGCGGATTCTTTTGTTAATGTGATCAGCTCGTTCATGATTGCCGGCAGGATATTTTTGAACGCTTGCGGCAAGATGATCGACCGTAACTGTTTCATGTAAGGAATACCAAGGGCATCTGCTGCTTCCCATTGTCCGCGGTCAACGGCTTGAATGCCGGCCCGGATGATTTCCGAAATGTAAGCCCCCGAGTTTAAGGAAAAGGCGATGATGGCGGATTGATACCCCGTCGTCACATACCCCGTCAACTGCGGTAACCCAAAGTGAATGATCGCCAGTTGTAAAATGAGCGGCGTTCCACGGAAGACCGCCGTATAGGCATGACCAATAAATCGAATAAATCCGTTTTTCGTGATTTTTAACGCCGCGACGACAATCCCGATTAACATACCGGCAATCGCGGCGACGATGACGACTTGAAATAGAACTGGAATTCCTTGCAGAATATATGGGATTGAATCTTGAATCTTTGTAAAGTCTATCATAACCAATCTCCTAACGTCGCACAAAAGGGATGAGGTTACCCCCACCCCTATGCACTACTCTTATTTTGCTTCTTTTTGGAACCATTCTTCCGCGAGTTTATCGATGTCGCCGTTGTCGATCATCTTCTTCAACTCTTTGTTGAAGTCGTCACGCATTTTGTCCCCTTTTTTGAAGGCGACGGCAGAACCGGTTGGCCCGTCTTCTTTGATTTCATACGTTTTTAATGCTTTGTCCTGATCCATGTATTTGACGGCTACTGCGTCTTCAATGATCAAAGCGTCGATCCGGCCCGTATTCAACTCCTGAATGATTTCCGGAATTTTATTTAATGAAACAGCTTCACTGTCTTTGTAACGGTCCTTCGCCAACGCTTCCTGGATCGATCCGAGCTGGACACCCAGTTTCTTGCCTTTTAGCTCGTCATCTGACGCGATCGCTTTATCTTTCGTCATGACCAGGTTTTTGGACTGGAAATAAATATCCGTGAAGTCGGCGTTTTTCTTCCGCTCGTCGGTCGGCGTCATTCCCGCCATGACGAAATCAACACGTCCCGCACTGAGCGCTCCAAGCAGACTGCCGAACTCCATGTCCTCAATTTTCAAATCATATCCGAGGTTTTTTGTGACTTCTTTGGCGATTGCCACATCAAATCCGACGATGTCATCACCTTTTGCTGTATCGATATACTCGAATGGGAAGTAATCCGCTGACGTTCCCATCGTCAATACTTTATCGTTCTTTTTTGTCGTATCCCCTGTCGATTCCTCCGAAGCGCCACATGCTGCCATTGTGACTGCTAGAATGCCTGCCATTGCCGTTGCTGCTAATTTCTTCATCAATAAATTCCCCTTCCAACGCTCAATTGTCAGAACTTTAACAATAGTATGACTTATGTTTTTTTCTAATTCAATACTAAAAAGTTCGACCTGATTTATTGCTTTTAGAATATACGAATATTTATTCATTGTAAAGCATAATAATCTGTAAAAATTGCATAAAATGCGGATTTATTCATATTTGATGAGTAATCACTTATGTTGATAACGCTTACATTTATTTCAGGACAAGCGACTTTCGTTCAACGGACGGTGTTTCATAAAAAAACCTGCCCCTCAAGCAGGGGCAGGTTTTTGATTTACTTAAGCGTAGATTTCAATCAGTGACTCTAACTTCTCGACGACTTCTTCCGCTGTAAACGATTCGATGTCAAACCGTTCGACCATCGACAGGATGTTTCCATCCTGCATCAAAGCGAATGATGGCGATGACGGTGGATATCCTTCGAAGTATTCACGGGCCCGATCGGTTGCTTCCCGGTCTTGTCCTGCAAATACCGTTACGAAATGATCCGGTTTGACACCTTCCATACGGTTGACATAGGCAGCTGCCGGGCGGGCAATACCGCCGGCACATCCACAAACGGAATTGACGAGGACAAGCGTCAGTCCTTCGCGCTTCATTGCCTCATCGACGCTCTCAGCCGTCGTCAATTCTTCAAAACCGGCTGCCGCTGCTTCTTTACGTGCCGTTTGAACGACATCTTCAAAATACATTTGGAAATCCATTGTATTTGTTTCCCCCTTTAATTCGTTGTCTTCTTTATTGTACGAGTTTCGATGAAATCTGTCCAAGTCTGCCGCTCAATTCACGTTCTAAATACGGCTTTGCATGCAACAGCTCCCGGAAAGCGATATACCGGTCGATTTTTTCTTCTGTTGGCCGTTTCGGATTTTTGTAAGCCCGAATCAGGATGTTTTTCGGCGTGTTTTCTAAATCGATGAATTCAAGCAATTGCGTCTCGTATCCGACAAGTGTCAATAACTCGGCCCGAATCGAATCCGTCGCGAGTGAAGCAAACTTTTCTTGAATCAACCCATGTTGCAGCATGACGTCAAGCGGTGAACAATCCAGTTGACGGTTTAATTCCTTTTGGCAACACGGAACGCTGAGAATCACTGATGCGTTCCAATCAACGGCACGGGCAAGTGCGACATCGGTCGCGACGTCACAGGCATGTAACGTCACCATCAAGTCAACTTCTGTGTCCTGGTCGTAATCGTGGACATCACCGACACGGAAGGACAAATCATCATACCCTAAATCAGCAGCGATCGCCGCACAGTCCTCAATGACTTCTTTTTTTAGATCAAGACCGGTGACATTTAAATCAAAACCTTTGACGATCTTCAAGTAATGATAAAGAGCAAACGTCAGATACGATTTCCCGCATCCAAAATCTAAAATCCGTAATGTACGTCCTTTCGGCAATACGGCGATACTGTCTTCGACAAATTCCAGAAAACGATTGATTTGTTTGAATTTGTCGTATTTTTGGCGTTTGACCTGTCCTTCTTCCGTCATGACACCTAAACGGATTAAAAAAGGCACCGGTACACCATCTTCTAACAAGTGACTTTTCTTGCGGTTATGCGACAACTCTGCCTGAATCGTTTCTTTGACGGTCGTTTTAATGGAGACTTTCATTTTCTTCGAGAGTTGAAACTGGACTTCTTCCGTTTCGAACCGGAATAAAAATTGACGGAATTCGTCAAAGAATTGGTCCATTCTTACAATAAATTCTTCTATACTTAAATTCTCATGCTTAATGATCCGTTCATGTTGAAACTCTAACTGGATTGCATACGTATCTCTAAGTAGAATCGGTTTTACCTTGATTCGGCGGAGATCATTTGATTTCAGACGCGGAGCGCTGATTGTCGCGTGTATGAGTGAAGTCGCCTGCAGTTTTTCCGTGAGCAAGTCATTTAATTGATGTAGTTCCAAGTATCGTCCCGTCCTTTTTTGTTTGGTCTTTCGAAACTGTAGCAAATTCATCCGTGTTCGACAAGCAAGTCAGCTTTCTTTTCAGTCGTCATACTTAATTTAAGGAGGAACACAACATGTTTAAAAAAATCCTTTCCCAAATCGGTATCGGTGCCGCAACGGTCGACACGCGCCTCGAGCAAGAACACTGTGAACCCGGCGGTACGATTCAAGGAGTCGTCCATATCAAAGGCGGTAACGTCGATCAGGAAATCGCACGGATTTATCTCGCCTTCAACACCCAGTACAAACAGGAAGTTGGGGACAGCAAGACATTCACGACATTCACACTGGATCGGTTTGTGTTAAATGAAGCACCGTTTACCATCGAAGCCGGTGTCGAACGCGAAATTCCGTTCACGCTGCAGGTTCCTTTTAATACACCACTCTCCGTCAGTCAATCGAAATCCTGGATTGAGACCGGTCTTGATATCGCGCAAGCGGTCGATCCGTCCGATCATGATGCGGTCGTCGTCAAGGCAAACGACTATCAATCCGTCATTCTGGAAGCGATGGAAGATCTCGGATTCCGCTTGAAAAAAGCAGATACAGAAAAATTACCGGGCCGCTTCCGAAAAGATTTACCGATCGCGCAGGAACTCGAATATTCTGCCCGCGGTACGCATTATGCGCATAAACTGGATGAAATCGAAGTCATCTTGCTGCAGGACCGGTCCGGAATCGATATCGTTCTTCAAATCGACCGTCGTGCCCACAGCCTCGGCTCTTTGTTCAGCGAAATGGCGGGTACGGACGAAACGATGACGAAACTTTCATTATCCAATCAGGAGTTAACCAATCCGTCGCTGGTGAAACAACGCCTCGCAGATTTGATTGAACACCACAGCTGATTGATCTTTTCTATATAAAACACCGGATCCGCCAACAAGCGAATCCGGTGTTTTACGTTGTCTCGTCTTATTTCAATGATGTCGCTGTAATAATCTGTGCCAGGCTTTTTTCAAATGTCTCTTCCGTCCAGCCCATTTCCCAAAACATCAATTCGTAATAACAGCTTCTGACGAAATGCTGCTTCATCCGGGTGCGTTCTTGATCACTTGCTTGCGCTGCCAGCTCATTCAAACGCTCGATCTGCTCAAAGACTACCCGCTCGAACCAGTCCGAACTGTATGTCGCAATCCATTGTTGATAAATCGGTGAAGCCGGTACAGCGGTCTGTAACTGTTGTCCGATTTCATAATAGAGCCAGTAACACGGTAAGATGGCAGCAATCGTCTCTCCGAGCGTCCCTTCGCTCGCATGGTGCATATGTGAAATATAGGCGTATGCGGTCGGGGCCGGCTCGAACCGGGCTAATGTTTCGTCCGAAATCCCAAGCGGTTCAAAAAACGACTGGTGCAGACTCAGTTCTGCGGCATAGGTCGATGTCGCATGTTCCGCGAGCTCTGCAATCGTCACGAAATCCTGTGCCTTGGACGCGGCACGGGCCTGAATTTTCGCGAAATGTTTTAAGTAATAGGCGTCTTGGAGTACGTAATGTCGGAATTTCTTTTCCGGCAATGTCCCGTCTGCAAGACCGGTCACGAACGGATGCGTAAAACTGCTGTCCCAATACTGTCCTGCCGCTTGCCGGATTTCTTCACTGAATTTCATATTTCTTCCCCCTTTTGTCATCAAAAAAACGCCACACCTGATGTCAGGTATGACGTGAAAAGACCAGAAAAAGAGGATCTGTCACGCCACTTCCCTCCGTAAGTCCAAACTTAATCAGGTTCAAAGGGTCCGCACGTCTCCGTCGTCTCAGTCAGCCTACTGACTCCCCTAGTGGTCGCTATTTGATTTGTTTTAAGTGTAACATGATTTCATTCAATTCTGAACCTGCTCCCCTTCTTTCCATTGTTTTTCTGTACAATGAACATGACGGAAGGTCGATGTCGGCTCGTCCTTGAGACCGATTCTCTTCCGTCACCGGTCGATTAGACTGAAATTAGTACCTGATACTTAACTTACGGAGGAATCTGACAATGAATAAAACCATCACATGGACTGCTTCGGCATTACTTGCCACGACGTTATTACTGCCTACTGCTGCATCTGCCGAGCAGGTCGTCGACAAAACGATCATCACACTCGGAGAATCACTCGGAGCAAAGGATAAAGCATGGGTCTTGTCCCGCCTCAATGCACCGGAAGGTATCACCCCGATCATCGCGACATCTGCCGATGAGGAAAAATATCTCGGGAAAAACATTCCCCAGTCCCAGCGCGGCGGCAATATGTATTCCTCCGCCAAGATCGAATTGGCTGAAAAAGGCGACGGTCTGTCCGTCGCAACCGAAAATATCACATGGGTCACAAAAGACATGTATTTGAATGCGCTGGTCACGGCCGGTGTGACCGATGCCGACATTACGATTACTTCCCCTTATAAAGTAACCGGTACATCTGCCTTGACTGGTATCATGAAAGCCTATGATCAAACGTCAAGTGAGACCGGTATCAAACTGACGGATGAACGGAAAGATTTAGCCCAACAAGAATTATCGGTCACATCAGATGTCGGAAAAACCGTCGGGACGGATAAAGTCGCCGACTTGATGAACGAAATCAAAGCCGAAATCGCGAAGCAAAAACCGGAGACGAAAGTCGAAATCGAGAATGTCATCGTCCAAGTCATTCAAAACAATAATATCAATCTGTCCGATGCCCAAATGGAGCGCTTGACCGGTCTGTTTAACCAAATGGAAAAAGCTGATCTTAACTGGGGACAGATTGAGACGGGACTGAAGGATGCCGGACAAAACATCCAGTCCTTTGCGACATCGGAAGAAACAAAAGGATTTTTTGCCAAACTGTTTGACGGTTTAAGTGCCTTCTTTAATTCCATCGCCGGTTTATTTAAATAATCTGCTCTTCCTTTCATTCCCGGTGGCATGGTAAAATAGAGTCATCGAATGAGAAAAGGTGGTGTGGAAAGATGGGTTTTGCTGCGTGTAAGCATTGGTTGATGGAACAACTGTATCTGTTGCGCGCGATTTTTCATGGAATGGCGTTCTAAGGGACTAGTCTGTCCTTTTTTGAAGAACTCTATACTTGAAAAATAAAGCAAAGCGCATCTTCCACTGGTGAAGGAGAGTGCTGTTTGCGCTCTCCTTTTTTTGATGCGTCAGAGAGGAAAATTCATATGATGATCTGCGACATCCAACACCTGTCCAAACAATTCGGAGGCGACGATATTTTAACGGATGTGTCCCTCTTTATCCAGTCACATGACCGCATCGGCTTGATCGGACGTAACGGGAGCGGGAAAACGACTTTCCTGCGTTTACTGGCCCGGCTTGATTCACCTGACACCGGAACCATCTACCAAAAAAGCGGGCTATCCATCGGTTATTTGGAACAATTGCCGGTATTCGATCCCCACATGACCGGTCTTGACGTCCTCTGGACCGCGTTCGCCCCGCTGCTCGACTTACGGCAATCGTTGCACCGGCTCGAACAAGAGATGGCAACGAAAACCGATCAACTCGAGTCACTGCTTGCCCAGTACACGAAGGTGACCGAAGCATTCGAGCGGCAAGGCGGCTATTTACTGGAGTCTAAAGTCGACCGGATGATTAACGGTTTACGGCTTCATCCGTTACTTGATCGTCCGTTCGATCAGCTCAGCGGCGGTGAACAAACAAAAATCTGTCTCGGACGGATGCTGTTGAGTGAACCCGACTTGTTGATTCTTGACGAACCGACCAACCATCTCGATCTGGAAGCCGTCGAATGGCTTGAGTCATTTTTAGCACACTACGCCGGTTCCGTCTTACTCGTGTCTCACGATCGCGTTTTCCTTGATACGGTCGTGACGAGCATCGCTGAACTCGAAGATGGTGAAGTCCGGCTTTACCAAGGAAACTATACGTACTACATGATGGAAAAAGAACGTCTTTTACTTGAACAATTCCATGCCTATCAGGAACAGCAAAAAAAGATCAAGCAAATGAAGGACGCGATCCGCCGTCTCCGGCAGTGGGCCAATGAAGCTTCTCCCCCAAGCGAAAAGCTGTTCCGGAAAGCAAAATCAATGGAACGTGCGCTGGATCGAATCGAACGGATCAAACGTCCGAAGCTTGAGGCCGAGACACCGGATCTTACGTTTACGGCACAAGGTAAAACAAGCCGGACGGTCTATCGTCTGGAGGACGTCGGCGTTTCCTTCACCGAGTCACCGTTGTTTCACTCCTTAACCGTCGATATCGTTGCCAAGGATCGCTTGGCCATCGTCGGTGCCAATGGAAGTGGGAAAACGACTCTGTTGCAATTGTTGTTAGGTCATATTCAACCGACGAGCGGTCTCATCTCCCAAGGTCCTTCGGTCAAAATCGGCTATTTATCCCAACACATCGACTTTCCTGACGATCAACGGTTAATCGATGTCTTCCGGTCAAACATCGTATGTGATGAAGGGACAGCCCGTAAACGGCTCGCCCAGTTTTTATTTTTTGGACCCCGTGTCTTTTTACCTGTGACCGCTTTAAGCGGAGGCGAGCGTATGCGGCTGATGCTCGCAATCCTTGTCAACTCGGAATTAAACGTCTTGATCCTTGATGAACCGACGAACCATCTCGACATCGAATCACGGGATGCCCTCGAAGAGGCGCTTGAATCGTTTAACGGAACGCTGATCGCTGTTTCGCATGACCGCTACTTTTTAAATCGGCTGTTTACGAAAACACTTTGGCTCGGACAAACACCGACACTGTATCACGGCCCTTATGCGTATGCAACAAGCAAACTGACTGTCGCGTCCCCTGCCGCTGAACCGACACAACTTTCTTCAAATAAAAAATCATCTCAACCGTCACCTTCGATGATCCCGTTGCAAACCTCCCGGCAACTCGAAGAGACAATTCAGCAGGCAGAGCAGGAGCTTTTTCTACTGGAGTCACGACTGGAACAGACAAGCGATTACGAAGCATTGATGAAACTTTCTACCAGTCGGGAAGAGCTGGTTCAAAAGATTGACGAACTCTATGAACAATTCCTTGCTGTGGAATGATTGTTTTGACGCAGAATAAACTGTTTTGACCTGTCATAATCATCGACAGGTCTTTTTTTACTTATTCTGAATCAAGTTTCCTTTTACATTCTAAATAATTAATTTGATTAGTTTTTGAAAAAAAGTTTTAAAATTTTTCTTGCTAATTATCTGAAAATTCGTATAATTTAGCGTATAGCCATTTTACCACAACACATGAGGAGGAATTTTTCAGATGGATGCCTTTCAGCAAGCAGTACAATCAGGAGTCGATTTTGCCAACAACTTATTATGGTCTTATGTTTTAATCGCGGCATTAATCGGCGTCGGCATCTACTTCACCATCCGGACAAAATTCATTCAGTTCCGGTACTTAAAAGAAATGTTCCGCGTCACACTCGATAAAAATGAGAAAACAACGGATGATGAAGGAGAAAGCATCACTTCGTTGCAATCGTTCTTCATCGGTGCCGCTACCCGGATCGGAACAGGTAATTTAGCCGGCGTTACGATTGCCATCACGCTTGGCGGTCCCGGTGCCGTCTTCTGGATGTGGATGGTCGCTTTGCTCGGTGGAGCAACGGCTTTGATTGAAAGCACGCTCGCTCAGGTCTACAAAGTCCGCGACAGTAAAACCAACGCTTACCGCGGCGGACCAGCCTACTACATCGAAAAAGGATTGAAAAACCGTGCGCTCGGCGTTATTTTCGCCATCTTGATCGCCGTCACATTTGGTCTGATTTTCAACTCGGTCCAATCGAACACGATCGCTGCGGCCTTTGACAATGCCTTCGGGATCAACAAAGCGGTCATCGGCGGTGTTCTCGTCGTCTTGACAGGACTCGTCATCTTCGGCGGTGTTCACCGCGTTGCGAAATTCTCTGCCGTCGTTGTCCCGATTATGGCGGGTCTTTATCTGATCGCTGCCCTCTTCGTTGTCATCACGAACTTCACGGAACTCCCTGCTGTCTTCATGATGATTCTCAAGAGCGCATTCGGCATCGAACAAGCCGTCGGCGGATCTGTCGGAGCAGCTATCTCACTTGGTGTTAAACGGGGTCTCTTCTCGAACGAGGCCGGAATGGGTTCAGCACCAAATGCTGCTGCTGCGGCTGAAGTCTCGCACCCTGCAAAACAAGGGTTCCTCCAGACACTGGGTGTTTTCCTCGATACACTGATCGTCTGTACAGCAACTGCTGCCATCGTCTTGTTGAGTGACAGCTATGCTGCCGGAAACGGTGAAGGAATTGCGATGTTACAAAATGCTTTAGGCGAACAGCTTGGAGCTGTTGCCCCGGCTTTCATCGCAGTCTGTGTTTTCCTGTTTGCCTTCAGTTCTATTGTCGGCAGTTATTACTACGGCGAAACGAACATTGAATTCATCAAAAACAGTCCGGCTGCCGTCTTCGGATTCCGGATTGCGACAATGGCTTTCGTTTTCATCGGATCTGTTCTCAGTCTCGGAATGGTCTGGAGTTTTGCCGACCTCTTCATGGCCGGTATGACCTTGATCAACTTGACAGCCATCTCACTTTTAGGTGGCATCGCGCTGAAAGTCATCAACGATTACCAGGAACAACGGAAAAAAGGACTTGATCCTGTTTTCTCGGCGAAAGCTCTCGGTATCGAAAATACAGAGTGTTGGGACGAAGAAGAAATCGTTCGTCCGGCAGCAGGAGAAGCATCCCCACCACCAATCGCTCGCCGCTAATTTCAGGATTGCCTTGGACATCGACAGAAGTCATGTCCAAGGTTTTTTTCTGCCCAGGATTATGTTTATGCAATCTTGGGAAAATAGGAACAGGTAGAATTAAAGGAGGAATCATTCGTGTCAAAAGTCATGCTCATCATCAATCCGTCGTCCGGTAAAGAACTCGGTAAAAAACATGCGGAACTCGCGGAAGGAACATTGGCTCAACGATTTACGGAAGTCGATGTACGCTTCACGGAAAAAGAACTCGATGCAACTGAATTCGCAACACAAGCTTCACTCGGCCACTATGACGCTGTCGTCGCCATGGGCGGGGATGGCACAGTGAATGAAGTCATCACTGGTATCGCGGAACAGGCGCATCGTCCGACACTCGGAATAGTGCCTCTCGGGACGGTCAATGATTTAGCGCGTGCCTTACACATCCCGACGGAACCCGAGGAGGCGATCAGCGTCTTAGAGGATGCCCCTTCCCGTTCACTCGATATCGGAAAATATGATGATCATTATTTCATGAACGTCATCGCGGTCGGGTTAATCGCTGAAGCTGTCGAAGAAGTCAGTGTCGAACAAAAAACATCACTCGGTTCCGTCGCCTACTTCATCGAAGGATTAAAAGCCTTTAAGGATCACAGCCCCTATCCGATTCGCCTGACGGCGGAAGAAAAATCGTTTGACGGTGAAACTCCTCTTCTGATCATTTCCTTGACTAATTCTGTTGGTGGTTTCGAATCATTCGCAAAAGATGCCCGTGTGGATGATGGACTGTTACATGTCTTCATCGTGAAACAGCTTGGTTTCTTTGATGCCTTACAGGCCTTACCGAAATTATTGACCGGAAAAATTTCCGATGCCGATCAAGTCGAATACTTTACGACAAAAGAAGTTCATGTCGATTCAAAAGAACGTCTTCCGATTAATGCTGACGGCGACACAGCGGGTCATCTTCCCGTTACGGTTCAGGTCTTAAGTCAGCATTTAACTGTTTTCGCACCCGTTTCCAACTAATTCTTTTTGCCTATAGCCCATGACGATGTGAGACACACATCGTCATGGGCTATTAATTTTTTTCATAAAAAGGTCTATATATTCTATTTTAGTAAAAATAAATTCAGATAATAAATGAAAAATATTCCATTACAATATATGTTATACAACTATAATCTTGCAATGAAACTGAAATATTTTTGTGTTATTCGCAATGCTATAATCATTCTATCAAGAAAATATTTATACATATTAAATACATATGCTTTGCATCTTACAACTTTGAAAGGGTCTTGTTCCCTTACATAATCGTCCGTCGTCTTTCACACTTTAGGAGGAACTTCTACATGAAACGCATGATTACAACTATGACAATGACAGCACTGATGGTTTCTGGTTTCGCTACAACGGGTACAGAAAAAGTTGAAGCAGCAACAACGTACAAAGTAAAAGTAACTGCAGACGGGTTGCGGGTTCGAACGGGTCCTTCGACTGCTTACAAAGTTGTCGGTAGTGTCAATTCTGGTCAAACCTTCAATTATTTAGGAGTGTCCGGATCTTGGACAAAAATTTCTTACGGCGGCACATCCCGTTACATCTCTTCTACATATGCTAAAAAATACAGTGTTACGACATCTACAAAAGCATCTAGCGGATTTTCCCGGCCGGCAAGTGGTCCGATTACTCAGGGATACGGCGGAGCAAGCGGTGTCTACGGCTATACCTTCCATAACGGAATCGATATCGGCGCACCAACAGGCACACCGGTCTATGCCTCTGCCGGCGGTACCGTCATCACTTCCCGGTATTACGGGGCCTACGGTAATCACATCATGATGAAAAGTACTGTCAATGGTGTCTCATATACGACAGTCTATGCTCATTTAAACAGCCGTTCCGTGTCTGTTGGGCAAACGATTGCCAAAGGCACAAAGATCGGGACGATTGGTGCAACAGGCAATGCTTTTGGTGCTCACCTTCACTTCGAAATGCATCGCGGTAGTTATGTCTACAGCGGTACATATGCAGCAAACAGCGTCAACCCGCTCAACTACTTCAATTAAGATGTAAACTCTACTCACACGAATGTTTGTCTTCGTGTGAGTTTTTTGTCGTTCGTTCAAGATGAAATCCTTCCGAAAGAATGGTACGGTTGTAAAACAGACTGTTCGCAAAAGGAGGATTTCCCTTGAAGAAGACACTCCCGCTTCTGCTTTCAACCAGCTTCGTGCTGACGATACTTGCCGGATGTCAGGATCAACCGACACCGGAAGAACGATTGGACGCCTATATTAAGTTATGGGAAAAACAGGATTATGAAAAAATGTACGCGGAGTATGCCAGTACAGAAACGAAAAAAACTTATGGTAAAAAGGAATTCGTGGATCGGACGAAAAAACTAGCAGAATCTCTTGCGATTAAAAATATTTCCGTCAAACGGACGAAAACAGACAAAAACGAGGATAAGGAACAGGCAAGTTTACCGGTCACGATTTCTTTTGAGACGTTGGCCGGACCCGTTTCTTATAAAAAAGAAATTCCGTTGACGTTTGAAAAACAGAAAGATACGGAAAACTGGTACATCAACTGGGATTCTTCCTTTGTTCTAAAGGATTTTAAAAAAGAAGACAAGATTCAATTGACGACACTCGAGGCGAAACGCGGTGATTTGCTTGATACGAAAAAGCAACCTCTTGCCACGACTGGAACCGGATACGAGGTCGGTGCAGTCGCAGGTAAAATCAACGATCTTAAAACGCTCGCCAAACAGTTGAACCGTCCTGTCTCAGCGATTGAAGAGGCCCTCTCCGCCAGTTGGGTCAAAGACGGACAGTTCGTTCCGTTGAAAACATACACCGTAAACGACAAAACACAAATCAACCGTCTGAAACAGATTGATGGCGTCAGCGTCAAGGAAACAGAGGTCCGGGCCTATCCGTTCGGCAAAGCAACTTCCCATCTGATCGGCTATACCGGTTCGGCGACGGCGGATGATATCAAACAATCGAAACAAACGATTCAGGCCGGTGAACAAGTCGGAAAACGCGGGCTCGAGCAGGTACTCGACGAAACATTACGCGGGAAATCGGGTGCCCGAATCGAGATCGTTAAACCGGATCAGTCCACGGTTGACGTCGCAGAGACAAAAGCGAAGGATGGACAAGACATCCAACTGACGATTGACGGCAAGTTACAGCAAACGACTTATGCGACGATGAAAGATGATCCGGGAACCGCAGCCGTCATCGACCCACGGACGGGTGAAACACGGGTCCTGCTAAGTTCACCGGGATTTGATCCGTCCGAGTTTACGACGGGCATTTCCCAGGCTCGACTCGATACATTGACGAACGATCCCGACCAACCGCTTTTAAACCGGTTTACGAGTGCCTTCGCACCCGGGTCGACCCAAAAACCGTTGACGGCAGCGGTCGGCTTAAACAGCAAGACACTTGATCCGGAAAAAGCTTATACGATTGACGGGTTAAAAACGAAGATCGACGGGTTTAACGTTACCCGGATTCATGAAACACCGGATCCGGTCAATCTGCATAATGCGCTCGTTTACTCGGATAATGTCTACTTTGCAAAATCAACACTCGAACAGATCGGGACCAAAACGTTTACTTCGGGTCTTGAAGCACTCGGATACGGTGAAAAGATTCCCTTCACCTATCCGATGCGGGCATCACAAATTTCAAACGACGGCTCGATTGCTTCCGACGGACAGCTGATGGATACGTCTTACGGTCAAGGACAAATGCTGACGAACATCCTGCACCTTGCGTCGATGTACGAAATCTTCCTGACGGACGGAACGATTTACCGACCGACATTGCTCGCTGAGGAAGAAACCAAACAGGTCTGGAAAAAAGATCTCCTCGAAGCAAAAGATGCCGCCATGATCCGCGACGATCTGTATGACGTCGTCCATGCCGGTTATTCCTTACCGGCCGAAATCCCTGAGATTAAAGTCGCCGGTAAGACCGGTACGGCCGAATTAAAAAAAGCAGGAGAAGAAAACGGGCAGGAAAACGGCTTTTTCGTCGGTTATGACAATGACAGAAAAGATCTGCTCGTCGCCATCATGATTGAATCGGTCGAACAGGAAGACCGGGGCAGCCCGTATGTCTCGGGACTCGTCGCGGACGTCTTAAAAAGTCATGCCAATAGGTAAAAACTGAGTCTAAAAAAATAAGGGTGCCGGAAATCAATCCGGCACCCTTTGATTTTGATTGTCTGATCTTACACCGTCACGTCCGGCAGACGGGCCGCCATCAACTGTTCGATGGTCGCTTCATCTCCCTGTTGCAACAATTCGACGATCTTACTACCGACGATGACACCGGCAACGCTTGTACTCAGTTGACGGACATGTTCCGGCGTACTGATTCCGAAACCGGCCATAACCGGCACCGGACTCAGCTGTGCTACTTTCGCCAAATGCTGTTCGAGCGAATCCTCGAAGTTAGTTTGTCCACCGGTCGTTCCATTGACAGTCACAGCATAGAGGAATCCTTCACTGTGCGCCGCCAGTTTCTCAATCCGTTCCATCGGACTTGTCAAAGACACCAGTTGAACGAGTGCGATGTCCTGTTTATTGCGTCCGGCAAAAAACTGATCGCTTTGCTCGAGCGGTAAATCAGGAATAATCAGTCCGTCGACGCCGACTTCACGACAGGTCGATAAAAAAGTATCAATGCCGAAGCGGAAAATCGGATTCAAGTACGTCATGACGACAATCGGCACGCTCGTCGACTGACGGGCAATCCGGATTGCTTCGAGAACATCCTTCAGACTGATATTATCTGCCAGTGCCCGCAAACCTGCCTCCTGAATGACTGGACCATCGGCGACTGGATCGGAAAACGGGACACCGACTTCAATTGCCGTCGCACCCGATCGTTCGAGGAACGCTAAAATATCTGGCAGACGGTCGATGCCTCCGTCTCCTCCCATCACATACGGGATAAAGGCTTTTTCACCACGTGCATTGACTGTGCGAATCGCTTGTTCTAATCGCATCATGCTTCCCCCTTTAAGGCATTTCTGACGGTCATGACATCCTTATCGCCGCGTCCTGAGAGACAGATGACGACGACTTCTTCCGGTTGCATCCCTCTCGCAAGTTCCGTTGCATGGGCAACGGCATGAGCTGATTCGAGTGCGGGAATGATGCCTTCTTTTTGGCAAAGCAGTTGCAAGGCATCCAGTGCCTGCTGATCTGTCACCGCTTCATACTGGACGCGGCCGATGTCTTTTAACAGGCTGTGTTCCGGTCCGACGCCCGGATAATCAAGTCCCGCTGAAATCGAGTGTGCTTCCGTCACTTGACCGTGCTCATCCTGCAACAGGTACATCATCGAGCCGTGTAAGACTCCGACTTCACCTTTCGACATCGTCGCGGCGTGTTTCTCCGTCTCGAGTCCGCTACCGGCTGCTTCGATTCCGTACAAGGCAACCTCTTCATCATCGATAAACGGGTGGAACATTCCGATTGCATTACTGCCGCCGCCGACGCAGGCGACGATAGCTTCCGGTAACTTGCCTTCTTTTTCAAGGATTTGTGTCCGGGTCTCTTGTCCGATCACTGCCTGGAAGTCACGGACGATTTCCGGAAACGGGTGTGGTCCGAGAACGGAGCCCATCAAGTAATGCGTATCGTCGACATGTTTGACCCAGTAGCGCAATGCTTCATTGACGGCATCTTTTAACGTCCGGCTTCCTTGGGTGACGGACACGACTTTCGCGCCGAGCAACTCCATTCGGAAGACGTTTAGTTCCTGGCGGCGGATATCCTCTTCGCCCATGAAGATGACACATTCGAGATCAAGCAGTGCACAAACGGTTGCTGTCGCGACACCGTGTTGTCCCGCTCCGGTCTCGGCGACGATTTTACGTTTCCCCATCCGCTCAGCGAGTAAGGCTTGCCCGATCGTATTGTTGATTTTGTGCGCTCCGGTATGATTTAAGTCTTCCCGTTTCAGGTAGATTTTGGCGCCGCCGATTGTCCGCGTCAAATGTTCCGCATAATAAAGCGGAGTTTGCCGGCCGACGTAGTTTTCCAGCAAATCATTCATCCGTTCACGAAATGCCGGGTCCTCCTTCACTTCGGCATATGCTTGTTCCAGTTCGAGAACAGCCTGCATCAACGTTTCCGGGATGTAACGTCCTCCGTAAATCCCGTACTGACCTAAAGCGTCCGGTTGTGAATAACGTGTCATTAGAAAGTCTCCTTTACGGCATCATGAAATGCCTGCATTTTTGTTTGATCTTTTTGACCATCGGTTTCGATACCGCTCGAGACATCGACGGCAAACGGTTCGTATCGATTGATTACTTGTTTGACATTATCCGAATTCAGACCGCCTGCAACAAACATCGGTTGATCGATCTGTAACTCGGTCGTCCAATCAAAGGTTTGTCCGCTGCCAGCTTCCGGCGCATCAAACAAGACATAATCCGCTTCCGGATGAATCATAGCCTGTGATCCGGCTGCGAGTGCCTGAATGACCGGCACCTTTTTTTCGTGATAGACCTCGTCGGCGACCGGACCATGAAGCTGAATGAAATCGAGTCCGACTTGTTCCACCGCTTCTTCGACTTCCTGTTTCGTCGGCGAGACGAACACGCCGACGACCTGAACCGTCTCTGGAATTTCTGTCCGAAGCCGTGCTGCTTCCGTCACTGTGACCTGCCGTTTGCTCGGGGCAAAGACGAATCCGATATAATCCGCCAGCCTTGCAGCGTACCGGACGTCTTCCGCCCGCTTCAGCCCGCAGAATTTAATACGTGTCATGTTTGACTCCGTTGACGGCTTCAATGAAATCTGCCGGGTTCTCCGCCCGCATCAGTGTTTCTCCAATCAGAATTCCGTCCGCCCCTGCTGCATGAAGCATCTGTGCTTCAGCAACGGTCTTGATGCCGCTCTCACTGATATAGCGGACATCGCGTGACTTCGTCTTCAGCAATTCGAGTGATGTGTCGAGACTCACTTCGAATTTTTTCAGATTCCGGTTGTTGATTCCGATGATTTTCGCCTGCAACCGCTCTGCCCGTTTGAGTTCTAGCGCATCGTGAACCTCGACCAACACTTCGAGACCGCTTGCATAGGCATACGCGTATAAATCCTCTAACGTCTCGTCATCAAGCGCTGCAACAATCAATAAAATCAAACTCGCACCATGCGCTTTCGCAAGATCAATCTGAATCCGGTCAATCATAAAATCCTTGCATAGGACCGGGACGTCGACTGCTTTCGTGACAGCCGCCAAATCTTCCATGCTTCCTTTAAAATAGGTCTGGTCGGTCAGAACGGAAATGACTGTCGCCCCGCTTTCGGCATATCGTTTCGCCTGTGCCACCGGATCAACGTTTAATGAGATATCGCCCTTTGACGGGGATGCCCGTTTGATTTCGGCGATGACGGACAAATCGGTTCCGCCGAGTGATTGATGAATCGATTGGTTGAGTTGTCGCGCCTCTGCTTGCGCCACACCGTCGATCTTCAAGCGGGCGACTTCCTGTCGTTTCGTTTCAATGATACGGTCTAAGATATTCATCCGATTGCCTCCTGTTGTTTCATCCGTTGTAAATACTGTAATTTTTCAAGTGCTCGGCCGGAATCGATGCTTTCCGCCGATCGTTCAATTCCTTCCCGGATCGTTTGGACCCGTCCTTCGGCAAACAGGGCGATTCCGGCATTGAGTAACACCGTATCCCGGTATGGACCTGCTTCTCCTCGCAGAACCCGTAACAGAATTTCTGCATTTTCCGCTGCCGTTCCGCCGCGGATTGCTTCGATTGGAGCGACCGATAATCCGACTTCTTCCGGGTGCAGACTGAACCGGATCAACTCACCTTGATCAAGCAACACCAATTGATTGGTTCCGGCGAGTGAAGCTTCATCCATGCCGCATGCGCCGTGCAGGACGATGGCACGTTTTCGTCCGAGACGATGCAATGTCAAAGCCATCGTCTCCAGTAAATCTTCCCGGTAAATACCGAGCAACTGTGTTTTAAGGGGTACCGGATTCGTAAGCGGACCAATCAGATTAAAAATCGTCGGAATCCGTAAATCACGGCGGACTTTCATGATTTGTTTGACACGGGGATGCATCCGTTGGGCGAACAGAAAGGCAATCCCGTTTGTCTCAAGTAATGTCGCAATTTCTTCCGTCGAGACATCAAGCGGGACACCAAGTGATTCCAGGACATCGGCACTGCCGGTCTTACTCGATACACTCCGGTTTCCGTGTTTCGCGACCTTCGCCCCGGCACCGGCTAAGACAAACGCCGCTGTCGTGCTGATATTAAAGGACTGGGATCCGTCACCGCCTGTACCGCAATTGTCGATGAAATCTGTTCCCGATACCGGAATGTCGACGGCGACTTCACGCATGATTGAGGCGAGACCGGCCAGTTCTTCCGCTGTTTCCCCTTTTGCTTTTAAGGCAATCAAAAAAGCTGCGATTTCGCTGTCCGTGACGTCTTCCGCAAACAGTTCACGGGCAGCTTGTTGCATTTCTTCAAAACGAAGATGATTGGCGTTTGCCAGTTTTGTTAATACGTCCTTCATTCCTGTCACTCCTTCGTCAATTCGATAAATCGTTGAATCATGTCTTGTCCAAATGGTGTTCCGATCGATTCCGGGTGAAACTGAATCCCGTAGGTCGGATGGTCACGGTGTTCGAGTGCCATGATTATGCCGTCATCCGTCGTTGCCGTTACTTCAAGTACTTCGGGTAAGGTCGTCCGGTCGACAATCAACGAGTGGTAACGCATGACATCGAATCGTTCCGGAAGACCGGTAAACAGGCGTCCGGTTTGTTTGATGGTTGAGGTTTTCCCGTGTCGGATTTCATCCGCTTCAATGACGTGTCCGCCAAAGGCTTGACCGATCGCCTGATGTCCGAGGCAGACACCGAGAATTGGGATTTTTCCGGAATAGGTCTTAATCACGTCGAGACAGATGCCGGCGTCATTCGGATTTCCCGGACCCGGTGATAAGATGATACCGTCGGGATGCAAGTCAGCAAGTGCAGTCACTTCAATCGCATCATTTCGGATGACCTGGATGTCATCGTAGACAGCCGCATATTGATACAGGTTATAGGTAAAAGAATCATAGTTATCAATCAGTACAATCATTTCCAAACCTCCAGTAGTGACTTCGCTTTGTGCAACGTCTCTTCATACTCCAAGGTCGGATCAGAGTCATACACTATACCCGCTCCGGCCTGAACATACGCTTTTCCGTGCTGGATGACCATCGTCCGGATCGCAAGCGCAAAATCAAGATTCCCGCTGACATCAAAATATCCGACGGCTCCGGCATACACTTCGCGCTTTTTTGTCTCGTATTGATTGATCAGTTGCATCGCCCGAATTTTCGGAGCTCCGGAGACCGTACCTGCCGGCAGACAAGAAATCAAGGCGTCTGCCCCTGTCTTTCCTTCCGCCAGTGTCCCTTCGACGACGGAAACGAGATGCATGACATTTTTAAAGCGTTCGATTTCCATTTGCCGTGAAACATGAATGCTGCCAATCTGACAGACTTGACCGAGATCGTTCCGGCCCAAGTCAACGAGCATCCGGTGCTCAGCCTGCTCTTTTTCGTCGTTCAGTAACTCATCCGCCAGTTGTATGTCTTCCTGTTTTGTTTTGCCGCGGGGGCGTGTCCCGGCAATCGGATTCGTCGTGACATGACGGCCTTTGACTTGAACCAGGCTTTCCGGGGATGCGCCGAGGACGATGACTTCTCCCAAATCAATGTAAAAGAGGTACGGGCTCGGATTGTCCTGCCGCAACTTCCGGTAAAAGTGGAACGGATCACCGGCGAATGTTGCGTCTAACCGCTGTGACAGCACCAGTTGGAAGACATCACCCTGCCGAATATGCTGTTTTGCCTGCTCGACGAGCGAGATGAACGTTTCTTTCTCAATCTGCGGTTGGTAGACGATATTTTCAAGCGGCCGTTCGATCCGCGTCTGTTGACCGGTTTGTTCGAGCTGCGTTTTACGGATATGCAGCTTCCGTACCATCTCCTGCCGGTCGGTCAGCCCGCAAAGTGACGTATGAATCAAATGCACGCGGTGTTCCAAATGATCGTATAAAATGATTTCGTCATAGACCGCAAGCAGTGCGTCCGGTAAATTCCGATCACTGTCCGGCACAGGTCCGATGTTTTCATAGGCCCGAATCGCATCATAGCCGACATAGCCGATTGCGCCGCTTAAAAACGGAAACTCGAAATCCGTTGTTCCCCGTGTCACAGACTGTTGCAGAAGTTGGACCGGATTTCCTGTCATCGTTACGGTTTCTTCCGTCTGAAGATGATGTCGTGTCACTTGACTGCCTTCCGCCCGAAGCAGTTCAACCGGATTAACGCCGATGATCGAGTAGCGACCGTTCCCGCCGCTCGCCGAACTTTCAAGCAGACATTTCCGGTCTCCTTCCAGATGTAAAAAGATCGAAATCGGTGTTAACTCATCGCCGTTCATTTCGATTTGTTCGATTATCAATTGTTCTGTCTCGATCATCCTGTTCGCCTCCTGATATAAAAAAAGTCCTCCATACAGCAAATGCCGTATGGAGGACGATAGACTCGCGGTGCCACCTCACAATTGGAACAAAAACGTTCCCACTCTTTCCGATGCGTCTTGACGAGACATCGTAGCCTGAGATAACGGGGGCTTCCGTCACGACCTACTTACCGTTCAGTCCTGCTCTCATGAGACCATTCATCACACATCCTTGTACGGAAGTCCCACCATTCTTCCGCTCTCTGAAACAACGATTTGTCTGATTACTTAACTCATTCATCGATTTATTTATTCAATTGAATACGAAAAGGGTTTCCCCATCCATTCATGATAAACATGAAGGACGGGAAAACCCGCGGTACCACCTTCGTTGACTAGTGCTAGTCCCCTCGAACGAACCCGGTCACCCTGATTCGTCGTCCCTGATAACGGAAGGTACCCGTCAGAGCCTACTGTAAGTTCGGTCTGATGCTCAGAAGTCCATTCACCTGCTTCCCGATACTGATTCGCACCACCCATCAGCTCTCTTGAATCGTTTCATAGGTTACTTCTCTTCGTCATTGCGTCTGTATTGTTTAATTGTTTTTTATGTTACGTTGGAAACCGTTTTCTGTCAACAGATTTGTCTGAATCAATATAAAGACAGTTGATTCGGGTCAATTGATTCGAGTGACTGTTTGACTGTCTGCAGGAATTGACCGGCCACGAGTCCATCGAGCACCCGGTGGTCAATCGACATACAGAGGTTGACCATATCGCGTGCTGCGAACATACCGTTGATCCAGACCGGACGTTTAACGATCGATTCGACGGATAAGATTGCCGCTTGCGGGAAGTTCAGAATCGGTGCTGACTGAATCGATCCGAATGATCCGGTATTGTTGACCGTAAACGTTCCGCCCTGCATTTCGCTTGATGACAAGCGTCCGGCTTGCGCGCGTTTACCGAAATCATCAATCGACCGGGCAAGTCCTTTAATGCTGAGCTCGTCGGCATTTTTGACGACCGGTACGAATAGTGCTTCCTGTGTTGCGACTGCCAGTGACAGGTTGATCGCTTTTTTCTGAATGATCTTGTCACCCGCCCACGTCGAGTTCATGATCGGATGTTTCTTTAAGCCTTCAACCGTTGCTTTCATGAAGAACGGTAGGAATGTCAATTTTACGCCTTCTTGTTTGAAGAAGGCGTCTTTATGACGGTTCCGGGCTTCAACCAAGTTTGTCACGTCAACTTCAATCATTAACCAGGCATGCGGTGCTTCGTGCTTAGAACGGACCATGTTCGTTGCGATTGCCTGACGGACACCTGCTGTCGGAATTTCGATGTCTCCGTCTTCCGTCGTGCTTGCTGTTGATTTAGCTGTTTGCGGACGTGACGGTTGCGCCGATTCCCGTTGCTCAGCCGGTTTTGCTGCCGGAACCGACTCAATCGTCGGTGCTTCGACTGTATCCGGTTGCTTGATTTGTCCGGTTTCGACGATTTTTAACAAGTCTTTCCGGGTAATCCGGCCGCCGGCACCTGTTCCCGAAACCTGTTCCAAATCGATGCCGTGTTCAGCCGACAATTTCAAAACGGCTGGTGAATAACGTTTCTTCATCGACTGATCACTCGAGACCGGCGTTTCTTCAATCGCCGGAACAGCTTCTTCCGTTGCCGCGACTTCTGTCGATCCGCCGCTGACTTGCAAGGTTACGATTGCTTCCCCGACTTGCAGCGTATCCCCTTCTTCAGCAAGCAGTTTGTCGATGACGCCGTCAAACGACGACGGTACTTCTGCCGTGACTTTATCAGTAATGACTTCCGCAATCGGATCATACTTTTTGACCGTATCACCTGGTTTGACGAGCCAAAGGGAAATCGTCCCTTCCGTTACACTCTCACCAAGCTGTGGCATCGTTAATGTTTCGGTTTTCATTGACGTTTCCCCCTTAGTACGCGTGCAGCGTCCGGATTTTGTCCTCGATTTTTTCACTCGAGACGTTAAAGAATTTCTCCATCGTCGGAGCGTATGGCATCGCCGGTACATCCGGACCGCAGAGACGCTCGATTGGTGCATCGAGATCAAACAACGCTTCTTCCGCGATGATGGCAGATACTTCACTCATGACACTGCCTTCTTTGTTGTCTTCTGTAACGAGCAAGACTTTTCCGGTTTTCCGGGCTGCCGCGACAACCGCTTCCCGGTCAATCGGATAAACCGTCCGTAAATCAAGAATATGAACATCGATACCGTCTTTCTCAAGACGCGCCGCTGCTTCAAGGGCAAACTGAACACAAAGACCGTACGTGATGACCGTTAAATCTTCACCTTCCCGTTTGACATCGGCTTTACCGATTTCAACAGTATAGTCTCCTTCCGGCACTTCACCTTTGAGCAGACGATAGCCGCGTTTATGTTCAAAGAACAGGACAGGATCGTTTGAACGGATGGCTGCTTTCAGCAAACCTTTCGCATCATATGGATTAGACGGAATGACGATTTTTAAGCCCGGCGTCGAATTGAACATCGCTTCGACGGATTGGGAATGGTAAAGGGCACCGTGAATCCCGCCGCCGAATGGTGCGCGGATGACGATTGGGCATGACCAGTCATTGTTCGAACGGTAACGGATTTTTGCCGCTTCACTGACGATTTGGTTGACGGCCGGCATGATGAAATCCGCAAACTGCATTTCAGCAATTGGACGCATTCCGTACATCGCTGCGCCGATTCCGACTCCGGCAATTGCACTTTCAGCGAGTGGCGCGTCGATGACACGTTCTTCCCCGAACTGCTCCAGCAATCCTTGTGTCGCGCGGAAAACACCGCCGCGGACGCCGACGTCTTCTCCGAGGACGAAGACGGATTCATCGCGTTCCATCTCTTCTTTGATCGCACTGTTAATGGCTTCGATTAAACTTAATGTCGTCATTTCGTTTCCCCCTCATCGTACACGTAACGGAGTGCATTTTCCGGTGCATCGTAAGCTGCCGCTTCCGCATACGCCGTCGCTTCATCGACTTCTTGTTCGAGTTTCGTTTCGAGTTCCTGTGCCGTTTCTTCTGTCAGGACACCCATTTGAATCAGTTTTTCGCGGAACAGTTTGACACCGTCGCGTGTTTTCAGTTCAGCCAGTTCTTCTGCCGAACGGTAAGATTTATCATCATCATCGGACGAATGCGGTACGAGACGTTCGACTTCAACTTCAATCAGTGTCGGACCGTCACCGCGCAGACCGCGTTCACGTGCCTCTTTGACCGCTTTGTAGACAGCAAGCGGATCGATGCCGTCAATCGTCACACCCGGCATCCCGTATCCGATCGCCCGGTCGGCAACGTGTTTCGCCGATAATTGTTTCGAGAGTGGTGTCGAAATCGCATATTTATTGTTTTCACAGAACAGAATGACCGGTAATTTGTGAATGCCGGCAAAGTTTGCTCCTTCATGGAAGTCTCCTTGGTTCGACGACCCTTCACCAAACGAAACGTAGGCGACAAGCGGTTCCCGACGCATCTTCGCAGCAAGGGCAATCCCGACCGCATGCGGTACTTGCGTCGTGACCGGACTTGATCCTGTCACGATGTTCAGGGCACGTGAACCGTAATGACCCGGCATTTGACGTCCACCTGAGTTCGGGTCTTCCGCTTTTGCGAAAGCGGACAACATGATATCACGTGACGTCTGTCCAAAATGCAGGACAACTCCGAGATCGCGGTAGTACGGCAAGATATAGTCTGTTCCTTTTTCAAGCGCGAAGGCAGCACCGACTTGTGCTGCTTCCTGCCCCTGACAGGAAACGAGAAATGGAATTTTACCCGCCCGGTTTAATTTCCACATCCGTTCGTCGATTTTCCGTGCGCGGACCATCGTTTCGAACATTTGAATCGCGTCCTGCTCCGTCAAACCCAGTTCGACGAGTTCTTTGAATTCTATTTTTTCCATCTGTTTTTCCTCCTTAGGCGTGAACCGCTAATCCGTCGACTGCCAGTGCTGCTTCCCCGAACGCTTCTGAAAGTGCAGGGTGTGGATGGACAAGCTGTCCGACTTCCCATGCCGTTGCATTCAGCACAAGCGCAAGACCACCTTCACTGATTAATTCCGTTGCTTTAGGTCCAACGATATGAACGCCGACCAGATCATCCGTCTTGGCATCGGAAACGAGTTTAATGAATCCGGCTGCTTCCCCTTCAATCCGTGCTTTTCCAAGACCGTTAAACGAGAACATCCCCGTTTTGACATCGAGTCCTGCTGCCTTTGCTTCGGCTTCCGTCAATCCGACGGAGGCGGCTTCCGGCACACTGTAAATACAACGCGGAACAAAGGCATAGTTCAGCGGTGTCGTTGAACCGTTGACAATCGTTTCGACCGCTTTTGCCCCTTCTGCTGACGCGACGTGTGCGAGTTGCAGGCGTCCGATGACATCACCAATCGCAAAGATATGATTGTCCTTCGTGCGGAACTCATCATCGACTTGGATGAATCCGTTTTCGACGATGATATTCGTATTCTCAAGTCCGATTCCTTCGACATTTGCCATCCGGCCGATTGCGACCAGCAGCTTGTCTGCTGCGAGCGTCGTCTTGTCCCCGTTACGGTCGACATCGATCGTCACACCGGACTCGGTCAGCTGGAAGCTGTCGCTTTGCGCCGCTGCACTCGTCATGATTTTGACACCGCGTTTTTTGAGCTGACGGGCCACTTCCCGACTGACAGCTTGATCTTCCGTCGGTAAAATCCGGTCGCTGAATTCAACGACTGTAACCTCGACGTCAAAGTCCGTCAACATCGACGCCCATTCGATTCCGATGACGCCGCCGCCGATGATGACAATTGATTTTGGTAAAGCGTTCATGTCGAGTGCCTCATCCGAGCTGAGCACATATTCGGAGTCAAACGCCAGACCGTTTAACGGACGCGGTCGTGAACCGGTCGCAACAATCAATTGGCGCGGTAAAATCAATTCGCCGTCGCCTTCTTCCGGCTCGACGCTAATCGTTCCCGGCATCGGTGAAAAGATGCTTGGTCCGAGAATCGAACCGCGGCCGTGAAAGACTTCGATTTTTCCTTTTTTCATCAGGTGCTGGATACCAGATTCGAGACCATCAATGATGTCCTGTTTCCGTTGTTTGACCTGTTCGAACCGTAAAAACGATTCCGGTACGTCGACGCCGTATGTAGCGGCGTGTTTTACTGTCTGATAGACGGCAGCCGACTTTAAAAATGCTTTGGATGGGATACATCCACGATGCAGACAGGTTCCCCCGAGTTTTCCTTGTTCTACGATTGCTACCGTCTTCCCGGCTTGCGCAGCGCGGATCGCTGCGACGTATCCACCGGGTCCACCACCTAGGACAACGACGTCGAATTCTCTAGCCATGTTAATTCGCCTCCATATTCCTTCACTTGTTCCTCTTGACGCAGTACACGTATTACGCCTTCTGCAAGCGCCCGTAACTCATCTTCTCCCGGTATCCGGATGATAGATCCGATATGGGCAATCCGTTCTTCAATCGCTTTCGTCAACCGGTCACTGTATGCGAGACCGCCCGTTAAGATGACAGCATCGACTTGACCGTATAAAACAGCACTTTGGGCCGCGATTTCTTTTGCAACTCGATACGCCATCGCCTCATACAGTAGAGCGGCTTTTTCATCTCCGTCGTCAATCCGACGTTCGATTTCAACCGCATCATACGTGCCTAAGTGCGCGACAAGTCCGCCTGACCCAACGACCAGACGCTTCATTTCCTCGAGTTTATACTTGGTACTATAACATAGTTCTACTAGTTGACCAACAGGCAGGGATCCGCTTCGTTCCGGTGAAAAAGCCCCTTCTCCGTCGAGTCCATTGTTGACATCAATCACGCGTCCGTTCAGATGGGCACCGACCGTGATCCCGCCACCCATATGGGCAACAATCAGCCGTAATTGCTCGTAGGGTATTCCATTTTCTTTCGCATACCGTTTCGCGACTGCCTTTTGATTTAAGGCATGGAAAATACTTTTCCGTTCGAGTTCAGGCAATCCTGTAAGACGGGCAATCGGCTCCAGTTCATCGACGACGACCGGATCAACGATGAATGCCGGAATCGATAACGTTTGACCAATCTCATCTGCAAGCAGTCCACCGAGATTCGAAGCATGAATTCCGAATGTGCCGTTCAGTAAATCCTCACGCATTTCCTGATTGACGCGGTATGTCCCGCTGACGAGCGGACGAAGCAGACCACCGCGACCAACAATCGCCGTAAGCGCTTTCAAATCAATCTGTTCTTGTGCCAGCACATCGAGGACGACTTGGCGTCTGATGTTCAGCTGATCTGAAAGCGGTCCTCCGACCGCTTCAGCTGAATGGCGCAACGTTTTCGTAAACACTTGCTCTGTTCCATCAAAGATTCCGATTTTCGTTGAGGTTGAACCCGGATTGATGGTTAAAATACGTTCGCTCATTGAACTCCTCCTCTGATTAACCGCGTGATCCTAAAATGTTTTTATCCCGGCGTAAGAACTGGCTGCGGGCACTGCCCATTGTCGCGATCCGTTCTTCTGCCATCTTCTCTGCTGCCCGGTAAGTCGGCAGATGGTCACGTTTGGCAATTTCGATGACTTTTGCTACCGCATCATAGACGAGTTCGACTTTTTTCATCGCCCGCTCACGGTTGTACCCGTCGAGTTCGTCGGCCACATTGATGACACCTCCTGCGTTGATGACGAAGTCCGGTGTATATAAAATACCGCGTTCCTGGAGCATATCTCCGTGACGATCTTCTTTGAGTTGGTTGTTTGCTGCTCCGGCAATGATTTTCACTTTCAGTTGTGGAATCGTCTCATCGTTCAATGTCGCACCTAAGGCACACGGCGCAAAGATATCGGCATCGACGCTGTAAATTTCATCCGGTCCGACGACGAGAGCGCCAAACGCTTCTTCTGCACGGCGTAATGCATCTTGATTGATGTCTGTGACAATCAATTTTGCGCCTTCTTCATGCAAGTGACGGCATAGGTTGAAAGCAACGTTACCAACACCTTGAATCGCAACTGTTTTTCCTCCGAGTGAATCTGTGCCATATACTTCTTTAGCGGCTGCCTTCATCCCGCGGTAAACGCCATAAGCCGTGACTGGTGACGGATTGCCGCTTGATCCGAATGCCGGGCTGACACCGGTTACGAAATCTGTTTCCATGTGGATATAATCCATGTCGGCGACTGTTGTGTTGACGTCTTCCGCAGTGATGTAACGTCCGTTTAACGACTGTACGTAACGACCGAATGCACGGAACAGAGCTTCTGATTTTTGCGTTTTCGCATCACCGATGATGACCGCTTTCCCGCCGCCAAGGTTCAGACCGGCTGCCGCATTTTTATACGTCATGCCTTTTGCCAAACGAAGCGCGTCGATCAATGCTTCCTCGTCAGACGCATAGTTCCACATACGGAGTCCGCCGAGTGCTGGTCCGAGTGTCGTATCATGAATCGCGATAATCGCCTTTAATCCTGAGACTTTATCGTGACAAAATACGACTTGTTCGTAATCTTCCATTGCCATCGTTTCGAAAATACTGAATCGTGCTTCTACGTTTGTTTCAACCATTGTTAGTTCCCCCTTAGATTGTTTGTTTGATTTTTTTGGTAGGTTGCGCATTAAGTAAAGCAAAGGCTAATGAATAGAGTTTCGCTTCCGCCGTGTCGGCTCGACTTGTTAAGACGACAGGTGCTTTAGCCCCGACTAAAATCGCTGCAACCGATGCCTGAGCAAAGTACATCAGGGATTTATAAATTACGTTTCCGACCTCGATTTGTGGCACGACGAGTAAATCCGCTGCCCCCGCAACGTCTCCTGTCAGTCCCTTTTGTTTCGCCGCTTCTAAATTGACGGCGTTATCTAGAGCAAGCGGACCGTCAACAAGGCAATCCTTGATTTGTCCGCGTCGATTCATTTGTGTCAGTAAGGCGGCATCAATCGTCGCCGGCATCGTCGGATTGACGACCTCGACAGCAGCAAGTACTGCCACTTTCGGCAAGGAATATCCGACGGCTCGAAGTGCGGTCACACCGTTTTCAATGATGTGGACTTTATCCTCCAGCGTCGGAGCGATATGAATCGCAGCATCCGTCAATCCAATGGCGGTCTCCCGTCCCGGTACTTCAAACAAAGCGACATGTGACAACACTTTTCCTGATCGTAAGCCCGTCTCCTTGTTCAAGACAGCTTTCATGAACGTCGCTGTCGGAACGAGTCCTTTCATCAAGACATCCGCGTCCCCTTTGCGGACGGCATAGGCGGCACGCTCTGCTGCTTCTTGTGCCGTAGCCGTATGCGTGATGACGAACTGTGATTCGCTCAACTGTCGATCATGAATCATTTTTTGAATACGTGTCGCATCCCCGAACAAATGAAAACGGGCTAAATCATTCTCAATCGCCAACGACACTGCATCCATTACCTCTTCATCATCAGCGGATGCAATCGCAACGACTGCATCTTCAAGACCTGCTGCTTGTTGAACCATTTGTTTAAACCTCAAGCCATTTCCCCCCTTACCTGTCGTTCTCTTTATTTAATAGCAATTTCCATGCCAACTCTAAACCGACGGTATACCAACATCTTCGTCTTTATTTTTGCATGGAATTGCATTTATTTGCAATATATTGCACGCAACATTTTGCAAATCAACATTGGATGTTAAACCGTTCCACTTTGTAATAGAGTGCCCGTAAAGAGATGCCTAACTGTTTGGCAGCTTCGGTCTTATTTCCATTTACGACATCAAGTGCTTCCCGAATCAATTGTTCTTCGACGTAGGACATCTCATCCGACAGATGCTTGATTTCTTTTTTTGGACGTTCCGACCGTTTAGACGGTGTCGGGGAAACGAGTTGCAGGTGGCCTTTGCGTAAAACCTGTTCCGTTTTATCCGTAAAAATCAACGCGCGTCCGATGACATTTTCGAGTTCCCGGACGTTTCCTTTCCACGTCTGTTGTCGGATCGCTTCCAATGCATCTTCAGAAACACGTTCGACGGACCGGCCGTAACTTTGGTTCAATTTACGCAACAGATGTGTCGACAGCGGAGCAAGATCATCCGGTCGTTCGCGAAGAGCAGGAATATGGATCGGCAGCCGGTTGATCCGGTAATACAAATCTTCCCGGAACTCCCCGGTGATGATTTTCTGTTCAAGATTGGCATTTGTCGCGGCAATGATTCGGACATCGACCGGAACCGCTTTGGCTCCACCGACGCGAACGACTTCATTTTCTTGCAGTACCCGTAATAATTTGGCTTGGACATCAAGCGGCAGTTCACCAATCTCATCTAAAAACAAGGAGCCGCCATGCGCCTCTTCAAAATAGCCTCTTTTTCCGCCACGGCGGGCGCCGGAAAAGGCGCCTTCTTCATAACCAAACAATTCACTTTCAAGTAGGCTCGGCGCAATCGCTGCACAGTTGACCCGGACGAATTGTTCGTATCGGCGATCGCTTGCAGCATGAATCGCATGGGCAAACAATTCCTTCCCGGTACCGGACTCTCCCCGGATCAAGACATTGACCGGCATCGTCGCGGCAAGCTTCGCCTGATCGACGACAAAACGCATTGACTCACTTTCGGCAATGATGTCATCAAACGTGTATTTCGCCTCCAGTGTCCGGATTTTTTGTTTGGCCGCCTTCAATTCTTTTGTTAACGCTTTCATTTCCGAGATATCGCGAATGACACCGACTGATCCTCGTACTTGACCATCCACGACGACCGGTGCGGCATTGACAATGATATCCCGTCTGTCTTGACCAATCTTCATCCGGGCATCCCGAACACTTTCGCCTGTTTCGAGCACCCGTAAATGGACCGATTCCTGCATCCCGATATCTGCGCTTGCCGGCTTACCGATGACGTCTCCCTCTGTATACCCGGTCATCCGGGTATACGCAGGATTGATCAGCATCGTTTCCCCCGCCTGATTGGCTACTGAAATCGCTTCACTCGTACAGTGAATGATAGCTTCGAGCATCCGCTCTTTTTCTGCCAAACGCTCGAGTAACACACGGACAAACTCTCCCGGTAAAACCGCGGCTTCCGGAAAATAATGAATCAATTGCTCGAGCACACCGTGTTCTCCGGTCGCATCAATAATAAAGTCAATGGCCGTGCCTTGAAAAGCCGTCCATGTTTTTTCCACCCGGATATGTCCCCGTTTTGCGAGTTGAACGCCAATCGCGTGTTCGTCTGGATCGACGACCCCGATTACCGTCAACAAAGGCGAACGTTGAAAAGCATGTAATACTTCTGTTCCACCGCGCCCCGCACCAACGATCAAGAGATGATGCATTCTAATTCCCCCTTTGAAACTGCTTACATCTTTATCCTACCTGTATTAAAACAGGAGGGCAAATCGAATTCGCAGTCATATGGATTTTCTGATACAATACGCTTGGAAAGGGGTCACAATCATGCGAATCATCGGTCTATTATCTTTACTCATTCCGGGTATCATCGGTGCCATCGGCATCAAGCTGATGCGGGACAGTGTTTTCTTAAAAGCGCAATTCCCCTTCCGGTATCTAGGGGATTCTGCCTATGTATATGTATTACAAGGATTTTCCGGCCTGGCGTTAGCCATCGGCGGAATCGGCTTCGTCGCCGGTTATGTCTTTTACCGCGATCGTAAACGAGGCAAAGTATCGGAGCGCTATCAAAAAAAATAAACACACAAAAAGGTCCCCATCTCTTGAACTCATTTCAAGCGCGGGACCTTTTATTCATATAAAGTTGGTTTCACTTACGGATGAACTCCTCTCATAGCAGAACTATTCGTGTACTTCAAAACCATAGGTTGTCCTCTTAATGAAGAGGTTGAAAGAAATCAGATTTGGCTATCGAGCGATCGATAGAAAGGTAAAACTACTCCAGTATCTGACTTTACTTGGACCTAGGTGAAGCGTAATGTCATCCGCTTGTTGCAGTCGATCATTCGGTTGCTAACATTCACTGCTAGACAACACTCCTTTTCACGAACTGTACTTGTTACTGGTCTTGCTTGGTCTTGCTTGGTCTTGCTTGGTCTTGCTTGGTCTTGCTTGGTCTTGCTTGGTCTTGCTTGGTCTTGCTTGGTCTTGCTTGGTCTTGC
>NZ_JACSMW010000001.1:0-258415 GCF_018618775.1 Exiguobacterium sp. s138 | reverse complement strand
TTGGTCTTACTTGGTCTTGCTTGGTCTTACTTTGGACGTTTAATTTACGTTACCCTTCACTTTTTCCTTGCTTCGAAATCATGAAGTCTCATATCTGTTTGAGATAAATCATCCGAAAAAGATATGAAATGCCTTGGTAAGAATTCTACCAAGAGAATGTCGTCCATCATTCTTGAGCCGTTTACAGGTGGCGACCTGAGATGAAATTCGTTGAACGGTTTTCCGGGAACCAATTCGACTCGACGTTCATCTGACGTCTTTCCAAATCATTTGGTACCTTTATTATAACAAACATTTCAGTTTGTGCAACATTTATTTAATGAATATTCAGTTTTTTATTTGTATTAAAAAAAACCAGGCTTCTCCGGATTTTCTTCATCCGTCAAAACCTGATTACCGCTCTATTAAGATCCGTTCATATGGTTCGATACATAAGAGATGAACTCGGAATTTTTCGGACTTTTCTCCTGTTCAATTCGTCCGTTAAACAATGTATGTTCATTCATGCCTTCTTTCCAGGCCGACTTAATCGCATGGCGCATCGCCCGCTCGACACGCGAAGCAGTCGTTTGATGTTTTCTAGCAATCGTCGGGTATAGCTCTTTTGTAATCAGCCCCAATAAATCTTCCCGTTCCAGCACCAACAAGACCGCCTCTTTCAAGTACGTGAATCCTTTGATGTGCGGCGCAATTCCGATTTCCCGGAGCGTGGTGCCAACTTTCGTTTCGACCGGTTCTGCTTGGCTTGGCTGTACGCCGTTCACGACCAGACGAATTTTGTTGACGAGTTGATCTAAACTGAACGGTTTCAATAAAAAGTAGGCAGCGCCCAGTGAAACAGCCTGTTGCGATACTTCATCCTTCCCGAACGCACTTAACATGATGACAGCCGGACTGCTCTTTTGGTTCATCAAGGCCTCCAAGACACCCAGTCCATCGAGATGGGGCATGATGATATCCAATAACAGCACATCGGTCTCGACATGTCCTAATTTTTCGAGACAACTTTCTCCGTTATAGGCAACGCATACTACTTCCATGTCTTCTTGGGCAGATAGATGTTGCCGAATCAATTCGACCATTTCTCGGTTATCATCCGCAATCCCGACTCTAATCAATTGTTACACCCCATTTTTAAGCGATTCCTTCATGTTCATTGCCTGTTCCATCAGTTCTTCCGCATGACGCAACGTCAAATCCGTCATATGTGTGCCGGAAATCATCCGTCCCAGTTCATTTCCGCGCTCGGAGTCCGTCAGTACGTTGACCTGTGTCGTCGTCCGGTCCGTTTCTTCGATTTTACGGATATACAAGTGTTGATCCGCAATCGATGCAACTTGCGGCAAGTGGGTGATACACAAGACTTGACTGTCGATTGACAGACGATAAATCTTTTCTGCCATCGCTTGTGCGACACGTCCGGATACCCCTGTATCCACTTCATCAAAGATGATGGAAGCCACACCGACCGAACGTGAGAAAATCGATTTCAGTCCGAGCATGATCCGAGACAATTCGCCGCCGGAAGCGACTTTCCCGAGTGATTTAAACGGTTCTCCGGCGTTCGTCATAATGTAGAACTCGACGAAGTCGATTCCGTTTTTACGTAAAGTCGGCGCCTTTCCATCTTGGAGGAAGCGGATTTCAAAGCGGGCTTTTTCCATATACAACTGACGGAGTTCAAGGTGAATCGCTTCACCTAAATGATGCGCTGCTTTTCTCCGGGCCTGAGACAGTTCTCCGCCGATGTCGAACAGTTCCGTCTCCAACTGTTCCACTTCTGTTTTCAGTTTTTCAATCCGCTCATCGCGATTCGTCATCGTATCCAGTTCCACACCGATTTTTTTACCGTAAGCGATGACTTCTTCTATCGTTGCTCCGTATTTCCGTTTGAGTTGTTGGAATACAGATAAACGAAGCTCGATTTCGTCGAGCCGGTTCGAATCAAACTCCAAAGTTTCAAGTTGATCCCGGACCGCATAGCCGACTTCCTCAAGCGCATAAAATGCATTGGCCAATGTATCGCTTTGACCCGAAAATTCATCATCGATACTTGAAGCCTGTTGCAGTTCACGCATGGCGTCTCCGACGGAATCAATCCCGCGCCGTTCGTCATGTAACGCATCGTAAGCGGCGCTGAGAGAAGCATGAAGCTTTTCAAAGTTTGCCAACCGGTTTCGTTCGCTCAATAAATCTTCTTCCTCACCTGTTCGGAGTTTCGCACTGTCGATTTCTTCCGTTTGAAAAGACAACAAGTCAATACGTTGGGCTAACTCCTGTTCACTTTGCGCCAGTGCCTGCAAGGCATCCCGTTTTTCTTCATACTGCTGAAAACGTTCCTGATACCGTTCGAGAATCGGAGCAATCGTCGCATGTCCAAAGTCATCCAAAATCGTTTGATGATACGTACTTTCCATCAGATGTTGATGTTCATGCTGACCATGGAGATCGACAAGAGCCCGGCCGAATTCCCGTAAAATCGTCAAGGTGACTAATTTATGATTGACGCGACAAACACTTTTTCCGGAAGCAAACAAATCACGGCGTAAAATGATCATGCCGTCTTCCATGTCGATCCCGTACTCTTCTGCTAACGTATAGGCCATATGACCGTCTTCAATCATGAAGAGACCTTCTAATTCCGCCTTGTCCTCACCGTACCGGACAAATTCAGCAGAACCGCGACCACCGATCAGTAATCCAATCGCATCCAGCACAATCGATTTACCGGCTCCCGTTTCTCCGGTCAAGACCGTCATGCCTTTTTTGAAATCAATCTGTAGCTGGTCAATGATTGCAAATTGTTTTATCGATAGTTCAGCTAACATCATGTCAACTCCTTACAACATTCCTAAAATACGTTCGGTCACTTCCGTTGCTGCTTCTTCATTTCGTGTAATCATCAGGATCGTATCGTCACCACAGACTGTCCCGAGTAACTCCGGCCAGTTTAAATGATCGAGCAAGACACCTAATGCATTTGCGTTTCCGGGTAAGACATGCATGACAATCAAGTTTTGTGCGGAATCAATCGAGATGAAGCTATCTCCGAGCAATCGGCGTAACTTTCCGAGTGGATTGAACCGCTGATCGGCAGGCAAGCTGTATTTGTATCGGCCATCATTGAGCGGCACCTTCACGAGATGAAGTTCTTTAATATCTCGAGAGACGGTCGCCTGGGTTACTTTATAGCCTGCATTTCGAAGTTCCTCGACTAACTCATCTTGTGTTTCGATTTCTGACTGCGTAATGATTTCCCGAATCTTGATTAACCGTTGCCCCTTTGTCATCCTTGCACCTCACAGTTTTTCTTCACTGATACTATTGTAATCCAATAATTCGATAAAAGTCCATGCTTGCCCTATTCATTCCTGACAAATCAAAAACAGACTCCATCATCTTTGACGGAGCCTGTTTGGAAATCGATTAGACTTACAACGCGGCATGGGCCAGACGAACGGTTTCAAGCGGATCAACCGATTCTTCCATCCCCGGTGTCTCAAGCTTGGCGTGCAGGAGAAACTCGATATTTCCCTCACCGCCGGTAATCGGTGAAAAATCCAATTGTTGAACGTAAAATCCTTCCCGGACAAAGAAATCTACCATCTCTTTGAGTACCCGATCGTGAATCCGCTCATCTCGAACGATTCCCTTTTTACCGACATCATCACGCCCTGCTTCAAACTGTGGTTTGACAAGCGCAATGACATCCCCGCCCTCAGCTAAAATCGCCTTTAATGGCGGCAAAATCAATCTCAGTGAGATGAACGAGACATCGATGGTCGCAAAGCTCGGCTGAACAGGAAACATATCTGGCGTCGCATGACGGAAGTTGGTTTTTTCCATTGCCGTCACACGATCGTCCGACCGTAATTTCCAGTCCAGTTGATTGGAGCCGACATCCAGCGCATACATATGGGCAGCCCCGTTTTGTAAGGCACAATCCGTAAACCCACCTGTCGAAGAACCGATATCAAGACCAGTCCGTCCGGATACATCGATATCGAATACCGCTAATGCTTTTTCCATCTTGTATCCACCGCGACCGACGTATGGCATGACTTGACCTTTGACCGTCAAATCGATGTCTGATTTTACTTTTTCACCGGCTTTCTCCAGCCGTTCCGTGCCACTGAATACAAGACCTGCCATAATGGTCCGTTTTGCTTTTTCACGTGTTTCACATAAACCGCGCTCGACGAGCAGAACGTCGAGGCGGATTTTTTTTACAGTTTCCATTAATCGTTACACACTCTGTTTCTTTCCTTGATTGACAAATGAGCGGACTTCTTCCGCAATTTGTCCAGGTAATAATCCGATCTCTTCTAACAATTCGTTGACACCGCCATGCTCGATATACCAATCCGGGATACCAAATCGTTTGACGCGCGGGAAAGCTTCCTGTTCATTGGCATGTTCGAGAACAGCTGAACCGAATCCGCCCTTGAGCACCGCTTCTTCAAGCGTTACGAGTGGAATACCTTCCGCGTATAATGCATTCAACATTTTTTCATCCAGTGGTTTGATCGTCCGGGCATTGATGACCCGTACCGATACATCCCCTTCTAGAAGTTCCGCAATTTTCAAGGCGTCCTGTACTTGGGGACCGAATGCCATGATGGCGACATCCGTTCCTTCGCGTTCGACGTCCCATGTATCAAGCGAAATTTCATGGAGTGTCTCATCCATCGGAACACCGATGCCTTCTCCGCGTGGGAAACGGACAGCAATCGGTCCTTCGTATTTAACAGCCGAATAGAGAAGGTGTTGCAGTTCATTCTCATCTTTCGCCATGACAATCCGGATATTCGGTACGTGACGCATGAAGGCGATATCAAAGACACCTTGGTGTGTTTCGCCGTCCGCACCGACGAGACCCGAACGGTCGATTGTGAACGTCACATCGAGGTTCTGGCGTGCGACATCATGAACGAGTTGGTCGTATGCACGCTGGAAGAAGGTCGAATAAATCGAGACGACCGGCTTCATGCCTTGTGTTGCCTGACCGGCAGCAAATGTTACGGCATGTTGCTCCGCAATCCCGACATCAAACATCCGTTCCGGGAATTCTTTTTCAAAGCAGTCGAGTTTCGATCCGACACTCATCGCCGGTGTAATCAGAGTTAACTTATCATCCTCACGGGCCATCTTCGTCAACGTGTCTGCCACTGTGAACGAATAACTTGGTGCTTTTGATTTCCCTTTGATGACTTCGCCTGACTCGATCTTGTACGGTCCTAGACCGTGCCATGTGCCGATGCCGTCGTATTCAGCCGGACGGTAGCCTTTTCCTTTTTTCGTGATGACATGAAGCAGGACAGGCCCTTCTTCTTTCTTCACATAGTTCAGCTGTTCGATTAAGTCCGTTAAATCATGACCATCGACCGGTCCGTAATAATTAAAACCGAGTTCTTCAAAGAACATACCGGGAACGAGTGCTCCTTTGACCGCTTCTTTCAGCTTCTCGCCGCCTTTTTCAAGCTTTCCGCCGATTAATGGGATTTTTTTAATCAATGTTTCGAGCTCATCTTGCGCGTAACGGACTTTGCGCGAAGAACGGATTCTTCCTAACATCTGATGCATCGCCCCGACATTCGGTGCGATCGACATCTCGTTGTCGTTTAAGATGACGATGACGTTTTGTTGTTCCGCTCCGATATGGTTCAATGCTTCGAGTGCCATTCCGCCTGTCAACGCACCGTCCCCGATAATGGCGATCGCCCGGTCATCATTACCTTTTAGTTCATTCGACACAGCAATCCCCATCGCTGCCGAAAGTGAGGTCGAACTGTGGCCTGTTTCCCAGACGTCATGAACGCTCTCGTTACGTTTCGGGAATCCGCATAACCCTTTGTGTTGACGCAGCGTATCAAACTGACCTGCCCGTCCTGTCAAAATTTTATGCACGTATGCTTGGTGTCCGACATCCCAGACGAATTTATCGTTCGGACTGTCAAATTCGCGGTGAAGCGCCAATGTCAGTTCGACGACACCTAGATTCGGTGCTAAATGTCCACCTGTCGTTGCTAATTCTTCAATCAAAAAGCGTCGGATGTCACCTGCGAACAGTTCTAATTCCGAGACTGACATACGCTTTAAAAATGACGGATCCTGTATCTCTGTCAACTTCATACCTTACCGCCTCTTTCCCTTGCATTCTTATATGGTTTGTACCCTACATTGTACTAGAACAATCTTGCGAACGCCACATTCCCGGCGCATAAAAAAAGACGGCTTACTACGCCGCCTCTCTTAATGGTCACGCTTGACGACGAAGTCGAGCAAATCCTTAAGCGGTGTCGCTTCGACGGAAAGAGCCTCGATTGCTTCATTCGCTGCCGTCACTTGGGCTGCAAGTGCCCTTTTCGCCCCGTCAAGACCCAACAGTTTCGGATAAGTTGCTTTGTCATTTCCTTCATCACTGCCAACCGGTTTCCCGATTTTGTCAGCATCTCCGGTCACATCCAGGATGTCGTCTTGAATTTGGAAAGCAATTCCGAGATGACGGCCGTACCGTTTCAACTGTTCGAGATCCTCATCTGCGACTCCGGCTAAAATGCCGCCTGCTTCGACTGCAAAAATCAACAAGGCTCCTGTTTTCCGGCGGTGAATCGATTCCAGTTCTTCCGCATCACTGATTCCTCCGCGCTCTCCAAGCATGTCATCCAGTTGACCGCCGACCATCCCGGCTGCACCCGCTGCTGCTGCGAGTCGCTCGAGTAATTTCACTTTAACTTCCGCTGCGGCCATCGTTTCGAGTAGACACGTAAAGGCATTCGTCAGTAACGCATCCCCTGCGAGAATGGCGGTCGCCTCATCGAATTCAATATGATTGGTCGGACGTCCGCGTCGCATATCATCATCGTCCATCGCCGGTAGATCATCATGAATCAAGGAATATGTATGAATCATCTCAATCGCCGCCGCTGTTGCGTCACCCGTCTTACGATCGACGCCGTAAGCATCGAGGACAGCATAAATCAATGCCGGCCGGACACGTTTCCCCCCTGCATCAAGGGAATACAGCATCGCTTCCCGCAGACGATCCGGTGCTTCGAGACGGTTCATGAAAGTTTCCAGTGCTTGCTCCACCTGCGTTTTCCACTCTGTTAAGACAATCATTGTGATCCTCCTTTTTCACGTAACGTGCCATCTTGTTCCAAGATTTGATCGAGCCGTTTTTCTGCCGTCGACAGCTTTCCTTGACAGAGTGCCGTCAATTTCACGCCTTCCTCGTACAAATTCATCGCTTGCTCAAGCGGTGCTTCACCTGCCTCCAGTAGTTCGACGATTTCTTCCAACCGCTCTAAAGCGGCTTCAAAGGATTGTTCTGTTTCCATCTTCTTCATCCTCTCGTTTCGCTAGGATACTCCCGTCATGAAACTGAACCCGGAAGGTCTGATCTGACAATTCTGTTACGGAACGGACGAGTCGGCCGTCCTGCTCGACGTAAGTATACCCACGCAACATGACTTGCGTCGGGCTGACCGAGTCAAGGCGGGCAATCATTTGATGCAACCGGTCCTGCTTCGTGCGGAGGACGGTATGGATCCGTTCCAGCTGTTTCCGTGTCCGGACCAACTGGCGTCCTTGTTCCGCCAAACGTTCCTGCATCGCGATTCGGGCAAACCGGTTCACCTGATCCGTCAAGGCTTGTTGCTTCGACTGCAACACCTGTTTTCCGATCCGGTTCAGTCCCATCTCTGCCCGGTCCAACCGTTCCTGTTTCAAACCTAACAAGACACGAGGAGACTTCAAGCCGTAACTCGTTGCCAGCCGCTGGACTTGATCCTTACGTTCGGTGATGTACTGGGCGTAATGGCGCGTCAATCTCCGATTCAGTTCATTGAGACGCTTCGCAAGTTCCGCTGCTTCCGGCGTCACGAGTTCTGCTGCGGCAGTCGGCGTCGCCGCCCGGACATCTGCAACAAAATCCGCAATCGTAAAGTCTGTTTCGTGACCGACTGCTGACACGATCGGAATCCGCGACTGATGAATCGCTGTTACGACCGGCATTTCGTTAAACGCCCACAATTCCTCAATCGATCCGCCACCGCGACCGATGATCATCACGTCACATGCCTGATGTTCGTTCATCCATTCAATGGCACGGACGATTTGGGGTGCGGCCTCTTTCCCTTGAACGAGAACCGGCGCAAAAACAATAGCGGCTTGCGGATAACGGCGACGTAACGTCGTCGCGATATCATGAAGGGCGGCTCCCTTCGGCGAGGTTACGATGCCGATTTTTTGCGGGAAAGCCGGTAACGGCAGTTTCTGTTCCGCTTCAAACCATCCGCGGGCCTCGACATCCTCTTTTAGCTGGACATAGGCTTCGTAAAGGGCTCCTACACCGTCTTCCATCATCCGTTCGACGTAAAGCTGCATCTCACCCGATGCGACATAAACCGAAATCCGAGCCGTAATGATGACACGGGCTCCGTCCCGGATGTCCGTCTTGACACGACTGGCATCCCGGGCGAACATGACCGCTTTCATCCGTGACTGTTCATCTTTCAACGTAAAATAAAGGTGACCGGAAGAGTGTCGTTTAAAGTTCGACACTTCTCCCACCACCTGGACTTGTTGGAGCAACGAGTCGTTCTCGAGTTCCCGTTTCACATATTGGACGAGTTCGGAAACCTGGAGAGGATTCGTCATTTCGCTGCCTCGATCGTATTGTGAAGCAACATCGTGATCGTCATCGGCCCGACCCCACCAGGAACTGGTGTAATCATCGAGGCGACTTCTTTCACTGCTTCAAATTCGACATCTCCGACTAATTTTCCGTCGACCCGGTTGACACCGACGTCGATGACGACGGCTTCCGGCTTGACCATATCGGCAGTAATCAATTTCGGCACACCGACAGCGACAATCAGAATGTCCGCCTGACGGGTCATCGCACCGAGATCTGCCGTCTTCGAGTGACAATACGTCACGGTCGCTGATTCATTTAAAAACAGCATTCCGACCGGCTTACCGACGATTTGGCTTCGACCGACGACAACGACATGACGACCGGCAATCGGAACATTCATTTCCTTGACGAGATGCAAAATACCATTTGGTGTACATGGCAAGAAAGTAGGTTCACCGATCATCATTTTCCCGACCGAGACCGGATGGAAACCATCGACATCTTTTTCTGGAGCGATGGCGAAGATGACCTTACTCTCATCAATATGTTTTGGCAAAGGTAATTGAACGAGAATACCGTGTACGCTGGCATCGGCATTCAGCCGTTCAATCAAGTGAAGCAATTCCGATTCTTTTGTCTCTTCCGGTAATCGGATCAAATCGGAATCCATCCCAATCTCCTGCGCCGCTTTTTCTTTACCACGGACATACGATTGACTGGCTGGATCTTCTCCGATTAAGATGACGGTCAGTTTCGGTTGAATACGTTCTTCTTTCAGACGTGCGACTTCTTCTTTCAGTTTCAAACGATACGATTGTGCGACTTGTTTCCCATCGATTACGACTGCCATGATTTTGTCCACTCCCCCAAAAATATTCGCTTCACTCTTTGCCTGATCAAACTTCTCTGTTTTTAAGTTAGTTGCTTTGCGGGTTTTCTTTCAAACCGTTTTGTTCCACTTCTTGCGCTACTTTTCCGAGCACACCGTTGACGATTTTTGTTGCTTCTTCATCGGCAAAAGCTTTCGTTAATTCGATTGCTTCATTGATGGTTACCCGGACTGGAATCTTCGCTTCAAACAACAGTTCATACACCGCAAGACGAAGAATCGTCCGTTCGATGTTTCCGAGACGCTCAAATGACCAGTTCACGAGCGCAGCACGCAGCTTTTGATCAATTTCCGGTTTGTTTGCTTCGACTCCTTCAACCAATCGTGTCACAAACGTATCATATTCTTTACCTTCTACTGCGAATTCAATGGCTTCTTGTGCAGACAGATCCGAGAGTTCCATTTGGAACAAAGACTGTACTGCCAGTTCGCGTGCCATATGTCTTTTCATCATGATTTTACGTGCTCCTTTTTTTATCGTTCTCAATCAATTAGTTTAGCACATTCTTTTTTCAAAAAACATAGAGAACGGCAAAAAGACGGGAGTTAAATACAATCGACTCCCGTCCACGATTACTTCACGATTTCTGCTTTTAGTTCACGTTCTGTAAATTTCGTCGTAAACGTTCCACGACGGAATACGGGATGTGCCAACACTTGTTGATGGAAAGGTATCGTTGTTTTGACACCTTCAATCCAAAACTCGGACAATGCCCGTTCCATCTTCGCACAGGCTTCTTCACGCGTTTCGGCATGAACGATCAGCTTAGCGACCATCGAGTCATAGTACGGAGGAATCATATACCCCGGATATACGGCACTATCAATCCGGACGCCCATTCCACCCGGTGCGACATATTGTGTGACGCGTCCGGCATGCGGACGGAAGTCATGATCAGGATCTTCGGCATTGATCCGGCATTCAATCGAATGACCACGGAATTCAATATCCTGCTGTTGAACAGCTAACGGGTGATCGAGTGCCACCTGGAGCTGTGCCTGAACAAGATCAAATCCTGTAATCATTTCCGTCACCGGATGTTCAACCTGGATTCGCGTATTCATTTCCATGAAGAAAAATTCTTCCGTTTCTTCCACAAAGATGAATTCGATCGTCCCGGCACCGGTGTAGTCAATCGCCTTCGCCGCTTTGACTGCCGCTTCGCCCATCTTCAGACGGGTTGCAGGGCTGACAGCAGGTGACGGTGCTTCCTCAATTAGCTTTTGCATCCGGCGTTGGACGGTACAATCCCGCTCCCCGAGATGGATCACATTTCCGTGACGATCGGCGAGTACTTGAACTTCGACATGACGAAATTCTTCGATGAAACGCTCGAGATACACTTCACTGTTTCCAAACGCCTGCTTTGCCTCACGGCGTGTTTCATCCAGGCCGGTTACAAGTTCTTCTTGTGAACGGGCGACACGGATGCCTCGTCCGCCTCCACCGGCAGTCGCTTTGATGATGACCGGATAGCCGATCTCATCCGCCAATTGTAAGGCTTCCTCGTCCGTGACCGTACCGGCAGAACCGGGTACGACAGGTACGCCGCAGGCAATCATCGTTTGTTTTGCGACATCCTTGATTCCCATCTGACGGATAGCAGCCGATGTCGGTCCGACGAATTTGATGCCACATGCTTCACACATCTCGGCAAAATCAACATTCTCAGCCAGGAAACCGTATCCCGGGTGAATCATCGTGACGTTCCGATTAGTCGCGACCGCCAGGATATTCGTGACATTCAAGTAAGAAGCAGTCGAACTGACATCTCCGATACAATATGCTTCATCTGCTAAACGGACGTGCAAGGCATCCCGGTCCGCTGTCGAATAAACGGCGACCGTCTGAATGCCAAGTTCTTTTGCAGCTCGAATGATCCGGACTGCAATCTCGCCCCGGTTCGCGATTAAAAGTTTTTCCATTGCCATCACCCCGCTCAAGGACGAATCCGGAAGAGAGGTTGTCCGAATTCAACAAGGTCTCCATCTGCGACGAGAATCTCGACGACTGTTCCGGCTACTTCCGAGTTCAGATTATTAAATAGTTTCATTGCTTCTAAGACACAGACGACTTGACCGACTTCGATCTTGTCGCCGACTTTGACGAACGAAGGTTTGTCCGGATTCGGACGCGAATAAAACGTCCCGACCATCAATGCATTGATCGTTACCGTGTCGGCTTCAACGCTCTGTTCTTCCGGAGCTGGTTCTGCTGTGACTGTCGCAGCTTGCGGCGCCGGCGTTGCCACGCGGGCCGGTGCTTCGTGTGAGACCACGATATTATCATTTTGTTTTTTTAATTTTAACTTATACGTATCGGTTTCAAGAGAAAGTTCATTGACACTCGATTGGTCCAACATTTCGAGTACTTGCTTCAACTGATCGATTTTCATTTTTCTTCATCCCCTATCTCAACATTCACCTTTATTATTATACTTTAATATTATACCAGGTGCTAATGCCTACTCAAATACTAATATTAACTGGTCATACCAAAGGACGCAAGTTAAGACAAAAGGAAAAAACGCCCATCCGTCCAAGTCGAGGAGGAATAGGCGTTTCGAAAACTTGATTATCCGTTGTAACGCCCTGTGAAATCACCAGTACGTGTATCAACTGTTACTTTTTCTCCTGCTTCGATGAAGAGTGGTACATGGATAATATGTCCCGTTTCAACCGTTGCATTTTTCTTAACGTTTGAAGCTGTATCGCCTTTGACGCCCGGCTCTGCTTCAACAATCGTCATAACGATCGTGTTCGGCAATTCGATTCCGAGAACTTCACCGTTGTAGATCGCGATTTGAACTTCCATGTTTTCTAGAAGGAACGGGAGTGCCGCTTCAACTTGAGCCGTTGTCAATTCAAGTTGTTCGTATGATTCTGTATCCATGAAGACATATGTTTCCCCCATCGGATAGAGATATTGCATTTTGTTGCGTTCGATGTGGGCACGCTCGACACGTTCACCACCACGGAATGTCATCTCTTGAATGTTTCCGTTACGGATGTTACGCATTTTCGTCCGGACGAATGCTGCCCCTTTACCCGGTTTAACGTGTTGGAATTCAAGAACCTGCCAAATCATTCCGTCTGATGTTTTAATTGTAAGTCCTGTTTTTAAATCGTTTACTGATACCATGAAAAGTTCCTCCTAAATGTTGATCTTGCCGTTTTACAGTGTGATGAGTTCTTTTGGTGAAGACGAAAGAATTTCACGCCCTGACTCGGTGATCAAGACGTCATCTTCAATCCGACATCCTCCGACTTGCGGTACGTAAATGCCCGGTTCAACCGTCACGATCATCCCAGGTTGCAGTTTCGTTTCAGAACGGAATGACAATCCTGGTCCTTCATGTACTTCCAACCCGATTCCATGCCCCGTCGAATGACCGAAATATTCCCCATATCCTGCATCCTTGATGATGTCACGCGTCAAAGCGTCTGCTTCAATTCCAGTGATTCCCGGACGTAACCCGTCAACGCCTGCGAGCTGCGCTTTGAGAACCGTATCGTAAATCGTTTGTAACTCCGGACTGATCGGTCCGACGGCCACAGTACGCGTGATATCCGAAACATATCCGTTCAACAATGCACCGAAATCAAGCGTCACAAGTTCACCTGACTGGATTACTTTCGAACTGGCGACACCGTGTGGCAACGCTGAACGATATCCAGACGCAACAATCGTATCGAATGACGACGACGTCGCACCGTGTTTACGCATGAAGAACTCGAGTTCGTTCGAGACTTCAAGCTCTGTCCGGCCAGCTTGAATATACGTCAAGATGTGGTGGAACGTCGCATCTGCTAAATCCACCGCTTCCTTAATCATCTTAATCTCTGACGAATCCTTAATCAAGCGTAGGTTTTCAACGATTCCAGTCGTCGGAACCAATTCCACGGAAGATGCTTGATCGAACGCTTCGAATGCGCCGAGTGTCATTGCATCTTTTTCAACGCCAACTGCACGCACACGGGCTCCAGCCATCAATTCGCCCATCGTTTCAGGGATCGACCGTTCAATTTGGACGATTTCCATTCCCTTCACTTGATCCGCCGCTTGTTCCGTGTAACGGAAATCCGTCACAAAATAAGCTTGTTCAGCCGTCACGAGACATGCACCGCTCGAACCGGTGAATCCAGAAATATATCGGATATTTTCTGCCTTCGTCACAAGAAGACCTGGTAAATCACGTTCTTTAAGAGCTGTTTGAAGTGCTTCAATACGATGTTTCATGTCTGTTTCCCCCTTTGATTATGTAGACGGTTGAATCAATGCTTCGATTGCGAGCAAGTAACCTGTCATCCCTAATCCGCTGATGACTCCTCGGCAAACCGGTGCAAGCATCGAATGATGCCGAAATGCTTCGCGTGCATGAACGTTTGATAAATGAACTTCAATCGTCGGTACATCGATTGCCGCGATCGCATCACGCAACGCAACACTCGTATGCGTGTAAGCCGCCGCATTGAAGACGATTCCGTCATATCCGCGCGCTCCGTGTAAATAGTCGATCAGTTCGCCTTCATGATTTGACTGGGCGAACTGAAAATCAACATCTTTAAAACGAGTCCTGACCAGACTTTCCAAATCCGATAATGTTTGCGTCCCATATGTATCCGGTTCCCGTGTCCCGAGCAAATTCAAGTTCGGTCCATTCAAGACTAAAATCTGCATTTCATCACCTCCAGATTGTCTCTATTATTGTATCATAAGTCGTTTTCCGCCTCCTAAATTTTCGACTGCTATTAACAGCTGAGCATAGTGTTTTTCTACTAAATCGAGTAAAATGACGGTACACGATATTTTATTTGAAGATGGGATGCGTTGCTCTATGAAAACTGCTCAAGCGCCCGTCGGTGGACAAGCCATCGTCGAAGGGGTCATGTTCCAAAATGCCACACATGCCGTCTCAGCCATTCGTCGAAATGACGATACGATTGAAACGTTCGAACAAAAAAAACCGATCCGGCCACGAATCGCCGTCGGTAAAAAAATCCCGTTGATCCGCGGATTGTTTGCCTTAGTCGAATCGTCCGCGAACGGGGCAAGTCATATGAACTTTGCCAGTGACCGGTACGGGGTCAATCCGGGGGAAGAAGAGCCGGAAGAGGCTTCCCAAGGTCAACTGACGAAATGGCTTGGTGTCGCTGTCCTCGGTGTACTGTCGTTCTTTTTCGGAAAGCTGATGTTTACACTGCTTCCGGCTTTTCTAGCTTCTCTGTTCAGTTACTTCCCGGCGCTGTCCGGTCATGTGATTCAAAATGTACTGGAAGCTGTAATCAAGTTGACGTTACTTTTCAGTTATCTTTATCTGATTTCCTTGACTCCGCTCGTCAAACGGCTGTTTCAATATCACGGTGCCGAACATAAAGTCATCAACTGTGTCGAAAGCGGAAGGCCATTGACGGTCGAAAACGTCCGGACCAGCAGTCGCCTGCATTACCGTTGCGGTTCAAGTTTCTTGATTTTCACCGTCATCGTCGGCTTTTTCGTTTATTTAATCGTCCCGACCGACCCGTTATGGTTACGTCTCGTTTGCCGGATTGCGTTACTTCCTGTCGTCATCGGTTTATCTTTCGAGGTTTTACAATTAACAAATAAAGCCCAAAATATTAAAGGTTTACGCGTCATCGCCTTGCCCGGCCTGTGGTTACAGTACTTGACGACAAAAGAACCGGATGATTCTCAGATCGAGGTTGCGATTTACGCGTTTGAAGCACTCGAAAAACAGGAACATAACCTACATGAGAATGCACTTGGTTAATTGATAACAGGGGTGATAATATGATTAGACAACGGATTGGTTCTACATTCGCACTTGTCGTGTTACTGTTTGCGTTCGTCGGCTTTGGATATAAGCTCGCCAATGATCCCGGTAGTCTGTTTTCACAATTACTGTTTTTTGCGATTACAGCTGGAATCATCTTCCTGCTGTTTAAATTTTTAACACGCAACAGCGTCAACAGCAGCACAAATTCTCAATATCGAAAATCTGTTGCGCAGTCTAAAAAAATGTACGCTAAAAACAATCCTTCACCCCGCCGGACCGATTTTAAGAAGAAGCCGGTTAAAACAACGAAAACGGCTGCTTCTAGTAAAGTCCGCCCCCTTCGCGACCGATCAAAAGCACCACATTTGACTGTCATCGAAGGAAAAAAAGGCAAAAAGAAAAAACGTGCTTTTTAAACAAATCAACAGTAGCTGTGCGCCTTCGAGGCACACAGCTACTGTTTTTTTAATCCGTTTCAACCCAACCCACATATGGCAGATTCCGATACTCCTCGGCACAATCAATACCATAACCAACCACAAAATAATCGGGAATCTCAAATCCGACATAATCGGCATCGAGCGGTACTTCCCGTCGTGCCGGCTTGTCGAGTAACGTACAAATTTTCAAGACACCTGGTTTATGCAGCTTCATGTGTTCACACAAGAAACTTAAGGTATGCCCGGTATCGATGATATCCTCGATGACGACGACGTATTTCCCTTCGACATCAAGATCCAAGTCCTTTTTCAACTGGACGCGTCCTGACGAGACGGTTTTGGCCCCGTACGATGAACAGGCAACCGTATCGATTTGGACACTACCTTTGATTTCACGCATTAAATCAGCAGCAAATACCATAGATCCTTTTAACACGACGACTAAAACAATTTGCCGTCCTGCCGCATCACGTTCAATTGCAACGGCAAGTTCTTTTACTTTGGCGGCAAGTTCTGACTCTGATACCAACTTTTCCTTAATCACGATTTCCATAACCGGATGGATCCCCATCCGTCACCCCCTTCGATGATTTCACGGTCAGTATAGCATATTCGATGCCGATTAACCGTACTATAACGATTTTTTATTATATATCGTTCGTCTTTTAAGAATTTCCATACAAAAAAACAAGTACACTTATTCTTCCGGGTGTACTTGCTGGTGTTTTTGAAATTCTTCTTGTAATTCAGGACGTTCGGCAAAAAATTGAATCATCCCGTTGATCTTATCGAGCGCTTCAATACTGATGTGATGTTCGATCCCTTCCACGTCTTTGTAGATCAATGATTCATCTACTCCGACCAGGCGCAGAAAATCTTCCAACAACGCATGCCGTTCGACAAGACGTTTTCCGATTTTCCGTCCTTTTGCCGTCAGCATCAATCCGCGGTACTTTTCGTAGACCAGATACTCTTCCCGGTCTAACTTCTGGACCATCTTCGTGACAGACGACGGATGAACGCCTAACAGCTCTGCAATATCGGACACACGGGCATATCCTTTTTCTTCAATCAACATATAAATCTGTTCTAAATAATCTTCCATACTCGGAGTCGGCACGACATCACCTTCCAATCCATCTCTTTAGCGCTTCCAGTTCCATTCTTCACTACGATACTTCTCTGCTAACCGTTCAATTTCCTGCCATTGGGTGCTGTTGAACTCCAGCGGTCTGAAGGTCAGTTGAAGTGCGTCTTCAAATCCTTTTACAAAGGCAAAACGGACTTCTTCGAATGAAACGGAGCGTCCCGCCAACTCATTTAAGGCAACCGCTTTTCCGGCAAATCGCGCTTTCATTCGTTCACGCATCGTCTCATCTTCGTAAAGAAAGCAATCAAACAATTCCCCTTCATCCACTGACAGCGGAACGGAACCATGTTGCAACACGACCCCTTGATGCCGGACTTGTGCACTTCCGGCCACTTTTCGTTTCCCGACCGCAAGTTCGTAATACGATGCCGCATCAAAACAGACGGCAGACTTCGGTTTTCGTAATTCTTCTTTTTCTTCTTCTGTCATCGGAACCGAAAATTCAACGGGAATGCCTAAATGATGGTACCCTTTACGGATTCCTTCTGTCAGCATCCGGTAACTTTCAATGACGGTTTTCGGGACCCCTTCCATCTGTTCGGGAAGAATCACACTGTACGTCAATTCATCCGCATGCAGGACGGCCCGGCCGCCGGTCATCCGGCGAACGATTGGAATCCCCAGCGCCTCAATCCGGTTTCGGTCAATATCTTTGGTCGCCCGTTGGAAATGACCGACACTTAACCCTCTTGGTTCCCATGAATAAAAACGAAGTGTCGGTGCCACCTCGCCGCGACCGACAAAACCGATTAAAGCTTCATCAATCGCCATGTTTAATGCCGGTTCCATTCTTTCAGTCGTCAATACTTGCCACTCTCTGATCAAGTGAACACCCCCAGAAACGTTTCCGTATTAGTGTATCAGACCCTTTCTATCCTGCGCAACGACGAGTCGATTGCCGAAATCGATTTCGTTTACTATAATGGTAAAGATGTTATATGAACGAAGGGGTTGGAACTTAGATATGGAAATCAGTACAATCATCACGATCGTATTATGGGTGGCTTTGATCGCTTATATCGTATGGCGCTTCATGCCGGTCAAAGGAATTACAAAACTTTCACAAGAAGAATTCCGGGCAAATTACCGGAAAGCACAAATTGTGGATGTCCGCGAGACACAGGAATTCAAAGGCGGACATATCATCGGAGCCCGTAACATACCGGTCAGCCAGATGAAAATGCGCGCTAAAGAATTACGCAAGGACATGCCGATCTATTTGTACTGCCAAGGCAACATGCGTTCGTCGCAAGCGGCCAAAGTCCTGAAAAAAGCAGGTTATACAAATCTGTATCAACTTAAAGGCGGCTTCAAGCAGTGGACTGGAAAAGTTAAACGCAGCTGATTCCTCTTATTTCATAACAAAAACCATCCCCGTCAACTGAGACGCGGGATGGTTTTTTGGTTTAAACGTGTACTTCTTGTTTCGGCTGATAACGTAAAATCGGCTTGCGGGCCGCTAATGTCTCATCCATTCGTTTAACGACCGTCGTATGCGGTGCGTTCAAGACGACGTCCGGTGTTTCTTCCACTTCTTTTGCGATCTGGAGCATCGCATCACAGAAGGCATCAAGCGTCTCTTTCGATTCGGTTTCCGTCGGTTCGATCATGATACACTCTTCGACATTCAACGGGAAGTAAATCGTCGGTGGATGATATCCGAAGTCAAGCAGACGTTTTGCGATATCGAGTGTCCGTACCCCAAGTGCTTTTTGACGACGGCCCGACAGGACAAATTCGTGTTTGCAATAGACGTCATAAGGGGCATCATATGCGCCTTTCAGACGTGCCAACATATAATTGGCATTCAAGACGGCTTCTTTTGAAACGCGGGCAAGTCCTGCGCCTCCCATTGTCCGGATATAACTGTAGGCCCGAACGTTGATACCGAAGTTTCCGTAGAACGGTTTGACACGTCCGATTGATTCCGGACGGTCGTAATCGAGTACAAAACCTTCTGCTGTCTTGGCAACAATCGGTTTTGGCAGATACGGAATCAAATCTTTTTTGACACCGACCGGACCTGAACCCGGACCGCCGCCGCCGTGAGGACCCGTAAACGTCTTATGGAGATTCAAGTGGACGACATCAAAGCCCATGTCTCCCGGACGTGCAATTCCCATGATTGCATTTGAATTCGCGCCGTCATAATACAGTTTTCCTCCGGCTTCATGGACCGCTTTCGCAATCTCAACGATATCCGACTCAAACAGACCGAGCGTATTCGGGTTCGTCAGCATCAATGCGGCCGTATCTTCCCCGACTTTACTCTTTAGGTCAGCTAGGTCAACTAATCCGCGCTCGTCAGATAAGACGGTCACCGTATCAAAACCAGCGACAGAAGCCGATGCCGGATTTGTTCCGTGGGCGGAGTCCGGGACGAGAACTTTCGTCCGTTTAAAGTCACCCCGGGCACGGTGATAAGCTTTGATCAACATTAATCCCGTCCACTCACCATGCGCTCCCGCTGCCGGTTGCAACGTCACTTCGTCCATACCGGTAATGACCGCAAGTTTTTCTTGTAAATCGTACATCAGTCCGAGAGCCCCTTGAACGCTCTCAACCGGTTGCAACGGGTGGATATGGGCGAATCCAGGGAGACGTGCCATATCTTCATTGATTTTCGGATTGTATTTCATCGTACATGAACCAAGCGGATAGAAACCGGAATCGACCCCGTGATTTCGGTTCGAAAGCGCTGTATAGTGACGGACAAGATCGAGTTCGGACACTTCCGGCAACTCGACGTCTTCCTGGCGCAGCAAATGGGCAGGCAGTAATTCTTCCGCCGCTACTTCATCAACCGTCGGAAGCGGTAAACTGTAGGCGACACGACCGGCTTTTGAGATTTCAAAAATCAATGTCTGTTCACTAGTTTTATGCATGAGTCAGTCCTCCTAACGCAGTCACGAATTGATCCAATTCTTCTTTTGTCCGTAGTTCAGTCGCACAAACGAGCATTTGGTTGCTCCGGCTTTCGTCGAACGTACCAAGCGGCAGTCCACCGATGATCCCGGCTTGCAACAACTGTTTGCCGGCTTCTGTCGCATCAATGGGCAATTCCACCAAAAATTCATTGAAGCTCGGACCGTCGTCCACGATGTGGAAGCCTGCTTGAATCAATGATTTTTTCAAGGCGTAGGCCGTCTGGAGGTTGCGGGTTGCCAGTTCACGGATTCCGCGTTTTCCCAGTGCACTCATTGCAATTGATGCAGCCAAAGCGTTTAAGGCCTGGTTCGAACAGATATTCGAAGTCGCTTTATCACGACGTATGTGTTGCTCACGTGCTTGTAACGTCAGGACGAACCCGCGTTTTCCGTCCTCATCGACTGTCTGACCGACAAGACGTCCCGGAATTTTTCGCATCAAGGCTTTTGTCGTCGTGAAGTATCCACACGTCGGTCCACCGAAGCTCTGCGGAATACCGAATGGTTGGCAGTCCCCGATCGTAATGTCGGCGCCGAGCTTACCAGGCGCCTCTAACAAACCGAGCGCAAGCGGATTGGCCGAGACAATGAATAGACCGCCTTTCGCATGTGTCGCGTCCGCCAGTGCCTGTAAGTCTTCGACACGTCCATAGAAGTTCGGATACTGTACGATGACGCAGGCGACATCCTCCAGTGCATCCAGGTTCGCAATCGCCGTTTCCCCATTCACGAGCGGCAGCGTCTCCACTTCAAGCCCGGGACCGTTTGCATATGTCCGTACGACATCGTGTGCTTCCGGATGGACACCATCCGAGAGAACGATTGTTTTTTTCTTCTTGTGGGCACAGGCAAGCATCGCCGCTTCAGCCAGTGCGGTGATCCCGTCGTACATGGAAGAGTTCGCGACATCCATTCCTGTCAGTTCACAGATCATCGTTTGGTACTCGAAGATTGCCTGCAGCTCCCCTTGCGAAATTTCAGGCTGATACGGCGTGTACGCCGTGTAGAACTCAGACCGGAGTAACATATGGTTGACGACAGCCGGTGCATAGTGGTCATAAATGCCGGCACCGAGGAACGACGGGTACTGTTTCGTATTCATGTTTTGATCGGCAAGTTTCGAGAGCGTTCGAATCAAGTCAGTTTCCGGTAACGGAATGCCCACTTCTTCCAACGTCCCTTGGTCGCGTACACTTGCCGGAATATCGGCAAGCAGGTCTTCTATCGAGTCTGCACCAATCGTCTGTAACATTTCTTTTTCATCTTCTTGCGTCATCGGTAAATAACGAAAATCCATCTTTTATGTCCCCCTTATTTGCTCCGGCGATAGAATGGCGTATCAATTCGTTTTGCTGCCAGTTTTTTTCCGCGTACTTCGATTTCAAATGTTTCCTCGGTCGCATATTCCGTCGGCACAAGTGCTAACGCAATGGCTTTACCAATTGTCGGTGGTAATGTACCCGTCGTAACGAATCCGATAGTTTCCCCATTTACCAAAACAGGAGCATCTTGACGAGCGATCCCTTTATCCGTCAGTTCAAGACCAATCAATTGACGACGCGGTCCGTCTTCTTTCTGTTTCACCAAGACTTCCGATCCGACAAACGACTTCACTTGCGGTTTAACGGCAAATCCCATCCCTGCTTCAATCGGTGAAATCGTCGCTGATAACTCGTGTCCGTATAACGGCAGGCAGGCTTCAAATCGTAACGTATCCCGGGCACCCAGCCCGCACGGTACGACATCCGCTTCCAATAACGCATTCCAGACCGCTGATGCGTCTGATGACGGCATATACAATTCGAAGCCGTCTTCCCCTGTATAACCGCTGCGTGATACAAGCATCTCGACTCCAGCCAATTCTCCTTGCGCAAAGCGGAAAAATTTGATGTCTTCCAGCTTGAGTGCCGTGAGTTTCTGCAACACTTCAACAGCTTTTGGACCTTGAACGGCAATTTGACCGTAGGCATCCGATTGATTTTCAAGCAACACGTCCCCCGTCAGATACTGACGTAAGTGTGCTTCATCTTTCTCGATGTTGGATGCATTGACGACGAGCAGGTAATCCTGTTCGTCCAAACGATATACCAACAAATCGTCTACTGTCCCGCCGTCTTCTTGACATAAGACGTTGTATTGAGCCTGTCCGCTCGCAATCTTCGAGATATCATTCGACAGCGTCTGTTGCAAAAACGCTAACGCATCTGATCCGGAAACAAATAACTCGCCCATATGGGATACATCAAACATCCCGACACGTTCCCGCACCGCTGTATGCTCTTCCTTGATGGATGAAAACAGAACTGGCATTTCAAACCCTGCAAAATCGACCATTTTCCCCTTTGGTGCAATGATGTCGAACAATGGCGTTCTCTTCAATGTCGTCTGACTCATACTTTTCCCCCTAATTACGAACATTTTCAATTCCTTTTCTCTTTATTGTTCAACTTTCAATTACATTCTACCAATTTCGAATCTTTTATTCTAGGTTTATTCGGAAATTGAACAAAAGGAAAGAGAGAAAGGACAAAGTCCCTTCTCTCCTATTGTTTCATATTCAGCCGATGAAAGCCATTTCAAAATGGTTTGAGTCCGGCAGTATGTTCAACTTCTGTTTTAAGACGTTGCCCTTCAGCAATGAGTTGACGTCCTCCTTGCTCGACACGCTTCCCTTCCGCGACCAAATGATCAATGTTTCCTTTAATTTGATCGATCCGGCTTGTCGTATGATCAATGCCCGTCTGCAACGTTTGTTGACGAATTGAAAAACGTTCCAGCAGTTGTTTGAGCACTGCCACATCTTTTGAAATTTTCTTCTTGTATAAGCTTAACCCGAAAATCACCAGACCGATGATGGCTAAGACGATAATTCCAAGATTGATCCAAATCATACGTTCTCCTCCAGTATCGATTCAATTTCTTTTGCCAGTTCGCGGACGGTTTTTGTTCCGTCCAAGCGGATATTGGCCAACCGTGCGTAAACGGGACGCCGTCTCCGAAATAACTTTTCGACTGTCATCCGTGATTTGACAAGTGGACGGGATGGATCTGTCCTGATCCGATTCCAGACCAGATGGAACGGCGTATCAATCCAGATGATGAGTCCCGATTCTTGCATGAGCGTCCGATTTTCCAAACGCTCGATAATTCCGCCTCCCGTGATGACAATCTCTGCTTCGCTGTTCCGTAACAATTCGACTTCCCGATCCCGAAATCCTGTTTCGCCGTATTTTGCGAAGAAATCCGTAATCGAACCGTATTCCTGGACGAAGCGTTCATCCAGTTCCTCGACATCGTAACGTGTCTGAAGGTGACGTCCAATCGCTGTTTTACCAGTTCCCATAAAACCAATCAAATAAACCTTATCCATTCGAAACGACCGCCTCGATTCTCTGTCCGTTATCTAGTATCGCTTCCATTTTAAAGCCTTTATCTGTCCGTGTACAGATAACCCGGCCAATCGGATACCGAACGGTTTCATCTTGACGGCAGTCGTCCGTCGCGGCTCGTACCAGCGACTCGAGTTGTAACGCCTCTTTCTCCAGTTGAATCTGCTTGACCGCTTCATCCATCTGATGACAGCCTAACAAGATGGCCACACCTATCCCGAGCAGGAGTAACAAGGTTTGAATCAGGATGAACCCGTGTTCTTGCACTGAACGGTTCGTTGACGCTGATTGAGCTCGAAAATCAGCGTCCGTCCTTCCTGCCGGACCTGATAATGCGTTACATCGTGGGCATAAGTCAGTTCGCCTCCAAATTCTTTTTTTAATCGGATTTGATTTTGGACACGGACGAGCCGCCACTTGATCGGCTCCTCTTCCGGATCGACGTCCACGCCGTGAACCTCATCCCCCTGCTTCTCACAAGAAGTACTTCGCCACATCAGCCGTTCAATCGTATGAAAAAATAACTCTTCATCCATCCGTTGTTCCTGATGTGCGGTACTGACGATTTGTGTCATAGCAATCAGACTAATCAATAAGAGTGGGCTCAGCCAAAGGACCAACGAAATTTCGAGGAGTGTCGTTCCGGATTGAGCTCGCCAAACAGAGCCCCTCACTACACCACATCCCTTCCCGGATATCGTATCCCGTTCTTTTTTCTGCGATTTGATCGGATGCCATTTGATCGAGCCGCCGCGTTTCGACCAGCAATTGATTTTTCTGCTTTTGAACAGACAACACAGGATCGATTGCGAGTATCAGGAAAAACGCGATGGCAACCATTGACAAGACGACTTCAAGGAGTGTGAATCCCTGTTGCTGAACACTTATATTTTTCACGGTTTTCACCTCAATTTTTGAATCAGCATCTGATAGTTGCCGAGTAAAAATTTGATTTCAAATGCTTGTGTCGTCGATTGACAGACCCAGGTCGAGGCATACGTCGAATGATAACTTTTAAAATAAATGATCCGTCCGTTTGAAGGTACGACACAGGAATGCCCCGGTTGAAACGTCCGTTGCCATAACAGCCGGTCATTCGCCATGACCAAATAACCTTTCCCGTCATTTTTCCAACGAAGCTGCATCTGATTCTGGTCACTCGTTTTAGAATACTGAATCAGTCGAAGTGTTTGGATATCCTGCTCGAGTATTCCAATGTCCTGTTCCAACGTATACAAGGCCGGCCGCCGCTCAATGACGGTCGGCAACAGTAACACTAACAGGCATCCGATCATTACTAGGACAACCGTCATCTCAATTAATGTAAATCCGTCATTTGACTTTCGTAAGTTCCCCAGTCTTCGCATCATACGTATAGGTCTCCTGATCGCAAGCAAGCTCGTTCGGTTTTTCCGCCGTTCCTCGATTGATGGTTTGCAGTGATTCCGGATATTTTTTCTCCTTGGCATAGTAAAGATTTACTTCGGAACGGATGACACGGATGTTTGCTTCGCAACTGACTCCTTTCGCCTGATCTTTCCCGCTCGTCATCGTCGGAATCAATACGAGTAAAAGCAAAGAAATGATCAGCAGGACAGCTGCCATTTCGAGCAATGTAAACCCTCGTTGATTTTGAATAAACCGTTTCATTTAATCGACTCCTCGTCTCTTTAAAATGGAAGTTGCTGAATCGCGAGTTGGATCGGATAATACAGAATCAAGAATAGTGTGCCTGTCATCACGGTTAATCCTCCGTACAATGCCGGTTCAATCAGCAACAGTTTCTTTTCGACTTCTTCCTCAATCGATTCATGTAACAATGCTGCCTGTTCCAGTAATAAAGGGCCTAAATCACCACTTTCCCGTGCAATATGAACCAATCCGACAGTTTCAACATCAATGATGTTTTCATCCTGCATCGCTTCCGATAATGGTTGACCGCTTTTTTGACGGTGATGCAACATCTGGTACATCTGTTTCTTTTTACCGGTTTGCCCTTGTTCCAAGGCATGAAAAGCTTCTTCCAATGAAAATCCGGCATCGATGAAGGAGCCGACCTCGATTGTAAACAGATAGCTGTAATACAAACGAAGCATTTTTTGAATCATCTTCATCCGCAACAGTCGTTTTATCGGTATACGGCGGATCAGAAGAATCAGTCCGACCATCGTTGTCAGCGGAGCAAATGCCATGACGTATTTGGCGGAAGGATGAATGAGGGGACGGACGAACGGAGGTAAGGTAGCCGGATTCGACATCTCGAGCAGGGAAGGAAATACGTAGAGGGCATAAAACATGAATAGCAACAGCAGACTGACAGCCAAGACAATTGGATAACGGGCCATCTTCCAAAACTTCTTTTTCATCTGACTTTCAAGCTCAAGTAATCGGATGACTTGTCGTAAAATCATCAGCGGACGTTCCGTTTGATCTCCTACTCTAAGTAATTGTTGTAACGCGGTCGGCAGGTTTAACGGTTCGAGGGCAAACGAAAGCCGGTTGCCCTGTTGTAATCGTTCTTGAATCTCACGAATGACCGGAATAAGCAAAGGGTCTTCAAAACGAATCAGTATATCCAATGCCTCTTTTGTTGAGATTCCTTTTGACAAGAGGCGATGGAATCGATTTAAGAACCGACCTTTGCTAGCGCTTGTAAGTTTTCGACGGTACAGCGCACGTTCCCCTCCTCCCGATATAGATGAATGATTTTTTTGCATACTGATAATTCTTCTTTCGTTATACCTAATGTCCTTAATCGCAGCATCGCCTCAGCAATCGATCCTGCATGTAGCGTAAACAACACGACATGACCGCTCAGTGCCGCATTGATGGTCAATCGTGCCGCTTCCGCCGTTCTCACCTCACCAAAAGCAATCCAGTCCGGATCAGCCCGGAGAATTTCTTCAAAGCACCGGGTCGCATCAAAACCAGCCTTCGCATTTAACTCCAGCTGTAAAATTCCCGGTACGCTGCATTCGATCGGATCTTCGACCGAAATAATCCGTTTCCCTTCCATCGAGGCCATCAACGAGTAAAGCATCGTCGTTTTCCCCGCTCCTGTCGTGCCCGAAATGATAATGCATCCATGTGTTTGTTGTTTCATCCAGATTAAATCGTCTTCAGGATCAAGCAAACCGGCCGCAACTTTGTCAGACACGACCGCCCGGTAAAATCGCCAGGACATGGCATCACCATATCGGCTCGGTAAGAGGGAAACACGCATCCCGTTCTCTTCCAGAGGATAAAGACCACTTTGAGGAATTCGTTCATTCTGTTCCTTTAGGTTGGCTTCATAGCGAACGTGACTGACGATCGACCGGTACTCGTCAATCGGTATCGAGGATTGTTCGTTTAACCCGCCATTCGCCCGACAGATGACTTGTGCCGTTTGGTCACCTGGAATAAAATGCACATCGGTCGCTCCAACCGTTTCAAATTGGTGAATCAATTGACTGATCTGTTCTCTCAACCCAACACCTCCTTAATCAAAAAATACAAAAAAAAAGAAGCCGAAACAAATCGGCTTCTTTAAGATACTTGGGCAATAATTCGGTTTTTACGTTTCGCAAGTGTCTCGAGTCCTGGTTTATCGTATCCGATTACAAGTTGTTTACCGTCAGTAATGATTGGACGGCGTAACAATTTTGGATTGTCACTCATCAAACGAAGTAGTTCGCTTAATTTCATGTCATCGACATCAATTCCCAAATCTTTAAATGCTTGGCTGCGTGTCGCCAGTAAACTTTCGATTCCATCTGTTGAAAGTTTAAGCAATTCCATCAACTCATCTACTGTTGGAGCATTTCTGAACAGATGACGTTCCTCTACATCAACATGTTCCTCTTTTAACCATGATTTCGTTTTACGACAAGATGTACAGCTTGGATACGTGAAAAATATCAACTCATTCGCCATTATTGCTCCTCCTCTCAAAATCTACGCTTCTCATTACAGAAACTATACCACGCATTCTTCCTTTTGTACACCTTTTGTACAACTATTGTACAAGTTTTTTTCAAACTTCATCTTTTGTTCACAGTTATTCCTTAACAAACACTAGAACATGATGGACGGATGATTGTTTGCTTGGTAAAATAAGTACGTATATTGACTATCTGTCGGATTTAGGGGGTTATATGAATGGGGAGAATGTACCGCGTACTCGGATTTTGGACTGGCATCATTGCAGTCATGGCATTTATCGGCGCTCTAGGTGGAGATGCCAGCTCAAGTGAACATACGGATTCATTTTTAGTTATGGGCTTCGTCTTCTTGGCACAAACAGTATTTTTTGCAGCATTAGGCTATCTTCGCCTAACTGAAAAAACGTATGTCTACATTTTTGCAGCGTACTTAACAGTATTCTTTATCGTCTTCACGTATTGGTCCAACTTCCAAATGTGAACAAAAATCCCTCGCCTTCGAATGAAGACGAGGGATTTTTTCATTTCTTCAGAAAAAAGGATTGTGCTTGATTTCCTGACGTAACGTCGTTTCCGGTCCATGTCCCGGATAAAATGTTGTATCGTGCGGTATTTCTGCAATGACACGATCGATGGACCGCATCAGTACGTCTTGATCGCCGCCTTCCAGGTCCGTTCGACCGACACTTCGTTTAAAAATCAGATCCCCTGCAAATGCAACCTGCTCTTTTTTAAAATAAAACGTCACACTGCCCGGTGAGTGTCCCGGTGTTTCCAAAACATGAAACTGAAACGGACCAATTTCCAAAGAACCGCTTGCCAACAATTGTTCTGCCGGCTTCACCTTTAATGGCGGCATGTTGAACTTAATCGATCCATTCAGATTCGGATTCGACAACCATTTCGTTTCATTTGGATGAATGTATGCCGGAGCCGACGTAAAACGCCGTAACATATCGACACCGCCAATATGATCGAAGTGGGCATGTGTTAAAAGAATGGCTTCGACCTTAGCATCGCGTTTTTCAATTTCATCAAAAAAACGCATATCTTCCGTTCCGGGATCAATCACTAAACATTTTCCTTCTTTAAAAAGAAGATAGCCGTTTTCCGAAGCCATACCTGAAGTAATACTTACGATTTCCATCTCATCAAACTCCTTTGTTGATATTCTTCTCTACTATACACGAAATTGTCGAAAGTTCGTCGTCCCCCCTCTCGACTTTATTCGCTCAGTCGGCTAAACTAAAAAGTGAGATTTAAGTGAAATCTTCGTGAACTTCATAACGTGATTTTTAAGGGGGAATACGTCATGCATTTGGATCAACCAATCGGTTGGCTTTTCTTTATCGTTGCACTCGTCGGCGTGTGGGCCGTCTTGCGTTCACTTAAGAAACGTCAAATGTTTCCACTCGTATTTGCTGGACTGACTGTTATCTTATTCGGTTGGTTTGGTATTGCGACATTGATTTTCGGCGGAATTCCGTCATAATCATGGTTTACACAAAAAAGGTCAGCATTCCAAATCGGAGTGCTGACCTTTTTTGTAGCCTGACAGTGTGGAAGTAATACCTCAAAAAAAAGACGGGAACGATTACACATCGTCCCTGTCTTTTGAATTATTTAGAAGTTTGAAGGAAACGTAACAGATCACCATAGATGACTTTATCCGATAAACCGAGTTCTTTCTCAGACTGTTTGACGGACTCTTTACAGATAGCGCCGTCTTTCTCGTCTGTGACTTCTTCACCGGTCTTACGGTCATAACATGTCTCTTGCGTGTAGACTGTCTTATCCGTTACGACAGAACCGTCCCGGAACAACGCATAATCTTTATGTTCTTTCGAGAACAGATCCGTTCCGAACAATACTTCATCTTTGAAATCGTAACCGAGCAGATTTAACAACGTCGGCTTGATATCAATTTGACTTGCGACCTCATCGTGTTTGACACCTTTGTCTTGTCCAGGTAAGTGGATCAAGAACGGTACACGTTGTAATTGAGCAACATCATACGGTGTTAACTCGTCTTTTTTCAACAATTCCGCCATCGCAGCATTGTGATTCGTCGAGATTCCGTAATGATCACCGTATACCATGAAAATCGTATCATCCCAAGTGCCGTCTTTCTTTAATCCTTCGATGAACTTACCGAGCGCCATGTCTTGATAAGCGAGTGCTTGAACATAATGATTTAATGTCGTCGAACTCGTTTCAAGCGGCGGTACGAGTTCATCTTCTGGTTTGGGCATTTCAAACGGATAATGATTCGTCAACGTGATGAACTTCGAGTAGAACGGGCGCGGAAGATCTTTCAGCATCGGTAACGATTGCTCAAAGAACTTATCGTCCAGTAAGCCCCACTCTGTTAAATCTTCCGGATTACCTAAATCGTAATCTGTTTCCGAGAAGAAACGGTCCACTCCGAAACTGTTGTAAACAATATCACGGTTCCAGAATGACTTGTTGTTTGCATGGAAAACAGCTGAATAATAACCGTCTTCTTTTAACATCTCAGGTGTGGCGCGGAATTCATTTTCTCCATTTGTAAAGAATGCGGATCCACGACCGAGTGGATAAATCGAGTTTTCCAAGATAAACTCGGCGTCCGATGTTTTTCCTTGTCCAGTATTGTGATAGAAATTATCCCAATAGTGCGAGTCTTTGATCAGTTTATTGAGGTTAGGTGTGACTTCCTGCCCATTCGGTGCTTTTAAGCCGACAGCAAACGATTGAGCTGACTCAAATGAAATCACGATGACGTTTTTCCCTTTATACTTCCCAAACATCGCCGGGTTCGGTTCAGCGTACTTAGAATCTACAAACCCTTGCACTTCAGAGAGCTCCGAGCTGTCCGCCATTGCTTTTTGTGCTGACGTTTTTGACTGGATCAGCGCATCGTACATATGGAAGTTAAACGTCCCGATATTTTTAACGAGAAGCTCGCGGTCAAACGCACGTGTCAATAGTTCCGGCCGTTCTGTTTCAGCAAGTGCCAGGTTCCCAAGGAAAACGGCTGTTGCTGCGACGAAAGCGAGAATCGCACGTCCGCGTGATGCAATATTTTTCGACATATCCATTTTTCGAAGGAAGAATGGAAGAATCAACAAGTCACCGACAATCAGCAAATCTGCCCATGACAATAATGAAGTTAGTGAAGCGGATACTGTCTCTGCGTTCGATGTCTGGAACAGAACCGGTAATGTCAAATAGTCATTGAAGAAACGGAAGAAAATGATATCCGCATACAGAACAAGTGTCGCAACGACAAGAGTTCCGTAGATGAACCATTTTTGAACGTTTCCGCGGAAGAAGAAACTGAATCCAAACATAAACAGTGCCGAACTGATTGGATTGATCAGTAAGATGAATGCCTGGGCCGAATTGGTGACCGGCACATTAAAAAAGAGCGTATACGCCAAATATGTTTTTAACCAAATCAGAAGTGTCGCAATCCAAAAGAGCTTGTGCTCCTTATACGTACTGCGTACACCTTGACCCAGCTTTAGCCGCATACGCGACCAGATGCTTGAGTCTTGCTGCATAAAAACCTGCCTCCTAATATACGTGTGTCCTTTTTGATTGAACTTTTACACGTCTTACATGTCTTAATCTATTTATACCCGTATCACGTGAAAATTTTACGCTTACTTTTACAAAAATGCAACCGGAATCCGGTCGATACTTTACATTCACATACTTTTATTACGTTTGTAAATAAAAAAAAGATTCAAAATATCGAATCTTTTTTAAAACATTTACTTATTATTTTTTCAGAAACATTTGTTTCGCCAACCAAGCACAGCCGATGACACCGGCGTCATTACCCAGTTCAGCGATTTTGAAGGTCGTTGATCCGAAGACCCGCGGCAAAGCAAATCGCTTAAATGTCTCTTGTAATGGAGCCATCAGCGCCTCGCCTGCTTTTGAAACGCCGCCGCCAATGACGATGATTTCAGGATTAAAGCTGTTGGCTAAATTCGAAATGGCGAGTCCAAGGTGGAACGTTACTTCTTCCACGACCTCGTTCGCTACCGTATCCCCTTGCGAATACGCTTCAAACACATCTTTTGCCGTAACCGCTTTGATGTCGTTCAAAGAAGTGACCTGTCCTTTTCGTTTTTCAAGACCAAGCCGGGCGACACCTGTTGCGGAAGCAATCGTTTCCAAACACCCTTTACGACCGCAACCACACATGACACCACCTTCCGGCAACATTGTGATATGACCGATTTCACCGGCCATACCGACTGTACCGTGAACGATTTGACCGTTTGTGATCAATCCGCCTCCGACCCCGGTTCCGAGTGTAACGGCAAGCAGTTCTGTCGCTCCGCTTCCGGCCCCTTTCCACATCTCACCGATTGCTGCTGCGTTCGCGTCATTCTCGATCACTGCCGGTAATCCGGTTAAACGCTCGAATTCTCCGACGAGTTCGAAATTGTTCCAACCGATATTGACCGCTTTTTCGACGACACCCGTGTTAAAGTCGATGAATCCCGGTGCCCCGATTCCGGCTCCAACAAAATCTTCAACGCGTTTATTGCTTTGCTGGCATTTTTCAAAGAAAGAATGGGCGATGTCTCCCGGAATTTGTTCCCCATCATTTAAGATAACCGTTTCGATTTCCCATTTTTCCACGATAATTCCTTGTAAGTCTAAAATCGCCATCTTGACCGTCGTTCCGCCGATATCTACACCCAGTAACCACTTCATCGTCATAACTCCCTTATGATAAAAGATTCTTCCCTTTTATTTTAGCTGATTCATTCACCTGTGCAAAGGGTTGCACAATATTTTCATGATTTTCTCGATTGTTGCAACTCGTATGCCAAAATCACTTTTGCAGAATCATATTGTTTTTTCTCCAGTACACCCGCCTGCTCCAGCTCATCGAGTTCCAGCATCATCATCGCAATGTCCGATTCTCGGTCACCGAGATAAACGATTGTCCCGTATGATTTGAGCAATTGCTGGACGTCATAAAGTGTTTTCATCGTTCATCGGCTCCTTTACAAATGCGTCCAGTAAATCGTAGGTCGCTTGAAGTGACGTTTCATGTGTCCGCTCATAAGAATGACTCGATTCAATTCCAGGACCGAGTAAACCGTGTCGGACATCATGTCCGGCATGAACCGCTGCTGAAGCATCCGAGCTGTAATACGGATAGATATCCACTTTGTACGGAATCGAATGCTGTTGCGCTAAACGTGTGAACTGGTGACGTAAGGCAAGATCGTACGGACCTGAACCATCTTTTGCACAAATCGAAACCGTGTACTCATCCGAATGTTGTCCTTCTCCGAGTGCTCCCATATCGACTGCGATATATTCGGCGACATCTTCAGAAAAACCGGCATTACCTCCAAATCCAACTTCTTCATAGTTCGAAATCAGAATATGGACAGGATGTGGCAGCGTCAGGGTTTTCCATTTTTTGACGAGCTCCAGTAATAAAGCGACGGACGCTTTGTCATCAAGATGACGTGATTTGACGAATCCTGTCTCCGTATGGACGAATCGCGGATCGAACGTCACGATATCCCCTACTTCAATTCCGGAAACCCGCGTTTCTTCTGCCGTCGTCGAACGGATGTCAAGACGGACCTCGATATTCGTCGCGCTCCGCTCTTCCGTATTTGTCACACGTGACGTGTGGACGCTTGAATGATGGAACACGATCGTTCCGGAAACCGTCTGTCCGTCCATCTTGTGAACTAAACAGTTTTCCCCCTCAATTGCTGTCCAGGCATAGCCGCCGAGCTGCGAAAGACTGAGGCGCCCGGTCGGTAAGATTTCTTTTACCATTGCTCCTAGCGTATCGACATGCGCCGTTAACAGCCGGATTCGCGCCGACTCGCCCGGCAACATCGCAAGCAATGCCCCTTTTTCTAATTTTTTATATGAAATACCTTCTTCTTTGAACCGGTTTTCTACATATGTAAGTGCGTGAGCGGTGAATCCGGTCGGACTAGGAATCTCCACTAAGTCACGAATCGTCTGAACAACTGCCTGCATCTGTTCCACTCCTTTTCAAATGTTTTTTCCCTCTCTATGATACCAAAAGATGGAACAGGCGGATACTGATTCATCGCTTCAGCCGTCTGCCCTGTCAATAAAAAAAGTCGTAGAGTCAATGTAAATTGACTCTACGACTTTTCATACGTCTACGCATAGACGACAATCCGTCTTTCCATCAGACGTATTTCTTCATCCAAATATCATCCCGGTACGTCCCATCTTCCAATTTAACGGAATCCGGATCTTCCGCGTATACTTCGAATCCAAGTGATTCATACAGACTTTGCGCTGCCTCGTTACCGGAAAGTACCGCCAAAATGACTTGTTCGACATCAGGAAGTTGTTTTGCTTCTTCAATCAAAGCTTCCATCAAAGCACGACCCGTTCCGCCACGATAATCCGGTGAAACATATACGCCGGAAATCATCGCTTTATGCGACTCCCGTGATAATTCGAACGATTTGACCTGTCCGAACCCAAATAATTTTTCACCGTCAAATATTCCGAGCCATATTTCATCGGAATCCGGACCGCCTTCCAGTCCTTCTTGAACATCCTGAATCGGTGTTTGTTGTTCATCATCAAACGAATGACCAAACGCATCTGGATGATTTTTTAATCCTTCCAGTCGAAGACTCCAATACTGTTCTGCATCTTCTTTCGTTAACTTCCGAAATGTATACATGACTGTCTTTCTCCCCTTTATGCGTTTTTGCTAGTGAATACGATGCTATGAAAAACTCTTCTATCCTTTACATAACCTTTTTCTAGTAAAATAAAACCTAGTTTAATCGAGATTCTTCCATACAAAAAAGACCATTCCTTTTTGACTGATTAAAAAGGAATGGTCTTTTTACTTCAAGCAGATGGATCGCAGCAGATGGCGTCTTCACCTCAGTGAAGGACAGGTTCCATCGTTTGCCGTAACACTTCTGCTGAGTGATGGAATTTTTTCAATTCTTCTTCCGTTAAAGAAACTTCAATGATTTCCCGGACCCCTTGCCGGTTGATGATTGCCGGGACGCCGATATGAATCCCGGAAATTCCATACTGACCGTCGACGTGCGCACCGACCGTCAAAAGACAGTTCTCATTTCCAAGAATCGCCCGGACGATTCGAACGAGTCCAAGTCCGATTGCATAATACGTCGCACCTTTTCGTTCGATGATATGATAGGCTGCATCGCGGACATTGATATAAATCTGATCAAGATCCGCTTGCGAGTATCGGTCATCTTCCGCTAACAATTCATCAATCGTTTTACCATAGATCCGGGAATTGCTCCAGGCTGCAAATTCGGTGTCCCCGTGCTCACCGAGAATATACGCATGGGCATTACGGGAATCGATGTGGAAGTATTCACCGAGCATTTGGCGTAAACGTGCCGTATCCAGAACCGTTCCTGAGCCAAAGACACGGGATTTCGGAAGACCGGAATATTTCCAAGCTAAGTGGGCCATGATGTCAACCGGATTAGAGGCAACGACGATGATGCCATCAAAACCGGACTCCATGATTTGACGCACCATTTCTTTCATGATTAACGCATTTTTAGCAACAAGATCGAGTCGGGTTTCACCCGGTTTTTGTGGCGCGCCTGCTGTGATGACGATCACTTCCGCTTCTTTGCAGTCTGAATAATCCCCTGCCCAGATCCGCATCGGAGAAGAGCTGAATGGTGTTCCGTGATTTAAATCCATCGCTTCGCCTTCCGCTTTGGCTTTATTTACGTCGATGATAACCAATTCTTCACACAATCCTGCCGTTGACATCTGATAAGCAAAGCTTGAACCGACAGCCCCCGCCCCAATTAACGCTACACGTGTCACTTTCGCATGTAATTCCATCCTTTATATCCACCTTTCTGATAGGTAATTTAAAAGTTTGTTAACTACCTCACAATTAGATTGTAACATCTTTCACAAAGTTTAGGAATTAATGAAATCGTTCACATCTTGTCTAAATTGTGTCAATAATATCCTAACATAAGGAAAAGTGACATCTTCCATTTCAACTTACCACATTCGATGCCCTATAAAACCAATCATTCCGGCTAACGTACTCGATAAAAAGTTGACGGCGTCATTCCCGAGCCATTTCCACCCTTTTAAATAAAGGGTCGGTTGGTTGTGGTGCCGGCGTTTCTCCGTTTCTTTCGAACAGACGACACACCGGAATTTCCGCTGGACCGTCCCCCCGAATACGGTATCAAGCAGACTACCTATGATGCCGCCTGCTGCGATCAATAGCCACGTCCCCGTTGGTAAATCAAACAACAGGTCTCCCGCTGTCGCAATAAATAGGGCGCCGACGATCGTTGCCGATGTCCCAAGAAACGAAACGGCACCGCTCGTCCCGGCCGGTACACGCCGTCCCGTAAACAGGAAAGGATCTTTTTTTGATAACGGACCGATTTCAGAAGCCCATGTGTCCGCATTGGATGCTGCAAGGACAACCAAAAATAAGACGAGAAACGACGTGTGTTCTGTCCAACTGAATCCTATGGAAGCTAATGCTGCGATGCCTCCATTTGCGAGAACCTGCCAGCCGTCACGCGGTCCATCTTTTTCGACAATTTGATCCACTGATTGTTTTCTTCGTTTCCCGAGTTTCGATAACAAACTGGAACTGCCAAAAAAGAGCATTAACATGACAAGTCCGGGGTATCCGAAACCAGCAAGGACAAGCGAACCGACGACCACCGTAAAGAGACTGCCGCTGACGGTCAATAGACGAAACCGGTAACCGATATATCCGAGCAGCAAACAAAATACGACACCGTATATTACCGACATACGATGACCTTAGACTCGGTTACGATTTTTTGGACCGGTTGATCAAACGGTTCCACCTCAAAATCAGAAACGAGCTGACAGTCAAACGTAACCGCTACCGTATGCCCCGGGTAGTCAGTTAATGCCCGGTCATAAAAACCGCCGCCCCATCCGATGCGGTATCCTGCACGTGTGAAAGCCCGTCCAGGAACAAGACAAAGATCGACTGAACGCAAAGATTGCTCGTTCGCCTGGTCATCCGGTTCACGAATACCCATCTTCGTTTCAATTAACGGACTGTTCGGTACGTATTCAAAAAATTTCATTTCCTGTTGTATGACTTTCGGAATGACTACCTGTTTTCCGAGTTGCCAGGCTTTTAAAACAATCGGATCCGTCGCACATTCATTACGAAACGACAGTGTGACAGCAATCGATTGAGCATTTTTCCACTCCGGTAATTCAAATAACTGATCATAAATCTGCTGTTGCTTTTGTTCCCGGTTTTCCAACCGGTTTAACTGATCGGTGATCCATCGCCGGATTTCCTGCTTTTCCATTCTGCCAATCCCCCTTATTCAACAAAAAAGCCATCACACAAGGTGACGGCTTCCATCTCAATTATTTTACTTCACGGTGAAGTGTGTGCTTACGGAGACGTGGGTTGTATTTCTTCAACTCAAGACGCTCTGGGTTGTTACGCTTGTTCTTCTTAGTGATATAAGTACGGTCACCAGTTTCAGTGCAAGCCAAAGTAATTTTAACGCGCATGGGATTCCCTCCTATCTAGCTCTCGATGTATCAAGTATTTTTGCTTTACATAAGGTTAAGCATACTCAAGTATCGTACCAAGAAAGGAAGTGAATTGCAACTGTTCATCCGTTCTTTTTTGGATTCATTATATGCTGGTATGGATTTTCAAGGTCCACCTGGAATGTACGCAGTTCTTTTGCGACATGATAATCCTGTTCGATCCCGTTTCTCGCTTCTTCTCGTTCGAGATAAATGACGTCCGAATGACGTAATGCTTCGCCTTCCAGTCGTTTGATTGCTACGACCAGTCCGCCTGTTCCTGACGGAGAACGTTCGCTTTCCAAGTCATACACGTTGCTTACAAGTGGCAATCCGTTCATTTCCGCAAACGATTGGGCTGCTGAAGCCGTCTCCATATTAAAGTTATGGACAAGACGGAACTCGACGATTTTATTCAACGCCTGCGCTTGACGCAAGACTGCCAAATTTAAGCCGGCCAATTGATTATACGTCTGAACGAGCGGTAGACCATTAACTTCGACAGAATAGACATGGATACCATCCTCATGTCGATAGCCCGTCGCGCCTGATGTGATGACGTACACATTTTCACCGGATGCAGCTAATCGTTTTGCGTATTCTGCAACCGGACGATTCGGATCATCATATTGAGTGGTCACAAGTAAAAGGGCCTCACTGTTCCATGATGCTTCCCGTTGAACCGCCACGTAGTAATCGTGCGGCGTCAAGAAGACATCCGGTTCAATGTCTGTATCGGCGAGGAACGGGTATTCTGCATACCGTTCTTCCAACCAATCCAGTGTCAGCTCTTGTGCATCAAGGCGGCGTTCCGTCTCTTCAAAACGTTTGATGTGTTCACGGAAGCGGTTCGCTGCATACTGTGCTGTCGTCTGTCCGTCAAGAATAAACGGCCAGTCACTCGAAACGGCAAGCAGATACTCCCGAATCAATTGGCGTTTGGCTTTCACCGTCAGCTCATCTTGATGACGATTACGGGCAACGACACCTGCCAACCGTTTTTCAAGTTGATGCAGGTGACGGATCATCCAATCATTCCGCTCATTGATCCAGACGTCGGCATAACCTTTACGTCCCCATGTTCCCATGGCAATGTGAACCGTTTCAATATCCTGGAAGTGACGTTCTAAGAACATCGCCGGAGAAATCGACTCGATGCCGTAGTCTTCGAATCGTTCCATCGTTTTTCCGAGGAAGTCCGGCCCCTCGAACCACCAATGTCCGAATAACTCGGCATCGAATGGTGCCGTGACGAGGAACGGCGGGAAATCTTGTCCGCTCTGCTCATCTAAATGGTTCGCAAGTGCTTCCGCAAAATCGTTCGCATGGACATCCGTCCGTTTCCAGGCCCAATCACGGACATAATATTCTTTTTGGTCCGACTCGCCCGTTACCCGGTGAAGTTTTAAGCCCGTGTCGTAACGGAGTCCTTCCGGATGCATGAATTCAGCAATTTGATCCCATTCCCGGTCATAGGCGAGATCACGATAAAACTCACGGTAATCCGGGTGTCCCGGATAACCGATGACTGAACTCCAGATCCGGCCCGAGATGATTTGATCACGCGGGAATAAAGCGACACCATGCGGCGAATAAACCGGTGCTCCGATACCGTGTTTCGGCGTAGGATCGGCATTCAGGATCGAATGTTCGTCAACGAACGTGTAACGGATACCTTCTTCGTACATGATTTTATCAAGACCCGGCGTATATGCACATTCCGGCATCCATAGACCGGTCGGACGATAACCGTAATGGCGTTCAAAACAGTTTAACCCTGTCTGAATTTCAGAACGTGCCGCTTGTTCCGACAGCATGTGCGGACTGAATCCGTGTGTCGCGGTACAAGTCATCAATTCGAGATAACCTTGTTCCTTGTAATGGCGGAAAGCATGGTTTAAGTTACGCCCCCAGTGCTCGAACGTCACTTTTAAATCATGATAGCGTTCTTTGTAAAAGAGTAAGGCATCACGTTCCTCGTTCACCAACTCGCGTTGTAACTCCTGTTCAATCAATCGTAACGTATCGTCCAGATGCTCCACATAACGATCTTGAATGAGCGAGTCTGCCAACATCTCGATGACCGGTGGAGAGATACTGATCGTCCAGCCAAGCGGACGCTCCAAGCGGTCAATTTCCCATAGTAATGGAATATATGTTTCTGAAATGGCTTCGTACATCCATCTCTCTTCTAGACGATGGGCTTCCTGATGTCGGATGTATGGTAAATGGGCATGTAAAACAAGTGAAAAATAACCTTTGCGCATGTCTGTTCTTCCTCTCCTTCTGCTGTCTATCTATTTTCTTCAGCGAATCCGATCAAAATAGGAGTATGGACGTAATACTTCCACCCATTCCGGCTGCTCGACTTCTCCATACTGCCAGCGCGCGACGACTTCTGAAAAACGTCCGTCTACGACAGGCTCGTCACGTGGTGTCTCGACCGGTTTTGACCGGAGAACAGGAAGAAAATCACCGTCGATTGTTTGAATGCCCCATTCGATGATGTATGTAGTATTTGGCATCAACGGACGGACAAACCATGTATTCGTCATTTCCGGCAGTTCAAATTGATAAGAACGGTTGACTTCACCTTTTTCATAATCCCGCAACGTCACATCAATGATGCGCATTTCTTTCCGGAACGAGTCGAATGATGCATGGTAATGTGTCTCAAGCATCTTTCGGGACAATTCAGACAATTCCCAGTAGACATAGACCGCTGTCGGAGATTGGACGATTGCATGGATGATGTCATCTTCATAATGAGTCGCCATTCCAAACGCATCCCGCTCTAATGAAGGGACAGCTGTTAATGCAGGTACGATTTCATTTTGTTTCGGAGCACTCACGGTTACGCCTGCCTTCTTCTTTTTAGGTTTAGCGACCGGAGTCGACTCTGTTGAAACTGCTTTATTTTCCGTTAATGACTTCCGGTATTTACTCCAGGCATATTTGACCTTACCTTCTGTCGATTCGATCTTTTCCGCAATTTGTTTGATTGTTAGTCCTTGTTCTTTTAATTTTATGATTTTTTCAAGCATTACCTATCACCTCTTTCTCTTTATTCACTTCTTTCTTATTCTACAAACTTGTTTCAAAATCCTTTACAAAAAAAGTAGGCCGAGGATTTCCCTCCAGCCTACTGTACTTAGCTATTTAAATCATAGTGCTTTCCTTTTGCCATGTAAATCAAATGCTCGCCGACGTTCGTTAAATGGTCACCCATCCGTTCGATGTACCGGCAAATATTCGTAAATTGCATGATTTCATCAACGACAACCGGTTGCAGGGACATATGCCGCATATATTGCCGCAATGCTTTGTACGTCGTGTCATCAATGATGTTATCGAGATCGGACAGGGCTTTTGCTTTTTCGATGTCACCGTCACGGTAGGCGACAATCGCGGTTTCCGTCATGTCGAGTAACGTTTCAAACGCTTCTTTTAATAACGAGATGTCAATGACGTAAGGGAACGTCTCGACACGCAAGACGGCTTTAGAAATGTTACCCGCGTAATCCGCGATCCGCTCCAAGTCGCTCGCGATTTTCATTGCTGTGACCAACCGTCGTAAATCGGTGGCGACCGGCTGTTGTTTCGCAATCAGTAAAATTGCATCATCGTTGATCTCCAGTTCGAGTGCATCGAGTTCATTATCATTTTCGATGACTTTAAGCGCAATCTCACGATCATATTTTTCGAGGGCTTCTGCCGTCGTTGCGATCTGTTGCATTGTCTTTCGGGCCAATAAAAATACTTTTTGATCAAGTACTGCCAGGTTTTCTCCAAAAATCGTCCGGTTCGCTGCCATTGAAAAGTTCCTCCTTGTTATCCGAATCGTCCTGAAATATAGTCTTCTGTCCGTTTGTCACTCGGATTTGAGAAAATACGATCCGTTTGGTCAAATTCAACGACTTCACCGTTCAAGAAGAATGCTGTTTTATCCGAGACACGTGCTGCTTGTTGCATGTTATGCGTCACAATGATGATCGAATAATCTTTTTTCAATTCCTGTACCAATTCTTCGACTTTCAACGTTGAGATCGGATCAAGTGCAGATGTCGGCTCATCCATCAAGATGACATCGGGTTCGATTGCCAGGCAACGGGCGATACAGAGACGTTGTTGTTGTCCGCCTGACAGTCCATAGGCGTTTTCGTTCAAGCGGTCTTTGACCTCATCCCAAATCGCTGCCCCGCGTAAACTGCGTTCAACAATCTCATCCAGGATTTTTTTATTTTTGACACCGTGGACACGCGGTCCGTATGCGATGTTGTCATAAATCGATTTTGGGAACGGGTTTGGTTGCTGGAAGACCATTCCGACCGATGTCCGCAATTCTTCGACTTCGTAATCCTTATCAAAGATATTACGGCCGTGGTATTCGATGACACCGTTCGTCCGTACGATCGGAACGAGTTCGACCATTCGGTTCAACGTTTTGATGAACGTCGATTTCCCGCATCCTGACGGTCCGATGATGGCCGTCACTTCATTTTGTTTAATGTCCAGATTAACATCTTTCAAAGCATGATCATCACCGTACCATAGGTTCAAATCATTGACACGGTATACACTTTGTCGCGCAGCTACTGGTTGATTCATTGTTTTTGCCCCTTCTTTGGCTGGTTTTGTCGTCAGCTTCGTATCCATCATCTGTGTTCCTCCTTCATGATTCAGAACGTAATTCGTTATATAGGTGTGATTAGTATCGTTTTGAAAAACGGTTGCGGATCCAAATCGCCAGTGAATTCATCGTCAAGAGGATGACCATCAGGATGATGATTCCGGCAGCAGCCAGACCTTGGAAGTCAGCTTGCGGACGGCTTGTCCAGTTGTAGATTTGAATCGGTAACGCTGTAAACTCTGAGAAAATCCCTTCCGGTGCACGGGCGATGAAGATGGCAGCTCCGACCATGATGAGTGGTGCCGTTTCTCCGATGGCACGCGAGACGGCAAGGATGATTCCCGTGATGACGCCCGGAAGCGACGCCGGTAAAACGACTTTAAACGTCGTTTGCCATTTCGAGGCTCCGAGGGCGAGTGACGCATGACGCATCGCTTGCGGCACCGCACGAATTGCTTCTTGCGATGAAACGATGACGACCGGCAAGCTCATCAGCGCAAGCGTTAATGCTCCGGCGATCAACGTCGAGCCGAAGCCCATGTTCCGGACAAAAAAGGTTAAGCCGAGTAATCCGAAAACAATCGACGGAACACCCGCCAAGTTTGAGATATTGACTTCGATGAACGATGTCATGCGGCCTTTTTTCGCATATTCTTCCAAATAAATCGCTGCTCCGACACCCAAGATGAAAATCATCGGAATGATCAGGAGCATTAGGAAAATCGATCCCATCAGCGCAGGATAGATTCCGGCACGATCCGGCCGGCGGGATGGTGCATTTTGTAGGAAGTCGAGTGATAACCAGGCCGCTCCGTCACGAATGACACCAAAGAGCAGAATACCAAGTACGACTAAACCGAATAACAGTCCAATTAAGAATACGACTTTCGTGACATTGTTTACGACAAGACGCTGGCTGATTGATTTTTTCACAGCAGCAGGATCAATAAACTTTTTCTGTACAGGTTGTTTTTCTGGTAAGGCCATCTTAGTACTCCTCTCTGAAACGACGCGTGATCCAGTTCGCGAGTAAGTTCATCAATAGAGTAAAGACGAACAACAACGTACCGACAGCGTAGATACTGTAATATTCAATCGTGCCATAACCGGCGTCACCGAGTGCAACTTGAACGATATAAGCCGTCATCGTCTGTACCGGCTCTAACGGATTTACTGCAGCCGTTGGGTTTGATCCACCTGCAATCGTCACGATCATCGTTTCACCGATTGCACGGGACATACCGAGAACGATTGAGGCAATGATTCCGGAAAGTGCTGCCGGAACTACGACTTTTAAAGCAACTTCGAGACGTGTGGAACCGAGTGCAAGCGCACCGTCACGAATTTTTTTCGGAACAGAACTCATTGCATCCTCTGAAATCGACGCAATCATCGGGATGATCATGATTCCGACAACGATTCCCGGACTTAATGCGTTATAAATCGCAAGACCCGGAATAAGTTTTACGAGTAACGGTGTGACAAACGTCAAGGCGAAGAATCCGAAAACGATTGTCGGAACGCCTGCTAAGACTTCAAGAATCGGTTTAAGAACACGACGGGCGCGTTCTGATGCATACTCACTCAAATAAATCGCAGAAGTGAGTCCGATCGGCACGGCAACTAGCATCGCAATCACGGTAATTTCAAGTGTTCCGACGACAAGCGGCCAAATTCCGTACTCCGGTTGAGAGTTCAGCGGGTACCAGCTTGTGCTGCCGAAGAATTCTTTAAACGAAACAACTTCAAAGAAGTGTTCTGTTTCAATAACTAACGTGAGAATGATGCCGATGGTCGTAACGACGGATACGAACGCACAGAGAAACAATACGATCGGCATAATACGTTCCATGATGTTTTTCATACTAAATTTTTGTTGTCGGTTCTTTTGGATCAGCTCGCGAACCGATTTGTTTGATGATGGATTCACCCTTCTTCGCTCCCTACTTCATCATACCTACATAAGAACGTGGCCCCAAAAAAGGGAGATCCCCCTTTTTTCGGGCCGTCCTCGTGTAATGATGGTTATTTCATTGCATCTTCGATGGCTTTTGTGTTTTCATCGTAACGATCTTGCGGCATTTTGATATAACCGACTTCTTCTGATAAGTCTCCAGCATTTTCATTTGTGAATTTAACGAAGTCCGCGACTTGTTTTTTGTCTTTCAACGACTTGTTGTTGACGTACGTATAAATTTCACGTGACAGCGGGTAAGAAAGATCTTTGATCGTTTCCGGTGTTGGATCGACTGCGTCTTTTCCTTCAGCCGAAAGCGGTACTTCTTTTAACTTATCTTTGTTTTCCGCGTAATAAGCGTATCCGAAGTAACCAATCGCACCTTTTGTTCCTTCGACTCCTTTGACAAGGACGTTGTCATCTTCTGAAAGCTGAACATCTTTACGCATATCTTTTTTCTCAAGAACTTTTTCTGAGAAGAAATCAAATGTTCCGGAATCTTTACCCGGGCTGAAGAATTTGATTGGTTCTGCTGGATAAGAAGAATCGACATCTTTCCATGTCTTCACATTCGGATCCAACCAGATTTTCTCTAACTGGTCGAGTGTCATTTCTTTGACCCATGTGTTCTCTTTACTGATTGCGACTGTTAATCCGTCGTAAGCAAGAGCTAATTTTGTGTATTCAATGCTATTTTTTTCAGCTTCTGCTGCTTCTTCTTCTTTAATTTCACGCGAGGCGTTTGAAAGGTCTGTTTCACCAACGACAAAACGTTTGAATCCGCCGCCAGTACCGGATACTCCGACCGTGACATCAACGTCTGGTTGTTCGATCGAATATTCTTCACCAACAGCTTCCATGATTGGGAAGACTGTTGAAGATCCATCAATAGCGATCTTTCCTGAAAGATCTGAAGAACTTGAAGAGCCGCCTTTGTCATTACCGCATGCCGCACCGACTACTGCGATTGAAGCTACCGTTGTGATAAGTGCTGTTTTTTTCATCCAAGACATGATTAATTTTCCTCCTCGAAGTATGTCGCTGGTCACGCTACGACTTTATATCCGTTTTCCTTACAAGACTTATACTAGCGATGAACTATTAAACCAAAATGAATCCAACGTAAAAGAATTGTAAAGTCGTGTATTTCCGCGTTTACAAACTCAACTCCATTAGAAAAACAGGTCAATCCATACAAAAAAAAGCGAAGATGAGTTTCCTCACCTTCGCTTCACTAGTTAATTTGGCTTAGTCTGCCATGGAACGTCTTTCACATTAAAGTACGCTTTCACTAAATCATGACCAATTTTCGAGTTGACGGTTTCCTGCTCCATATATGGAAGGAACACGGCCCATGCCATCTCCGGATTGTCATACGGTGCCCAGCCGACCAAGTTCGAGTTTAATGAACGAACCGGTTGTCCGCTGCCGTCTCGAAGCGCAATGCCGTCTTCGCCGTATACACTGACCTGAGCCGTTCCCGTTTTCGCTGCCGCATCAATGCCGGTTTGGGCGATGATTTTGGCTGTCCCGCGTTCCCCTTTGACAACGCGGTGGAATCCTTCGCGGACATGATCAATGTTCGCTTGACTGACTTCAATCCGGTTTAAATAGTTCGTTTTAAAGCTGTAATCGACTTTTTTCGTTTCGTCTTCAATCGAGTTCGAAGCCAAGACTTCTTTTAAGAAGTGCGGTTGCACCCGGTATCCGCCGTTTGCGAGTGTCGAAACATACTGCGCCACTTGAAGCGGTGTAAAAGCATCATACTGACCAATCACTCGGTCCATCAAGAGTGTGACACGGTCCGGCGTCCCTTGTACCCCTTTGGCTTCGTATGGCAAATCGATGCCTGTCGTCACACCGAGACCAAACTGACTGTAATAATTCTGCATGATCGCTGCCGCCGCATCGACGCTTGCACCGGCGACACCGTTACTCGGATATTTTGCCATCCGCATCGCAATGTTAAACATGTAGACGTTTGACGAACGCTCTAGTGCCGTTAAGTCCGTAATCGGTCCCATATTCACATACGATCCTTTTTTCGTACCACCAATCGTGATCGGTGCATCATTGATGACTTCGTTTTGACGGATAACGCCTTCTTCAAGTCCCATCGCGACCGTTGCCCCTTTAATCGTCGAACCGATTTGCAGGGAAGTCAACACGTTATTGATCGCAACATCACTGAATTTATTGGTTGCCGTATCGAGCTTTTGACCGGACATGGCCAAAATCTCACCGGTTTTCGGATTCATGACAACGGCATATCCTTCTTTCAGATAACCGCTTCCCATGCCGCGGCCCATCTTGATCGCCTGCTGCAGGATTTGATCAACTTGTTTGTTGTATTCTGCATCAACCGTTAAGACGAGGTCTTTTCCGGACTCGCCTTCTTCCCGGTTCGGCTCACCGACCGGTTCACCGTTAAACGTTTCATAGACATCGTATGCCGGTTTCCCGCGGAGCAGGTCTTCATACTGCTGTTCAAGGAATGACGTTCCGACCCGGTCATTTAAACTGTATCCTTTTGCTTTAAACTCCGCCTGCTGTTCAGCGGGAATTTTTGAGTACTTCCCGAAGATGTTCCGCAGCGTTCCTTCATACGGATAAGAACGTTCATAAAACGGCTCTACCGATACACCCTTTAAATCTTCAAGGTTCTCATCGATAATCGCCATTTCCTTGGCGCTCGCTCCTAATTTAACGAGCTGCGGGTCAAGCGCATAACCGACTTCCATGTTGTGTTTGATAGCGATGATTTCCATCGTCTTATCATCAAAGTCGATATCTTTTTTCGTAATCGTATCGAGACGGATTTGATCCTGTTCCGAAATCGACAGCTTGTTCTGCTTTTCCGCATCTGGATAACGTTTTTCTACCGCCTGCTTATAGCGTCGATCTGATTCTTCACCGTTGACGGCTACCCAGTAATCTTTCATGTCGCGTTCCGTTACTTTCCAATCGTCTTTCGGAAGATTGATAATCGCCGCAAGACGAGAGGCGATTTCAATCCGTTCGTCGACTTTCGTATTTTGGGAACGACGGTAGACAATTGAATATTTCGAAATCGTATCGACCAACAACCTTCCGTCCCGGTCATAAATCTTTCCGCGCGGAACTTCATATTTCGATGCGATCATTTCCGTCTTCTGGACTTCCCGTGAAATCTTTTCACCATTCACAATCTGGACGACACCTAAGCGAAAGATTAAAATCGCAAACAATAAAAATACTACAAAAAACATTAAGTTAAGGCGAAGCGGCAGATGATTCCGCCGTTTTCCCTTCACCGTGATTCGTTTGGCCATGGCGTACTCCCCTATCGTTCAAAAAGTCATCTTGTTTCATTATATAGAAGGAAACTTTCCATAACAACCTATCCCATCATTTTCCGCATTAAAAAAACATCGATTCCCAGAACAGGAACCGATGTTTAATCTCACGATTATTTTGCGTCAGCGTAAAGTTTTGCCACGTGATCCCAGTCAACGACGTTGAAGAATGCGTTGATGTAATCCGGACGACGGTTTTGATAGTTGAGGTAATACGCATGTTCCCAAACATCAAGTCCAAGAATCGGCGTTTTCCCTTCCATGACTGGTGTGTCTTGGTTTGGTGTTGAAACGACTGCTAATTTGCCGCCGTCAACGATAAGCCACGCCCAGCCTGAACCGAAACGTGTTGTTGCTGCTTTTGTAAACTCATCTTTGAACGTATCAAACGAACCGAATGATTCGTCGATTGCTGAAGCAAGTTCTCCAGTTGGAGTTGCTCCATCGTTCTTTTTCAAGAGTTTCCAGAAGAACGAGTGGTTCCAGTGACCGCCACCATTGTTACGGACAGCTGTTTGAATGTTTGCAGGAAGTGAATCCAGGTTTTGAAGTAATTCTTCAAGTGATTTCCCTTCGTGCTCTGACCCTTCAAGTACTGCATTCACGTTAGTGACATACGTATTGTGGTGTTTAGAGTGGTGAATCTCCATCGTACGAGCATCGATATGTGGCTCCAGCGCATCATAAGCGTAGCCGAGTTCTGGTAATTCAAATTTTGACATTTTCATGTCCCCCTTTATCCTATTTTCGGAATTTCAGTACTCTTTAAGACTAGCAAAAATAGTTGGTCAGGCGCAAGCAATGACCCTCAGAAATTACTGTTCGTCACGCGGGGCGAATACCGAGACACCGCCACCTGGAACCGGGAAAACACCGAAACCTTCTTCATCAATCACAACAGGCTCTTCTTGGTGATTTGTATAATCGAACCACTCTTCTCCGGCACGTGTTTCGCCGACAAACATCCGTTTTTCACACATATCCGCATTTGAGAGCAAGACGGCACATCCTGAGTTCGGGAATTCTTCGACACCGCGACGCACCCAGCCGACGCAATGTGCATCATCCAGATAGTCTTCCTGTTCACCGTATGCTTTATGGTAACGCGTATACAACAACGCATCGATCATCTCTTTTTTACCTTCGACCGGATGCGGTCCTTGCACACCATAGTAATCTCCGTAGAAGACACATGGATAACCGTCTTTGCGTAATAAAACAGAGGCATATGCATGCTGTTTGAACCAGTCATCGATCCACGACTCAAGCGATTCGCCCGGTTGGGAATCATGATTATCAACAAATGTCACGGCATTCGTCGGGTGGGATTCGACGAGTGTATCCGCAAACAACGTCGTCAAATCAAAATCCTGTCCTTGTTGCGACGCTTCATGGAATTTATAGTGAAGCGGCACATCAAACAAATCAATCGTATAATCGACACTGTCTAAGAACTGGCGGCAGTCATCTAAGTCCGACTTCCAAAATTCGCCGACCATATAAAAACCGTCCGGATCGTCTCCGATCATCGACTTCGCGAACTCGTTGACGAATTCATAGTTGATGTGTTTGATGGCATCCAAACGGAAACCTTGGCAATTGATTGTTTCTTTAAACCAGTTTCCCCAGTTGATCATTTCTTGTCGGACTTCCGGATGATTGTAATCGATGTTAGCGAACATCAGATAATCATAGTTCCCGAATTCGTTGTCGACTTGATCGTTCCAATCTTTATTTTTACCGGAAATCTTAAAGACACCCGTTTTTTCTTCCCGTGCATCAAAATCTGTTCCATTAAAGAATTCATGTGTCCAGATGAAATCCGAGTATTTACCGTTTCGTCCCGGGAACGTAAACTTCGTCCAGGCCTCGATTTCAAACTCTTCTGAAATTTCTTTCGAACGGTCTTCCGGATGTACTTCCACGACGTTAATCGTTTCGAGCTCATCGGCTGCCGCTTTATGGTTCATGACGACATCGGCGTAAACGGCGATATCATTTTCATGTGCGACTTGAATGGCTTCGATCAACTCGTCTTTTGTTCCGTACTTCGTGCGGACTGTTCCTTTTTGGTCGAACTCTCCTAAATCATAGACATCGTAAATGCCATACCCTGTATCTTCATCTGATTGTCCCTTTGACGCTGGTGGAATCCAAACAGATGTGATGCCTGCAGCACGCAGTTCCGGCGCTCTCTCTTTCAAGCGTTGCCAATGCTTCCCATCATTCTCTACATGCCACTCAAAAAACTGCATCATCGTATGGTTACGTTCCATCTCTCTTCGCTCTCCCTTAAATTGCCATAGTATGAATATTATTGTATTAACATTATTACAATATCTTTAATATTCCCCAAGCAACCAAAAATAAACGCACACCCAAAAAAAAGAGTGTACGTTTATACAATGGACCCTGCAGGACTCGAACCTGCGACCGGACGGTTATGAGCCGTCAGCTCTAACCAGCTGAGCTAAGGGTCCTTAAGTAATAGTAGCGGCGGAGGGAGTCGAACCCACGACCTCACGGGTATGAACCGTACGCTCTAGCCAGCTGAGCTACACCGCCATGATGGTTAAAAACAACTAATATTAGATTACTAAAATCGATCTGAAATGTCAATAAATTATCTTAAAAAAACAAAGAGGAATTTCTTTTCAGAAATTCCTCTTCTCTCATATTTTCTTTCATGCCGTTCCGGAACGTTGTTCAAGCACCAAATCCGTAATGTTAACGGCATGATCCCCGATCCGTTCCAGGTTCGACAGCAAGTCAACAAAAATCATACCGGCTTGACCTGTACATTCGCCTGCATTCACCCGTAAGACATGATGCTTGCGGAAGGAACGTTCCAGTGAATCGAGTTTCCCTTCCAGTTCAAGCACTCGGCGTGCCAATGAAACATCATCCAGTTCGACTGCTTTAATGGCGGTCTCAACGATTTTTTGCGTCAGGATATACATTTCATCCAATTCTTTTTTCGCTTTTTCAGTAAACGTAATCCGGTTAACGATCTGGAAATCGACCAACTCGATGACGTTTTCGACATGATCCCCGATCCGTTCAAAATCGTTGACGGCATGCATGAGCAGGGAATGATCATTCGATTCCCGCTCGGACAAGTCATGCGCGGCGACTTTAACAAGGTAGCTTGTCACTTCCGTATTCAGATGGTTGATCGCATACTCAATCTGACCGGCATCCGAAACATCCTTTTTATCGTGTGATTGCGTATAACGATGTGCTTTTTCAAGTGCGTCTTTCGAGAATTCTCCCATCCGCAACACTTCCAGTTTCGCCTGGCTTAACGCAAGTGACGACGACTGGTTCAGGATATTTTGATCGAGGTGGCGCGGTTTTGAATCGACGGTCGTATCCGTTCCAGGGACGACTTTTTGGACGAGCCATGCGATTTGCGCGATGAACCAGCATTGAATCAGCGTATTGACGACGTTAAACGTTCCGTGGGCAAAGGCAATCTGCATTTTCGGTTCCAAATCAAGTGCACCTGTGATCCACGTTATAAAACTTGAGAACAGCGGTAAAGCCAGCAAGAAGATGACTGTCCCGACGATGTTAAAGATGACGTGTGCGGCGGCTGTCCGTTTTGCCGCAATCGAAGCCCCGAGTGCCGCAAGGACTGCTGTGATTGTCGTCCCGATATTATCACCGAACAAGACCGGCAATGCCGCTTTGATATCGATCATTCCGCCGTCATACAATTCTTGTAATATCCCGATCGTCGCAGAGGATGATTGGACCAACATAGTAAAGACCGTTCCGACAAAAACACCGAGCAAAGGGCTATCCGACATCGATACCGTCAAATCACGGAACCATTCGCTTGATTCAAGCGGTGCCATTCCGTCTCCCATGAGCGTCAATCCATAAAAGAGCGCCCCGAAACCAAAGAAGATTTGACCGATGTATTGAATCCGTTCTTTATTGAAGAAGAAAATCAAGAACGCTCCGAGCGCAATCGCCGGGAGTGCCGCTTCCTTCACGTTAAAGCCGATGATAAAGGCAGTGATGGTCGTTCCGATGTTCGCCCCCATGACGACACCGATGGCTTGACGCAGGTTCATTAATCCGGCGCTGACCAGACCGACGACGATGACAGTTGTTCCGGATGATGACTGGATCAAGACCGTAACGACGATACCCGCTAAAATCCCGAGAAACGGGTTGGAGGTATATTTATCTAAAATGTACCGTAACCGGTCTCCCGCTGTTTTTTGAAGACCATCTCCCATATACTTAATACCGAATAGGAAAATACCGAGTCCACCGATAAAGGTGAAAATCATTTCCTGTAAATCATAGTTCATCTTGTCATCTCCTCATATAAAAAGTGGAATTGATTTGTTGTTAAGAATTCATTGTTTCAACCCCCTTATTATGTAAAGGTCTGATGAACTTGTAAATAGTTTTTCACACATTCGATTGTTAAGGTTTTATTAATCTGTACCAAAACAGATAAACCCTTTAAAAAAAGGGTTTATAACTAATTTATTTGTTGTTATAAAACAGAAGAAAGAGTGATTGAATTGCATTTTTTAAGTCAACTACTTAATTACTTACAAACTACCTTAGTTCCAAATCGCGGTTTTTTAAAGACTCGTCTCGCTGATGTCTCCCTTTATTTTTGTGGATTAGCATGGATTTCCTTGTGGTCAACAATCATTGACAGCATCTTTCTCCAGCAGTCGATTCCGTTCATCATTTGGTTTATCCTGCACTTCATTTTTATCGCAATCGCGATTTTGTTGTACCTGTTATCCGTTTCCTATCTGAATCGCTGGTTCATTCAGTGGATTTTGCCAAGACCATGGGCGTTTCGCCAAGTATTTCCTTATACGGTCGCCGCAAACATCTGGACCTTTCCAATCGGTGTTTTCCTGTATCAGTTCGGCTATCCGACTTTAGGAGTTGTCTTCATCATTGCCGGGCACTTGATTTATTCGTTAACCCCGCTCCTGCTTGCCCGACTAAAGAAAAAATCATCCCGTCCGTCTTCTTGAAACTAGATGGATGAATCTGTTGAAGGAAAAAAACGTCCATCCGGCGACGGATTGACTTTCCACTATTCGTGTTAAACAATTGTAAATGTTCAATTTTCGTTCTTGTTTCTCGATTTTTAGGGAATAGTTCGATATGATAGTACAAGTAGTCACAAACAATCTGGCGTTATGCCACAAAAGGAGATTTTCGATATGCCGAAAATGGTCCATCGCTCTAAGACTCGTCCCGTTCGTGTTGGGGACCTTGTCATTGGTGGAAATAATGAAGTCATCATCCAAAGTATGACGACAACAAAAACACACGACGTCGAAGCGACTGTCGCTGAAATTTTACGCCTTGAAGAAGCAGGATGCCAAATCGTCCGCGTTGCTTGTCCAGAAGAACGTGATGCGCTAGCACTTGCAGAAATCAAGAGCCGGATCAACATCCCGCTTGTCGTAGATATTCATTTCAACTATAAACTTGCGCTCATGGCAATTGAGGCGGGTGTTGATAAAATCCGAATCAACCCGGGTAACATCGGACGCCGCGAGAAAGTCGAAGCGGTCGTTACCGCAGCAAAGGCGAAAAACATTCCAATTCGAATTGGTGTTAACGCCGGTTCACTTGAAAAACACATTCTTGAGAAATATGGTTATCCGACAGCTCGTGGGATGGTCGAAAGTGCTTTGCACCACATTAAGATTCTTGAGGATCTCGATTTCCACGATATCATCGTTTCCTTGAAAGCATCTGACGTTCAATTAGCGCTTGAAGCATATCAACTCGCTTCCGAGTCGTTTGATTATCCGTTGCACGTCGGAATCACGGAATCTGGTCCTTTACGGACAGGTTCTTTAAAATCAGCTGCCGGTCTCGGAGCGATTCTATCACGCGGTATCGGGAATACAGTCCGTGTCTCTCTTTCTGCCGATCCGGTCGAAGAAGTCAAAGTTGCAAAAGAAGTCTTGAAATCATTTGGTCTTGCTGCTAACGCAGCAACATTGATTTCGTGCCCGACATGCGGACGGATTGAAATCGATTTAATGGCGATTGCAGCAGAAATCGAAGATTATATCGATAAAATTCAAGTTAACATTAAAGTTGCAGTTCTCGGTTGTGCCGTCAACGGTCCCGGGGAAGCCCGTGAAGCCGATATCGGAATTGCCGGTGCCCGTAACGAAGGATTGTTATTCCGTCACGGGGAAATCATTCGTAAAGTTCCGGAAGCAACGATGGTCGAAGAATTGAAAAAAGAAATCGATGCGATCGTTCTTGAAAAAGAAGCGGAAAAAGAAGCCGCAAAAGCAAGCCAAGCTTAAGTCAAAAGAGCCCTCTTCCCGGAGCGGCTCTTTTTTTCGTCTCCGCATTTCGATTATGTTATACTAGTGGCAGAAAATTTATAGAATGTTGGTGATGTAAGTGAAAATCGGAATTGATATTGATGGAACAATCACTCATCCTTCTTCGTGCTTTAACTATATGAACAAATATCTCGGAACATCGATTGATTTTGAGATGGCCTCTGAATACGAACTTCATACCTATACGGATATGCAGCAAATCGAGTTTTGGGAATTCATGGTCAAATCGGGTCATGAACTCGGCATCTACCGTGAATCCATCCCGCAAGAACTTGTCAAACAGCACCTGTGGGATTTAAGAAAACAATATGATCTCCACTACGTGACGGCCCGGTCAGAAATCGTTCGTCCCGTAACGGAAGAATGGATTAAACAGCATGAGTTACCGCTCGATTCGCTGATCATGACCGGCTCACACGACAAAGTCCAAGTCGTCCGTGATTTGTCACTTGATCTCTTCATGGAGGACCGTCTCGAAAATGCGATTCAAATTGCAGAAGACACATCGATTCCCGTCATTTTGTTTGATGCGCCTTATAATCGTCGTCCCGTCCCTGAAAATATCGTCCGTGTCTCTTCCTGGAATGAGGCCGTTCAACAAATTCATAAATTTGCCCCAATTCGCTGAAACAATAAAAGCGGAAACGACATTATTCTGTCGTTTCCGCTTTTTTAGTTTCCAGTAAACAGATGATTTCTTCGAGCAGAACCGGTTTTGCAAAAAAATAACCTTGGAATAAATGAATTCCGATGTCTTTTGCAATTTGTACCTCTTCTCCCGTCTCAACCCCTTCGACGATACATTCCACATGCATCGATTGACTCAACTGAAAAATCGACTCTAAAATCGACTGTCTTTTTTCAGACTCTTCGACTTGTTCAATGAATTGTTTTGGTACTTTAAGCTGACGAAGCGGCAATAACCGTTCCAGAACATGATACGAAGCATGTCCTGTCCCGAAATCATCCAATGAGACCGGGAAATCCAATGTCTTAATCCGGCGTAATGCCCGGAGAATCGGTTGGCTTTCAAAATCCAAAGACTGGCTTTCAGTAATTTCAATTTTAATCTGCTTCGGCTTCAAACTGTATTTCAGCAGCATCCGCTCAATAAACGGCATAAACGACTCATCCGTCAATTGCCGCGGAGATACGTTGACCGACAGACTAAACTCTTCCGGAACGAGACCAATCAGCCGTTTTCTTGTTTTACATCCTTCTTCGAAAACCCACTCGCCCAACCGGATGATCAAGTCACTCTTTTCTGCGATTGGAATGAAAACCGTCGGACGTTCTGCTCCCGGAATGGTCGTATTCCAGCGAATCAAGGCCTCTAATCCAATGAAACGGTCCTGATTGGAATCATACTGCAATTGGTAGACCAGGTAAAAATCATGATTTACATCCGCTCGCGACAATGCTTTGGCGGCTTCAACGCGAAGCGATTGTTCTTTGCGCCATTCTTGATTCAGGCACATCACTTTTGCCGAATCCCGGATACTTTCCGGAAAGGCAGAGGTGATCTGGTGAATCCGTTTTGTCATACTGAGTTGATCGACTTCCCCGTCATCGATGACAATATAGAGATTAACATAAATTTGATGGTTTTCGACCTGGTACGGAGCAGACATACGTTGACTGAGACGTGTCATTTCCTCCTCACACGATACGCCGGGCGGTTTCTCCATGACGACCATCAGCGTTCCGCCTTCAACTCGCACGATCGTCAAATAAGGAGGTAATAATGTTTTCAGACGTTCGATACAATCAATTAAGACCTGTTGCTGAATTTCCTCTCCAAAATATCGTGCGAGTTCATGGTAGTTTTCCAGATGAACACCGACCAGTAACAGATTCTTCTGATCCACATGCAGAAATCGTTCTTCCAGTCCGCGGACATTAAGCAGTTGCGTCTGTAAATCGTGGCGGGCCGACTCATGCAATTGATCTGCCAGTTGTTGCAGGCGACTGAGATTACGAAGATGCAGATGATTGATGATCAAAGCGATACAGATGGCAATCCCGATCATCCCAAGCCTCGCGTAATGATCTGTCGGATCAATCTCCACAAGAATCGTATCTGAGCGCACCATGATGAATACGTTCGTCGCGACGATGAGGACAACGGCATACCAAATCATGATCCGGTCATAGGCAATCAAGGCGATCATTAAAAATAAAAAACAACTGGCCCAGACGGTGACTGAGGCATAAGGTAACATACTGATGGAAGCGAACGGAATACTCAGTAACATGACGGACAGAAAGTGTGATTTATGATGAGCTGTCAACCGACTGCGGCTGATCAAAAAGGTTATGATTCCAATAGAAAGCAAAACAGCCACAGTCGTCAACTGATTTAAATAGGCATTTCGAATGGTATGATCCGTCGTCCCTAAAAAAATCAGGGCGCCGACGCTCATTAAGAACAACGCAAAATTTCCGATCCAACGCTGTTGATTACGGACAATCTCATCTACTGTTTTAACGGGCATCTGTCTCCTCCTTTCTTAAGATTAGACTGTTTAGCCATTCGGCATCACTTCATCATACTCCTGCTCTTCCTCTGCCAGCAATTATTCTTTTAACAAAAGAGATCTACTTCTTTATAATTGAAGAAATAGACCTCTTTGCTCAGTTCTTTACTCGTCCAAGTTGATCAATCACATCTGTCGCCACGATACTGCTTGGATGAAGCTGTTGTTCGACCTGCTTGGATGCTTGGGCGTACCAGGATGCACCAAGTGCAATCAACTGTTCAACCGGGATGTGTTTAAAGTATTCTTTTTGACCAAGCAGACTTGTGAGGATACCAAACAGCGTATCGCCACTGCCTCCTTTCGCCAACCCGCTGGATGCTCCGTTGATCACGTAACCACCGCCCTCTGGTGTTGCAATGAGAATCACATGGGCTTTCAAGACGACGATCACTTGATGCAAGACCGCATATTCGCTTGCCTGTCCGAATAAGTCATCCTGGATTTCCCGGACAGTCCGTTTCGTCATCCGTGCAAATTCTCCGATATGTGGCGTGACGACAATCTCCGCCTTCCGTTCCGGATAGCTGTCGCGAATCAATGCCCCGGCATCAAGAACTACCGGAATGTCTTGTGCAAATAAGAGCTCGATCCAATCGGAAATCGAATCTGAAGTCAATCCGGGGCCGATTCCCGCGACATTCACCTGATCGAGCATCTCTTGAATGGCTGTCGTTGTCTGATTGAGAACCATCGCTTCCGGTGCGTTCATGATGAGTCCGACTTGTGCTGTCGGAACCGTTGCAACTTGTAATTTCCCGACTCCAGATCGTAATGCTGCGCGGGCAGCCAGTTGAATCGAACCGGGCATCGTCTCGCTTCCGCCAATCAACAGTGCCGTTCCGTATGTCCCTTTATGACCGTACGGATCACGGGTCAATAACGGCGCAATCGATTCGGACATCAGTTGCCATCCCCCAAAAGCCGGCAATCCCAAATCAATCTTCTCCAGCTTCCCAAAGAACGGAGCCGTCTTCAACAAGAAGGCGGATCGCTTAAAGGCATGAAGTGAAAAAGTCACATCAGCCCGGATCGCTTGTCCGGAAAACCCGTTCGTTTGATCGGACGGAATGCCGCTCGGTATATCGATCGCGTATAATTTTGCTCCTTGTTGTTTTTGTTCACGGACCCAGTCAAATACATCATGGATCGATTTCGTCAGTCGGGATCCGTCAAATCCGGTTCCAAAGATACCATCGACGATTACGTCGTATTGTCCGCAGACTGCCTCCGTTGCGAGACCGAAGTTTTCTGCATAGTGCTGATGCAGATGAGCCGTCGCGGTTTTCACCTCGCCGAACGGCGCATGCATCGTCACGTCGTACCCGTCCCGGACGAGTTCACGGCCAATCACGTAACCGTCTCCCCCATTATTTCCTGTCCCGCACATCACCAGAATCCGCTCTTCCCTCGTATGCCTGTTCTTGATTCGCTTTGCGATTTCACTACCCGCTCGTTCCATTAATACTTCCAGCGGTAAACCGGATGTCTTTGCCCATTCATCAATTTGGCGAGCTTCTTGTGCATCATAAATCATTTTCATCACCTCTGTTCGTCCTATTCCCGTTTTGTTTCATTTCAAGCCGGGACGAATCAAGAGATTTTCAGCAAAAAGAGAGGGCCGGATGCGATCCGCCCCTCTCCTTTATCAGTTGTCGCTTTCGTTACACTCTTCAAACGCATCTCGCTTATTTCTGACAAGCGGCACAGCGTCCGTAAATTTCAAACTTATGATCCTCGACCTCAAAACCAGAGTCCTTAATCGGCGAAACCCATTCCATCGGACAGACATCTAGTGTCTCCGTCTTGCCGCATGTCCGGCAGATCAGGTGATGGTGATGATGACCCGACTGACAGGCGGCTCGAAATTTCATTTCCCCGTCGAGTTCCGTCGTCTCCAAAATATCGATTGCCGCAAAATCATTTAAATTCCGGTAAATCGTATCGTAGCTGAGTGAAGGATGCGATACACGCAACTCCTCCGCCACTTCCCGCGCACTGACATAACGGTTGGCTTCAAACAGGTAGGCCAATAAATCGAGACGTTTGGGCGTCATTTTGAAACCGGATGCCTTCATCCGTTCACGCGCTTGTTCGATGTTTTTTTTCATGCAATTTCCCTCCGATCCAAAACCGTTCAATCACCATAATGAGAATAAGTTCTGCGACCGCCAGCATGACAATCATACCGCCCGGCGCTAAATCAAATTGATACGCCAGAATCAAGCCGGCAACTGTTGCCACTTCTCCAAACACGATGGCATAAAAAATCGTCGCTTTAAAACTTTTGGCAAGTCGAAGTGCTGCCGCAACCGGTAAGGTGATCAAACTGGATACCAGCAAAATCCCGACGACCCGCATACTAATCGCAATTACCAAAGCAACAACGATCATAAACAGAATATGCACCAACCGAAGACGAATTCCGGAAACGCGTGCCTGTTCCTCGTCAAATGATAAGAATAATAACTCTTTATAAAAGGCAATTACAAATAAAATGACGACACCTGTGACAATCAAAATCGTATAGACATCCGTCAAGGTGACAGCGGAGACCGTTCCGAATAAAAAGGACACAAGGTCCATCGAAAAGCCGTTTGCCAGGCTGATAAAAATCGCACCGAGTCCCATCCCCGTCGCCATGATGATCGGAATGGCAAGCTCTTGAAAATGTTTATACTTCGCGCGAAGCCAATCAATCGTCAACGCCGCGATGACCGATGTCACGATCCCGAGGTAAAGCGGATTCAAATCAGCAAGACTCGCCACCATCCCGGATATTAGCAGGCTGAGGGCAATTCCGGCCAGGGTGACGTGTGATAACGCATCCGCAATTAAACTCATCCGCCGGACGACGACAAATGAACCGATCAACGGAGCCGTAAAACCGATCAGGACAGCCGCGACAAGTGCATATTGCAGAAACTTCAATGTCATGAATGCTTCAATCACTGGACGACCTCCCCTTCGTGTATCAGTACACGCCCCGGAACCGGATACAAGGACCGAATCGTCTGTTCATCCAGTTCCCAGTATTCTTTAATACCACAATTACAACCGAGCCGTCCGTCGACGAGATGAATCACATCCGTCACCAGCTTGCTGACAAAGTGGATATCATGTGTCACAAGAACAAACGTCCGTTTGTTATCACGCCGCAGTTCTTCCAGGATTTCATAAAACTCTTTGACGTACCGCTGATCGACTCCGACCGTCGGTTCATCCAGTATCATCAGATCTGGATCATTAACGAGCGCACGGGCGATAAAGACCCGCTGTTGCTGACCGCCGGATAAGTCACCGACTTTCGAATCACGCCGATCCCACATACCGACGGTTTCAAGCGCCGTCCTTACTTTTTGGCGATCCTGTTTTGTCACGCGCCGAAATAATCCTTTTTTCGCATACAGCCCCATCTCGACGACTTCAGCGACCGTGACCGGAAACCCTGAATTAAACGATGCCGCTTTTTGTGAAACATAACTGATGCGCCACCAGTCACTGAAGGCCGCTTGATCTTGCCCAAACAACCGGATCGTTCCCTTCGGTTTTAATAAGCCGAGCATACACTTGATCAACGTCGATTTCCCGGAGCCATTTTCACCGACGATGGCGAGAAATTGTCCTTGTTGCACATTAAACGTCACTTCGTTTAAAACGCGCCGGTCCGGATAATCATATGTCAGTTGTTTGATTTCAATAATTGGTTCTGTAATTGGTTCGGTCATGTCTATTCTCTCCTTCCGTCTCGTGTTAAAACGGAATAATTACGTCTTATCAACTGTCTTATTATAGCGCCAGCCCCCCTGCGTTGCAACCGATGTAACTTTTTTGTGAATAGACGGTTTTCCGGAGATGCACAAGGTACAATAAAAGGATACAAGCTGTCGTTTTCAGAATCCCCGATTCGGGAAAAGATGGATTGAGTACTCAAAGGGGGCGGTTTTGTTTTGAAAAATGAGTTAGCAGTCATCGATATCGGTTCCAACTCGATCCGGTATGTCATTTTCCATCCAATCGATTCCGGTCGATATATTGAAAAAATCAACGTCAAGGTCGTCGCTCGACTCTCCGCTCATATTGATGCGGAAGGTGCTCTCGATTCTGTCGGAATCCGCTTGCTCTGTGAAACACTGCAGCGTTTTCACGAAATCGGTATTACGCATCATGTCGAAGAAACGATTTGTGTGGCGACAGCCGCGATCCGGAATGCAAGTAACCGGCAGGACATCGTTCATGCTGTCGAACAGGAGACACCCTTTACGATGCGGGTGCTGTCCGATGAGCAGGAAGCTTATTACGGCTATTTCGCCATCATCAACTCTACTTTCCTAACCGACGGGTATTCTGTCGACATCGGTGGCGGCTCCATGGAAGTCACGTTAATTGAGAACCGGGAAATGATTGCCTATCACAGTTTTCCTTTTGGTGCGGTCACACTGACGCGGCAATTCCTTTCCGGAGAGACCATGACATTTGGTGAACAAAAGAAGCTGATTAAATTCTTGCGGGAACAATTCGATGAAATTCCATGGTTGAAAAACAAAAAACTTCCTTTAATCGGTGTCGGCGGATCGGCTCGAAACTTTGTCCGCATTCATCAATCTACACTCGACTATCCTCTGCATGGTATCCACCAATACCAAGTCCGATCGAAAGAGTTGGGGAAATTGATTGATGAGCTCAAAGACAAAGCCCCTAAACAGTTAATGAAAGTCGAAGGATTATCTAAGGACCGGGTTGACATCTTCTTACCTGCATTAATCGCAATTCATGAACTGGCACTACATATCGAGGCAGAACAGTTCGTGATGAGTAATTACGGGTTACGGGAAGGCCTTGTCTACGAATATGATTTACACGAACAGGAACAGCGGCGGATCGAGAATGTACGCGAAGAAAGTCTGTACCAGCTGGAAAGTGATTACAAAGTCAACCGTGACCGGATGAACTATCTCGGAACGATCGCTAAATCAATTTACCGGCAACTGGTCACACTCGATATCATTCCGAACCGGGCGGCTGACTTACGATTACTCGATTCCGCCAGCCGCTTACTTTACTGCGGACAGTACATCAATCCGGATACCCGTTCCAACCAAACATTTTACCTTTTGACCAACACCGATTTAAAAGGAATGACGCATAAAGACCGGTTAGCTCTGGCACTCGTCAGTTCCTATTCTTCTTCGAAACGGATGCAGCAACTCTTAAAACCGTTTAAGGACTGGTTTACGGATAAATCAATCGAACGGTTTGACTTACTCGGATCAATTCTCAAACTGACAGAAGCACTTGATGTGACAGAACGCCGCGCCGTCGACAGTCTTGAAATCGCACTTGAAAAAGACAAAAAAGATCTTCGGATCATTCTCGATACCGGTGATCATGATTATGGTTTCGAAGTCGAAAAAGCAGAAAAACAAAAAAAACATCTGGAGCGTATCATTGACCGGTCCATTCAGTTTGACAATAAAGGAGGCGGCCTTACGTGAAGATAGACTCCCCTGAGTTTTTTAACAACCGGGAAATCAGCTGGTTACAATTTAATGAACGTGTCTTAGGCGAAGTGACCGATACACGAAATCCCTTGATGGAACGATTTAAGTTTTTAGGTATCTTCAGTTCCAATTTGGATGAATTTTATATGGTTCGTGTCGGTGGATTAAAGGATGAGGTACTGGCAGGATTCAATAAACCGGAAAATAAACAACAGCTGACACCGAAACAACAGTTACGTGCCATCGCGACGAAAACAAAAGAGCTTGTCGATCAACAATACGAAGCCTTTAAAGATGTCACTCAAGCATTAAAGGCCGAAGGTATCTCTTTTCTGAAGCATGACGAGTTAAATGAAATGCAGTCAGAATATGTCAAAGCCTTTTTCAGAGAACAGGTTTTTCCGGTTCTGACGCCGGTCGCCGTCGATGCGTATCGACCATTCCCGATGCTGTCTTCCAAATCATTGAATATCGCAACGGCTCTCGAAGCGGAAGACGGTTCCAAACGGAATCTGGCGCTTGTTCAGGTTCCGGCCGTCCTCCCGCGTTTCGTCGATTTACCCGTCGATGATGAAGAAACAACCGCTGTGATCTTACTCGAAGATGTCATCATTTCCTTTATCGATTCTTTGTTCAAAGGATATCACGTCCTGTCTGCGATGCCGTTTCGAATTACACGGAACGCGGATTTACCATTCCATGAAGAAGGAACGCATGATTTATTGAAGTTGATTGAAAAAGAATTGAAGAAACGGCGCTGGGGAGTCGGAATCCGGCTTGAGATCCAGAAGAATGCCATCAATACGAACTTGCTCAATATGTTACGTGATGTCCTCGACCTACAGGACCGGGACATCTATGCTGTCGATGGTCCGATCGATTTGACATTCGCTTTCGCTTTTTACAGCCAGATCGGTGTCGAGTATGACCATTTGATTTATCAGACAATCATGCCTGTCGAACCGCCGGCACTGGAGAAGTCCAAAAACCTATTTGATCAAATTCTGCAACAGGATTATTTGTTGCACCACCCTTACCATACGTTTGATCCAATCGTCCGCCTGATTGTTCAAGCCGCCAATGATCCCAATGTCTTGGCAATCAAACAAACGCTGTACCGCGTATCAGGAGATTCTCCGATTATTAAAGCATTGAAGACTGCTGCAGAAAACGGGAAACAGGTCACTGTCCTCGTCGAATTGAAAGCACGGTTTGACGAAGCCAAAAATATCGAGTGGGCGAAACAGTTGGAAAAAGCAGGTGCTCACGTCATTTACGGTTATAGCGATTTAAAGACCCATTCCAAAATCACATTAATCGTCCGATTACAGGAAGGCCGGATTCAGCGGTTCGTCCATCTCGGAACAGGTAATTACAATGACTCTACGGCTAAACTGTACACTGATATCGGTCTTTTGACGGCAAAGGAACAAATTGCAGAAGATGCGACAAATTTCTTTAACTGGTTATCCGGTTATGGGGAGCAACCTGAATGGAATGCCCTTCATACGTCACCGAACTCGATGCTCGAGAAATTTTTATCCTTGATTGATGAAGAAATCAAATATCATAAAAAACACGGTAACGGTCGAATCGTTGCTAAAATGAACAGTTTGACGGAAAAAGACATTATCGTGAAACTGTATCAAGCATCTCGGGCCGGGGTCAGAATTGAATTGATTGTACGTGGCGTCTGTTGCCTTCGTCCTCAAATCAAAGGCGTCTCGGAAAATATCCGGGTCACGTCCGTTGTCGATCGTTATTTGGAACATTCCCGTATCTTTTACTTCCATCATAACGGCGATGATTTGATTTATTGTTCCAGTGCCGACTGGATGACACGCAATATGCGGAAACGGATTGAAATCCTTTTCCCAATCGCGGATGAAGAACAGAAAAACTATATCAAGGATTGTTTGGCATTAACGATGGCGGACAACGTCAAAGCACGGGAACAAGACGACTCCGGTAACTATCATTACGTAACAAAAGGTAAACAGGAATGTGAATCACAAATTCTCATTCAGCTTTATACGAATGGGAAGCTAAAAGCAAAACCGTCCTTTGAACATCCGCTTGAGCAAAAATGGACACCGGTCGAACGTGCGGAAGAAAAGATCACCTTTGACCCGACTACTAGTAAAAAATAATCGTTGTTTAACGTCAGACATCTTCATATAATAATCTTGTAAGCGTTTTTTCATATGAAGAAAGGACTGGACCTCATGCTTCAACAAATTTTATTATCATTGCTAGCTGGTATCATCTGTGGTGTTGTCTTTACCGCTCTTAAATTACCAATCCCCGCTCCACCTGTTTTTCCGGCGATCGTCGGGATTTTTGGTGTCTTTCTCGGAATGAAGGTATTTTTATTCCTTGCGGATCGTTGGCCGTTTTAATGAATGGATTTATCTGATATCTATAAAAAGAGCGTTTTCCTTCTCGGCAAGAGAAGAAAAACGCTTTTTTTATTTCTTTAATGCTTCGGCAATGACTTTGTCCCAATTGACATCATCGCATGCGGTTTGACACGTCGGTTCCACTTCACACGTCGCACATTTGCCTTTTTTCGCTTTTTTCGTGAAACGGATTAATGAGAAACCGGCATATCCAAAGACAAGCAGACCAATTAAAATATCAATTCCATGCATCCTGCTTTCCTCCCTTTATGAAAACCCGAGTACGTGCCCCGTTTGATAAATCAAAAATGAAATACCGTAAGCAACAAATAAGCCATACAGACTGGCAATCCACGTCCATTTTGCGCTGCCGACTTCCCGACGGATGACGGCTACCGTCGCAAGACACGGTACATAAAGCAAAACGAATGCCATAAAACTATAGGCACTGAGCGGTGTGAACTGACCGGCCAACTGCCGGCCGAGTTCCGATTCGTTGACGGCATAAATAATCGCCATCGTCGAAACCACTACTTCTTTTGCCAGGAACCCTGTAATCAAAGCAGCTCCTGCCTGCCATGTTCCGAATCCAAGCGGAATCAGTAACATAGCAATCAGACCACCGATCATCGCAAGAAAGCTGTCATTCATATTAACGTTAAAACCACCCGGACCGGTATAAGCGAGCAACCAGATGACGACTGATCCTCCAAAAATGAATGTTCCTGCTTTACGGACAAATCCTTTTCCTTTTTGCCACGTGCTGCGCCATAGTGTCAATCCTTGCGGCACACGGTACGGCGGTTGTTCCACTAAAAACAAGCTGGTCGCTTCTTCAGCTGCCAGAACCTTCGAAAATACTTTTGCTGCAAGCAAGGCTAAAACGATTCCCAGAATATAAAGTGACAAAACAATCATCGCTTGATTACTTGCAAAAAAACTTCCGGCGAACACGGCATAAATCGGCAAACGAGCCGAACATGACATGAACGGTGAAATGAATATCGTCACGAGTCGTTCACGTTCTTCTTCTACAGACCGTGCTGCCATGATACCGGGAACATTACACCCGAATCCAATGATCATCGGGATAAAACTTTTCCCGTTCAATCCGACCATCTGCATGAAACGGTCCATGACGATGGCGACACGCGCCATGTAGCCCGAGTCTTCCAAAAACGAGATAAAGAAAAACAGAACAAAGATTTGCGGAACGAAGACCAGGACACCCCCGACACCTGCGATGACACCATCAATCAACAAGTCCTGAATGAATCCGGATGCACCAAGTTGTGTCAGAACAAAGACGACTCCCGTCGAAATCGGTCCTTCGATAAACGCTCCCAATAAATCAGAGAGCGGGGCCCCCATCCAGTTAAATGTCACATGAAACAGCACGTATAGAACAGCAAAGAAAATCGGCAATCCGAGAATCGGATGGGTGACGACGGCGTCAATCCGGTCCGTCCATGTCTTACGGTCTGATTTCTCTTCGACGACCGAACCGGCACGAATCGCAACGGCCCAGTTTCGCCGACACTCTGTAATATGAGCATGGATGAATCGCCCAAGCTGACGTTCCAGTTCTTTTCGCACTTCGATGATTCGAGGGGATTTCTTCTCCAAATATTCTACGAAGACACGATTTCCCGCTAAATACTGAACAGCCATCCAGCGTTCCTGTTCTTGTAAATCGGCGATTTCGATGATCGCCGTAATCGCCTGTTCCGTTTTCTGTCCGTAATCAATTCGTAACGGCGTATATTTTTTTGCCGCTTCAGGAATCGATGACAGCAAAACTTCACAGCCGTCTCCCGTCCGCGCGACAATCGGAAACACATCGACACCGAGTTCCTTCGCTAGTGCTTCAGCATCAATCGTCGTACCGCGAGTACGGGCGACATCCATCATATTCAGCCCGATTTGAATCGGCTTTCCAATTTCCAAAAGTTGAGCCGTCAATTGCAAATTCCGTTCCAACTGTGACGCATCAATGATGTTGATCATGCCGTCAAACGACTCTTCCATCAAGAAACGTGCCACGACGGCTTCATCTGCAGATAACGGATCTAAGTCATAGACACCGGGCAAATCAATCAATTGTCCACGGTTTCCATGTAATTTCCCGACTTTTTTATCGACCGTCACACCGGACCAGTTTCCGACATGGGCATATGACCCGGTCAAACGGTTAAACAAGGAGGTTTTACCGGTATTCGGATTTCCGAGTAATGCGATTTTTTGTGTCATGGTAAGAACACCCCGATGTTTTTCGCATCACTTTTGCGAATCGCAATCATTTGGTGATGGTCCCGTTGTTCTATTGTCAAAGGACCCTGAAAGCTAGCTCGTCTTCTGACGACGACGGGACATCCTTCATAAAATCCGAGAGCAAGCAGTCGTCTCCGGAGTCGGTCTTCTATTTTATTTAAATCTGTCATCACTACAGGTTTACCAATCGGAATCATTGCTAAATCAGTCATGCCTTTTCCCCCAGTTACTCCATTTTCACTGATAATAATTATCAGTCTTGATTATATCATGGAGACGCTCTCTAAAAAACAGTAAGCACCTCAGGAAAACCCACTGAGGCACTTACTGTTCAGGTAAGGCATGATCTGACGTTGCGGCAACGTCTTCCCTTTTTTCAATTCCTTGATGCGCGAGCCGATGACACGTCGGGCAAAGTGTCTTGAAGTGTCCGTGATACTCATGCCATTCGAGAATCGATCGTTGTGTGTTTCCACACATCTCACAACACGCCTTTAGCGGCTCAAGATGATTTCGCTCGCGAAAACGTTCCATCCGGCGATTTTTTGCTTGATCAATCGTTGTCACATCTGATTCAAAATGACCGGCTTGCCAGGCTTCCACCAACCGTTGTCTGACTTTAAGGTCCGTTTGTCCGGGATTTACCTGTAATCCCGCTAAAGGCGATCCTAACAGTGGATGTCGTAAATCCACGCTGATTAAATCCAGGCAGGCATACGTGCGTTCTTGTTCATCCGCTTCTGTTAACCAATGAGGATCTGCCGGTCGTGTTGTGTATTCACTGAACAAAACTTCGGCATACGCAACGATTCCATTTTTCGTCGCCAAAAAGACTTCTTCCCCTTCTGCTAGCTCCGCCGGTAAATAAAACGGTTCTTTCGTTTCGTAATATAAGACGACCGCTTGACGTAAGGCAAATTCAGATTCTTCAATGACTAATAGATGGCACACGCGGCAGACACCTCTCTCGTTTAAATGGATGTACCGATCAGCGGCAAACGCCACTCGGCATCAAAGTTTCCGGAACGTAACATGGCAATCTCTTCACGATACGGTGCGACTTTTTTTTTCGGATCCAGTCCGATATAAGGTGTTTCGAGAATTTTTGGTAAGTGTGCTAAATCTCGGTGATGGACAATCCGATGCAACGGATCAAAACCGATTTCACCAAACCCGATATTTTCGTGGCGGTCTTTTTTAGCGCCGCGGATATTTTTCGAGTCGTTGACATGAATCACACCGAGACGATTGATGCCAACAATCCGGTCAAATGATTCCAAGACTCCGTCGAGGTCATGGATCAGGTCATAACCGGCATCATGGACGTGACACGTATCGAGACAGACGGACAGACGGTCGTTGTGCGTGACACCCGCAATGATTGCTGCAATTTCTTCGAACGTCTTCCCGATTTCTGAACCTTTTCCGGCCATCGTCTCAAGAGCGATTTTGACTTTTTCGTCTCCCGTTAATACTTCATTGAGGCCTTCAATGATTCGTTTGATTCCGACTTCTTCTCCGGCACCTACGTGTGCGCCGGGGTGCAACACGATATGTTTTGCTTTTTCGAGTGCTTCCGCCCGTCGGATTTCTTCTCCTAAAAACGAAACGGCCAATTCAAACGTTTCCGGCTTCGTCGTATTACCTAAATTGATGATATATGGTGCATGGACGACGATTTCTTCAATCCCGTTTTCTTCCATGTGCAGTAAGGCTTCCGGAATCCGCAAATCCGAGATAGGTTTCCGTCGTGTATTTTGAGGTGCTCCTGTATAGACCATCATAGTTGTTGCGCCGTAAGAGGCTGCTTCTTCACTCGCACCGAGTAACATTTTTTTGCCTGAAAGCGATACATGTGAACCGATTTTCATTAAAAATTCCACCCTTCTTCTGCTTCTAGTGTACCAAATGTCGAAAAAAACAAGAACCTTTAGCGATACTAAAAAACAAAGTCCACGAATGACATCGCAGACTTTGTTCAAACCGTTCAGCTTCAACTTGAACGCCGAAAACGGATTATTTGTTTTTACTTGCGTTTGCTTTACGTTCAGCGCGTCCGATTCCACGTTGTTCCTTGATCCGTTCGCGTTTTGCTGTTTCTTTCAGTTTATATTGGTGTTTCTTTTTGTAGCCTGGTTTGACACGTTTTTTCGCTTTTGCCGCTTCACCGGATAAACGGCTGTGGGCTGTTTTCGAAACGGCTGTCTTCATGTGTGGTTTAGCACGACGGCGTTCTTTCACTTCGCTGACTTGACCACTCTTGACATCAACGTTGATGAACTCGATGCCGCGGTCTTCGAGACGGTTGATCGAACCATTTTCGTGATCTTCAAATAAAGTGTAAGCCAATCCGTCCTGATCGACACGACCCGTCCGACCGACACGGTGAACGTAGAAGTCGAGATCTTTCGGAATCCCGTGGTTGATGACGTGGGAAACGCCTGAGATATCGATACCACGAGCAGCGAGATCCGTTACGATGACGTACTGATATTTCGCTTCGTTGATTTCTTTGATGGCTTGTTTCCGACGGCGGGCCGGTAAGTCACCATGAAGCGAACCGACGTTGAGTCCCGCTTCAAGGAAGAGAGCTTCGAGTTCGATTGCTTCCGTTTTTGTGTTCGTAAAGACGAGACAGATATACGGATTAAGAGCTTTCGCCAGTTTCAACGTCAAATCAGAACGATCGCGGTGTTTGACCGGAACCGTATGATGAACGATTTTTTTCGCCGTCTGTTGTTTTGGATCGACGTGTGCATAACGCGGATTGTTCATGTACTTTTTCAGGAACGGTTGCAGTTTTTCCGGAATCGTCGCAGAGAAGACCATCATCTGTAACTTCTCAGGAAGTGCTTGAGCAATCCGGTCGACTTCCGGCAAGAATCCCATATCAAGCATCTGATCCGCTTCATCGATGATGTAGTGTTTGACGAAGTGTGGTTTCAAAGCTTGCTCTTTAAAGAGATCCAAAATTCGTCCCGGTGTTCCGATGACGATTTGCGGTGAGACTTTGACACGGCCGATTTGACGTTCACGGTCCATGCCGCCTGTGATCAGGCTTGTCTTGATGTAATCCGGTTGTTTGACGAGGATCGATTTCAATTCCTCGTGAATTTGCCAAGCCAGTTCGCGCGTTGGCGCAACGATGATGGCTTGCATTTCCTGAAGCTCCGGATTGACATTTTGGACGATCGGCAAGAGGAACGATAATGTTTTCCCTGTCCCTGTCTGTGATTGTCCAATGATATCCCGCCCTTTGAGCGCTGCCGGAATGATCCGGGATTGAATATCGGTTGGTTTTTTAATACGTGCGTCTTCGAGTGCTTCGACGACGAACGGGTGCAAATCGAAATGGCTGAATCCATTCATATTTGTCACCATCCTTTCTCTACTCTTTAACAATTAAAGGCGAATCGTCCGCCTTCACCATCTATTTCTTTAGTTCAACATGGGTATTGGTCTACTACCGTCATACAAATATGAATACGTATAGAAACGATCGGGAATTTTTTTGTTTTTCGTATGAAGCTTCAACGCGCTGAAGGCGACTTTCATCATCTCTTCAGCGGACTGGACGACTGTTGCGTCCATCGATTTCATGTCAACAGCTTCTAATATAGCACGATTCCCATCGATTCCGACAACTATTTTTCCGGAAATCTTTGCTTTTTTCAATGCTTCGAGGACACCCATCGCAATATCGTCATTGTGACAGTAGACTGCATCAAACGGAATTCCGGAGTCAATTACTTGCCGCATGACACGTTCGGATGTGACCGGATCGTAGTTTCCGCTGACCGAATCGACGATGGAAAGTGTCGGCTCATTTTCGATTCCTTTCAAGAATCCCCGGTGTCGTTCGTTTGTCGTATAGACATTTGCCGTACCTGTAATTTCAACGATACGCCCCGTTGATCGACCGGTCTGCTTAATCAACTCATTCTTAATATAGGAAGCCAGTTGTTCTCCGATCATTTGATTATTGGAGGTAATCGAACTGACGACCGCATCCGAGCGAATCATGCGATCGATCGCAAATACAGGAATCCCTGCTTTCTTGGCTTCTTCAATCGCACTTCCGATATAAACATCATCGAGTGTCGTGATGAAGATGGCATCGACCTTCAAATGAACGAACTCTAAAATCTGTTCCCGTTCACTGATTCGGGAATTTTGTGACGTCGCTACTAGTGCTTCATATTTATTTGCTTTCGCTTCCGCTTTAAAGGCATTGATCAACCGCTGTGCAAATTCATGTTTGTCGTTAACAATCGTAAATCCGACGATATTCCGTTTAGGACTGGTTTCCTTTTGGACAAATAGATTGGAAATGACGAGGACGGATGCAATCCAAATGATTAAGACCAACAACCAGGACTTATTGAACCTCATGCCTGCTCCTCCCGTCTCGGGAAAAAGAGTTGTACGGTCGTACCGACGCCCATCTTGCTGTCGACTTCGATTCGCCCGTTATGCTGACGGACGATTTGATTGGACATGAACAACCCTAACCCATTGCCATTAATCTTCGACGTATTGAACGCCTGACCGAGCATCTGAATCTGATATTCGTCCATTCCGACACCATTATCCTGGACGATAAACACAAACTGATCCGGATAGACATGAAGGTGAACGTGACAAATTCCGTCCGTTCCTTTTGATTCGACGGCATCCAGTGCGTTTCCGATACAATTCGATAACACTTGCAACAATCCGTTTTCCGAAGCATACAACGGCGGCATATGTGCCGGTGTATAAATCTTACAGTCCGCTTCGTAAGGGTGCGATTTCGATTCGAGGATAAACGTTAACTTTTCCATCATTTTTTTCATATCAATCTGTGCCATCGCCAGCGTCGTTTTATCATTTTTGGATAAATCGAGCATCGTCTGGATCAACTGATTGGCCCGGTCCAGTTCGGACAAGGCGATATCCATCATATCCGGATTATTTTGTTTTTCTTCCGACAGCAGTTGCAACGCCATCTTGACCGGTGTCAACGGGTTGCGGATTTCATGCGCAATTCCTGCGGCCAGTTGTCCGAGTGAGGCCAGTTTCTCCTGATGTAAGATAACCTGTTGCTGACTCAACTGTTCAACCCGCGCATGTTCCATCCGTTGCGCATACTCGTTGTAGGCGGAAACCAACGTCTTGATTTCATTGGAACCGGATCGCTCCAAAGTGATCGGTTGAGGCGTAGTACTTTTTTCGATTTTTTGAACAAGTTCCAATAGAGGTGCGGTCAGTTGACGGGATATCAAATACCCGACAATCAGACTCAGGACCAGCGTGAGTGCCGCAATGACCAAATATTGTTGCCGCGTCGTATACACCGGTTCATAAAAGACACTCCGAGGTGTCCGTACTAATATCTTCCAATCCGTCACTTTCAAATCACGTGCGAAATAGTACATATCTTTATTCGTACTAAAGATTTCGTATGGCTTTGTACTTTTAAAAGCCCGGTCAACCACACTTTGACTCAACAGACGCTCTTGATCGGTCACAAGATTTTTCGAGGTTGCGAGCGGCTCTCCCTGACTGTTGAATAAATAAGCCATCGTATCATCATCAAATGATTCCAGTGAGTTGCGGAAAACGATGGAATTCATGAGACTGAGTCCGCCGCCGAAGACCCCGACCCGCTCATTGCCGTTTCGAACAGAAACATACATATACGTCAGAGAATCGTTCGCTATGTCATACCGCGGACTCATATGAAAATCCGTGCTCGTCAAAGCTTGTAAAAAAGAATCATCCCGGCGAATATCCGCATCCGGAATACGCCGGTCTTCACTCGAAAACCAGGTGATTTTATCCGTTTTACGGTCATAATAAAAGAAACTCTTAAATCCGGTATCGATATCCAGCAAATTCGTATCACGGATGGCTCGATCAAGATTGTCCATATTCGTGACATTTAATTGAAGGCTCATAATTTTTTCATGTAAGTTCCCGACGCTGTCTCGTAATGCATTACTTGAGACTTCGACACTTTTTTCACTCTGTTTTTCTGTCTGCTGTTCGACTCGCGAAATCGTGACACGGTCTGCTGTAAAGGCAAGTGCCGAGATGACAAGACAAATAAGAATAAATAAAACAGCCGTGATTTGGAAAAAATAGGACCGCATCATCTTTTTCGTCTCCATCTTTTCACCCCTCCCTTATTTCTAGACAACTCAATTAGTATATCATGATATTCTCTTTCGGCAGACTCCTCTATTTTCATTCAACTTGAATCAATGGTACACTCTAAATAATCATTCTTTCCATACAAAAGGAGAATTTAGACTATGCTTGTTAAAAAAATCAGTCCCCGTGGTTATTGTTACGGTGTTGTTGATGCAATGAAGCTTGCTCAACAAGCTGCACTAAACGATAACTTGCCACGACCAATTCATATCCTGGGCATGATTGTCCATAATGCACACGTCACGCGTGAATTCGAACGGATGGGTGTGTTGACCGTAGACGGTCCCGACCGCTTGGAAGCACTCGAAACCATCAAAGAAGGAACCGTCATCTTTACAGCACACGGGATTTCGCCGGCTGTCTATGCCCGCGCTGCCGAGAAAAAACTGACTGTCGTCGATGCGACGTGTCCGGACGTCACCCGGACACATGACTTGATCCGCACTGTCGTCGCGGATGATTATGAAGTCATTTATGTCGGCAAACACGGTCACCCGGAACCGGAAGGCGCCGTTGGTGTCGCACCGGAACATGTTCACTTGATTGAAAAAGTCGAAGACATCGAAGCGTTGCCGGCTCACCTGGCCGACAAAAAAATCATCGTGACGAACCAAACGACGATGAGCCAATGGGACGTTCAGGCATTAATGGAACACGTCCGTAAAAAGTATCCGCACGTCGAAGTACACAATGAAATTTGTAATGCGACGCAAGTCCGGCAGGAAGCTGTTGCCGAACAAGCCGGTGATTGCGATCTCGTCATCGTCGTCGGCGATCCGCGTTCCAACAACTCGAATCGCTTGGCACAAGTTTCATTCGATATTGCCGCAACGCCGGCTCACCGGATCGGTGATTTAACGGAACTCGATCTATCGTGGCTCGACGGAGTCAACCAGGTCGGTGTAACGTCTGGTGCTTCAACGCCGACGCCAATCACTAAAAAAGTCATCGACTTCTTACAACAGTATGATCCTGCCGATATCAGCACACATGATAAGACGCCATTCCTCGAACTGCGCCGTATCTTACCAAAAGTTAAAATTCTTTAAAAAAAGATTCCCGACCGTATTTGACGGTCGGGAATCTTTTTTCATAGGAATTGAAACGGATTTGTATTCGTCTCTGACACAAACAATTCGACACCTTTGATGTTCTGTTTTTCAAACCGTTCTGTCAGCAGGTCAACGACACCCTGTTTCATGACCGACTCGACATGGTGGCCGGGATCAACTACGGCAAGCCCGAGTGCCATTGCATCGTGTGCGACATGGAAATATAAATCACCCGTCACCAATACATCTGCTCCGGCAAAGGCTGCCGTCGAAACATATTTATTGCCGTCTCCTCCTAATACTGCCACTTTTTGAACCAATCGATTCTCATCCCCGACAAACCGTAAGTTCTCGACGCCAAAAGCTAATCGTACCTGCTCGGCAAACGTCTTCAACGGAACAGCTTCTTCTAACCGACCAATCCGTCCGAGTCCGAGAGACGGAGCTGTAAGCTCTTGACGTATCACGTCATACGCAACTTCCTCGTACGGATGAGCTTGTTTCATTGCCCGAATGACCTGCTTTTGGTTTAATTCCGTGACAATCGTTTCAATCCGCACTTCTTTGACATGTTCCAGTTGGCCCGGTTGTCCTACATACGGATTCGCTTCCGCCGTTGCTTTAAATTGTCCGGTTCCCGTCGTATGGAACTGACAATCGCTGTATGCTCCGATATGGCCTGCTCCTGCTCGCCCTAACGCTTTCGAGACCTCTTCCACGGCAGATTCAGGAACGAAGACAACGAGTTTATAGAGGGTGTTTTCGAATGACGGAACGAGAACCGTTGTATCCGTGAGTCCTAATGCCGTTGCCATCAGATCATTCACGCCGCCTTGTGTGACATCCAGGTTTGTATGGGCGGCGTAGACAGCGATGTCGTGTTTGATACATTTCATGACGATACGACCCGCTGCTGATTGATCTGTCACTTTTGGTAATTTGCTAAAAATCGGCGGATGATGGGCAATGATCAAATCGATTTGTTTTTCAATTGCTTCGTCCACGACAGATTCAAGCACATCTAACGTAACAAGGACCCGCTTGACCTTTTTGTTAAGTGTTCCAATTTGTAAGCCAATCGGATCGCCTTCAAAGGCAAATTTTTTCGGCGCAAATGTCTCAAATTGTTCGATGACTTGTTGACCGTTTGCCATCAGTTCGTCACCTCTTTCATTTTTTCAATCAGCCGTTCGATGTTCGCCATTTTCTCCTGTAAGACGTCCGAATCATTTCCGCGTTGCATCTGTTCCAAGATGTATTGCCGCTTTTGCTGTTCCGTCTGCCACTTTTCAATAAATGCCGGTGCTTTTTCCCGTGTCAATTGCGGACCAAAATACAATTCCCAGTCCCGCTGTTCGCTATCGTCCGAATATAAAGATTCTTCTCCTTTTTCTGCGACAAGAATTTCATAAATTTTCTCATTTTCTTTAACAATTGCTTCCGAAAGCAGAGCATAGCCGTTCGCGAGCAACCATTTCCGTACATCGACCGCATCAACATTCGGTTGGAGAATCAGCCGTTCTTCTCCGGATAAGTGATTTTTACCTTCTTCCAAAATCGAAGCAATCAACGTACCGCCCATTCCGGCAATCGTTACCGCCGTCACTTCTCCCGGTGTCAAGACCGTCAGACCACTCCCAAGGCGGACATCGATTTTATCTTCCAATTGGACAAGCGCAACCTGTCCTTGCGCCGCTTCCATCGGTCCGACGTTGACTTCACCGGCAATCGCGCGTTCAATCAAGTTTTGTTGGAGACAGTAGCAAGGCACAAAAGCATGATCGGATCCGATGTCCGCGAGTACCGCCCCTTGTGGAATATAAGATACAACCTTTTGTAAACGTTGATCGAGTATGACGTTCGTTTGCATGTCTTTCATCCTTCCTGATTCATGTTCTCATTTAAAAATAGCGGACTTGGCGAAAAAAAGAAACCGTCGACTTGATTAAAATCACCACAAAAAAACATCCATCTCGGAGAAGAGACGGATGTTGATTCGCTTATTTCTTTGCAGCAAGCCATTTTGCTAAAGCAGCGGCTTCTTCGTCGTTCGCAAGACCGCCAGGCATTTGCCCTTTACCGTTCATAGCGATTTCTTTAATTTCTTCTTCTTTCAGCTTCGAACCGATCTTTGTTAAGTTCGGACCGACTCCACCTTCAAGATTTCCACCGTGGCATCCGGTACATCCTTTAGATGCAAACAGATCTTCCGGCTTCATTTCAGCTGTTGATGGACCTTTTTCAGCTTGTTTTACCTGATCGACCCCAAAGTATGACAATGAAATCATGGCGATGATGGCGATGATCGCAATCGATGCGAACGGTACTAACGGATTACGCATTTGGATTCCCCCCCATATTCTATACCCAACCAAGTTGGTGACTGAATGGTATTCCCCGTTACTATTCTACTGTAAAAAAAACAGAGAAGGAAGAAAAAAACAAAACTTTTTCTCCCTTCTCACTAAAATTTCATATTTTCTTCACACTTTGAATTAATCGAGGAAATCTTTTAGACGTTTTGAACGACTTGGATGACGTAATTTCCGTAACGCTTTCGCCTCAATCTGACGAATCCGTTCACGTGTAACGCCAAATACTTTCCCGACTTCTTCAAGTGTCCGCGTCCGACCATCGTCTAGACCAAAACGAAGGCGCAAGACATTTTCTTCACGGTCCGTCAACGTATCGAGGACATCTTCAAGCTGTTCTTTTAACAACTCATACGCAGCCGCATCTTGAGGAGCTGTCGCATCTTGGTCTTCGATGAAGTCTCCGAGATGTGAATCGTCCTCTTCCCCGATTGGTGTCTCGAGCGATACCGGTTCTTGTGCAATCTTCAAAATCTCGCGTACTTTTTCCGGTGTGATTTCCATTTCTTTCGAAATCTCTTCCGGAGTCGGTTCACGTCCTAAATCCTGAAGTAACTGACGTTGGACACGGATCAGTTTGTTGATCGTTTCAACCATATGAACCGGAATCCGGATCGTCCGTGCTTGGTCGGCAATTGCACGTGTGATTGCCTGACGAATCCACCAGGTCGCATACGTCGAGAATTTATAGCCTTTTGTATAGTCAAACTTTTCAACTGCTTTGATCAGTCCCATGTTTCCTTCTTGGATCAAATCAAGGAACAGCATGCCGCGACCGACATAACGCTTCGCAATCGAAACGACAAGGCGTAAGTTCGCTTCCGCTAAACGCTTCTTGGCTTCTTCATCATTCTGTTCGATTCGTTTTGCGAGTTCGACTTCATCTTCTGCATTCAACAGATCGACACGGCCGATTTCTTTCAAGTACATCCGGACCGGGTCATTAATTTTGACGCCCGGTGGGACCGAAAGATCGTTTAAATCCGCTTCTTCCTTGTCATCACCCGTTCCGTCATTGTTGACCTTGATGCCTTCAGTTTCGAGCAGTTGAAGGAATTCTTCGAATTGTTGTGCATCCATCGATTCAAACGAACTGAGTTTATCCTCGATTTTTTGATGCGATAGTTCACCATTCTTGTGTCCGAGCGCGATTAGTTCATCCTTCGCGAGACGGAGTATTTCTGCTTCTGATCTTGCTTTTTCTGCCATCGAACCATACACTCCTTCCACATCATGCAACAGGTCATCGATCTTTCAAACGCCGTTTCCGTTCGATGATCGCCTGCATTAGCTCCGCTTGAGCACGGATATCTGTTTGTTGACTTAACTGTGACTTTTCTTCGTCCAGCGTCCGTCGTTGTCGTTCATTTTGAACGGCACGAATATAATGACTCAATAAATCCGGATCGTATTCCGGCATTAACATAAACTCTAGATCCGCCACGATCCGCTGAAGCGATGCATCGTGGAGCATCGTCAGGAAACGATCGGGATCCGCTGGGGCGTTTGTTCCGTAAAATTCATATAGTTTCCCTGCAATCAACTGATGAGCCGGATCATTAAACGCCACACCAAGCTGATCACGTACCTCAAGACCCACTTCCTCGGAACGAATCATATAAGCAAGCAGAAAACGTTCAGCTCGTTTCCAATTCGAGAAGGTCCGGTCTTGAGGAGAAGAGGTCACGACTTGCGTCTCTTGCCGCCGCTCTTGTTTCGGTTTAGCTTGTTGCAGTTGCAACGGCTTAACTTGCGACAACAGGGATTCTTTCGACAAGTGAAACTCTTCCGCCAGTTTCCCTAAATAGATATCGCGTAACAATGGATTGGACGTTCGACCAATCTCCTCAAGCATAGTTTCAATATAACGGACCCGTTCTCCTTCTAATCGAAGGTTTTTTCCTTGGCGAAAATAAAAAGATTTGAATTCAAGGCTTGAAATCCGTTCCTGCTCGATGACACGAAGAAAGGTCTCTTCCGATTGTGCGCCGATAAAAGAATCGGGGTCTTCTCCATCCGGAAGACGAATCACAGAACAATCGACCGCAACATCCTCTAATAAGCGTAATGCTTTTAGTGTCGCGGCACGTCCCGCTTTGTCTCCGTCATAACAAACTATGACTTCATCGACGATTCTCCCTAAATTTTGAGCATGTACAGGAGTCAGTGCCGTCCCGAGAGAAGCTACCGTATAGGGTATACCCGCTTGAGCGACACGTACAACATCTAAATTCCCTTCCACCAACACAACTTGCTTATTTTTTCGCATGGCACCACGCGCCTGTGCGAAACCAAACAGCAATTCGCTTTTATTAAAAAGAGGGGTTTCCGCTGTATTGACATATTTCGGGTCTCTTCCGTCAATGGAGCGACCACTGAATCCAACAATCGTGCCATCACGATCTGAAATTGGAAATACGACCCGTCCGTTGAATCGATCGCGGTAATCGCCATCTCTGCCTATAGAAATCAGTCCTGCTTCGACCATCTCATCCAAGTCGAAGTTACGCCGTGCCAATGAATCCACCGTAAACCGGCCTTGATCCGGTGCGTAACCGAGTTTAAACTCCCGCATCGCGGATTCTTGGATGCCCCGCTGTTCAAGGTATTCTCTTCCGGCGTCACCAGCGGCTGTCTGCAACATGACTTCATGGTACAGATCCGCCACAATCCGGTGCGCTTCCCGCATTCGGTATTTCTTTTCCTGATCGGGTGTTGACTCCGTTTGATCAGACCGTTCAAATTCCGGTAACTTGATGTCTGTTCGATCCGCCAGCTTGACGACCGCTTCCGGAAAACTCATCCCTTCCGTCTCCATGACAAAAGTAATGGCGTTTCCACCCGCTCCACATCCGAAACAATAATACATGCCTTTATCCGGAGAAACAGAAAAAGAAGGGGATTTTTCAGAGTGAAATGGGCATAACCCTGAATAACGATTCCCTTGTTTTTTTAATTCTACACGTTCTGATATCAATTCAACGATATCCGTTGCTTGTCGGACTTGGTCAACCAATTCGTCAGGAAGCCGTTTCAATTGGTCACCTCTCCTTTCGAACGTTTATATACATATACCCGCAATGAAACGGAACGAATACTCGTTCCGTTTCATTAGAAAATTTGCATCATCTCATTAAGCAGCTAGATTAGTATACTACGTGAAACCATACTTTACTAGTCATGTGATTTGCCGGAAATTCCTGTCAAAATGAGATTCGCCGTTTCCTCAACCGCTTTGTTCGTCACATCGATGACTTGACAGCCGATCCGGTCATACAGTTTTTTCGCATAATCGAGTTCACGGTTGATTCGATCCATCTGTGCGTACGCCGCTTCCGGTTTCAGTCCAAGCGACCGCAGCCGTTCCATCCGGATATCAATCAACTTCTCTGGAGAAATCAATAATCCAAAACATTTTTCTTTTGGAATATCAAACAGTTCTTCCGGTGGAATCGATTCCGGAACGAGCGGTACATTCGCCACTTTATACCGTTTCAGCGCCAAGTACTGAGAGAGCGGGGTCTTCGAGGTGCGTGATACACCAATCAGAACGATATCCGCCCGTTTGATGCCGCGCGGATCGCGACCGTCATCATATTTCACGGCAAATTCAACGGCTTCAATTTTCCGGAAATACTCTTCATCCAACCGATAAATCAGTCCCGGTTCTTCTTTCGGTTGCATCCCGAGACGCCCCTCCATCGTATCCAGTAACGGTCCGAGTAAATCGATTGCCTTAACTTGATGCGCTTGTGCTGTTTCCGCAAGAAGCCGGCGATGGGTGGCATGAACGATCGTGTAGACGATTGTCGCCTGCTCTTCTTTTGCATGTAACACTAAATCGTAAATGACCTGATCGTCGTCCACGAATGGAATCCGGACCGTTTCAATCGCTTGCTCCGGAAACTGGATCGCTGCTGCCCGCACGACCAGTTCACACGTCTCACCGACCGAGTCACTCACTACATAAATACGTTGTCTCATCTGCGAACCTCCTCTTAAAGTTCTTCATCTCGTGCCAACGCGACCAATACTTTCGTCATGTTCGTCTTTGTCATCCGTCCGACGACTTTTAAGATCCCGTCGACCTGTTCGACGACCGGCATGGAATCGATCTGTTTTTCGATGAGTTTCATCCCTGCTCCAATCAACGTCTCTGATTTCTCACAAACCGTCAGATTCGGCATCCGTGTCATGATGATGTTAACCGGTAACGAGTCCAACTCCTGATTCCCGATTGCCGCCCGTAAAAAATCTTTACGTGACAGGACACCGACTAACGCATGATCTTTTCCGACGACGAACAACGAACCGACGTCTTCGAGGAACAAATGGACGATCGCATCATAAACCGTCATCCCTTCATGAATGACTTTCGCAGAAGACATGAATTCGCCAACGGTCAACGTATCCAATTTTTCATGTAACATGGAGGTATTTTTTTTACCGACATACATATAACCGACGCGTGGACGTGCTTCCAGCATTCCAGTCATCGTCAAAATGGATAAGTCCGGACGCAGGGTCGCCCGTGTCAAGGAGAGTTCAGATGCAATCTGCTCTCCTGTGATCGGACCGTTTTCTTTGACGATTTGGAGTATTTTTTTCTGCCGTTCATTTAACTTCATCGGCTCATCCGTCCTTTATTCACACTAAAGTGAGTGCATTGAATCGTGCGACTTGTTCGATTGCCGTCGCAAATCGTTTCATCTCGCTGAGACGATTCGTGCGAACTGCTTCGTCATCCGCCATGATCATCGTTCCGTCAAAATAAGCCGTGATGGCCGGAACACTCGATTCAAGGACTTGAATCGCCTGGTCATAGTCAGAAGCTTGTACAGCGGCTTCGACTTTCGGAATCAGTTGCTCGATTTGTTCATGCAAGTCACGTTCGGCATCATTTTCAAAGAGCGCCGGGTTTACTGCAACAACCGTTTCGGCTTTTTTCGAGATGTTTAAGACACGGCTGAGTTGCTCCACGGTCTTCTTAAAGGTTGGTTGTTGTGTGGCCTGTTCAAGCATCGATGCCCGTTTTTCATTGGCTTCGACCGTAAGCTTCGGATCAAGAGCCGCTTCGATGACATCATGACGATATCCTTTTTCCGACAGGCGGAACTTCAAACGCTGATTAAAGAAGTCTTCCATTGCTGCTTTAACTGTTTCTGCATCTGCTTGATAAAGACCTGCTTTTAATTGAGCAGATACGACGAAATCAATCAGCTCCGACAACGTCATCTCAATCTGACGGTCCGAAAGAATCTGAACGATTCCTTGTGCCTGGCGGCGTAAGGCATACGGATCAGCAGAACCGCTTGGAATCATACCGACACCGAAGAAGCCGGCCACACTGTCCATTTTGTCAAGAACGGCTAATACCGTACCGGTTGGTGTGCTTGGACTTTCATCTCCGGCAAAGCGCGGTAAGTAGTGTTCCCGGATTGCTGCCGCGACTTCAACGTCTTCGCCTTTCATGTTGGCGTAACGTTCGCCCATCATCCCTTGCAGTTCTGTAAATTCATATACCATCTGGCTGACAAGATCGAATTTATAAATCGTTCCCGCCCGCTCGACTTTCGTCGAATTGGCATTAAATCGTTCCGCCAACTGTAAAGCCATCTCACGCACACGACGAACTTTTTCACCTGTCGTTCCAAGTTTTTCATGGAAGACGATTTTATCAAGTCGCGCTGCCTGGGCATCGATGTCGGCTTTTTTATCTTCTTCATAGAAGAACTGGGCATCGGCAAGACGTGCCCGGATGACTTTCTCATTTCCGCGGGCCACATTCTCGATATGTGTCGCATTCCCGTTACGGACCGTAACGAAATAATGGAGTAACGTCCCGTCTTTTTTAACCGGGAAGTAACGCTGGTGTTCCTTCATCGTCGTAATGAGGACTTCTTCCGGAAGTTCGAGATAAGCTTCGTCAAATGCTCCGAATAATGCTGTCGGGTATTCGACGAGATTCGTGACTTCTTCAAGCAACGCCGGATCAATCGGGACTTCAAAGCCTTCTTGTTCACTGAGCTGTTGAATTTGCTCTTCAATCAGCTGACGACGCTGTTCATAACTGGCGATGACATGTTCTCCCGCCAGCGCTTCGACGTAGGCGTTCGGTCGTAAAATCGTAATATCCTGTCCGAGGAAACGGTGTCCGCGTGACGTCCGCCCGGTTGCCACATCTGCCACTTCAAACGGAATTACTTGATCGTCCAGTAAAGCGATCATCCAACGAATCGGACGCATGTAGCGTAACGATTGTGTGCTCCAACGCATGTTTTTCGGGAACGACATCGCTTCGACGATTTGTTTCAATCCCGGCAGAAGTGTTGCCGTTTCTTGTCCCGACTCTTTGCGGGTCGCGAAGATATACTCCACACCCTTCTCTTCTTGAAGGAACAGATCATTCGTTGTCAAACCTTTACCGCGCGCAAATCCTTGTGCGGCTTTTGTCCAGTTGCCGTCTTCATCCTGAGCAATCCGCTTCGCCGGTCCTTTGAGCGTCTCTTCTAAGTCCGTCTGACGTTCAGACATTCCGGTTACGAGAACGGCTAAACGACGTGGAGTTGAAAACGACTCAATCGTATCAAACGTAATGCGTGCTTCATTTAAAAATGTCGTCACACGTTCTTTTAATTGTGTCTCGGATTGTAAGACAAAACGGGCCGGCATTTCTTCAAGACCGATTTCAAGTAATAACTCATGCATGCGATTCACCAGCTTTCGATTTAATCAATGGGAAGCCTAGACGTTCCCGTTCTTCGATGAAGCTTTGCGCACAACGGCGCGACATGTTCCGGACGCGGTGAATGAACCCAGTCCGTTCCGTAACGGAAATCGCTCCTTTGGCATCCAGCAGATTAAACGTATGAGAACATTTTAAGATGTAGTCATACGCTGGGAAGACCAGGTTCTCATCGAGTGCCCGGTTCGCTTCTTTTTCATACTGATCGAACAATGTGAACAAGAGATCGACATCCGATGTCTCAAACGTGTACTTCGAATGTTCGAATTCCGGTTGATAGAAAATATCCCCGTATTTAAAGCCGTCTGTCCAAACCAAATCAAAGACACTTTCGACATCCTGGATATACGACGCGAGGCGTTCGATTCCGTATGTGATTTCAACGGCAATCGGATTACATTCAATCCCACCGACTTGTTGGAAGTATGTGAACTGTGTAATTTCCATTCCGTTTAACCAGACTTCCCATCCGAGTCCGGCTGCACCGAACGTCGGGTTTTCCCAGTTGTCTTCAACGAAACGAATATCATGTTCAAGCGGATTAATCCCGAGCAGTTCAAGACTTTGTAAGTACAGCTCCTGAATGTTGTCCGGCGACGGCTTCATGATGACTTGGAACTGGTGATGTTGATACAAACGGTTCGGGTTTTCCCCGTAACGTCCATCCGCCGGACGGCGTGATGGTTCTGTATAACAGACGTTCCATGGTTCTGGTCCAAGACTCCGTAAAAATGTCATCGGATTCATTGTTCCGGCACCTTTCTCGACGTCATAGGCCTGCATCGTCAAGCACCCTTGCTCAGCCCAAAATTTTTGCAGTGTTAAGATCATTTCCTGTACTGTCATCTTCAAGACTTCCACCTCCAAATTTATGCGGGAACGCAAAAACGTCCCTATGTACAACAAGGTTGTACATAGGGACGAGACGAGCCCGCGGTTCCACCCTACTTGCATGCGTCCGCATGCCACTCTTTGACCAGGAACACTCAAAAATGCCGTTCACACCTGCTTCATTTCCGGCTCGCACTATCCCGAAATCGCTTGACTGAACATCAGGTGTTACTCCTTTTTCTCATCGTGTTCGTTTAGTTAGTTCTTCCGCACTTATTCTACCGAACGTACGGCGTATCTGTCAATCGTCTCCAAGATTCAGCAATTGATCGAGAACCCGTTTTGAACGGAGGCGGAGTCCGCTGTACCGTTCCATGTAGGCATCCATGATTTGACGCAACAAACGTTTCGTCTCCGGCTTCACATCGACTGTCCCGATCCGGGAAAAATCATACACAGAAAAAACATACAGCATCTTGGCCACGGATTCCGTCAAAGAAACAGCATGTTCATCTTCCTGACGGTGTCGTCTGCAAAGCAAACCACCGTGGTTCAATGAGAAGGCGAACGGTGCTTCCACACTGCCGCAAACCGTACAGCCGTTTAAGTGCGGTGCGATTCCCAGATGACGCAGTAAGCGGAGTTCCACTATAAAGGACACGACATCCGGATCGAGCCCTTCATCCATTGCCTCAAGACCATCGACGAACAAATCATACAGTGCCGGTTGCGGCACCCGTTCATCAAGTGCTTTGTCCGCCAGTTCAAGGAGGTACATCGCATAAGCCATCAAAAAGACGTCCTGACGAATCTTTGAATACCCTGTGATGACATCTGCTGATTTCAATTGACCGAGACCCCGCGAACGCGGGTAGACATAAATCGCTCGGACGAACGGCTGGCTCGCTGCGTTAAAACGGCTGCCGGGTTTTTTAGCACCACGGGCCATGACGGCGAGCTTGCCATATTCACGCGTTAACAGTGTAATGATTTTATTCGATTCACCATACACGACCGTCCGTAAAACAAGCCCTTCCGCCTTATCAATCATCGCTTAATACTCGTCGTCGCGGAATCCAAGTTCACGCAATTGACCGGCTTTATTGCGCCAGTCTTTTTGAACTTTCACCCACAGGTTCAAGTAAACTTTCGTTCCGAGTAACATCTCGATATCCGTCCGGGCTTCTGAACCGATTTCTTTTAACAGGGCACCGCGTTTTCCGATGATGATTCCTTTTTGTGAATCCCGTTCGATCAAAATGGTTGCGTGAATATCGACCATATTGCCATCTTCACGTGTCTTGATTTGATCAATCGCGACAGCAATCGAGTGCGGTACTTCGTCACGTGTCTTTTGCAGGACTTTCTCCCGAATCATTTCTGAAATGATGAAACGTTCCGGGTGATCAGTGATCTGATCCGCCGGATAATACATCGGACCTTCCGGTAAAATCTTCGAGATTTCTTGTAGCAATGGTTCGACGTTATTACCTTGAAGAGCAGAAATCGGAACGACTGCTGCGAAGTTCAATTCATTTTGATACGATTCGATGATCGGCGGAATATCATTCGGATGAATCAAGTCGACCTTGTTCATGACAAGGATGATCGGTGTATCCAAATCCTTTAACTTCTCAATGATGAATTCGTCGCCTTTTCCTTTCGGCTCCGTCACATTGATCATAAAGAGAATCGCGTCGACTTCGCGTAACGCATTCGTCGCGACTTTCATCATGAAGTCTCCGAGTTTATGTTTCGGTTTATGAATTCCCGGTGTATCGATGAAAATCGTTTGCACGTCATCTGTCGTATAGACACCCTGAATCTTATTCCGTGTCGTTTGTGGCTTATCCGACATGATGGCGATTTTTTGTCCGATGACTCGGTTTAAGAACGTCGATTTCCCAACGTTTGGACGACCGATAATCGAAACGAATCCTGATTTAAATCCTTCTTTAAACATGAAGATCTCCCTTCGTAAATGCACCCGGTAAGAGCGCACCAACCGTCGTTTCCGTGACGTCACCCGTCAGGTTCGTCAAGTAAACCGGCATATCCGCGTCACACATTTCAAACAATACTTGACGGCATTGGCCGCACGGTGCGACAGGTCCTTCTGTATCGGCTACGACAGCCATCGCTGCGTACTCCCGTGCATCTTGTGCCCACGCTGAGAAGATTGCTGTCCGCTCAGCACAGTTGCAAAGACCATATGCTGCATTTTCGATATTACAGCCATGGAAAACCTGTCCGTCTTTCGTGAGCAGAGCTGCTCCGACTTGGAACTTTGAATATGGAACATACGCTTTTTCGCGTGCGATTTTAGCTTGTTCGAGTAATTGTTCTGTTTTCATGTCATTTTTCCCCTTTTAGGAACGGTATTGGCCTAAAAAGGCCGGATTCTTATTGTACCAAATATGGAACGAAGATGCATAGTGCAATCGCAACTGATGTAAGCGCCAACACAAGAACTGCTCCGCTTGCGATATCCTTTGCCGCTTTTGCAAGCGGGTGCCATTCTTCCGTAACGAGATCGACAGTCCGCTCAAAGGCGGTATTGAACATTTCCGCACTGAGAACCGCACCGATCGTTAAACATAAAATCGCCCGTTCCATCCATGTCAGCGGTAAATACAGGGCAACCGCCAAGACAATCAGTCCAATCGTAAAATGGACTTTCATATGCCGTTCTTCCTTCACCGCCTGACGAATCCCGTTCATCGCATGGGTGAAAGGTAACCACCACGTCTTCACAATTTTCCTCGGTACAGTTCAAAGTGATGCAGGATTTCCTCCTGACGCTTCGTCATGATGTCTTCATCTGCTTTTTCGATATGGTCGTAACCGAGAAGATGCAGGAAGCCGTGAACAGCGAGAAATCCAAGTTCCCGTTCAAAATGATTCCCGTATTCCGCAGCCTGCTCACGGCAGCGTTCCACTGAAATGATCAGATCGCCGAGAACAACAGGCTCATCTTCAAGCAATTCAAAATCAATCTCGTCTTCTCCGAGCTCATCCATCGCAAACGAGATGACATCCGTCGCTTGATCTTTCCCGCGCCATTCCCGATTGATTTGCTGAATCTCATCATTCGTCACGAACGTGACGGATAGCTCACTGTTTGCTTCAATCTTTTCTTCTGTTGCCGTATAGACTAAAATCGCTTCCACTAATTTCAGTTGTTCTTCCGTCAACAATTTGCCTTCATCAGTCATGTAAATATTCATTTGAGTTCCTCTTTCTTTAATTCAGGATATTCAATCCGTTCATGGAATAACCCGGATAACGTATGGCAGGCACTCTCACCGACCCGGTAAATATCACGTGTCGTCATTTCACAGTCCGAAAATTGATCGTCGAGCAGTTTTTCACGGATGATTTTTTTGACCAGTTCCTGAATCCCTGATTCCGTTGGAGACTTCATGGACCGGACCGCCGCCTCGATGGAATCGACAATCATGATCACGGCCGCTTCACGTGTTTGCGGTTTCGGGCCTGAGTACCGGAAGTCCGCTTCATTGACTTCCCCTTGTTCTGTTGCCTTGACGTAAAAATAACGGAGTAAGGACGTTCCGTGATGTTCCCGGCAAATATCGACAATAACACTCGGTATTTTTGCTTCTTCAAGCAATTCCACGCCGTCATCGGTATGGGCAAGAATGACTCGGGCGGATTCGGGCGGCGTCAGACGGTCATGCGGATTGAGACCATGCTGATTTTCAATGAAATAGAGCGGACGCCGCGTTTTTCCTAAATCATGATAATATGCACCGACCCGTGCGAGCAAGCCGTCAGCGCCGATTGCTTCACATGCCGTCTCGGCAAGATTCGCGACCATCATGCTGTGATGATAGGTTCCTGGAGCCTCGACCAATAATTTTTTCAGCAGAGGATGGGTCGGATTTAATAATTCCAACAAACGTGTCGGGGCTAAAATACCGAACGTCATCTCAAGGAACGGCAATAATCCGATTGCCAAGATGGCACTGAAAACACCGCTGGCAACGGCAAATCCTATTAAAACCGACGTCTCTTTTACTTCCAACTGTCCACTGCGCATGAGTACAAAAGCGAGGAAAACAGCTACGTTCGCTAAAGCAATCGTCAAACTGCTGACGAAAATCCGCCGGCGTGACAAGCTCGAACGCAGGAAGTAGGTCGCCACCAGTCCACCGACCAATAAGTAAATCGCAATGTTAAAACTGAAATTCTGATTCGTACTGTAGAAAAAAGTTCCTGCCAGTGCCATGAACAGGGTACTCGATAATGCAATCCGCTCATTTAATAAGTTGCGTAACACTAATGCCGAAAATGCTGTCGGCGTAAGCAAATAAAGCGCCGGATTGATATCATCCGCCAAGAAGGCCATTCCGTACGTCACGACGAGTTGCAAAATAACAACTAAATAAACCAAACTGAATAATTTCACTTTACCCATCTTTGCATAACGTAAGTTGGAGCGACTGATGAATCCAAATAACAGCAACGTCATCAGCGCACTGACAATCAACGTTCCGAACAGAGGCTTCAGTGATTGACGATCAGAAATCAGACCAACGAGTTGCAATTGGCGGTAGGCATCCTGGGAAATGACTTCCCCCCGTTTGACGATGACTTCTCCTTCGGAAATCAAGACCGGCTCCACCTTATCACTTGTTTGCTTCCGCAACTGTTCTGTTTTCGCTGGATCGTAAACATAATTCGTCACGATTAATTGATCCGTCAATGTTTTTCCGACAGCCTTCATTGAAAACGACAAGGCAGACCGTTCAATATCGAGCCGCGCATTTTCCCGTGCTTCCGCCACTTCACCGCCATCGGAAGAAATCCGTTGACGCATCGCTTCCTCAATCGCTGTGATTACGACATCGCGTGTCGTCGTCCGTACAGACGAAGAGGATGTCGCAAGCAATCGTAATTCATCGTCTTGCAGTAAATCTGCAGCTTCCGTTCCGCGAAGACGTTGTTTGATCTGACCGATGTCTTCTGCTTTTTTGATTCCTTTGAGACTTGCAAAAAGCTGTTCGACTTTATCAATTTGTTGTGCCGCGTATTCCTGCTTAATCGTATACTGACTGTCAATCGCGGCTACCGTGTTTTCCTTTAGTAACCGGGTTGCTTCTCGATCCTCCATCGTCAACGGCGATCGAATATCTTCTTCTGCAATCGAAAATGGAGCTGCCGACAAGGCTTCAGGCCGGACACTGACATACATCATCGTCGACACGATGATGTAAAATGCCAGTGTCAGCAGACTGATCCACATACCTACTCTGCGCATCCGCTCGTCTCCTTTCCACTTCAAGACTCACCTATTGCGCTTTACTCGAGTTCTTGACTGTACGCATCAATGATTTTCCGAACAAGTGGATGCCGGACGACATCAGCCGAGCTAAAGTGTTCAAAATGAATTCCCCGGACATGTCCAAGAAGATTTAGCGCTTCTTGTAAACCGGACGCTTTTCCGCGCGGTAAATCAACCTGCGTCAAATCACCCGTGACAATCATCTTCGAGTGAAAACCGAGTCGCGTCAAAAACATTTTCATTTGTTCTCTTGTCGTATTTTGAGCTTCATCCAAAATGACAAACGCGTGTTCAAGCGTCCGTCCGCGCATATAAGCGAGCGGCGCAATTTCAATCACGCCCCGCTCCAACAAACGGGCTGTGTGTTCCACGCCGAGCACGTCATGTAGTGCATCATAGAGCGGACGTAAATACGGATCAACTTTTTCCTTTAAGTCTCCCGGCAAAAACCCAAGATTCTCCCCTGCTTCAACAGCAGGTCGTGTTAAAACCAAACGTTTGACGTAACCTTCTTTTAAGGCCTTTGCCGCCATGACGACCGCCAAATAGGTCTTGCCGGTTCCGGCCGGTCCGATCCCGAACGTCAAATCGCACTTTTCAATTCCCCGGACATAACGGGCTTGTCCCAGTGTTTTGGCCCGGAGCGGTTTCCCTTTATGGTTCGTATGAATGACCGTATCGTATAATTCGAGCAATTCATCGACCCGGTCTTGTCGTGCCAGTTGAATGGCGCTTGTTGCGTCACGTTCCGTCAAGACGGCTCCCCGATCAACCAGTTGTTTTAAGACACCGACGACCTGTTTCGCTAACACGACAGACCGTTCTTCTTCTGCCTGCGCCAACAATTCATCACCGCGGTGGGTGAGTTGGACTTCAAGCTCCGCTTCCATCGTTTTTAGTACGGCATCGTTCGGTCCTACGAATGCTTGAATCTGTTCTGAATTCGAAAATACGAATGGGATTCTTTCATTGAATATCACGTTATGATTGGCCTCCTAATGATGGATAACAGTACGTCATCTCTACAAATCTGTTCTAGTCCACTTTATCATTTAAGCAGAATAGATGGAAAGAAAAACCCATCCTTTAAGCGTGTTTTCCTCATTTTAACTGCTTCTTTTACCTGACCGAACATGCTTCGGATTTTTTCCTGCTGCGTATCTAAAAAAAGGTCAGCTCTCATTGTAAACGAGAGCCAACCTTTACTTTAACGATGTGGAGATTTTGAAGACCGTTTCGAAACCGGCGGACCCAGGACTTCACTCCAGATCATCGCCTGGCGAATTTCTTCTTGTGACGTCTGCATTCCTTTTTTCCGGTTACGTCGTTTGCCAATTTCACCGCTCGCAATACTGCCTGTTATCTGACCAATGTTTGATTTAGACTGTTTTTGTGCTTTCACACGATCCCGTTCATCCAAACGCTGTTGCAATTCGGTTCGTTGATGCTTAACCGGTTGCTCCGGCTTTGACTGCTTCCGTTTAATCGGAGGTGGCACATCCCGATCTTCCGGAAGTCGTGTTTCCACTTGGTCAACCATTTTCTTGACATAGTCCCCAAATTCTTTTGAAGGGACACGTGTCGTCGAGCTGGACTTTTTCTGATCAGACGCCTTCGAGATAACCGAAATCACACCAAAGGCAACCATCAGTCCGACCCAAATTAAGCTACCCATCTAAATCACCCTTTTATTGTGTGTCGTTCGGCGAAGATTGACCACCAATCGCTTGACGCATCTTCGTATCAGCCGTCACGTTCAAATAGTTGGCGTAATCCATTACGCTGAAGTTGCCGTCACGTAATGCCTCGGCAATCGCAAGTGGAACTTCCGCTTCTGCCGCAACGACTTTCGCACGCATTTCTTCGACACGTGATTTCATCTCTTGTTCGCTTGCAATCGCCATCGCCCGACGTTCTTCCGCTTTCGCTTGGGCGATGTTTTTGTCAGCTTCCGCCTGATCCGTCTGAAGCACGGCACCGATATTTTTGCCGATATCGACGTCCGCGATATCGATCGAGAGGATTTCGAATGCTGTTCCTGAATCAAGTCCTTTTGCGAGGACCGTCCGGGAAATCATTTCCGGATTTTCAAGGACTTCTTTTTGATCTTGACATGAACCGATCGTCGAGATGACACCCTCACCAACACGGGCGATGACGGTTTCTTCCCCTGCACCACCGACAAGACGGTCGATGTTGGCACGTACGGTAATCCGTGCTTTTGCTTTCACTTCAATCCCGTTCATGGCAACACCGGCAATGAATGGGGTTTCGATGACTTTCGGGTTAACGGACATCTGGACGGCTTCAAGCACGTTCCGACCTGCTAAATCAATGGCTGCCGCACGTTCGAAACTGAGTTCGATGTTGGCACGGTGTGCCGCAATCAAGGCGTTAACGACACGGTCGACGTTACCACCGGCAAGATAGTGACTTTCCAATTGGTTTGTATTGAGGTTGATGCCGGCTTTGACTGCTTTAATCAACGGATTAACAATTTTTGACGGTGTAACACGACGAAGCCGCATTCCGACCAATGTAAAGATAGAGACACGGACTCCGGCTGCAAGTGAACTGATCCAGAGCGGGATCGGGACAAGTGTAAAGAAGATAGCGAGGAAAATAAGTATTCCTCCCGTTATGAGTAGAACGGTCAATAGTTCGGGTGTCATGTGAGTGACTCCTCCTTCGTTTTTTGGACTCGGACGATGACTCGTCCGTGTGTGACGTCTTGCACGACGACTTGCTCGCCGGAATTAATGAAATTGCCTTCCGTGACCGCATCGACGCGATTCCCATCAATTTCAATCGTTCCTGCCGGGCGAAGCTGCGTTAAACTGATTCCGACCTTGCCACGCAGTTGTTCTTTATCTTGATGAGAAAGATATCCTTTTTCCGACGATGTGGAATCTGTCAAAATCAAACCTCGCCATAATAATGATTGATTTGATTTGATCCGGCGATATGCCCAAAATCCGGCAGCGAGTGATAAAAAGACTGCCAAACCGACCGCTAGACCGACTTGACCGACCGTCGCACCTGCCATGATCAAACTGGCAAGGACTGCACCGATGCCAAGGACACCGAATATGCCGAACCCTGTCACGAATATTTCGACCAGCAACATGAGGACACCGATCATGAAGACCGCTAAAATCATCCCTAAGCTAAAAGACATTACTTCGTTCACCCCTTTTTCATCAGAATCAGACGACAACATGTTTCATCTTTCTGAACATGGCTCATTGTTACTTTTATTATATACGCTTTCATCTGAGAAAAGGTTTCATAACTTTTACCAATTTTCGAATTTTTCCGATTTTATCTCATGAAAAAAAGGCATCCCGGAGGACGCCTTTCAAAACGGGTTAATGTAGTTGTTGTTTAACAAGGCGATTAATTAGAGCACCGTCCGCTTTACCCTTAAGTTGCGGCATGACGACACCCATTACTTTCCCCATATCAGAAGGAGCTGAGGCACCCGTCTTCGCAATGGCTGCGTTGACGATTTCCTGAACTTCTTCTTCCGAAAGTTGTTTTGGCATATAAGCTTCGAGCACGATTATCTCTGCTTGAATCTTCTCGACGAGGTCGTGACGATCAGCGCGTTCGAATTCTCGGAGGGAGTCGTTGCGCTGTTTCATCTCACGTGAGAGTATAGTTAGCTCTTCCTCATCAGTTAATTCTTGCTTACCGAGTTTAATCGCTTCATTTTGCAGGGACGACTTCACCATCCGAATCGTCGTAAGACGATCTTTCTCACGCGAACGCATGGCTTCCTTCATATCCACTGTCAAACGCTCTTGAAGACTCATGAGGATACACCCTCTCTTACGTTAGAACTTCTTACGCTTACGCGCAGCCTCCGATTTAAGCTTACGTTTTACACTTGGCTTTTCGTAGTGTTTACGTTTACGAACTTCAGCAAGCGTACCATCTTTTGAAACACCACGTTTGAAGCGACGAAGTGCGTCTTCAAGTGATTCATTTTTACGTACACGAGTTTCCACTAGTTTTCCCTCCCTCCGATATTACCGACTAAAGGAAACGTGTCAGACACGTCATACAACATTATAGTAGGAATATACAAAATGGTCAATAGTTGATTAACCGGTTTTGCTTCACTCCTGATATGTTCCTTTTTGTTCTTTTCTATAGTCTCATGTTGCTTCCGTATTTACAACAAATTCATGATTATTCAACGAAAAAATTCGAAATATTTTGTAAGCGTTTTCTAATTTTTCATGAAATGTTTTGTCAAAATGGGGAATGATGTGTCAAAATAGACACAGTTATCTGAAAAAGGAGTTGTTCTGATATGAAAGAAGCCAAACGAATTATTTTCGGATTGATTCTCGGAGTCATCCTCGGAATCATTCTCGCTTTGTTACCAGACAAATCGATCTATGAAGGATTGAATAAGTATGCACTTCAACCAATCGGAACGATTTTCCTCAACCTGATTAAGATGCTCGTCGTCCCGATCGTCTTCTTCTCGATTTCCCTTGGTGTCATGGGACTCGGAAATCCAAAAGAACTGGGTCGCGTCGGCGGAAAAGCCATTACGTATTTCATGACGACGACCGCTGTCGCCATCGTCATCGCTCTTGGTTTGTCATTACTGATCAAACCGGGTACGTTCGGGAACTTTGCGACAGACAACTTGAAGTATGATCAAGGCAACTTACCGGATACGAGTTTGATCAATACGATCGTCGGGATGTTCCCGACCAATCCGATCACGTCGATGGCAGAAGGCAATATGCTGCAAATTATCGTCTTCAGTGTCTTCATCGGTTTCGGGATCACATTCCTCGGCAACAAGGTCTCGACATTACGTTCATTCATCGAACAGGGAAATGATTTGATGACATATTTGATCGGACTTGTCATGAAGATGGCCCCGCTCGGCGCATTTGCATTGATTGCTTCCGCCGTCGGTGCACAAGGGTTTGATTCCTTAAAGGCAATGGGGCTCTACATGGCAGTCGTTATCCTGGCTTTGATTGTCCACTCCCTGTTGACGTACGGTTCGACCGTCTCACTGCTCGGAAAAATGAATCCGTTTTTCTTCTTCAAAAAGTTTGCGCCGGTCATGCTGTTCGCCTTCTCGACTTCGTCGTCGAATGCAACGCTACCGGTCGCGATGCAGACTGCACAGCGTGAACTGAAAGTACCGCGTTCCGTCTCAAGTTTCGTCCAACCGCTCGGCGCGACGATCAACATGGATGGTACAGCGATCATGCAGGGAGTCGCAACGGTCTTTATCGCTCAAGTTTATGATATCAGCTTGTCTCCGGCACAACTGGCAACCGTCGTCCTGACTGCCGTTCTCGCGTCCGTCGGAACAGCCGGCGTACCGGGTGTCGGGCTTGTCATGCTGACGATGGTGCTTCAGTCCGTCAATCTGCCTGTCGAAGGGATTGCCTTAATCATCGGGGTTGATCGTCTGCTTGATATGATGCGGACTGCGGTCAATATCACAGGTGACGCCGCTTGTGCAGTCATTGTCGCCAAATCAGAAGAAGGTAACCTGAGTGAAGAAGAGGAAGAAGACGAGCGTTACGCTTAACGTTTCCTCGATAAAAAAACGCGTCGCCTCCGTGAATCATTCACAGGGGCGGCGCGTTTTTGTGTTGATTATTTTTTTAAGACATACGAGCTGAGCGGATCAACCGTCACACTGCCCGAGACTTTTTTCAGTGTTTTCATTCCGGCGGTTTTCCCGTCGACGATGACACTCCATGTTCCTTTTGGTAACGTCATCTTGACAGCTTGACGTTTCGCATTATGAACGACGTAAAGATCCGTTTTTTGTTGGGGGGCATCGTCTGATAATTGATACGCCACCACTTGCTCCGGTACATCTTTAAACGTCAGGTAACGTCGGATGTCTTTTGCTGTCCCTAAATGAAGAACAGGGTTCGCTTTACGGACTTGAATCAGTCCTTTCATGTAATCGACGTCGGCTTGACGGTCCATTTTGCGTTTCCAGTCGAGCTGGTTGACAGCATCCGGTGATTTGTATGAATTATGATCGCCGCCTTTTGTCCGCATGAAATCTTGACCGGCATGAATAAATGTCGTGCCTTGTGAAGTCAGCAGAATGCTTGACGCCAAGCGGTGCATCTTGGTTTTCGTCGCATCCGTATCATTCGGATTCGTTAAGTTCAGCTTGTCCCACAGCGTGTGGTTATCGTGAGCTTCGACATACGTGATTGCTTGGTTCGGTTCTGCTGCGAAGCCGGTGATGTCTTTGTTGTACGCAATCTCACCGACGATTCCGCGTTTGATCCGTGTTTCAAGACCTGTTTTCCCGTTGATGAAACCGGCATCCGTGTCTTCAAAGACACTTCCTTTCAGTGCATCACGCAAGTTATCGTTGAAGTGAGCGATACCCGGCATCTGTTTGGCATTCGTCTGGTTGGCTTTGTCGGCTTCCGGAAGCGGTGTTCCGAGACTCCAGCCTTCTCCGAAGACAAGGATTGACGGATCAATTTTTGTCGTCGTTTTTTTGACGGCATTCATCGTCTTCACGTCATGAATCCCCATTAAATCAAATCGGAATCCGTCCCAACGGTATTCTTTTGCCCAGTAGCCGACAGAATCGACAATCAGTTTATGCATCATTTTCCGTTCAGAAGCGGTATCGTTTCCGACACCTGTGCCGTTGGCGAGATCGCCGCCTTCCGTATAACGGTAGTAGTAACCCGGCACGATTTTATCGAGGTTTGATGCTTTCGCGTCAAACATATGATTGTAGACCACATCCATGACGGCGCGGAGTCCGTTATCATGTAGCCCTTGAATCATTTGTTTCATTTCTTTGATCCGGACTTTCGGATCGTACGGATTCGTTGAATAAGAGCCTTCCGGTGCATTGTAGTTTTTCGGATCATATCCCCAGTTGTATGTTTTGAGCGGATTCGTCTCGTCGACAGAAGCCGTATTGAAATCATAGACTGGAATGAACTGGACATGTGTGATGCCGAGCTCCTTCAAATGATCGAGTCCCGTTTTCGTCTTTGTTTTCTTACCGTCTTTCATCAGACGTGTTCCCGGCTCGACGACACCAAGATACTTCCCTTTTTGCTCGATACCTGAATCATACGTATCTCCCGTGACGTCAAACATCGACAGGTCACGGACGTGTGTCTCGTAAATGATGGCGTCTGTCGCTTGTTTCAGCGGCATTTTTGTTTTTGTCCAGCGTTTCGGGTTCGTCTCTCTCAAATCGACGACGACGCCTTGATCTCCGTTGACCGCCACAGCTGTCGCGTACGGATCGACGGCCCGTGTCGTTTCTTTGGCGTGCTTGACTTCATAGGTGTAGCCTGTTCCGTCGAGGTCACCTTTGACTGTGATGCTGAAGACACCGCGGTCACCGCGGACCATCTTCACTTCACGGACGATATCCTTCGTTGTGGCTGCTTGTTTTTTCGGCAATTTGTAAAGTTCCAGTTCAACGGACTGCGCAGTCGGTGCCCAGACGCGGAATGTCGTTTTGCCTTTTTGATACGCCGTACCTAGTTTACCGTCGTACGCATATTTTTTGTCAAAAGCATCAGACCGCAATACTTTTCCTGCTTCTAAAATCCCTTCCCCGAATACCGGGTGTGAGACCGTGACGACATTTGCTAAATCAATATCCGACGCGACAGTCACGTGTAACGTCTTCGCGTCCACTTGTGTGACAACCGGATTGACCAGACCTTTGAATGTCAGCGTTTTTACATCTTCTGCTGCGATCGGTGAATTCGTTTTTAATGTCATCGTCTTAAAATCGTCTGCCAAGAAACTAGTAAACTTTGGTGTCCGATCGATGTCCGGTTGGCTGTAATAAACGGTTTGATCGCCTTCAATCAACCAGATATCCTTGGCTCCCGCGTAGTAAAAACGATCAGCCCCATCTTTTTCCGACCATCCTTCGATGTGAGGAATGATTCCGACGAGACGTTCCTTCGTCGTATTCGTCAAGGTGACGTTTGCTACAGCTCCAAACGCATCTTGTCCGTCAAATTCAAATCGTTTTCCGTCCTGCGCATTCGGCCATGCCCACACCCCGTACTTGTCGTAGTCATTGTCATAGCGGTAATAATGAATGTTCGTGTTGACGGACTCAACGTCACTGCCGCCTGTTGGATTGACCGGTGAAACGTCTTTGCTGCCTGATTCAATCCAGACTTCCGCCACACCGTCTTTGATCATGTCTTTTGTAATGAAGCGGTCGTTTTCTGACCCCGCATCTTTGTTCCAGGAATCATCGCGGACGATAAAACCGATTTTTTCCGGCTGATCCACCGGAAATTCGTAAGCGGCAATTTTCCCGTATGCATCTTGTCCGTTAAAGGCATGTGCTTTATTCGGGAAGTAATCCGGTCCATTTGCCCATAACCAGAGATTCCAATCTTTTGGTGCTGTTTTATCTTCCTTGTAGTGAATGATGACGAGTGTCGACTTCCCTTTTTCCAGTGCCAAACCGTTTACCGGGAATAAACTAAAGATCAGTGCAAACGTTAGCACAACTGCACAGACTGATTTCCATCGATTCATGCCGTATCCTCCTTGGATTTATGTAATCGTTTTCATTTCCATTCTCCATTCGTTCGACTTATCTGTCAAAGCTTATTTTAGTTCACTAAAGAAAATAAGACTTTTGGACCAACAGCGACAAATAACAATAAAAAAAGAGAATGGCATGTCCGCCACCCTCCCACTGCTCATTTTGCTTGTTGATCCGTAATTTCATGGATTGTTTGTTTTGTGGCTTGCATCGAGTGATCCGAAGCAAAGAAGTACCAGACTCCGTCACTGGCGATATACCCTTCTCCTTCAAGTTTCAGCGGCTTCAACCGCTCGAATCCCGACTGATTTTCCTGTGTGAGTTGGGCTGCTTCGGAAAACGTGATGTTTGTATTGAAATTGTTTTTCAGGACCCGGCTGACCTCTTCTAAGTTCGTCAGGATATCCGGTCCGGCAAGTTTCATACCGACGGCTTCAAGTACCTGACGTTGCCGGATTTGCCGGCCCATATCACCGAGCGGATCCTGCTTTCGCATTCGCGCGTATCCGCTCGCCTCGAGTCCGTCCAGTTTGATTTCCCCTTCCGCATAGTCCTTTTGTAAGCGTCGATCGTTCCAACTAAATGCGGACGGGTTATCCACGGTGACTCCGCCGACGGCATCCACAAGTTCAATCAGACCTTCCATATTGATTTTGGCATAGTACGGAATCTTGACATCAAATGTCTGTTCGACGGTTTCAATCGTCTCTTCCACCCCGCCATACGCATAGGTATGATTGATTTTCGTCCTTGCCCCATCTTTTAGTGTCACCTGCATGTCCCGTGGAATGGACAGCGACGTCGCCTGTTTTGTTTTCGGGTTAAACGATAATAACATGATCGCATCCGCCCGCCCCGGATCGTTTTTCCGTTCATCGACGCCAATCAGCAAGACATTGGCCGGTCGCATCGTTTCAAGCGGGAGCTTCTCTTTTCCTTTCAGCGGTGTAATGAAACCATCTGCTGTTTGTTGCAAGCGCAAAAAAGCATATCCTGTCGTGCCGCTCGCAATCAGGATGACGGCCAGTAACAAGGCACTGATCATACGCCAGCCGACCGAGGGCCGTTTTTTTCTTACACGTGATCTCACGGGGATACCTCCTATAGTTTCTGCTGATACGTCTTCATCAGTCCGGCAATATTGGAATTGTGTAAAAAGAGAACCGCATCAACGTTCTGTTGCTTCGCGAACTCGGAAGCATCAAAGTCTTTGTTGACGTACCGGACATCCACCACTTCGAGATTTGCGCTCCTCGCGAGAAACGGCAGGACGGGATTGGCAAACGAGTCCTTAAGGACAAGTAATTTAGGACCCTTCGTCTTTGAAGTCATCGATAAAATTCCATGATTACCGCGCATGAACACTTCATATCGATCGGCATAATCGCCCTCTTCCTTAATAAATTTTTCATCAATCAACGGCTGTCCGCATGTGTTGTCATAACAGACATCGATTCCTTTAAACTGATCCGCACCATAGTATTCAATCGTGTCACCTGTGCTTGCATATGCCAGTGTCGTCTTGCGTGCAAGGGATCCGAAGTACGGATGTTCCGAAGACCGTTTCGACCCGGGGTTCACTTCGACCTTTTTTAAGGCCGGTTCTGTTTTTCCGATGGTCCGCACAATCTCGTCATATGCTTGATAGGCACCGTCTATATTCCAGTGATGATCCGTTTTAAAATAATCGGACAACTGTAAACGGTCCAGTGAAATTGATGTGATGCCCGCTTTTGTAAAGCCGGCCTGCATCGTCTTATGCCGCTGTATTGCATTCGACGCGACATAATCCGGAATGATTCCATCGCGTTCCGCGACGACGGTTTTCGACGGTGCCAGGGCAAAGTAGACCGGACGGTCGACCTCTTGCGTGAACTGTCGGAAAGCGTCCGGGACGATCGGTTGCGCCGCTTGACTCGGCTCAATCAAGTAACCGTCTTCTGCCGTATAAATGCCGTTACGGAACGGTTGCCGAAGGACATTTTTTGATAATCGGGCCTGCATTTCAACAAACGTACCTCGAAGCAGTAATTGATCAGTGAAATAACTTTCCATCTTCACCATGTCGTCACCCGAAATCACGCCTTGGACGGTCGGTTTGACCGCCTGTGCAAGGGCTCGATTTTCCAGTTGGGAACTGACGCGGTCTTCCCGAAGGATTGTCCCCGCGCCAATCGCCATCAAGATGACGAAAAAACTGATCGTCGTCAGCCACATCATCTTCCGTTCAAAGGATGAGGACGGTTGACCGTCCGCTTTCGGCTTTAATTTGCGTTCGATTGGTTGTGCCATGTCGTCTTCTCCTTTCTAGAAACGGAAATAAATAAAGGGATTAAATGTACTTGCGACGAGTGCCGATGTTGCGAGGAACAACAAGACCATCGCGTATCCATATTGCATCGTATGTCCGACTTTGCCCGATGATTCGACAAATCGTTCACCGATCCGTTTTGGAATCGGGGTCGCAGCAAGACACGACAGCGCTAAAATGACACCATTTTGGACGAGCTGATAACTCGCTCGGTCATCCCACAGCACATCCGGGACGAACATCGCTTGAATGTACGTAATCGCTTCCGGGAACGTTTCCGCCCGGAAAAAGACCCACCCGACCAAAACGAGCACCAGTGTCCATACCGTTGCGAACACGGGAACCCGCGCCAATAATTTCCCGAGAAATGCTTTTTCGAGCATGATCCAGATTCCGTAGTAGACGCCCCAAGCAACAAACGTCCAGCTTGCGCCGTGCCAAAGTCCGGTCAATATCCAGACGATTCCGAGATTGCGATACTGTTTCCATGGCGACACCCGGTTTCCTCCAAGAGGAATGTAAACATAATCCCGGAACCAAGAGCCTAAAGAAATATGCCACCGGCGCCAAAATTCAGAGACTGATTTTGAGATATACGGATAGTTAAAGTTTTCAAGAAAATGAAAGCCAAACATCAACCCCAGTCCAATCGCCATGTCACTGTATCCGGAAAAATCAAAATAAATTTGCAGAGCATAGGCGATGATTCCAATCCAGGCGAGACCCATCGACAGATCTTTCATGTTAAAGATCGTATCCGCGACTTGTCCGCATCCATTCGCTAAAATCAATTTTTTGGATAAACCGATGATAAAGCGACGGACACCTTGTGCAAATTCAGGCAAGGTTTCCCGCCGGTGGTTGATTTCGTCCGCAACCGTCTCATAGCGGACAATCGGACCGGCAATCAACTGCGGAAACAACGCGATGTACAAAGCAAGATTGAGCGGGTTTTTTTGGACCTGTCCCGCTTGACGATACACATCGATGACATAACTCATCGCTTGGAACGTAAAGAAGGAAATTCCGATTGGTAAAACGACTTCCGGGACAAACAGCGTCGTTTGAAACGTCTCGTTGATTGACGTCACAAAAAAACCGCTGTATTTAAACCAGCCGAGCAATCCCAGATTGACGACAATCATACTGAACATGATCCATTTGACACCGATTCGTGTCCGGTACGCGTGGACGGCCAAGGCAAACAGGTAGTTGATCAAAATGCTCGTCAACATCAATAGGACGAATCTCGGTTCACCCCAGGCATAAAAGAAAAGGCTCGCTACCAAGAGCCAGCCGTTCCGAAACGTGCGTGGCAACAAGTGGTAGACAAGCAACACGAACGGTAAAAATAGAAATAAAAAAATCGTCGAACTAAATAACATGATAGGATTCCTCCTGCTTGATCGGAACAAGCCGGTTGACGTGTAACGCCGTCAACCGAACCCGCATGTCCCCTTCGAGTAAAAACTTGAATGCAATTTTAAAATAGTCGGCGCCTTGGACTCGTTTGAATTGTAAGGAACACATTGTTTTTCCGTTTACCGTCAGCCATTCCGTCTCTGAATGCATCCGTTTTTTTTGTCCGTATTGCATTTTGAACACCTGAACGTCGCATGACGATTCCGCTTCCAGCTCGCATGTCAATGTGACGGACTCGGCCTGTCCAAAAGAGGCGTCGGCCCGATACAACTTTGAGGGAGGATATTGAAATCCCTGATCAAACAATTGGATGTACAGCTTATCGGTCGGGTCCGCCTGTTGAAAATCGAACCAAACACCGTCCGCATCTTCTTCGAGCAAAATCTTATCCCGGTTCCCTTGCGGAAAAAACTGATAACTTGCCAGTTCCAATGGACGTGAACTCATACCGGTACCGCGCTTAAAATCGCATCCACAATACGTTCTGCCGCATGACCGTCTCCGTATGGATTCGCCGCTTGTGCCATCGCATCATAGGCAACTTGATCCGTCAGCAACAGGTGACCTGTTTCATAAATACGTTCCGGATCCGTCCCGACAAGCTTCAACGTACCGGCTGCGACACCTTCCGGACGTTCGGTCGTATCACGCAAGACGAGGACCGGCACGCCAAGCGAAGGTGCTTCTTCTTGGATACCTCCAGAATCCGTCAAAATCAGAGTCGCCCGGGCTGCCAAGTTATGAAAATCAAAGACATCGAGCGGTTCAACCAATCGGATGCGTGGATGATAGTTCAACTGTTCCGCTGCCTCGAGGACAATCGGATTCGGATGGACCGGATAGACGATTTCGATATCCGGATGACTGTCCGCCAATCGTTCAACGGCATCAAAAATTTGCGATAATTGCAAGTGATTTTCGCGTCGGTGAACGGTCAACAAAACCAGTTTCCGTCCGCTTGCTGTAAGATCCGTCAACACCGGGTGCGTGTAGTCTTTCGAAACCGTTGTTTTTAACGCGTCGATGACTGTATTTCCCGTCACGATAATCGGACTCTGTTTGTTCTCGAGCCGTAGATTTTCTGCTGCCTGATCGGTCGGTGCAAAATGGTAATCAGCGAGTACACCCGTCAATTGACGATTCATCTCTTCCGGGAATGGGGCATACTTCTGATACGTCCGTAAGCCGGCTTCGACATGACCAACCGGAATCTGTTGGTAAAAAGCCGCAAGTGAAGCCGCGAATGTCGTTGTCGTATCCCCATGGACCAACACCAAATCCGGTTGCTCTTTTTCCAAGACACGACGCATCGCATTTAAAATCCGTGCCGTCATCTCTTCGAGTGTCTGACGTGGACGCATCAAGTCTAAATCATGGTCGGGAACGATCTGAAACAGTTCAAGGACTTGATCGAGCATTTCCCGGTGTTGTGCCGTCACGACGACGATCGGTTTGACCCCTTCTCGTTTTTCCAATGCTTTGACGACAGGCGCCATCTTGATGGCTTCCGGTCTCGTTCCGAACACTAGCATGATTCGTTTCATTCGTTCCATCCCCTATCCGTTATTCATGACGACAATTCAATCGTTTCACCGCGTGCCGAACGCTTGATTTCATCACTTCGTCCTGTTCGTTTTTTCATGACATAATGTGCTGCTTGTTTTTTCGTCAGTTGCTTGTACCAATATAAATATTTGTTATACTCTGCCATCGTTTCCGCTGTCGGTCCAAACATCCGGACTTCTCCATACTCGAGCCAAAGGATTTTTGTACAAAAACTTTTGACTTGATTCAAGGAATGGCTGACAAAAAAGATCGTTTTTCCCTGATCGCGAAACTCCCGCATCTTATCGAGGCATTTTTCCGTAAAGGTTTGGTCACCGACCGACAGTGCTTCATCGATGATCAGGATATCCGGATTGATGTTGATGGAAATGGCAAAACCAAGCCGTGCCCGCATCCCACTTGAATACGTTTTGACGGGTTGATCGATAAAATCCCCGATGTCCGCGAACTCCAGAATTTCCGGTGTAATCGTCTGGATCTGTTTTTTGGTCAGCCCCATCATCAAGCCTTTTAATTCGATGTTGTCCCGCCCGGTCAGCTGATTATTGAGACCACTGGAAATCGCGATTAATGCCGATTTACCGCCAAGTGTCACACGACCGTATGTCGGCGGCGTGACGTTGGCAAGCAAATGCGACAAGGTCGACTTCCCACTCCCGTTGATTCCGACCACACCGACGATTTCGCCTTGTTCGACGGAGAACGAGATATTTTTTAAAGCATAAAACGGTTTACCGCTGACTTTACCGAACAACACTTCTTTTAATTTATCGATCGGGCGTGAATACAGGACGTAACGTTTTGAAACATTCTCGAATACGACGTGACTCATGTTTTTTCCTCCTAGACATAATCAATGAAGTACCGCCGGAACCGCAGATGAACTGCTGCTCCTACCACTAACAAAACGGACGTCACAGTCCAGAAGTATAGACCGTACCAGACGTGATCGAGCAGATAACCGGTCCCAATCAATGCCGAACGGTATCCTTCGATCAAATAGACGAGAGGATTGATCATCAACAATGTCTTAAACAGACTGTGGTCCGGCGGTATCCACATGATGGGCGTCAAGTACATCAACATCCGGATGGCAGACGTCACCATGTTTTGGACATCGCGGATCATGGTCGCAAGGGCCGATAACAACAGAGAAACGGCATACAGGAAAATGACACCAGCAGGTACAATATAGAGCAATTCAAGCGTATGCCAGCCCGGAAAATAGCCGAATGCCATCCCGAGAACAATCGTCAAGGCAATCATGGCAAGATGGCGATAGAACTGCGCCAAGATGACATAGGCCGGGATTGTACTAAGCGGAAAGTGCATTTTCGAGACTAAAGCGACCCGACCGTAAATCGAACGTGAACCACTCGGAATCGTACTGCCGATGAAAAACCAGGCAATCAATCCACTGACCAACCAAAAGACAAATGGAATTCCGTCGACTGGATGGCCGCCGCGGATCCCGAAACCAAACACGACCCAGTACACACCAATTTGCAGGAGTGGCGTCATGATTTCCCAAAACCACCCGAGGTATTGCATGCTGTATAGACTTTTTGTTTCATAAAGTGAAAGGCGAAAGATCAGATAAAAATGATCTTTCAACTCTTTCCCAATTGTATAAATTCCGTTCATATCGCTTTTGCGTCCACTTCCGTCGTGCGATGCGTGTGCAGGTTACCGAAGTTTAAGACTGTCACGTCTTCGAGCGGCTGGACGATTCCTTTCGTATCAAATAAGAGCGGTGTCCGCATCTGATTCGCAAGACGCCGTGAATCAAACTGTTTAAACTCATCATGATCGACTAAAACAAGAGCAAGGTCCGCGTCTCGAATTGCTTCAATTTCGTCCACCAGTTCAAATCGTGACGAAATCGAACGTTCGACGTGCGGATCACAGACCGCAACATCCAGTCCCCGGTCGATCAACTGCTCGATGACATCAACAGCCGGACTCTCCCGCATATCATCCACATTTCCTTTATACGTGACGCCAAAGACAGCAATTTTTGGTCGAACACGCGACGAGACGAGACGCTCGGCCTGTTCAGCAACGAAATGGGGCATGTTGACGTTTGTTTCCCGTGCCGTATGAATGATCCGGGCAAGGGACGGTGCCTTAGCAACGATGAAGTATGGATCCACCGCAAGACAGTGTCCGCCGACACCCGGTCCCGGATGATGTAGATTAACACGCGGGTGCATGTTCGCCATCTCGATTACGTCGAGCACGTTGATCTCGAGTTTGTGACACACTTGCGTCAGTTCATTGGCTAGGGCGATGTTGACATCGCGGAACGTGTTTTCCATCAATTTCGACATCTCTGCCGTCTTCGCATCCGTCTTGACGATTTCGCCTTGAACGAATGTTTTATATACCGCTGCACCTGCATCCGCGCAAGCCAATGTCAATCCGCCGACAATCCGGTTATTGTGAATGAGTTCATGTAAGATTTGTCCCGGAAGCACCCGCTCCGGACAATGAACGACGAAGACGTCTTGACCAATGACGAACCCGGCTGCTTCAATCAATGGTCGGACATGATCATCCATCGTCCGCGGAGCGATTGTTGATTCGACGATGATGACGTTGCCTTTTTGAACGTGCGGCAACATATTCTGAACAGCTGACAGGACATACTTCAAGTCACACGATTTATAGGTGTCATTTAAATTCGGTGTCGGAACAGCAATTAAAAAGACATCTGCGGGTTCCGGTGTCAGTGTTGCCCGAAACTTTCCGTTTGCGACGACACGCTTGATGACATCTTCAAGTCCCGGTTCTTCAATATGAATGTCTCCCGCATTCAACATCTTAACGATGCGCGGGTCGATATCGACCCCGACGACGTCCGTTCCGTGATCTGCAAACATGGCTGAAGAAGGTAATCCAATATATCCGAGTCCGATTGTACAAAGTTTCATTTTGTCATTCCTCCATCTAGTTACGAGTTAGTCCTTCACGTCAGCAAATTACCGACTGTGTCGTGGCTGTAACTAGACCATAACGACAATTGCTTGTGTTTCCAATGGTTCTAACCATCTCTTAAACCATTCTTCACAGACCTTACATTCAAGGCGTTTCCTGTACTTTTTGTAAAGCTTGTAAATAATCAACAAACATTCATCGCATTCGGCAAACAAACAACCGAATCCGGTCACTTCCGCTGTTTCCTGTCGTGGATTTGCCTGCATCTGTCTTGTTCCATCTTCATTCAGTGTTTAATTACTTCGTTATTTCACGGTAAACGTCCAATAAATGATGTTTTTCTTTATCCCAGTTGTATTTCCGGCGTGCCTGCTTTGTCCGTTCTTTCATCGCCTGACGCAAGCCGTCTTCCTCAACGATTTGGTTCACGGCGACAGCGATCGCTTCCGGGGATTCAACGTCAACGAGTAAGCCGACGCCTTCCGTTTCGACGACACGCCGAATTTCCGGTAAATCCGACGCAACGACCGGCACGAGTGCCGCCATGTATTCAAACAGCTTATTCGAAGAAGCCGAATAGTGATTAAAGCAGATGTTTTGCAGAACTTGAAAACCGACCGTCGCAGCCGCCGTATAACTCGGCAGTTGATCAAGCGGTACTTTATCAATAAAATGGATCCGCTCCCGTTCCGGGGACTGTGCCGCCAACTCCTGGAGCCGCGGTTTGATTTTTCCGTCTCCAACAAACAGCAAAGTCCCACGCCGGACAAACGGCATCGCTTCAATCAGTCGCTCAAGTCCCCGCCCTTCCTGAATACCGCCTTGGTACAGCAAAATGGGTTCGTCCTCCTTGATGCCGATTTCTTGATGTACGGATCGCGGTTGTGGTACTTCTTCGTGATAAAACGGATAATTATGCAGGACAGCCGGCCATTCGCCATAAAGTGATGCGTGGTAGTCTGCCCGTGTGTCATTTTCAACCATCGTTCGATCAACAAACCGTAACAAGTAACGCTCAAACAACCCCTGTCCTTTTCCGTAACCTGTCCGGTCGGTCTGCACTTCATGCGAATCGTAAACGATCTTCGCCCCTCTTGCGGAAAAAATCGCTTGAGGCAACGTGTTTAAATCGTTCGCATGCATGATATCGTACGTGTGTTTGCGAGCCGCCCGCGTCATGCGGATGATTCCAAAGCTGTTGTACAGTGCATAGCGGACAAACCGGCTTTTCTGTAAGAGAAACAGTAGCACCAAGACCGGAATCAGCCATGGAAACAGCAAGAACACGCCTGCGCCGGCCATCAGCGTAAGAGGATTACGCTTCCGGATCCGGCGCAGCACGGATTCAAGTGGAGGTGTCCGATCGATTCGAAGAATCTGAAAACCTGCCGGGTGTCGTTCGAGTTTCGGCAAGCTCCCATCATTCAGGCAATACAGATCAACGTGATACCCGGCTTCCGAAAGCGCCGTACATTCCCGTAAAACACGCGCATCGTTCGTAAACGTATTCCAAACAAACATTCCGACCCGCTTCATTTACTCACCCCTAATACTCGAAGATCGGTTTGACGAATCGCCTCAAACAACCGCTCCTGATTTTGTTCCCAGTCAAAGTGCGCCTGGACATACTTCACACCGGACTGCCCCATGGCACTGCGTGCTTCGGGATGTTCAGCCAAGTACCGGATATGCTCGACGATCTTTTCACGACTCCGCTCGCGGGAGACAAAGCCCGCTCCCGCATCTTCAATAACTTTTGCGGCATGCCCCGAGACGGCTCCGACAATCGCACACCCCATCGCCATGTAGTCGATGATTTTCCCTGGTGTCACCGTGTCGAACGCTGTACTCTCGACCAACGTTGCAAAGGCGATGTCACTCTTCGCCAGTTGTTTCAGCGCATCCCATCGTGGCATCGCGTTCATGAAGTGAATGTTCGTCAGTCCCCGCTCGAGAACATGGGCTTCGAATTTTTCCTTGTGATACCCGTATCCGACGACATGGAATTCAATGTGTTTATCCTCTTTTAGTTGTTCCGCGACATCAAGTAGTAAAAAAACATCCTGCGCCAGACCGATGTTGCCGGTGTAGACGACACGGACTTGCTCCGATACTTTCCGCCGTTTAATCAACCATTCATTTTCCTCAATCGAATTCGGGATGTAGTGAATCTTCTCTGGTGCAATCCCTTTCTTTTCGATATACGACCGAAACCCTTCACTGTTGATAACAATTTGATCGGCTTGGCGGTACATCCATTTTTCCAGCCAATAGAGTGGCGCAAGCAACAACCGTGATTTCGTAATCCCGACTCCGACCAGTGATTCCGGCCATAAGTCGCGAACATCCAGAATCAGCGGTGCTTTTTTCAGGTGTTTGGCAACGACTCCGACAAGACCCATGAAGATCGACGGCGTCGTCGCATAGATGTAAGCGTATTGTTTAGTATCGTGCCGTACTTCCTGGACTGCCAAGACAAATTGTTCAATGAACAAACGGAGTCTGCGCCATAAATTCGTCGTCGCCCGAAGATCACGCGGTTGAATTCGGGTAATCTTCGCAGCATCCAGACTCGGTTCGTCCCAAAACATGGCATCCGTGTACAGTTCAGCTGTCGGATAGAGTGGTTCCGACGTCAAGACGTGGACCTCACTCCCCTGTTGCTCCATCCGTTTGAAGATATTTTTCATCCGGTTCGCAGCACTCCCGATCTCCGGATAAAAATTTTGACAAATCATCAGAACGTTCATCGTCTCCGGGCCCGTCGCTTCTTTACGTTTCGTCTGAATTTCCAGTAACGGATGACGACTTTTCCGAGCTTTGAATTTGCGAGTGACCGGTACTTTGATTTCCATTCTGCATTCGCCTCCAAGACATCCAGATTCGACACAAGCGCCCCTTCGTATCGCGCGAGCACCATTTGATACTGTTGCGTCAGCAACTCAATTTCGTCTTCCTTCTCCGCGAGTTGCCGCGTGAGCTGATCCCGCTCTGACACCAACTCCGCTTGTTCCTGTTCGATGTCCTGCTGTTTTTGCTGCTTCAATTCCCACTTTTTATTCAGTTGCTTCAAGCGGACGATTTCAGTGAGATGCAACCGTTCAACCGCTTCAAAAGCTGTTTCGAGCCAACTGACTTCTTGTTCCGTTACCGGGCGTGACGGTTGTTTCTCCGGATGAAGCGTCAACGTCACACCGAGCCATTTATCGATGCGTTCCAACTGCTCAATCGTCCCGTATGGTGTCAATTGTTCCAGCAGATGCTGTAAATAATACGTCCGTTTATGATCGGCATAATCGTTCACACCGAATGGAACGGTCACGACGAGCCGACCACCGGGTTTTAAGAACGCACAGGCTTTTTCGACAAACCGCTCCGGTTCCCCGATATGTTCTAAGACTTCCGTCATCAATACCGTGTCGAATCGTTGGGACGTTTGGAAGGTCATCAGATTGGCTTCTTCCAATTGAATCAATTCTTGAACGGAGTGTGCTTCTTCTCTTAGTGCCGCCGTCGCTTCCACGATTGCTTCCGGCGAGACATCGATACCGACTACCTGCTTGCCTTCGCGCCCGAGCAAAATCGGAACCAGTCCACCGGAACAGCCGATATCGAGAATTTGACTGCCTTTTGTTTCCCGGACGATCCAGTGGACCCGAGACCGGACCTTTTTCCCGAATGCGACGCCGAGTTGATCATAATAAGCGGCCCGAATTTCATCTTTCGGTCGCATCATCTGTTTTGTCTGCATCATCTGACCTCCTCCAGTAACAATGTTTGAATCGCATCCGTCCGTTTCATGTCCGCCAACTCCACGAATTGACGGATCAGCGGGTTCGTCAGGTTCATTGGTTCATAAAAAGCAACAATCATACGCAGTAATGCGACACTCGGGGCAAAATCCTTGTCGCTGCAATACCGAAGCTTCACTAAATACCAGTGTTCAAAGAAATGCTCAAAACGTGTTGTCTTATACGCATCGAGCACACCGTAACGGGCAAATTTCTCTGCCCGTGCCTTTTCCCGGACAACACTTCGTTCGAAGAAACGAACCGTCAAGGAGTTGACGGTTGAACCGGCAACCGCGGCATAGTAATAATGGATGACACGATTTACGAGCAAGACACGATTTGCGTGCAACATCATCTCTTGGAAAAACAGGGAATCTTGTCCGACGGCACCTACCACCTGCTCCAGCTGATGTTCCTGCAGAAAACGTCGGTTGACGACCAGCGCCTGAATACTTTGAACGGAAAAGCGATTTTCCAATAAGTAGGCTTTCGGTTGATCACACCCCGTCCGTCCTTGTTTACGAATCTTCGGCAACGCAATGATGCTTGTTTTTTCCGCCAGTTTCTTCATGTGGCCGACAGCAAAGTCGAGTGTCGGATCTTGATCCAACTCAGCCAACAGTTCGGCATACCGGTCACTCAAGACTTCATTATCAGGATCAAGGAAAGCGATCCGTTCCGAGCGCGCCAGTTCAACCCCTTTGTTGCGCGGACGTGACGCACTGCCGCTGCCGCCCGTCGGAAACAGATAGGTCACGACATTCCCGTGACGTCGTGCCAGGCGGTCAATCGCTTGGCGGGTGAATCGATCCGTCGATCCATCGTCGACCAAGATAATTTCCGACTCTTCAAACCGATCCATCCGTTTGAGGCTGGCAAAACATTTATACGTCAAATGCCTGCCATTGTTGAAGATCGGGACGATGACAGACAGCACAGGAGCCTTGACCATTGCGGTGCCACCACCTTCGTTCCACTCCAGCGCGTCCAGGAACAAAGTCTTTCCCTCAATCTTTCCTTCGGAGAACTGCTCATACGGGAACGCTTCACGCCAAATCATGGCGTTCACTGTCGACCCTTCCGCTTCCCGGATTACAAAATGAGCTTCTTCAGTCCGCGTTTTGCGGGTGATTGACACATCACTGTATTTGAACCCGTTCACCAAATCTTCCAAGTAGTACTCTCCGTATGATTCAGCCCCGTCGAGCACAGTGACGAGATCGGCTGAGACATAAAGCGCTCCGGTCAACTCTGATTCGTGACAAATTACATCAGCGGTGATTGATTGACGTGCGAGCAGTTGTTCAAGTTCCGGCGTCGCATTGCGTAAGACGACGAGAAGCGTCCGTTTGACCGGCGGCATGTCCAGTTGCAGAAGCCGCGTCAATTGATCAATCCGGTCATAGACCGTATGCAACGACATGACAGAACGAATGCCTTCAGCCCGGAGTCGATCAATCTCCTCTTGTGTCGTCCGCTCTAGAATCGCCTGTACTTCTTGGTGGTCATGGACGGTAAAGACGTTCGGGAAATCGTTATTGACGGCGATACTGTAGTTCGACAAAATCAGATTGCCGAGCGCTTGTGATTCATAGACCCGACGCGCACACATCGTCTTGCTGTACTTGATACTGTTTAGATTCAACACCCAGTCATAACATTTACTGACCTGTTGCAATGCGTCATAGGGAATCGCAGGAGCCACACGCGGGACGTAACGTTCCGGAAAATGATAGTCCGGTAGATTTAACTGATAGTTCCGGTCAACGATATCGAGTGTATGATCTGAGCGTAAGACACCATCAAATAACATCTCCGTATCTTTGACACGCTCCGGATATTTCGCCATCCAGCTGCCGGCAAACAGCACGTGTTTTTTGCGGCTTCGCGTCGCTCCGACCGGATTGTGGATGATCGGATTAACACCAAACGACGTTGCTTCAATCCGGTCGTGTCCACAGAGTACTTGGTATTCCGGAATCATCGCTTCGTCTGATGTTAAAATATAGTCGGCAATTTTCGCCAGATCACTGAACCGGTCAAAATTGCTCGGATCTTCCGTCGACTGGAAAACGACCGGGATTCCTTTTGCTTTCACCTGCTCCATCATGTCGAGCAAACGCTGCCGTTTTTTAGAAGTTGGCGTCGCGACTCCTTTCCAATCATCACCGTGTAGACCTTTCCAGGACGTGACGACGAGAAACAGATCAATCGGCTTTTCAAAGACGTCCGTAAACGTTGCCGGATTGACATAATGTAAATGTAACGCGTCCTGATAGTAGGCATGCATGAACTCCGAGCACACGATCGCCACCTCAAGCGGACGGCGTTCATAATAACGTGAACCGCCCGTCACAGGGATGTCTTCGTACGCAATCTCTTTCAGCAACTCCCTGTTGCTGTCTTGATGGTAACGCTTCGTTTTGGCTTCGAGTGGGGATGACTTAGGGCGAACCGTCGTTTTCATCCGCAAGACATCGAGTTGTTTTAGTCCCTCGATCGACGCACGGTTTGCTGCCGGTGCGGATTGGATTCGCTTCTGTTCAGTCCGCACCCAGTTTAATTGTTCAATGATACTTTTTTTCCACTTTTGTTCACTCACACGTATACACCCTTCCTTCATTCATCTCTGTTTCAGTCTACGAGACCAGTTCAAAGAGGACTTAAAGGTCATGCAAGGTTTTTGTAAAGAGTTGATGAAGCAATTGTCCTTTTTCCTTACATTCACCATCAAATGAAGAGGAGTTTGCGTGGAGTCGAGTTTGTTCGTATCTTGTTTTGCTACAAAACCTCAATCTCATCAAAGTGTCCGTTTCGTTTTTAGAATCGATAATTCGGGTACATATAAAATATCAAGTACAAGGGGGATAAACACTCATGATGGATAAAAAACAAGATACACCAAACGAAACAGCGGATGTCGGCTTACATCCGGACCCAGAACCAGCCAAAACATCTGATCCGGGAATCAAACCGGCCGAAACACAGCATCCGGATCCTGATGTCGAAGAATTAAAAAAAGATCCTGCTGATCAATAAATTCAAGCACAAAAAAGGTGTTGCTCTCCGCTCAGGAAAGCAACACCTTTTTGACGTACTCTTATAATTTGACCAACAGTTTTCCCGTGTTCGACCCGTCAAACAGACCAAGAAAGGCGTCCGGGACTTGTTCAAACCCTTCAAATATCGTTTCTTCGTACTTCAACTCACCATTGCTGACCCATTTACCAAGTTGTTCCGCTGCTTCTTTAAACCGTTTGCCATAGTCTCCGACCAAGAAACCTTGCATCCGTGCGCGCGCAATGATCAATTTCGATTGGACCCGTGGACCTAAATCCGCCTGTTCGTTATAGCCGGAAATCGCCCCACAGACTGGAATACGGGCAAAAGGATTCAATCGATCAAGAACGGCATCCCCGATTGCACCGCCTACATTTTCAAAGTAGACATCGATCCCGTCCGGACAAGTCCGATCTAAGGCTTCGCCGATCTGCTCCGTTTTGTAATTGATGACTTCATCAAATCCAAGTTCCTCTTTTAGATACTGAATCTTTTCAGCACTTCCAGCAATCCCGACGACTCGTGCGCCTTTAATTTTAGCGATTTGACCAACAATTGATCCAACGGCTCCTGCTGCTGCCGAGACGACGACCGTTTCGCCAGATTGCGGGTTCCCGATGTCGAGCAGACCGAAGTAAGCGGTCATACCTGTCATTCCGAGCACACCCAGTGCCGTTGAGACAGGCGCCAATGTTGCATCGATTTTACGGACTTGTTTTGCATCGACCACGGATTTCGTCGCCCAGTCGAGCATTCCGACAACGGTGTCACCCACTGTTAACAGATCACTTGTTGATTCAACGACCCGCGCGACGACACCACCTTGGATGGGTGCATCCAGGTCGAATGGTTGCGAGTAAGAACGTGCATCATTCATTCGCCCGCGCATATAAGGATCGACTGAGATATAGAGCGTCTCTACTAAAACTTGATCCGCTTTTAAGGCGTCCAATTCGATCGTCTCATAACGGAACGTGTCCCGTGTTGGACGTCCCTCTGGTCTGCTGGCTAATACGATTTGTTGTTCTGACATAACTGTTCCCTCCCCGATTTTTTACCTCTCCACTCTAGCAGTCCTTTTGTTTCAGTGCGAATAGTTTGCTTTTATTTTTTCAGAAAATTCCATTTTCTGCTTGACGTTTTGAACGCTCTTTCGTATGATTAAACACAATTCATCACTTTTATACTGTTATGCATAAAAGCGATACATAAGGAGTGAATTTAGTTGAATACGACCTTAAAACGTTTTGACCGCCAATTCGGTGTCCATGTCTTAAACGGACTCAGTATCGGCATCTTAGTTGCTCTTATCCCGGGAGCGTTGCTTGGTGAACTTGCCAAAGCCTTGCTTCCCTATTTTTCTCCTGCGCAACATATCATCGACTCGACTGCTCTTGCGATGCGGCTCTTGCCGATGGTCATCGGTGTCGCCGTTGCCATGCAGTTCAAGGCAACCCCGATTGAAGCGACCTCGATTGGTCTTGCGACTGTCGTCGGATCCGGTGTCGCAAACCGAACCGAGACCGCCGGTTACTTATTCATCGGAACCGGTGATGTCATCAATGCCGGATTGACAGCCGCAGTCGCAACTGCCCTCGTCATCTGGCTCGGAAGTCGTTTTAAGACGTATACGGTTCTCGTCATTCCAACCTTAATCATCATCGGAGCCGGCGGAATCGGTGTCCTGACCTATCCGTTTGTCACGAAGATCACAGCCACGATCGGTCAAGTGATTACACACTTTACCGTTCTTCAACCGGTGTTGATGGGCATTGCCTTAGCCGTTACTTTTTCGGTCCTCATCGTATCACCGCTTTCGACGGTCGGGATTGCAACAGCCATCAGTTTATCCGGTGTTGCAGCAGGAGCCGCTAACCTTGGTGTTTGTGCGGCAGGTTTCGGACTCGCGATTGCCGGGTGGCAGGCCAATTCCCGCGGCACGTCCATCGCTCATTTTTTAGGATCTCCTAAAATTCAAATGGCGAATTTCATTCGCAATCCGATCATGATTCTGCCCGTCATGTGCAGTGCCGCCGTACTTGGCGGACTCGCAGGTGTACTCGGTATTCAAGGGACCCCCTTCAGTGCCGGATTCGGTATGTCGGGTCTGATTGGTCCAATCAATGCGCTTCACTTGATGGCAGGAGGATGGACGTGGATCAATATTTCGCTTGTCTTCGGACTGTTTATTGTTTTGCCGGTGATCCTGTGTCTTCTGTTCCATCAGCTCTTCCGCCGTTTTCGTCCTTGGACGAATCACGAGCAGTACCGACTTGATTTTGATTAACAAAAAAAAACAAGCAGACGCTGACTCATCAGCGCTGCTTGTTTTTTTGCTCATTCCGTTATACAAACTTCAACAAATCAAGCGGTGTCTCCAGCTGATGGTCAGCCGTCTTCCATTCTTGTTCTGTTCCAAAACCGAAGCAACAAATCGCTACCGGCATATTTTGTAGTCTGGCCGCCTCAACGTCCGACGAACGGTCGCCGACCATCAGATAGTCGACCTCGCCAAACTCTTCACGATGTGCGGCTAAAATGTCTGCTTTTTGTTTCCCGTTCACCGACTCCAAACATTTTGGACTTGTAAAATAAGATCGAATGTTTTGGCTGTCGAGAACAAGATTTAAATAATGTACCCCGCAATTGCTTGCTGTTGATACGATATGTCCCTGATTCGTCAATTGTTCCAATAATTCTCGAATGCCATCAAACAGAACATCTTGATTCTGCATCGTTTGCTCCAAGTGATGATGACGTTTTCTACGAATCTCTTTAATGTCGTTTTCAGAAGCATCCGGGATTGCTTTTCTCCAAAAAGCATTACCCGCCAAACCATAACTCGACTGGACACTTGCTTTGGATGGTTTGACCAGATGCGGCATATCTTCCATCGCAAGATGAATTGCCTCTGTCATCTGATCGGTCGAGTCGATCAATGTACCGTCAATATCAAATAAAATCACTGCCATGTGAACACTCCTCTATTTTTTAGATATACTTTGTTTTTTCATGAGCGTTTTTTTTCGGAAATACAGATAACCTGCACCAAATACGATGAGACCGATTATCCAGGGAAGGTAATGGTGGAATTCAGGATGCCGCCCCATCATGCCATGTCCAAGTTTCTTTCCGCCCCAGATAAAAAAAGCGGACCACATAAAAAAAGAAATCGTCGTCGCAATCGTAAAAGTGAGACGCGAGACACCGGTCAACCCTGCCCCTATCGCAAATCCCATCCGCCACATCGGTGACAGCAATAAGATGAAACGACCGCGCGTATCCATTTGACGTTGGAATCGCACCATCTTCGTTTCAGAAATACGAAACCATCTAAAAATTCGTTTTAGTAAACGGTCACTTCCGAGACGCCCGATTGTAAAGAAAATATTTTGACTGATCACAAAACTCATGACGGCCACGATCAACATGACAATCAGGTTAAACTCCGTTGTGTGGACCAGATAGCCTGCATACGCAAGCGGCACTTCACTCGGTAAAAAGGGAAACATCAAACTCAACATGATTCCAAAATAACCGTATGATTCAATCCATGAATGCCAAGCCATTCCATACCTCCTTCCCCAAAAAGTTTCTCTGCTTCTAGTGTAACGAACTTTCAAGGACGCGTACAGAAATGACGTTTTTGTTTCCTGCAAAACAAGAGCTAGTTTCGATTGACCGCAAGTACATGAAACGAGGACTTTCATCCAAACGAAAACAGAAGGCGGATTCAGAATCCACCTTCTGTTTTATATGAGGACCAACTGTCTCAGTCCGGTTGTCTCATGAAATTAGTAAGCATCCTCACTTTGAAGCGGCTGCGTACTTGCTTTTTGTTGCTCATCCTGCCAATCACTGAATCGTGTCAACTCTTCGAAAATCGTTTTCGTCACGAACAGGATGATGGCGATATCATCCGCAAATCCGAAACCTAACACAAAGTCCGGCACTAAATCGATGGGTGAAACGAGATAAATCAAGGCCCCGATTACTTTCAAAATCGTCGTCCTGCGAATATTTCGGTATTCACCGGATTGATAGGCACGAACCATATCGATAAATAAACGGACGGGAGAAAAAACGATCGATAGCGTCGAATTTTTATTTATTTTTTCACTTGCACGTCGTAACATTGAATTTGTTTTTTTAGGTTGATTGATATACGCTTTAGCTTCATCTGCATATTTTTCTTGTTCTGTTTCGAGCTTTTGATTTGATAAATCCATCAAAAATCCCCCATTCAACATAATAGTAGCGTTAGCTACCTTTTATGTTCCCTAATGCCTATCTGGATAATCCTTTCTTCAAGGATACAATATGTTTTAATCGATTCATTTTCGGCTATCTGATTATAGCAGTCTACCCAACTACACATTCCCCAGGAGGAATTTACAATGAACCATATCAATCATACTGTCATCATCACAGGTGCCGCCAATGGCATTGGAGCAACGCTTGCCAAGACTTATGCCAAAGAAGGCGCCACCGTCATTCTTGCCGACATTGATCAAATGACCGGTGACGATCTTGCGGCAGAAATCGAAGCTGACGGCGGGACCGCTTACTTTTATCATCTGGATGTCCAGGATGAAAAAGATGTCAACCTGCTGATTGATAAAGCCATTGAGCATACCGGCCGGATCGATATCGTGATTAACAATGCCGGCATCATGGTGCGCAAGTCGTTACTTGAATTAGAGCTTGAGGAATGGGACCGTGTCCAACATACCAATCTGCGGAGCATCTTTTTAACGACAAAAGCCGCGGCGCCTTATTTGAAGAAAAACCCAGCAGGCGGACGGATTGTCAATCTGGCCTCCACCCGCGCGTTCATGTCCGAGCCGGATACGGAATCTTACGCGGCTACCAAAGGCGGCATTGTCGCGTTGACGCATGCTTTAGCCGTTTCTTTAGGACCCGATCGGATTTTAGTTAATGCGATTGCACCTGGTTGGATTGAAACCGGAAATTACCATGAACTTTCACCGGAAGACCACAGCCAGCATCCGGCTGGACGAGTCGGAAAACCGGAAGATGTTGCCCGGGCTGCTTTGTTTTTAACGAATCCCGATAACGACTTCTTAACGGGAGAAACGTTGGTTCTTGACGGCGGAATGACACGAAAAATGATCTACGAAGAATAAATTAAAACTAATTTGTATATCCTGTTTCTTGATTCATTAAACCCTTACTTTTATTCCTCTTCTTCATATTACAAAAACATATCAGCTCTTTTTTAGAAGTGAATCCTTGGATTCACTTTTTTTATTGTGTCTTCTTTCGCGGATTATCAACGGTTCTCTCACTTTTTTGAAAGTGTCTAAAAAATAATTTACATAAAGAATCTCGATCACCTGATAATTTCCATATAATATTTTTAACGAAACTGTAACGGTGATTCCCGTCATTTCTTGTTAGAGTAGAACAGGTAACATTTCAGAATATGTATCTGAATTCAGGAAGGAAGGAATGATTGATTCAACTATGAAATCATCTTTAAAACAAACACTCGGTCTCTCACTGATGACGATGACCTTACTTTTCAGCCCACTTGTCCACCCCGTCGGTGCAGCAAGTTCTTATAAGGAAAAACAGCAGCAAAATCAACAACAGCAGTCCAAGCAAAAGCAAGCCCTCTCGAAAAAGACCACCCAACTGTCCAAAGCACAGCAAAAAGTCTATGCGCTCGATCAACAGATTAATGGACTGACGTTGCAGGTCGTCGAAAACCAACAAAAAATTGATCAAAACCGTCAGCAGATTAAACGATTGGAACAAAAAATCGATGCCTTACGCGAAAAAATCAGCAAGCAGGAAAAAATGCTCGGAGATCGTTTAGCTGTCCGACAAGCAAAAGCAGATGACGATCCATTTCTCGAGGCTGTTTTTGGCGCTAAAGATGTCGGAGATATGATCAGCCGTTTTAATGCTTTTAATACGATTGCCGAAAGCGATGCTTCTTTATTAAAAGATTACGAACAAAACAAACATCAATTGGCACTGGCTCAAAAAGAATTGAAACAAACACGTATTGATTTGGTTGAGGATCGTACTCTTCTAAAAAAGAAACAGCGTGAATTAAAAGCAGAAAAGATTAAACGAACGGCCTTACTGAATCGATTAAAATCAGAAAAACGTTCCATCGAAACTAACATCTTGAGCTTAAAAGATGCTGCCGCTCAACTGAAGGCGCAGGAAGCTGCTGCCCGTTCAGCCGCTCGAGCTGCACGATTAGCCGAAAAACAAGCAGCCGCGCAATCGGCGCAACCTGCTTCTGTTACAAAAGCAAGCACAAAAGTCCTTTCAAAAGCGACAGGCAAGTTCATCAAACCGGCTGCTGGTTCCATTTCACAAGGAATGGGCGCTGCCAGTGGAAGTAACGGATACGCGTACCATAACGGGATTGACTTTGCCGGACCACTGAACTCCCCGGTCGTTGCTTCCGCAAGCGGAACCGTCATCCTGGCAAGCTCCGGCGGGCCTTACGGTAATCACGTCTATCTCTCGCACAACATCGGTGGAAAAACGTATACGACCGTTTATGCGCATATGAATTCTCTGACCGTCAAACAAGGTCAACAGGTGAAACAGGGACAACAAATCGGTAACCTTGGCAGTACCGGAAACTCAACCGGTCCCCACCTTCACTTTGAGATTCATGACGGTGGGTATCAGTATAATGCCAACGGCCGGACAAACGAATTGAATCCAAGTGACTTCTTCTAAGCATACTTGACGAAAACCCCCTCAACGGACTGACTCGCTGAGGGGGTTTTGCTGTTTGTTCATATTACAGTTTAAACTGGCTGGTTTGTTGATCCAGTGAAGTCGTTGTTTGTTCCAGTTCCAGCATCAGTTGATGAATTTGTTCGAATGATGCTTGCTGATCGCGCATCGACGCCGCCACTTCTTCGTTCCCGGCGGCTAATTCTTCCATCACGCCACTGACTGAGCTGACTTGATTTACGACCTGATTCGCCTGGTCTTTTGACTGAAGTAACTGTGTCGTCATGAACTGGACGGCTTCCGTTACATCCGTCACGTGACCACGGGTTTCCTCGAATGACGATGTCACCTCAGCAAAGTTTTGAACCTGATGTGCTTGCTCCTTTTCAGATTGAAGCAATGCTTCCTGCAAAATCGCTCCGTCTGCCCGAATCGAACGAACGAGTGAAAAGATGGAACGCGTCGCTTGATGGGTTTCGTCCGCTAACTTCTTCACTTCACTCGCCACGACGGCAAAACCACGTCCTGCTTCTCCTGCCCGAGCCGCTTCGATGGCCGCGTTTAATGACAGTAAATTCGTTTGCGCCGAGACACTTGAGACAAGTTGCGCCATCTGTTCGATTTGCTGGGTTTGTTGTAAGAATCCGGCTAGCTTGCGACCGAGTTCCTGATTTTGAAGTGTCGCTGCCGCCAGTGATTCCGCTTGTTCCTGCATGATGGTTGCACTTTTCCCCATCGTCGTATCCGCCAGTTGACCTTGACTCAATGCTTGTTGCGCCCGTTGTTCGCTTTGTTCAAACAATGTGCTCATATCCGTAATGGTACTGACTGTCGTTTGCAAATCATCCGAGACAGTTTGTGTCCCACTGGCCATTTCATTGATGGCATGTGTCATGTTGCCTGATACTTCGACGATATTGGCATTTTCAGCTGTCGCCTGTTCGCTCATCTGATTGATGGTCGTCGATGTCTGACTGATCGTTCCGATGACACCATGCAATGTTCCTTGCATCTGGGCAATCGCTGACTCGAGACGACCGATTTCATCCCTCCGTCCCGAGATTTGTAGTTGTTGTGAGACATCCCCTTGCGAAATCTGTTCCGCCGTCTGAACGACCCGGCTGATCGGACGGGTGATGCTCCGCGCAAAGTACCAGTTATAGAGTGCTAATGCAATCAGAAGAATGAATGTCGCGATTAAAACCGAGCGCGTCAGATTCAATGTCTTATCTTTTGCTTCCTGTTGCAATACATCGTAAAATTCACCATTTTTCGTATGTAACGTATATAAATCGCTTAATACTCCTTCCACCTGGGCTGCGTGGGAGCGGATTGCAATTGGATCAAGCTCATTTAATAAAGTCGTCCGTTTCTCCGCCAAAGTCGTATATTTCATTTTGGCACGATTCAAATCCGGTTTAAACCGATCAATCAAATACGTTTTTTGTAAGGAATCAAGAGCTTTCTCATTTTTTTTACTTAAGGCAAGTGCTTGTTCTTTTTGATTTTCTGAAGGCTGACTCGCTAACCGGTTCCAGGCTGCCTGCTCATACAGTAACTTAGTCTCCAGTTCTGAAATCTCGACCAGTTGCTTTCCGTAATCCTCGTTGTAGGACTGGATTTGACGCAGTTCAAATAACGTCCAGCCCATTAAGGCGACAACACTGACAATCGTCACGAGTGTCGAAACCAAAAATCGTTGTCGTAACGTCATTGGACCTTCACCTTGCCTTCCAGTATGTCTTGTTTCAATTGTTCGAGTCGTTGTAAATCTTTTTCTGTAAAGTTGGTATTACGAATCGGCGCGAGTTGAATCGCTCCGTCTTTCACGCCTAATACGATTTGACCGGCTTGAAGACCCGGTGCTTTGACGCTGTCACCAATTTTCGTAATCGCAAGATCGACCTGCTTCAACATCGATGTCATGACGGCATCTGGAGCAATCGCCGTTTGATCGCTGTCGACACCAATCGCCTTGTTTCCTTTTTCTTCTGCTGCCTCAAGAACGCCACTGCCGGTCAGTCCTGCTGCCGCGTATAAGACATCCGCCTCTTTTTTCATTTGGGCATTAGCGAGCTCACGTCCTTTATCCGGTGCCGCAAAGTCTTCTGCATAATCGACAAGGACACGGATGTCCGGATTAATGGCTGTTGCACCGGCACGGTAGCCTTTTTCAAACTTCTCAATGAGCGGTGATTTCATGCCGCCGATAAAACCAATCGTATCACTGTCGGATTGGATTGCTGCCGCTGCCCCCGCCAGATAACTGCCTTCATCTTCTTTAAATGTGACGGATAATACATTTGGTAGTTCCGACACGGCATCAATTAATGCAAACTGCTGTTTTGGATACTGTTTAGCGACTTTTTCCAAGTCCGCCTGTCCCATAAACCCAAGACCGACGACAACGGTCGGATGTTGTTTCGCTAACGTGGCAAATGCCGTTTCATATGACTTTGTTTCACTTAATTCTCTATAATCAATGAACCAGTCTTCTTTTTCACGTAGTAAAGACATACCGCTCATGGCAGCATCGCTGAACGACTGATCCCCTAATCCGACATCGGATAAGACGACTGCCATTTTCCGGCGCTCCTTCACTGCTTGTTCAGGATGATCGATGATACTGCCGCAACCCGCCAGACCGATGGTTAAGGCCAGCATGGACAAACTGAATCGTTTTGACACTTTTCCACTTCCTTCCCTTGTTCTACAATGGATTATCGGAAGGGTTGTCTGACTTCTTAACCTGAAAATCAAATTCAGAATTGTTTTAAAACAAAAAGTGGCTGAATCAAAAAAGAATCACTCGTTCTTTCACACCCTTTCCTCAGGCGAGACACAAGCCAGTTTCCCTGCCTTATTGAGGCAGGGAATCGGGTCTTGTTTGTCTCTGACAGCGCAAAATGCGCTTTTCCTGTAGGAGTTGCGTGAAGAGAGTGATTCTTTTTTTACGAAATCAGGGTGGCAGATTATCACTCCGCCACCCTGATCTTTATCGAGAGTGACTTTTAAGTCAGCCTCTGGTTTTATCAAATTAAATTAGTAGTCGCTGTCTGAAGTTCCACCTGTAACGATGGCAATTCCGGCAGAAGCACCGATACGTGTTGCGCCGGCATCGATCATTGCTTTTGCTCCTTCAAAATCACGAACGCCGCCTGAAGCCTTGACACCGATGTCAGGTCCGACTGTTTCGCGCATGAGACGGATGTCTTCTACCGTTGCGCCGCCTGTTGAGAAACCAGTAGACGTCTTAACGAAATCCGCACCGGCTTTGACTGATAACTCAGCAGCTGTTTTGATTTCTTCTTTTGTTAAGAGGCAGTTCTCGAAGATGACTTTGACGAGTGTGCCGTTTGCCGCTTCGACAACTGCACGAATGTCGCGTTCAACGAGTGAAAGGTCGCCGTCTTTTAATGCACCGATATTTAGGACCATATCGATTTCTGTTGCGCCGTTTTTGATGGCATCTTGTGTTTCAAATGCTTTTACTTCCGGTGTGTTTGCACCGAGTGGGAAGCCGATAACTGTACATACTTTGACCGCATCGTCTGATTTCAAGAGTTCTGCCGCGAGTGCTACGTTTGTCGGGTTGACACAAACACTGGCAAATTTGTATTCGAGCGCTTCTTTACAAAGTGTTTCGATTTGGGCACGTGACGTTTCTGCTTTTAAAGCGGTATGGTCGATCATTCCTGCTAAATTCATGATTCAGTTCCTCCTTAAGGATATCCCTTAGACTCTGTTTTCATTCTATCACGTGAGAGGTCAGACTTCTATCTTTTTACGCGACTTTTCGTAGCTGTTTTTTTCGAATCAGTAAACCGTTTAATGTAAAGACGAGTGCCGCGGACCAAATGAATGTAAACGCAATCAAGTGTGTTCTCGTAAAGGGTTCGTTATACAGAAGAACACCGATCGCAAGCGACAAGGTCGGGGCAACGAATTGCAGGAAACCGACGACCGTAAACGGAATCCGTTGGGCACCAAATCCGAACAATAATAACGGAACGGCCGTGATGATACCGGTTAAGAAAAGTCCAATCATCACAAACGGAGAAGAGGTAAAGGTCTCTTGTCCACTGACCCCCATGTATCCTAAAAATAATAAAGCAATCGGTAACGGAGCCAGTGTTTCGATCGTCAGACTGACGGTTGACTCAAGCGGCCGTTGTTTTTTGACGACACCGTAAAAACCAAAGCTGAAGGCTAGTGCCAAGGAAATCCAAGGGAACTTCCCATAGCCGATCGTCAGGATCAAGACACCGATCGTTGCAAGCAGAATCGCAAGCCACTCGATCCGCGACAGTTTTTCCCGGAAAAAGAACACCCCGAAAATAATGCTGACAATCGGATTGATGTAATAACCGAGCGATGCTTCAACGATAAAATTATGATTGACCGCCCAAATGTAGATGAACCAGTTCATGCTGATGATCAGCCCGTTCAGGAAAAACAAACGCCGGGTAAAGGGATTCTTCAGCGCACCGGTAAACTTCGGCAATGCTTTTTGAAGTGATAATAATAACAATAAGAAAATAAACGACCAGACGATCCGGTGTGCTAAAATCTCCTCACTCGAGACGGTCGCAAGTAACTTCCAGTAGATCGGCAACAGTCCCCAAATGACATAAGCGGCTAATGTCGCGAAAAAACCTGATTTATTCATGATTCATTTCCTCTTTTCTCGGTCACGATACTTTTTTCATTTTCATCCGTCCGTTCGATATCCCACTGATTGTAAATAACGCGACAGCCAGCCAAATGAACAGGAAGGCGACGAAGTGAACCGGTGTAAAGACGTCATTGAATAAAAAGACACCGAGAATCAGGGTCAAGGTCGGGGCGATATATTGTAAAATCCCGACGTAGACGAACGGAATTTTCGGCATGCCGTATCCGAACAACATCAATTGGACCGCCGTCGCTACACCAAGCATGACGATGGCAAACAGTGCTTCCGTCGGCAAGGCAATCGGATTTGCTCCGGTCAGACCAAGCGTCAGCACGGCAAACGGTAACGTCACGAGCGTCTCAAGAAACAGACCGGATAACGGTTCTGCCGCCGCCTTCTTTTTCAGCACCCCGTAAAAAGCAAACGAAATGGCGAGTGAAAAGGCGATAATCGGAAACTTTCCGTATCCGAATGTCAGAATCAAAACACCTGTCACGGCACTCGCCATCGCAAAAAGTTGAGCCCGGTTCAGGCGTTCTCCGAAAAACAGCAAACCGAACAGGACACTGACGAGCGGATTAATGTAATAGCCGAGTGAAGACTCGACGAGATACCCTTCGCCGATTGCGTACAAATACAAGGTCCAGTTCCCGCCAAGGACAAGTCCTGCTGCAAGGACGGTATTGCGTTGACGTTTACTTTGCCAAAGTTGTTTGACGTGCTTAAATTTCCCGGTCAGTCGCAATAATAACGTAACAAAAATAAAAGCACTGATGATGCGAATCGAGACGACCGTCCATGCCGGTACGTGATCCGCAAACAGTTTGTAGATCGGTAATAATCCCCCAATCACATAGGCGACGAAGGTCGCACTCATTCCCCGTTTATCCACGATGAACCCCCTTATATGTATACAAGTAAAGCCGCCATCATCATGGCGACTTTTTTCAGCTTATTGTTGATCGAGTGTCTCGAACAATGTTTTCATTTCCGACTCCGTCAAGTCACGCCATTCCCCAATCGGTAAATCACCGAGTTCGATGTTCATGATCCGGACGCGTTGCAGACGTTTGACACGGTAACCAAACTCTTTGCACATCCGGCGAATTTGCCGGTTCAAGCCTTGGGTCAAAACGATTCGGAACGTCCGCGACTCGAGCTGTTCGACGACACATTCTTTCGTCGTCGTCCCAAGAATATCGACGCCGCCCGCCATGCCTTCGATAAACGTTTCCGTAATCGGTGCGTCGACCGTCACGATGTACTCTTTATCGTGATTGTTTTCCGCTCGTAAAATCCGGTTAACGATATCTCCGTCGTTCGTCAGGATAATCAAGCCGTCCGAATCTTTGTCGAGTCGTCCAATCGGGAAAATCCGGTTCGGATGATTGACGAAATCAATGATGTTGCCTTCGATGTCACGTTCCGTCGTACACGTGATACCGACCGGTTTGTTTAAAATCAAGTACTCGAGATCCGGTTTTGGCTGAAGCGGCTGTCCGTCAATTTCGACAGCATCCGTTTTTTCGACTTGCGATCCGAGCTCGGCGACGTTGCCGTTAATCGTCACACGTCCTGCATCGATCAGCTTATCGGCTGCGCGGCGGGAACAATATCCTGTTTCACTGATGAATTTATTAATTCGCATATCCTTATCCTCTTTCTTTTGTGTAATCTTTACTCAGTGTAGCGTATCCGTTCCTTGAAAACAAAAGAATTTGTCGGACTGTAAAATAAAATCCGCCTTCCTGTAACCGGAAGGCGAATCCCTTTTAAATCGCTTGCTCTTTTAACGTTTCCATGACGCGGACAAATTGTCCGTCATTCATCGGATAACCCGCTTTGCTGATTTTGACGCGAACGAGTTGACCAATCAGTGATTCGTCGCCTTCAATCGCGACACGTAAGTAATTGTCTGTATAACCGACAAGACGACCGCCTGCCTCTTCCGAAAATTCTTCCGGAATGATTTCCAGCAGTTCTCCTTCGTACTTCGATGCATATTCCTTTGCCAGCTGATCCGACAACGCAATCAGACGTGCGACACGTTGCTCCTTCACCTGCTCATCAACCTGATCGTCCATCATTGCAGCCGGTGTTCCGGTCCGCTTCGAGTACGGGAAGACATGCAGTTCGCTGAACTTATGGTCGTTGATGAAGTTAAATGTCTCCATGAACTCTTCTTCCGTCTCGCCCGGGAAACCGACGATGACGTCAGACGTAATCGCACAGTCCGGCAGAACTTCTTTCAGACGTGTAATCCGTTTTCCGAACTCTGCCATTGTATATTTCCGGCGCATCCGGCGTAAGACCGTATCCGACCCCGATTGAATCGGAACGTGCAGGTGGCGGACGACGATTGGCGAATCTTTCAGAACATCCAGCACTTCATCCGTGATTTGACTCGCTTCAATGGACGAAATCCGGAGCCGTTCAAGACCTGTCACGGACTCGAGCGCTTTCAGCAACTTCGCCAAGTTGTAGTCTTTTAAGTCTTCCCCGTAACCGCCTGTATGAATACCGGTCAAAACGATTTCCTTATATCCGGCATCGACAAGTTGTTGCGCCTGTTTCAAGACATCTTCCGGTTGGCGGGAACGCATCAGACCCCGTGCCCAAGGAATGATGCAGAACGTACAGAAATTATTGCATCCTTCCTGAATCTTCAGGGAAGCCCGTGTCCGGTCGGTAAAGGCCGGCACATCGAGTTCTTCATAGACTTTCGCCTTCATGATGTTCCCGACGGCATTGATCGGCATCCGTTCTTCGCGGAACTGTTCGATATAACCGATCATCTTATGACGGTCCTGTGTGCCGACGACGACATCGACGCCTGGAATCGCCATGATTTCCGCAGGTGATGTCTGGGCGTAACATCCCGTGACGCAGATGACGCTGTCCGGATTTTGACGGATTGCCCGCCGTATGACCTGGCGGCTCTTTTTATCACCGGTATTCGTTACTGTACATGTATTGACGACGTAAACGTCGGCATGATCTGCAAAGTCGACACGTCCATATCCCGCATCCTTGAACAGTTGCCAGACGGCTTCTGTCTCGTAATGATTGACTTTACAACCAAGCGTTTGAAAGGCAACCGTTGCCATTTCACTCACCCTTTCAATTCAAAATGATACGATACGGCGGATAGGACGTAGAGTGGTGCCGTTTCTGTCCGCAAAATCCGTCGTCCGAGTGATGCCGGCACGAATCCGCCAGCGGTTAACCGCGTTACTTCTGTTTCCGTCAGTCCACCTTCCGGACCGATCACAACCAATAAAGAGTCGCCTGATTGAAGCCGGGACAACGTCGAAGCAAAGGCTGCCGCCTCTCCCTCTTTTGCCGATTCTTCATAGGCAATCAGACACGCTGTATAATCGGCAGCACATTGTAGGACTTCATCATACGTTACATACTCAATCGTCGGCAAGTGTGCCCGGTACGATTGTTCTGCTGCTTCTTTGCTGATTTTTTGAAGACGTTCGAGCTTCTTCGGAATCTTTTTCGCATCCCATTTCGAGACCGAGCGGGCCGACTCAAATACAAGCAGCCGGCTAACGCCAAGCTCTGTCGCTTTTTGGGCAACGAGCTCCACTTTATCCCCTTTCGGCAGGGCATAGGCAATCGTCACATGAATCGGAAGTTCCGTCTCAATCGGTAATTCTTCAAGCAGCTCTGCGACGGCTGTTTGCTTATCCAGTTGCTCAAGCCGGCAACGGAACAATCCCGTTCCGTCCAATACTAAAATCTCATCCCCGACGTCCATCCGCATGACGTTTTTTATGTGATGGGCGTCGTCTTTTGACAATGTGAAGGTATTTCCTGCACGTGCGGTCTGTTCGACGAAATATCGTTGCATCGGCTTACGCCTCGCGTTTCGCGATAATCGCGACCCAGTCTTCGAGTTTCGTCGTCTCAACGATCGTGAATCCGGCAGCGACCATGGCGTCACGTACCATCTCTTTTTTCTGACCGATGATGCCGGAAGCGATGAAGTGACCGCCCGGTAATGTTAGTTCATATGCATCGTTGACAAATAACAAAATCACTTCGGCCAGAATGTTTGCGACAATCAACTCGACCGGCTCTTTGAGTTCTTTCATCAAATCACCTTGGCGGACGGTCACTTGCTGGCTGACTTTGTTTAACGCCACATTGTCTGTTGCCGAACGAACCGCGACTTCATCCAAATCAAGCGCAAAAACATCCTTGGCACCGAGTTTGGCCGCTGCAATCGCGAGAACACCCGAACCGGTCCCGACATCGACGACACGATCGTTGTCTTGAAGATAGTTTTCGATGGCTTGAATACAGAGGACGGTCGTCGGGTGTGTTCCTGTCCCGAATGCCATGCCTGGATCGAGCTCGATGATTTTCTCATCCGGTTGCGGTGTGTACTCTTCCCACATCGGTACAACCGTCAAATGACGGCTGATTTTAACCGGTTTATAAAACTGCTTCCACGAATGGGCCCAATCTTCTTCATCGACTTGTGTCAGCGTGACAGTTCCTGCACCAATCGTCAGACCGAATTTTGTCAGCATCTGAATGTCGCGTTCGATTCCTTTGATCGTATCCGTCAAATCGCTGCTTTCCGCAAGATACGCTTTGACGAGGACACCGCTGTCCGGATATTCGTCGCGCTTCTTCTCATCCCAAATCTCACCGAAGTTATCTTCACGGTGTGACATCATTTCGAAATCTTCGACGTCCTCGATGACGACACCGCTTGCTCCTGCTTCATGTAAGATGTTCGAGACTGCTTCGATTGCTTCTTGTGTCGTATGGACACAGACTTCTGACCATTTCATTTCCTGTCACGCTCCTTTAGTGATCACCCTGTAAAGAATGTTTTAATCCGGCTGAATACGCCTTCGTGTTGTTCTTCGACACCTTTTTCATCACTGATCTCATTGAACTCACGGAGTAGTTCTTTTTGACGGTCTGTCAGATTTTTTGGTGTGATGATGACGACGTTGACATATTGATCCCCGTGATGGCCTGAACGGACGTTCGGCATCCCTTTGCCGCGCAGACGGAATCGTGAACCGGTTTGTGTTCCGGCCGGAATCTTTAAGCTGACTTTCCCATGAACCGTCGGCACTTCAATTTCATCGCCAAGCGTCGCTTGGGCGAACGTAAGCGGCATATCCATCACGATATGATCGTCGACCCGTTCAAACAATTCATGTTCGCGGACACGGACGACGACGTACAGATCTCCGAATGGTCCGCCGTTGACGCCGGCTTCCCCTTTACCTGCCAGACGAATCTGTTGACCGTTGTCAATCCCGGCTGGAATCTTGACACGAACATCTTTGTTTTTACGGACACGACCTGCTCCGCGGCATGTTTCACACGGTTCTTTGACGATTTGTCCACGACCATGGCATGTCGAACATGTCGTTTGATTGACGACACGTCCGAACATCGTGTTTTGCTCGACGTTGATGTGTCCTGATCCGCCACAACGTTTACATGTTTCCGGATGTGTTCCCGGTTTAGCACCTGAACCGTGACATGTTCCGCAATCTTCTTCGACTGGAATCGTAATGACTTTCTCGACACCTGAGAAAGCTTCCATGAAGTCGATTTCTTCGACATATTGTAAATCCTGCCCTTTACGCGGGGCATTCGGATCTTGACGGCGTCCGCCGCCGAAGAACATATCAAAGATGTCGCCGAAACCTTCTGCTCCGCCAAATCCACCACCGCCTTGCGATGGATCCTGGTGACCGAACTGGTCGTAACGAGCACGTTGATTGTCGTCTGACAAAACTTCATAGGCTTCCGATAACTCTTTGAACTTTTGATCGGCATCCGCCTCTTTATTGACATCCGGATGATACGTCCGGGCTAGTTTTCGGTAAGCTCGTTTAATCTCTGCTGCTGAGGCATCGCGCGCGACGCCTAACACTTCATAATAATCGCGTTTTTCCACGTGCATTCTTCCTCTCTTTAGGTCCGATTCATTTCATACTGTTTGATTTTACCGAACTTCAGGCGACATGGAAAGAGCCAAAGCGCGGATTACGCTTTGGCTCTCTCTAGCGCCCGAAAAATCGGTCGGTTACTTATTTGTTGTCTTTATCGTCGACTTCTTCAAATTCAGCGTCCATGACATTGTCATCTTGTCCACCAGCTTGCGCACCTTCAGCGCCCGCTTGTTGTTGAGCCATGTTTTCGTAAACTTTTTGTGTCAATTCTTGAACAACCGTTGATAATTCGTCTTTTGCAGAACGAATCGCTTCGACGTCTGTTCCTGCGAGTGCAGTTGTTACTTTTTCTTTTGCCGCTTCCGCTTTTTCTTTATCAACTGCGTCAATTTGCTCGCCAAGATCTTTGACTGCTTTATCCGTTGCGAAGACAAGTTGATCCGCTTCGTTACGAAGTTCTACTTCTTCTTTACGTTTGTTGTCAGCATCCGCGTTTGCTTCTGCATCTTTGACCATTTGGTCGATGTCTGCTTCAGTCAAACCGCTTGATGATTGGATTGTGATCGATTGTTCTTTGTTCGTACCAAGATCTTTCGCTGATACGTTAACGATTCCGTTTGCATCGATGTCGAATTTAACTTCGATTTGCGGCACACCACGTTGTGCTGGCGGAATGTCTGTCAATTGGAAACGACCAAGCGTTTTGTTGTCTGATGCCATCGGACGTTCCCCTTGAAGAACATGGATGTCAACGGCTGGTTGGTTGTCAGCAGCTGTTGAGAAGACTTGTGATTTTGAAGTCGGGATCGTCGTGTTACGATCGATCAATTTCGTCATCACGCTACCCATTGTTTCGATTCCGAGCGAAAGTGGTGTGACGTCGAGAAGGACAACGTCTTTGACGTCCCCTGTCAATACGCCACCTTGAACAGCTGCTCCGAGGGCAACGACTTCATCCGGGTTAACGCCTTTGAATGATTCTTTGCCTGTGAAGTCTTGAACGGCTTTTTGAACTGCAGGAATACGTGTTGATCCACCAACGAGGATGATTTTGTCGATTTTGTCCGGTGTCATGCCAGCATCGCTGAGGGCACGACGTGTTGGAGCCATCGTCCGTTCTACGAGATCAGCTGTCAAATCGTCGAACTTCGCACGTGACAATGTCATTTCAAGGTGAAGTGGACCTGCTGCGCCAGCCGTGATGAACGGAAGACTGATTTGTGTGGAAGAGACACCTGAGAGGTCTTTCTTCGCTTTTTCAGCAGCATCTTTTAAGCGTTGAAGCGCCATTTTATCTTGGGCAAGATCGATGCCGTTGTCTTTTTTGAATTCTGCAACCAAGTGGTCGATGATTTTTTGGTCAAAGTCATCTCCACCAAGACGGCTGTCACCGGCAGTTGAAACGACTTCGAAAACACCGTCTCCGAGTTCGAGAATCGAAACGTCGAATGTACCGCCACCTAAGTCATAGATGAGGATTGTGTGGTCTTCGCCTTTTTCAAGACCGTAAGCAAGTGCTGCTGCCGTCGGCTCGTTGATGATCCGTTTGACGTCAAGACCAGCGATTGTTCCTGCATCTTTTGTTGCTTGGCGTTCTGCATCGTTAAAGTAAGCAGGAACCGTGATGACCGCTTCCGTTACTTTTTCACCAAGGTAGTCTTCCGCTTGTGCTTTGAGTTTTTGAAGAATGATGGCAGATACTTCTTGTGGTGTGTAGTCTTTGCCTTCTACTTCGACTTTATAGTCTGTACCCATATGACGTTTGATCGACATGATTGTGTTCGGGTTTGTGATGGCTTGACGTTTTGCGACTTCCCCGACTTGACGCTCGCCGTTTTTGAAAGCAACGACAGATGGAGTCGTACGGTTTCCTTCAGCGTTTGCGATAACGACAGGCTCTCCGCCTTCCATTACTGCGACACATGAGTTTGTTGTTCCTAAGTCAATACCAATGATTTTTGCCATGATAAATTCCTCACCTTCGAATAGTTAGTAGTGTTAAATCAGATCGAAATGTAGCTTATTCTGCGACTTTGACCATACTTGGACGAATGACACGATCGTGTAATTTGTATCCTTTTTGGAATTCCGCTGTGACGACACCTGATTCGTGTTCTTCACTCGGCTCCTGAACGACTGCCTGATGCAGGTTCGGATCAAAGGCTTCCCCGACTGCTGGAATCTCGATGACGCCTTCATTTTGAAGTGTTTCCACCAATTGACGTTTGACCATCTCGACACCGGCAAGGACAGATTTTGTCTCTTCGTTGTCCGATTCGATTTGAAGTGCACGGTCAAGGTTATCGACCAATGGAAGCAATTTCTCGACGATTGTCTGAGAAGAATACTTCGCACGGTTTTCGGCTTCAATCCGGTTCCGGCGTTTAAAGTTGTCAAAATCCGCACGAAGGCGTAATTCTGATGCTTTTGCTTCCGCAAGTTGTGCTTCGAAGTCATGTGCAGCCGGTTCTTCAACGAGATCCGCCTGAACGACTTCTTCTTCTGTTACTTCAACTGTTTCTGCTTCTGTTTGTTGCTCGGTTGTTTCTTCAGTATTGAGGTTTTGATTCTGCTTATTTTCTTCCACTCTGAATCGAGCCCCTTTCTATATTCAATCCAAGCTGTTCTTACGCAACTCGGTTTGGAATGCTTGTAAAAGATGAATGATCGAATTGATGCCTCGATTATAATCCATTCGTTTCGGCCCAATCAGGGCGAGTGTGCCAAGTGAGACGCCATCAACGGAATAATGGGCACGAATCACGCTGCAGTCTTTTAAGGCATCGACGTTATTTTCACTGCCGATCGTAATCAAAATCTGATTATCGAGACTCGGACTCAAGAAATCAAACAAGGCTTCCTGCTGTTCGATCAACTCGAGGACCGGACGCAATTTCGCGACATCCTGAAACTCCGGTTGATCAAACATGTTGGCTTTTCCCCCAAGGTAAATCAAGGGACGTTCCTCATGCTGATCCGTCAAGACGATATCGAGTGCTTTTGACAGCAGGGTCGTCTGTTCCGAATGTTCGGAACGGAACCGTCTGATTTCTTCGAGCAGACGGAGACGCAACTGACTGAGCGGCGTTCCGCGTAGCGTTTGGTTCAACCGTTCCATCAAGCGGCTGGCCGCCTCACGTGAGAGGGCTTCCGCGAGCTGAAGAGTCTTATGTTCGACGTGACCGGTTTCTGTCACGAGAACGATAACGACACGTCCTTCCGCTAAGGGAATCAGTTCTAAATGATGGAGACGTTGTCCTTCTTCTTTTGGACCTAATACAAGCGTCGTATAATGTGTCAATTCGCTCAACAAGTCCGCTGTATGTCGGATTAACCGATCATTTTCATTCACGGAATGGGCAAATAACGATTTTAACGCTTTTGCCTCTTGCGGTGAGATGCTTTCCGGACGAATCAGATGATCGACATAAAATCGATATCCGAGCTCGGATGGAATTCGACCTGCAGAAGTATGTGGCTTTTCAATCAATCCCATTTCTTCGAGGTCCGCCATCTCATTTCGAATGGTCGCGGAACTGAACGTCACGTCACTCCGTTTCGAGAGCGTCCGTGAGCCGACGGGTTGAGCGGTTTTGATATAATCATCGACGATTGCACGTAAAATCAACAATTGGCGATCCGTCAGCACCTTCTTCACCACCTTATTTTGTTAGCACTCACTTTTAACGAGTGCTAATTACATCTTTACTATAAGGAATTGGCGAAATGATGTCAACCAATTTGCTGAACCCTTTGAAGACTTTCCCATTCTGCGATACAGTGAAACAAACGACGAAAAGGATGAGATCTATGCTCGAACTGTTTGCAATGGCTGGAGTGTTCGTTTGGGTGTTCATCGCGATCATCGGTACAACCGCCTACTTTTTACGAAAACCGAAAAAATAAAGCGGCGCCGGATACTTTCGTATCGGCGCCGTTTTATTTCCTGCTGTTCTGTTATTCCACTTCTGCTTCGCCGATGAACTCGGCAAATACTTCGTTGGCGAGCGGGACACCGGCGTCCGTCAGACGGAGATGAGTCGCTGTCCGTTCGACGAGTCCGCGCGGCAATAGTTTCGCAATCGTCTGACCGAAGACCCGGTCGAGCGAATACCCGTATTTTTCTTCGAAGTGCCGTTCCGACACCCCTTCTTTCATCCGCAAGCCGAGAAACATCTCTTCTTCCATCCGTTCGACTTCCGTCAACGGTGTTTCATTACGGACCGGCAATCCTTCCGCTTTGATGTAGTGTGGAATCGGTGCGATGTTTGCCCGCCGTGTTTTGTTGATGTAACTGTGGGAGCCGGCACCAAACCCGTAATATTCATCATTTTCCCAGTAGACGCGATTATGCCGACTTTCCCGGCCCGGCAGAGAAAAATTCGAAATCTCATATTGGTGCAATCCGCCGGCTTCAATCGTTTCAATCATCAAACGGTACATATCCGCTTCCAGGTCCTGCGTCGGTAACGGCAACTTGCCTTTTCGTTCTTGAATCGCAAAAACGGTATGCGGCTCAAGAATCAATGAGTACGACGAGATATGCGTGATTGGCAAACGTAATGCCCGTTCGACATCATACCGGACTTGCTCGAGCGTTTGGTTCGGTAAGCCGAACATCAAATCAACCGAGATGTTGTCAAAGCGCTTTGCCGCATGATCGAGCGTCTCTGCGACTTTCGCTTCCCGGTGCGTCCGGCCGATCCGTTCGAGTAATCCGTCGTCAAATGACTGGACACCGAAGCTGACCCGGTTGACGCCGCCCGCTTTCATGATATCGAGTTTTTCCGGCGAAACGCCGTCCGGATTCGATTCGACGGTATACTCAAGTGTCGCATCCGTCAGCGGCAGAAGGTGCTTCGAAATGATATCCATCAATCGTTGCATCTGAGCTTCATTTAAGGCAGTCGGTGTTCCTCCACCGATGAAGATCGTTTCGAGCCGATCCGTCGGATAGTGTTGTAACGTCAGTTCGATCTCCCGTTCCAATGCATCCAGATATTCTGCAACCGGCTGATTTTTTAAAAAGACTTTATTAAAGTCACAGTAATAACAAATATGCTCACAAAATGGAATGTGGACATATGCGGCGCGTGGTGTCATTTCGCCTCATCCTTTCTTTCTTAAACAGAAAAAGGGTGCGCCAGAAACGCCCCCTTTGTGTCTTCTTTAATCTTCATCCATCGACAGAACCGACATGAAGGCTTCTTGCGGTACCTCTACCGAGCCTACCATCTTCATGCGTTTCTTACCTTCTTTTTGCTTCTCGAGCAATTTACGTTTACGCGAGATATCTCCGCCGTAACACTTGGCGAGAACGTTCTTACGCAACGCTTTGATTGTCGAACGGGCGACAATCTTCGTTCCGACGGCTGCTTGAATCGGTACTTCGAATTGCATCCGCGGAATGAGTTCTTTTAATTTATCAACGATGACTTTCCCGCGTTCATACGCAAAATCACGGTGAACGATGAAACTCAGTGCATCGACGTTTTCATTGTTTAATAAGATGTCCATCTTGACGAGACGCGACTGCTGATAGCCGATCAATTCATAATCAAGCGACGCATAACCTTTTGTGCTCGATTTCAACTGGTCGAAGAAATCATAGACGATTTCCGATAACGGCAGTTCATACGTGATTTTAACGCGTGTCGTATCAATATATTCCATATCGATGAACGTTCCGCGTTTCTTTTGACAAAGTTCCATGATGGCACCCACATAATCGTTTGGTGTCATGACGGCTGCCTTAACGTACGGCTCTTCGATGAACTCAACTTTTTGCTGTTCCGGCATCTTCGATGGGTTATCAACATGCAGCACTTCTCCCGCAGTTGTTGTGACATGATAGATAACCGACGGCGCCGTCGTAATCATATCAATGTTGAATTCGCGTTCAATCCGTTCCTGAATGATTTCCATATGAAGCATTCCAAGGAATCCACAACGGAAACCGAATCCGAGTGCCTGTGATGTTTCCGGCTCGAATTCAAGGGCTGCGTCACTTAATTGAAGACGCTCGAGTGCTTCGCGTAAATCGTTGTAACGTGCCGCATCAATCGGATAGAGACCACAGTACACCATCGGGTTCATCTTCCGGTATCCCGGTAAAGCTTCTGTCGCGGGTTGTTTCGCCAAAGTAATTGTATCCCCGACGCGGACATCGCCGACTGTCTTTATAGAAGCCGATAACGTTCCAACGTCTCCGACCGTTAATTCTTTTTGACGAAGTGGTTTTGGTGTCGAGACAGCAAGTTCCAAGACTTCAAAGTCTTTTCCGGTCGACATCATCCGAATCTTGTCACCGATTTTCACCGTCCCGTTGACAACACGAATCGACGCGACGACACCACGATATGCATCGTAATAGGAATCAAAAATCAATGCTTCAAGCGGCGCTTCCGGATCCCCCGTCGGTGCCGGCACTTTCGCCACGATTTGTTCAAGGATTTCTTCAATCCCGATACCGGCTTTCGCGGATGTCGGAACAGCTTCAGAAGCATCCAGACCAATTATGTCTTCAATCTCTTGACGAACACGTTCAACGTCTGCTGAAGGCAAATCAATCTTATTGATGATCGGCAGGATTTCCAAGTCGTTATCGAGTGCCAAATATACGTTGGCAAGCGTTTGAGCTTCAATCCCTTGCGCCGCATCGACGACGAGAACCGCCCCTTCACAGGCTGCAAGAGAACGGGAAACTTCATATGTGAAGTCGACGTGTCCCGGTGTATCGATCAGATGGAGGATATATTCCTCACCATCTTTTGCCGTATACTTCAACTGAACGGCGTTCAATTTAATGGTAATTCCGCGTTCGCGCTCGAGATCCATGGCATCCAGTGTCTGATCTTTCATCTCACGTGATGTCAAAGCACCTGTTTTTTCTAAAATGCGGTCTGCAAGTGTCGATTTCCCGTGGTCGATATGGGCGATGATTGAGAAGTTTCGAATACTTTTTTGCCGCTTTAAACGATCTGCATTATTCATGTTTATAGTCACCTTACCTTATAGTCAAACGTACATACGCTTCATTATACCAAAAATCACACGGGGTGCACCATCTCGTTTTGTTTTACCGAAAAACAAAAATCGAAAGAAACACTGGAGCTGTTATTGCTTTTAAGAAAAACGTTTGCTACAATTGTGTTTGTTCTGTTGAACGATAAATGCAGATATGCGAATATAAATCTCGAATGAGTTTTCTTGGAGGTGAATCATCCATGGCTAACATTAAATCAGCAATCAAGCGTGTTAAAACAGCTGAAAAACGCCGCGTCGCTAACGTACAACGTAAATCGTCTATGCGTTCAGCTATCAAAGCAGTCGAAACTTTCGCTACTGAAGGCAACAAAGAGCAAGCGCTCGTAGCTTTCAACACAGCATCTAAGAAAATCGACAAAGCTGCTGCTAAAGGTCTTATCCACAGCAACAAAGCTGGTCGTGACAAATCACGTCTCGCTCGTCTCGTAAACGCACTTTAATTCTTCCTTGAAGGAATACAGTGATTGAATCACCACCTGGAGCCTGCTCCGGTGGTGATTTTTTTATGTTTAAAAACCATCCGACGGTCTTGTCGGATGGTTTTGCTTTTTCTCAGAAACGATCCACCATGATATGATGCGGACCAATTCCTTCAATCTCAAATGATTCGCTTGCCACCGTCAAACCTAGTCGCTCATAAAAAGGAACGGCAACGAGTCGGGCGTTACACCACCAACCGTCTGCACCTTGTGCTTTCAGTCGATTCCGCGCCTCTTCCAACAATGCTTTTCCATACCCTTCACCACGAACAGCAGGACTTGTCGCCATCCCCCGTAATTGAAAGGTCAATTCCGGATAAGTCTCATGGGAACGCTGTATGAAAGTACCGACTGCGACGATGTGTCCGTCCTTGATTCCTCCAAGGTGGAAGGTGCCTTCCCGTTGATCGTCCGGATACGTACACATCTCAATTGGTTGGTTCGGGCGCAATACTTCATGTCGAAGTGAAATGACTTCAGGTGCTTGAATGATTCGAATCTCCATCTGTTTTTCCTCCTATAATGTAGCGAGCCGCACAATCAAGGCATCAAACAAAATTCGTTTGTCTCCTCTGCCCGTCTTCATCCCTTCATCCGTCGTCGTAATGGCGACCAACGCCTGCTCCAGCTGCGCAAACGTAAACCGTTTCCCCGCCTGTAAGGCCAGTTTGATGGCATAAGGATGCGCTCCGACTTTTGACGCGATTTGCCGCTCCCCGTATCCTTGTTCCGCCAGACGTTTTGACAACAGCATCATCCGATACTGGCGTGCCATCAGCCCGAGTAATGCCAAGACTTCCTGTCCCTGTTTTTCAAGATCCCGAATCAAACGAATCGCCGGTTCCAGTTGTCGTTTCATCAAATAATCCGTCAATTGGAATACGTTATCCTCTAACGTCCGCGGCACCAGTAAATTAACATCTTCCAGTTCAATCGTCGGATGATCCCCGGCATACAGCATGAGTTTATCCAGTTCACGTGTCAGTGTCGCCCACATCTCACCCGTCAAAAAAATCAATCGTTCGATAGCCGGCCGCTCCATCCGGTATCCTTTGTCGTTAACAGCATCCATCACGAAACGAAACAGTTCTTCCGTCGTCGGTTTCTTCGCCTCGAGTATGACAGCCCGGTCCTTTAACCGTTTGACGATTGTTTTCCGCTCATCCAGTTTCTCCGCCTCGACGATCAACACGACCACTGCATAATCGGCAGGTTGAACGATGTATTCGGCTAACCGTTCCACATTATGTGTTTTTTTATCCTTTGCACCCGTTAAAAAAGTAGCCGGTTTGGCAATGACGACACGGTAATCACTTAAAAAAGGGACGGTTTCCGCTTCGTCCAGGACGGCGTCGAGCGGTTGGTCGTTTAAATCAATTTTCATGTAGTCAAAACGTTCACCGTCCGGTAAAGCGGCTTTGACGATTTCACGTTCCCACTCTTCCAAAAGATGTCGTTCCGTTCCATATAATAAATAAAGGTTCGCCAGTTTTCCGTTGACAAGCCAAGGTGTTTTCATCTTCCCCACCACATTTCACAGTTTGTTCTTAACTTCATCATAGATAATCCTCTTTTATTCCGCTATACTAGAAGCGGAATCTATTTTTAGGGGGAATGCAGCATGGCACATTCAGTACGTCCACCAAGTGAGAATGCGTTTGAAAACGACATTCAGTCAAAACGTAATGACGCGCTTGACTCAGCGGTCGGTTTTGGCGCATCGTTCGGCTTTTTCGCAGTCTTGTTCATCATTGGCGTTGTCATTAAATTCTTAAGCCTATAATCAATAAAACAGCAACCTTGGGGGGTTGCTGTTTTTTATTTTAGCATAGGTTCACAGCCCGTTGCAGAACAAGTTATCATTCCCGATTGATCGGTCCGCATGACGGTCCGGTCTCTTGTTCGTTCCAGTACTTCCGGATGAGGATGACCATACCGGTTGTTCCGCCCTGCCGAAATGATAACCAGATCCGGATCCGTTTTCTGCAGAAGCTGTTCTCCGGTCGATGTTTTCGAACCATGATGACCGGCTTTTAAAATATCGACCTTCTGGACGGACCACGTCTCCTCTTGATCAATACTGGCATCCCCCGTCAGCAAAACGCGCTTCCCCGCAACATCGGCAAGCAATACGACCGACCGGTCATTTTCTTCTTCTGCGTTTGTTGCCGGAGCCACCACTTCGAGCCAGGGACGAATCCGTTGTCTCGAATGAATGAATTGAATCCGTGTTCCTGTCGCTTCAATCTGATCAATCAATGCGCGCCGTTTCGGATCTTGATTATCAAACTGTCCCATATAAACCGTGTCTACTTGAATCTTCCGCAAGAGACCGACCAATCCGCCGATATGATCATGATCCGCATGTGTGACGACCAATCCTTCAATATGTGTTTCTCCCCGTGTATGTAAAAACGGGGCAACGATTTGTCCTCCCGGATCAAACGGTCGTAACGGCGGACGGATGGATAAGGAAAACGCTCCTCCTGTATCAATGACAAACGTTTCCCCCGCTTTTTCAATGACCGTACTGTCTCCCTGTCCGACATCAAGAAAGGTAATTCGCTCCGGCGTCTGATGGTCCATATAGAGGCTTGCTGCAAGCAGGCCGACCAGCGGGACCAGATGCCCGAACCATCTTCGTTCGGCTAACCACCAGCCGCTAAGGACGGTTCCTGTTCCGATCAGAAGTACGGGCAACGAAAAAAGATGAACAGCAACCGTCGGGACAGGCAGCTTTTCCGCCCAAGCCAATGCTTGATCGAGAAAAGACGTCGCCTGACCATGCAGACGAATCAGATTATCGGACGATGGAATCAGTACCGCGGTACCGACCAGGAAAGACAGCGGTAAAATCACCCATTCTATCCACCCGCCAAGAAGAATGTTCAATAATGGCGACCACAACGAAACTTCCGTCTGTTGCGCCAGCTGCAACATAAGACTTGTCATGATTTGAGCCCAGAGGCTGATCAGCAGCCAGTTCCAAGGACGCTTGATTTTTTCCCACATCTTACGGGACAGGAGCAGAAAAATCGTCAGTCCGACAGTCAGTTGAAATCCGACATCATACAAAGATGTATACGAAATCGCCAATTGAAGCGCACCAATCAAACTGACGACCCACAAAGGATCCGGCCGCCGGTTGATCCGGTGACAAAACAGCAACACCATCGCGACACAGACCGCCCGTGTGACCGGGGCACTCCATTCTGTCAACCATCCATATAACGGCAAAGTCAACAATAGAAATTCAAATCTCCGCTCCCGCGTCAACCGCAGTTTTTTTAAGAACCACAAGACCGTCAAAATTAAAAAGGCAATATGTGAACCGGAGATGACGATTGCATGCAGGAGTCCGAACTTTTTAAAGCGTTCCATCGTCATCTGATCCATTAAGCGGTCTTCGCCTAACACTAAAGCTTCCACATACAACGCTTGTTTGACCGGAAGTTGTTCAATCCGTGTCATCCATTGCTGGCGAATCCGCCGCCCGTTCGCTCCCAATCCGGGAGTTTCGGTGCATTTGCCCCATTTCACGACCTCATATTTCCCCCGTAACTGTTCGGTGCGCATCCAACGGGCTTCATCAAATCCGCCCAGATTCACTCTCGGCAACACCGGCCGTTCTTCCAACTCGACTTCACAGCGTTGTCCGATCCGTTCATAGTCGCTCTCTGTTTTTTCATCCGATGTGGCGGCGACAACGATTTGTTGATTATGGGATTTTGCGAGATACCGGATTCGGTCCCCGTTCTGTTTCGCGTCCAGAATATCGATGACTGTGATCGGTGCAAGCGGCTGTTCTGTCGGCATACTCAGTAAAAACACGACCGTCAGTCCTAAAAGTGACAAAACAGAATACCTCGACATCGACCAGGACTTTAGTATAAGAATCATTGAACAGATTGCAACCAGCCACAGAGATTCCTTTAAGGCAATAAGTCCGATCATAAAAAACAACGGAAACAGCGGCATCAGTAGACAATGAGATATGCTTTCAGATTTTCAAGTGTCTTTGGTCCGAAACCTTTTACATCTCCAAGATTTTCATACGTTGCAAAACCGCCTTTTTCTTCCCGGTATTGTAGAATCGCACCGGCTTTAGCAGGACCGATTCCCGGCACTTCCAGCAGCTGTTCTTCTGTCGCTGCGTTTAAATCGAGCAGTCCTTTCGGAATTTCTGCCTGTTCAGAAGTTTCCGGTGCCGCCTTCTTGGATGACTTGGCCTTTTTTCTAGTCGGAACAATCACTTCCTGACCGTCAATTAAACGTGCTGCTAGATTAAGTTGTTTGATGTCCGCTTCCGCCGTCACTTCCGCTCGTTTAATGGCATCTTGAACGCGATCACCGAGTCGAAAACTGTATGGACCGGGCCGCTTGACCGCCCCTTTGATATCAACCATGATTTTTTTCTGGACGAGCGTCTGATCCGCCGAACGGTCTTCTGCCTGTGCTTCCTGTTCTCGTTCAACGACTGCCGGTTTTTCAACCAATGCTTCGTTCGAACATGAAGGCAGCGGAACAAATAAGACAACGAGCAGTAAGAGAACAACCGTGATCGTTGCTACTTGCTGTAAACGTGGAATCGTCATCCATATCCCTCCTGTCCCTTCGACTGTATCAATCTTTCCGTCGCTTCTGAACAGGACTAATCTTCATTATCCGGTGACGTGCCTCTCCTGACCGCCTTTATTCTTCCCTTTGATTCAATCATCCATCGGTTCACCCGAAAACAACGTCAAAAAAACCATCAACATGAGATTCGTTGATGGTTAGAGACCTTTATATTTTTTCAGCAACGAAAAAAATACGTTCGGCTGTTTCAGTTGGTGCATCGGATTTAAAATCACCGGTTACGGCACATACACGAAAACCTGCTTCGCGCAACCAAGTGATATATTGTTCCGGCGGATATGTCCGTTGATGATGTGTCTCGTCGACACGATCGTACCGGCCGTCCTCGCCTTCAATAAAGAAGGTCAGTTCATGAACAACCGATAACGGTTCTTCACCGGGATCTGCGAACCAGATATACGAACTTTGCTCGGCATGGGTGGCGTATGTTTTCCCGTTAAATAACGTCTCCATTTTATACGGGGAATGAACATCAAACAACAACTTTCCACCGTCCGTCAACAAACGTGCTGCACTGTCGAACGTCTCTTTGACATCTGCTTCCGTCTGCAAGTAATTCAAGGAATCACATAAAATCGTTATCGCATCCACCGGTTCCGGCAATTCCAGTTCCCGCATGTCCTGTACCCAAAAATCAACGTGCCGATTGGTCTCCATTGCTTTTTCTTGGGCAATTTCAAGCATCTCTTCCGATAAGTCGACACCGGTGACTTCATAATGGTCAGCCAGTAACAAGGTTGCCGTTCCGGTTCCGCAACCGATATCCGCAATTCGCTTGCCGGGCTCGACCTGTTCAAGTACCCACGCGACCCATTCGGGATACGGGACGTCTTGCATCAGTTCGTCATAGACATACGCAAACTGTTCGTACGCCATTAGTCAATCTCGACTTCGACTTTAGGAGCATCTGCCCAGAGCTTCTCAAGGTTGTAGTAATCACGGTCATCACGGTGGAAGACATGAACGACAACGTTCTCAAGATCTGCGAGGACCCAGCGTGCCGCGTCCATTCCTTCTAGTCGTTTGATCGGTAATTCATTTTTGTGCGCGACTTCTTTCACTTCACGCGCGATGGCTTGCACTTGTTTTTCCGAGTTCCCTTCACAAATTACGAAGTAATCCGCGATCGGTGAAATGCTCGACATGTCGAGTACGACGATGTCCTCGGCACGCTTATCATCAATTGCATTTACGATTAATTTTAATTCTTGTTCGACTGTCATAGGACGGTCCCCTTTCGTTTTTCCGGCACGAACGCATTATACGTCTTAATCGTCAACGGAAAAATCACTGTTTGTTTTTTGCATAAAAATGAAATCGTCTGAACAAGTGTCGCGATGACAGCTTGCGTCAAATCTTCCTGCGCGATTTGCCGAAGCTGTTCGACACCCGGATAATGGCGATTCGGTTCAATCGCATCTGCGACAAAAATGACTTGATCGAGCAGCGGCATGTTCGGAGCACCCGTCGTATGGTTGGCGATGGCTTGATAAATATCAGCGTCTTCCACCCCGAGTTCCCGCTTGACGAGTTCTGCCCCGACCGGTGCATGCAATAATTCTTCATCATAATTGAGTAATTCATCCAGTCCAAGTTCCACTGCTACACGTTGCATCTCGGACACATTCCGATATTTCGCATAATCGTGCAGCATAGCTGCCAAAGCAGCCTTGTCTTCTTGAACTCCGTATTGTCGTGCCATTTGAATGGCGGTCTCGACGACACCGAGTGTATGGATGAAACGTTTTTCAGGCAATGTTTCCTTAATGATTCGTTTCGCTTCTTCAAGTCGCATAGAGGTTCCACTCCTCGATTAATTGTCGGACCGGTTCCGGAACGAGATAACGAATACTGCGTCCTCTCGCCACCCGTTGCCGGATATCGGTCGAAGAGACTTCAAGCAACGGCATATCGACTGCTGTGACACGCGCACCTTCCGGAATCAGATAACGACTGCCCGGACGTGCGACTGCCCCGAACTCGATTTCCTTGTACAACTCTTCCGACCGGTGCCATGTCCCTAAACTGACTAATGAATCCGCACCAATCAGGAAAAAGAATGCATGCTCGGGATAACGTCTCTTCAGTTCCCGGATTGTATCAAACGTGTACGATTTCGTTTCCCGTTCGAACTCAATCTCCGATACTGAAAAATCCTGATTGTCCCGGACGGCTGCTCGGACAAGTTCCAGACGTTTCGCCGCACTCGTCACGGTCGATTGTTTGTGCGGAGGCAGTTTTGCCGGCAAAAACCAGACCGCATCCAGTTGAAGTTGCTCTTTCGCTTGTTCGGCAATCAGCAGATGACCGATATGGGGTGGATCAAACGTTCCGCCCATCAAACCAATCTTCATCGCGGTAATTGAAGTGTCTTATTCTCTTTCGATTCCTTGTAGAGAACGATGACTTTTCCGATGACTTGAACGAGTTCTGCATTCGTTCCGTCAACGAGCTCAGCCGCGACATCTTTCGGAGCGTCGGCACAGTTTTGAAGCACTTGTACTTTCAAAAGTTCACGTTTTTCGAGTGCATCCATCAAGTCTGCACACATCGCTTCACCAACACCGTTTTTTCCGACTTGGAAAATCGGGCTTAAGTCGTGAGCCGTTGCGCGTAAATACCGTTTTTGTTTACCTGTTAACATATTATGATTCCTCCAATTGCTTTCTAATCACCTGCTCGCCGAGAGCGATGTCAGGTTTATGACCGGTGAAGCGTTCAAATGCTTCAGCCGCTTGTAGTACAAACATTAAAACACCATCAAGTGTATCAAGCCCGTTTGCGGTCGCTTCCCGCAAAAGACGGGTCGGGGTCGGTCGATAAATAATATCACAAATCAAGGCTGTCGTCGCTGTCAATTCAATTGGTGTCTGATCGATGGCAGGAGCCATTCCGACAGAAGTCGTATTGATGATGACATCATATGGCGTCAAATCAAGCGTCCTTGACCACGGAACAGCAGATTGTCCGAATTCAGCAGCCACCTGTTCAGCCGTCTGATTCGTCCGGTTCATGACAGTAACATGACCGGGAAGCATCGGAATAATTCCGCGGGCTGCTCCGCCTGCTCCAATCACTAAACTGTTTTTCGCATTCGTTCGTGTCGCAAGGGCACGGGCAAATCCGGTTCCGTCCGTATTGGCACCGACCAGTTCCTCCCCGTCCCAGTAGACGGTATTGACGGCACCGGCGCGAGCTGCTGCCGGCTCCAGACGATCAAGAAAAGGAATGATGGCCGACTTATGTGGAATCGTCACATTGATTCCATCAAACTGCCGTTTTCTTACCTTCTGAACGAACGCTTCCAGCCCGTCCCCTTCGACATCTAACGTGGTATAACAACCGAAAAGCCCAGCCGCCTTCAGCCATGTTTCGTGCAACATGGGTGAAAGCGAATGGGCAATCGGATGACCGATGACAGCAAATTGCATCAGACGAGCGCCTCACGTAATGAGACAGCGACACCTTTTGGTGCATAGGCAGCGACTCGGCCGCCTTTTCCGTGAACCGCAACCCAACCGAGTCCACTGAAAACGATATCCGTTTTCATATTGTCGCGTAGACTGAACTCGTGTCGAACGAGCGGCGGAAGCATCTCAAGCGTCTTCTCATTCGGCGGAGATAACAACTCTCCGTTATGATTCGCATACAGATCGTCTGCTTTATCGAGCTTCGTCCGGTGTACTTTTAAGTCATTTGACATATAGATGACGAATGACCGTTTATTACCCTCCATGTAGTCAAGACGTGCAAGACCACCGAAGAATAACGTTTGTTGCGGATGAATTTGGAAGACTTGCGGCTTGATTTCTTTTTTCGGCGTAATCAATTTCAAGTCTCTTGCATCCACATAATGTGCCATTTGGTGATGATTGATGATTCCCGGTGTGTCGTACAGATTACAGTTATCGTCGAGCGGAATATCAATCAAATCAAGTGTCGTTCCCGGGAAGTGGCTGACTGTGATGACAGCTTCTTCTTCTTCACCGAAACGTTTGATGACTTGGTTAATCAATGTCGATTTACCGACGTTCGTACAGCCGACGACGTAAACGTCGCGTCCTTTACGGTAATAATCGATTTTTTCCGCCAACTCATCCACACCGTGTCCTTTTTTCGCACTGATCAGATGGACATCGACCGGACGCAGACCAAGTTCTTTTGATGTTTGGCGCATCCAGTTCATCAGACGATTCGGATTAAGTGATTTCGGGAGCAGGTCGGCTTTATTTCCGACGAGCAACACATCATTTTTTCCGACAAACCGGTGTAATCCAGGTAACCAACTTCCGTTAAAATCAAAAATATCGACAATTTTAACGACTAATGCATCTTTTTGACCGATTCCATCTAAGATTTTGACAAAATCATCGTCCGTTAATGCGACGTCTTGAATTTGGTTGTAATGTTTTAGTTTAAAACAACGTTGGCAAATGACCATTTCACGGTCAAGTGCAGATTTAGGCGCATAACCAGGTGCTTTTGGATCCTCTGTTTGGATCGCGACACCACAGCCTGCGCAATTGATTTCTTCCATGTGTGTGTTGAGCCGCATCGGGACTTTCCCTTCTCTATTCAACGTAGCGCCCTGCACGCCACTCCAAGAGCGTAACTTCCGACCTTTCGCCGTACATGTTGCGACTGCTGCCTATCCTTTCATCTACCGGTATGACAGGGTCATTGCTGCTTATCTTGACGAAGCGTTTCAATCGGGTGTTTTAACGCTGCCGGATCTTCTTTGACACGTTGCGTCAATTTGTAGATGCCTTTGCGTTTCATCCGACGGAAAATCAACCGTTCCATCAAGCGATTAAATTTTGTGACGACACCGTCTGTCTTGACGACGGGTTGCACGTGGATGACTTCGATACCTACTGAATTTGCGCCTAACACATCTGTAAACAGTTGATCTCCAAGGAAGACAACTTCCTTCGCGTGATAACCAAATTCCGTCAACGCGCGTTTAAAGCCGATCGGTAACGGTTTACGTGCCGGTGCAATATAATGTAAGCCAAGTGGATCCGCGAATTTCTTGACTCGATCGCCGTTGTTATTCGAGACGATGATGACGTCAAATCCGTATTGGTTATTCACCATATCGAGCCATGACACCAATTCGTCTGGAGCATCGGCAATATTCCAAGCAACAAGTGTATTATCAAGATCCGTCAAAATTGCTTTGACACCGTTTCGTTTTAACATCTCTAAGTCGATATCATAGATCGACGCCACAAAATGTTTTGGATAAAGTCGTTTAAACAAGAATAAAACCTCCAGATAATGGTCTAGCTCTATAGTTAAGTTTAAGAAACAGTTATGTTCTTATCGTTCGATTATAGCACAATCCATTTGATAGAGCGACGACCAAAAGAAAACGAAAGAGCACGTGTCTCTTCCGTTTCGTCATTTCTGTTTAATAATAGCGGATCCATAAATAAAGTTGCGAGATAATCAGCGTCACGATGGTGATCGGCGCTCCGTAAAGCAGGAATCGTCCATACGTAAACTTCTCCCCCTGCCGCGTCGCAAGTCCCGCGACAATGACATTGGCTGACGCCCCGATCAACGTCCCGTTTCCGCCAAGACATGCTCCGAGCGACAACGACCACCAGAGGACGTCGACTTGCTGGCTGTCCGGCGACAATCCGATTCCTGCCGCAACATCGTTGATTAAAGGAATCATCGTCGCCACGAACGGAATATTATCAATCGTTGCACTGGCAACACCCGATAACCAAAGAACAGCTGTTGCCGTCGTCTGGATGTCTCCGCCTGTCAACGTAATCGTTTTCTCCGCCAGGAAACGGATGATTCCGACTTCCTGAATTCCGCCTACGAGAATAAACAGTCCGGCGAAGAAAAAGATTGTCGTCCATTCGACCCGGGCAAATACTTCTTCCAATTGATGGTTGTTTTCAATCGTCAGCAGCATCAAGACGGTTGCGCCGAGAATCGCAATCGCCGGTGCTTCGAGATGAAGACCGATTCGACTGAGCAACGGATGGATGACGAATAAGACGATCGTACTGACTAAGACAATACTGCTGCGCATGACCAGCTTCCGGCTGATGATGTAGCTGTTTTCGTCAATTTCCATTAATTTTTGCTGATCCTCCGGTTCCACGTGCAAATGTTTTCGAAAGACCAGGTACAAAATACCGATCGTCACGACGGTGATCAGCACGATCACTGGTGCAAGATTCAACAAAAAAGCATTGAACGTCAAATGCGGATTGGCTGCTCCGATCATGATGTTCGGGGGATCACCAATTAATGTTGCTGTTCCGCCGATGTTGGCAAATAAAACTTCCGCGAGTAAAAACGGGAACGGTTTGATTTTTAAGACTTTCGTAATCGAAAACGTGATGGGAACAATCAACAGAACTGTCGTGACATTGTCTAAAAAGGCAGATCCGAGTGCCGTCAATCCGGACAGTAAAATCAGGATTTTCACGGGATCTCCCTTTGTTTTCTTCGCCGCCCGAATCGCGATGTATTCAAACAGGCCCGATTGGTTGGCAATCGTCACTAAAATCATCATTCCGATCAATAAGACGATCGTTCCCCATTCGACGTATTCAAACAAGGCAGATTCCAAACGGACGATTCCGAATATCACCATTGCCAGTGCACCTAACAGGGCGACGATCGCTCGGCTGATTTTTTCACTGATGATCAAAGCATAGGTCACTAAAAAAATGAATAAGGCCCCGTAAATTTGAAGCGACGAACCCGACGCTCCCGTAAATAATAAAACCTGCATGACAGTTTCCTCCTAAGCATGACGAAACGCTCCCTTCGTGACGGGAGCGTCTTCATTCATGAATTCCAATAACCGATGCGTTGTCCCATTAAAACAGGACCTTTTATGTTCGGTTCTAACGTCATCGCATCTTTCGGGCAAATCAAAACGACTGTTGAACCAAATGAGAAATAGCCGAACTCGTCACCGCGTCTGACTTCCCGGTCTGGATTCGTCTGAACGATGGTGTTGACGTTCAAAGCACCGACCATGACATGCTCCAGTGCGTGTTTCCCGTGTGTGATGCGGGTGACCCGGCGATAGTTTCGCGTCAGCGGCCGTTTTCCGTATTCAAGTCCGAGATCATTGACCGGTGCCGAATCACGGCCGAGTGTATAGCTCGTCCGAACGGTTCCGTCGATTGGTACATGCACCCGGTGATAGTTCTGTGGACTGAGGTAAAAAATCAATACCTTTCCTCCGATGTAGTGATCGGCTTCATGGTGCGAACCGAGCAACTCAGATACCGAATACGTCTGCCCTTTGACGGTAAAATGACTGTCTTCCGTCAAATCCTCGACAACCGATAAGACGCCGTCACACGGACTGACGACAGCTTGCTCCGACTGGTCAATCGGACGAACGGTTTCCTTTAAATTCCGGACAAACAAATCATGCAGCGTCTTATACGACTCAAGCGGCTGATCCGCCTCCTGCATCTGTAAGTCATACATTTTAACAAACGGTCGAATCAGCGGACGGCTGACCGGACTCATCGCAAAACGCCGCAATTGTTTTGCGACGGCCGGATGACCGTTCAGTTCAAACAGTTGTGTAAAGAACCATTTTTTAATCATTTAAATCACCTGACGACTCTTCCTCGGAATTTTTCACGGCTTTCCCTGCGAAAAATTCTTTATACGCGTCTTCTGTCTGCTCTCCGGATACGCGGCTGACTTCTTTTCCATCTTTGAAATGAACGACAGTCGGTGTGCCTTCGATTCCAAACGTGTCCCAAGCCGACTGTTCGACAGCTAAGTCAATCTGTTCAAATGGAATATCCTGTTTTTCACCGAGTGGTACTAAGTACGGTTTTACTTTTTCACAGTGTACGCATCCTGTCTGATAAAAATACGTATAAAATTCATCACCGGACTTCAGCTTATCCGACACTTGACTCGCAGTTAGGTTTCCGTTTTTAGAGGCGGTATCCTCTCGATCCGTAAACAGTAACATCGTCGCCCCGATTAAGACGATCAGCGCAATCACACCAGCCGTAATCCAATTAGCTTTCGATTGCGGTTTTTTGGTTGATTTCACACGGTTAGATTTCTTTGACACAGTATCCCTCCGTCATTTTGGCAACAGCCATTTTTTCTGAATCATTATAGCATGCCCCTCTGCAAGAATCGTATCGATTTGCAAAGCGTCATCAATCAGTAACAGATCGGCACGTTCACCTGGTTGGATGTTCCCTCCGGAAATACCATAGGCCTCGGCGACGTTTGACGTGACCGTCTGAATCGCGTCCTTGAAATGCACGCCATGCTTCACTGCTTCACGGACCGCATCCAACATCGAGGTCGGTTTTCCGGTTTCAAGACGAAGCAGTTTCCCGCTCTCGTCAAAGGCAGGCAGGCTTGCACCGGCGTCACTGGACATCGTAATCCGGGTCAAAGGAATACCGGCAGCAAGAGCACGGTGAAGCGCCTGTCCTGCTGGAATTTCCCCTTCTTTAATGAATGCTTCCGTCGTACAGGTCGTAAAATCAATACGCCCGCCTTGTTTCGCCCAACGTAAGCCGGCTTCAAAAATCCGTTCACTACGGTTGATGTGCGTTGGCAAAAATTGGGTAATCGGAATATCCGTCATTTCGACTACTTCTTCGAGCAGAGCAAGGGCGCGTTTCCCGTCGCCGATATGGACATTCATCGTTCCCCGCACTCCTTTTAAGAGACCGGCAATCCGTGCTTGCGAAGCAAGACGTGACAACTCATGGACCGTCGGTTGGGTGGAACGATGATCATTGATCGCAATCTCACCAATTCCGATGACTTCGTTAATCAACAGAATATCTTCAGCAATCGACGGCGTAATCGAAACCGGCGGGACGGCGTAACTGCCTGACAAGAGAAAAGAACGGATTCCTTGGCTCGTATAGCCCCGCAAGTGTGCGAGCAAATCGATTCCTGTTCGTGTCCAGCCATCTGTTCCAAGCAATCCGACGACGGTCGTGACACCTGCTTCGAGAAAATCAGCGGCCGAAAGCGGAGGTGTCCGTGTTGCAAAACCACCTTCCCCGCCCCCGCCGATTGGATGGACGTGTCCATCGAGCAGACCCGGGATCAGTTGTTTCCCCGTCCCGTCAATCGTCTGAGTAATCAGCCGTTCATCCACCGTATAGGAACCGATGGCAAGAATCTTCCCCGCACCAATCAGTACATCCGTCGCTTCACCGGCTACTGTCACATTTTTAAGTATTATCATCACTTGCCTCCCAAATCATAAAAAGCGAGCCTATCGTCCAAATGACGATATCTCGCTTTTACCTTATTCTGCCTTTGTCCCTTGACCAAGACCAAGATCTTCATTGACTGCATCAAGTGCGAAGACGACAAGTGAAGTCACGACTGACATAGCTGTCGCGAATCCGAAGTTATACGTGACTGCATCGACCGCTGATACGATGAACACGGCTGTGTTCACGAGTAAGAACGACCAGAAGAATGTAACGAGAAAACGCATTCTTCCCCCTCCATTTCTTAACTTACTTTTTAATGTCCTACGTTTCGTAGTATATCATTTTTTAAGGGAACGGACAGCTTTTCTCCGATTTTTTTAAACGCTTTCCCGAATTCAAAAAGCAGACAATTTTAGATATTTTTCGATGGATTATGCTACAGTAAGCGTAATGAATCCAGAGTGGAGTGAGTATCCCATGCAACGTCATCTGATCGCCATCGATTTGGACGGCACATTATTACGCGACGACAAAACCATCAGTCAGGCCAACTTACACGCATTGAGAACGGCACGCGAGAACGGCCACGAAGTCGTCATCGCCACCGGACGTCCTTTCCGGCACGCGAAACGCTATTACGATGAACTCGGATTGACGACACCGATCGTCAATTTTAACGGCGGACTGGTTCACCATCCGCATGATCCACATTTTGAAGTCAGCCATCATCCGATTCCGCTGAAAACCGTCCAGCACATCCTGGAGTCGGTATCGGACTCGAAAACACAAAATATCGTGTGTGAGGTGACCGATCATGTTTACTTCCAAAATGATCCGGTCGGAATTTATGAATTCTATACAGATCATGCTTTATCCGTAACGACCGGCGATTTACGAAAGGTTCTGCAACACGAACCGACATCGCTCCTGATTCATGCGAAAGGTGAACATGTCCAGGACATTCGGTCCGAACTTTCAAGCATTCATGCGGAAACGGTCTTGAACCGTCAATGGGTCAAACCGGAATATATGGTCGAGGTCATGCGAAAAGGGACGAGTAAAGCAATCGGCTTACACCAAATTTCACGTCATCTCGGAATCGAACAAAAACAGATCATTGCTTTCGGAGATGAAGAAAACGACTTGGAAATGCTCGAGTACGTCGGGCATGGTGTCGCGATGAGCAACGCCATCGGAGCACTGAAACTGGTTGCCAACGGTACGACGAAATCGAACCAGGAAGACGGAATCGCTTATTACCTGAAACATGTGCTCGGCCTGATTTAATCTCATGAACAAAGCCGGCTTCTCTGTCCATCAGACAGAAAAGCCGGCTTTGTTGTTTCACCTTACCCTTTACGGAAGTAACCGACGACAGAGTCTGTCGCGACGACGTTGATGAACACCGTTTCGTCCGCATCGCGGCAAATCCGTTCAATATCGCGCAACTCATGCCGTTCGATGACCATCATCAGCGTCGACTTCTCAGCCCGTGAGTACGTCCCGATGGCCGGCATCTGAGTAATTCCGCGAATGATGTGTTGATGAAGTGCCGTCGTGATATCGTCGGCATGATTCGTAATGATGAAAATCGTCAACCGTTGATTGCTTGTATGAATTTCATCGACGACTTTCGACGTGACATAAATGAAGACAATCGTATAAAGTGCCGTCGACCAACCAAACAATGCTCCTGCAAGGATTGCAATCAAAAAGTTCAATACAAACAGGTATAATCCCACGCTCCGGTCGGAGAAACGGGCAAAAATCAATGCCACGATATCAAAACCACCCGTAGATGCCCCGAATTTAATCGTAATTCCGGTTCCGATTGCCAGTAAGACCCCACCAAATACGGCATTGAGCGTTTGATCACCCGGAATAACAGCATACTGAGGAATAAGTCCGATAAAAATCGTTGTCGCCAAAACCGATATCAATGTAATGATGGTAAAACTGCGTCCGAGCATGATCCATGCTAAAACAATCAATGGCAGATTCAAGACTAAAAACCAGACGTTTTCCCCGAAAGCAAACGCCGTCCCTTGTAACACCTGCGTTAAAATCTGGGCAAGTCCAGTAAATCCTGTCGAGTAAACACCACTTGGAATCAAGAACCAGTTCATCGCTACTGCGATGACGAACCCGCCAATCGAGGCGACAATCACTTTTAGCATACTTTCCTTTACAACCGCTGTCACACCTTGTTCTCCTCTCATTCGTAAACTATCTTGGAACACTTTAGCACATAACAAATGTGTCCGGATAGTCAAGATGATGAAAGAATTACATTTCTTTTTTTGGTAACGCTCTCATTTTCAGAAGTTGAACACATTCTTCCTCAGATGAAAAAAAGGGGCAGATTTGACATCCGCCCCCTTTTGTTTTATATCCGGTAAAAATCCGTCTTTTTTCGGGTTTTCTTAAACAGTCATCGAAGCTGGAATGGTAACCGCACCTTCTGCCGGGACTTCAACCGGTTCACCGTGAAGCTGTAACGTAAAGGCTTCACCTACGTTTTGTTCAATGCACACTTCGTTCTGCTTGACCTGAACGAGAATGTGATGTCCACGCCATTGCATCCGGAACGAATAACTCGTCCAGCCCTTTGGCAACATCGGCTTGAAGGACAATGTCCCCTGCTCGACACGCAGTCCGGCAAATCCGTGAACGATTGACATCCAGGATCCGACCATCGACGTGATGTGGAGACCATCTTCCGTATCGTTGTTATAGTTATCAAGATCGAGCCGTGCCGAACGTTGATAGAGTTCCATCGCTTTTTCTTCATAACCGACTTCAGCCGCAATGATCGAATAGATACAAGGTGAAAGTGATGATTCATGGACCGTCCGCGGCTCATAAAAATCAAAGTTTTTCTTCTTCTCTTCGATCGAGAAACGATCCGTCAGGAAATAGAGTCCTTGCAGAACATCAGCCTGTTTGATGAAGACAGAACGCAGAACACGGTCCCACGACCAATTTTGGTTTAATGGTAGGTGTTTTGGATCAAGATCCGCGACCATAATCTGTTCCTTATCCATGAAACCGTCTTGCTGCATGAATACATCCGGAACAGAATCGTCTTTCGGATAATACATTTTCTGATCAATCTCGGCCCAGTGAGCTAATTCTTCTTCCGTGAGAGCCAATTGATGCATCAATTCTTCGAGGCGTGCCGGTTCTTCCTGCTCCAGGTGACGATAGACGGTCTGCGCATACTCGAGACACCAGGCAGCCATTAAGTTCGTATACCAGTTGTTATTGACGTTATTTTCGTATTCATTTGGTCCAGTGACACCAAGAATCATATAAACATCTTTATGCGGGACATAGTTGACGCGACTCGCCCAGTAACGTGCGATTTCAACGAGCACTTCAAAGCCGTATTGTCCGAGGTAAGAGGTATCTCCTGTGTAGTTCGTATAGTTATAAATCGCATGGGCAATCGCACCGTTCCGGTGAATTTCTTCATGCGTAATTTCCCACTCATTGTGGCACTCTTCCCCGTTCATCGTCACCATCGGATATAAAGCACCCTTCATTCCGACATTTTTATCCGCATTTTCTTTTGCTTGTGGGAGTTGGTTATGACGGTACTTCAACAAATTCCAGGCAACCTCCGGCTTCGATGTCGCAAGATAGAAGTTCAGGCAATATGCTTCTGTATCCCAGTAAGTCGCCCCACCGTATTTTTCTCCCGTAAATCCTTTTGGCCCAATGTTCAGGCGGGAATCTTCGCCTGTGTACGTCTGGAACATATGGAAAATGTTAAAACGAATTCCCTGTTGGGCTTCGATATCCCCTTCAATCTTCACGTCCGCTTCTTCCCAATGCTTCAACCAGGCCGCTTCATGTGCTGCAAGCACATTGTCAAATCCGCTCTCAAAAGCGTCATTCACGCGTTTCATCGCCTGTGCCAGCAAGTCTTCAATCTCATAATCACGATTCGTGACGAGGGCCACTAACTTTTCAGCCGTCACTGCTTCGCCGGCCGGTACCTGTTTCGTGAAACGATTGGCGACATATTGTAATGTACTTTCAAGCACTTCGCATCTCGCACCTTCGACATCGGTAATCATCGCCGCCGTGACATGCCAGTCCAACTTCTTCGTTTTTGACGTGACGTAAGCAAACCGTTCTTCCACGCCGTGCTCGACCGGAAGCCAGAATTTCTCGTCATAGTTAGAATCTTCGTTTTCGACGTCGGCGTCGAGATAGGATTCTATGACGACTTCCGCATCAAAGTTGACCGGTGTGACCGTGTAACGAAGTGCAGCTAATTCCTTATCAACGATCGAGAAGAAGCGTTTCGACTCAATTTTCGTTTCCTCGATTCCGTTTCGGATCAGCATCGTCCGTGTCAGAACACCGTGTTGCATGTCGAGTTCCCGTTTAAAATCGACGACTTCCCACTCGTTTAAATCGACATTCTTGCCATTGATCGAAACACGAAGTCCCATGATGTTGACGGCATTCAAGACTTTGGCGAAATATTCCGGATAGCCGTTTTTCCACCAGCCGACCCGTGTTTTATCCGGGTAGTAGACGCCCGCGACGTACATCCCTTGATGCGTGTCTCCCGAGTAGTCTTCTTCAAAATTTCCGCGCATTCCCATATGACCGTTTCCGATCGCTGTCATCGATTCAGCAAGCCGGTTGTCTTCCGGATGAAAACCCTGCTCCGTAATTTTCCATTCATTGATATCAAACAATCGTTTCATGATTAGTCGCTCCCTTATTCTTAATCACATCGATGCTTAGGCATCTTTTTGTAAGCGTTTTAATTTTCTCTACATTCTTTATTCTACACATAATCATCGTTAATGCAATCGTTTGCACGAAAATAAAAATCTTTTTCCATTCGTCCTGTCTTTTTGGATCACGGAGAGCTTTCTTGTCCTTTTCCACACAAGAAAACACCACCTGCCGCGAACGGACAAGTGGTGTTTTCTTGAATAACATTCATTTTATTTTGCCGTGCCGCCGCAAGATTGACGAACAACTAGATAATGAGGAACGATGACACGTTTTCCATAAGGTGTCGCCTCTTCGTTCATTTGTTCGATTAGACAGTTTGTTGCTTCAAATCCTAAACCGAAGATGTTAATTTCAACGGAGGTCAACGGCGGACTGGAAAATTCTGCGATGAACAGATTGTTGAAACTGACGACAGCCATCTGATCGGGTACGCTGATTTCCATCTCATTTAACGTACTCATGACACCAAGCGCCATCATATCATCACTGACGACGACAGCCGTCGGCGGGTGCTCAAGCGACATCAATCGTTTGACGGCGTCTGCTCCTCCGGTCGTCATGAACGGTGCACTGACGATATATGATTCGTTGATCGGAAGACCTTCCTCCATCAAAGCTGTCTTGTATCCACCGACCCGTTCCTGAGTGACGGCTAAATCCTGGGATCCCCCGACAAACGCGATGCACTCATGTCCAAGTTGATGTAAATATTTCGTGACTTCGCGCCCCGCAAGATAGTTGTCGGTATCGACATAAGTGACATGTGAGGAGTCACTGAATGGTTTCCCGACAACGACGAACGGAAACTTTGAATCCTGTAAAAACTGAACGACCTTATCATCTGTTCGGGAATACAAGACCACGACACCGTCGACCCGACGACCCTGAACCATCGAGACGACACCTTCGTAGACTTCTTCTTCCGAAACCCCTGTCGTCATATACAACGAATAACCGTTTTGATGTGCTTTTGTGCTGATTCCGCGAATTACTTCCGAGAAAAATGGATTTTGCAGTGTTTTTGTTGCTGCACTGGGCATGACAAGACCGATGGCCTGAGTCGTTCGATTGGCAAGACTCCGGGCATGGACGTTCGGATAGTAGCCGAGTTCCTCCATCGCCTGACGGACACGTTCTTTTGTTTTTTGACTGATGCGCGGACTGTTGGCAATTACACGTGAGACCGTAGACGGTGCAACGTTCGCTTCTCTTGCGACATCCTTGATTGTTACTTGCATCCCTTTCACCTCATCATTTCCCTACAAATGTATTTTAGTGTGTTTCCTTTGTCCGATTGATCCGTCGTCGATGGACGAATAAAATGATTAAGGCAAGGATCGGAGCGATTGAGCCGATCGCAACGAGCGACATCCAGTTGACCTGCGAATGTTCCACGACATATCCATTGGCACTGCCCGCATCAAGCGTTACTTCATAGGCATCTCCGTCTTGACGTACGACGTCAGAGAACAATAGCCCCCGCAGACGTTGATCGTCACCGATTTCTGATGCTTTCACGCGCAATGTCGTTTTCTTTTCCCCTAAATTGATGGCATATAGGACAGACTGATCTTTGACTTTTCGTTCGAAGACCGCCATATGGTCCGTTTTAGCCACCAACCGCTGTTTCCCAGTCTCAAAAGCAGGATAGTTCTTGCGCATCTTGTTTAATGTCTGCACATATTCCTGCATCTTATCGTTTTTATCGAATTCCATCATCATTCGGTTTCCCGGATCTTCTCCACCGGGCATCGCGACTTCTGTTCCCTGGTAGACAATCGGCATGCCGGGTGCTGCATATAAAGCGAATAACGCTAAACGCAATTGTCGTTCCTCATCCGCGGCTCCACCGATTTTCGCTTCCGTAATAAAGCGTTTTAAATCATGATTATCAATAAAGTTCGCTAAGGACATCGCTTTCGGATTAAACGTAGTATCTCGATTATAAACCGAATCTAATTCTTCCGCCGAACCATTTTTCCGGGCAAACTGATCCTTGATTCCGTAGTAAAACGGGAAGTTCGTCACAGAGTCAAATCCCAGTTTCGAATAGATCGCAATCTTACGCGGATCACCGTCAAATACTTCGCCTAATAAAAAGAGATCCGGATGCTCTTTTTTGACGGCCGGGATGAATGTTTTCCAAAAAGCCGGCGGAACATGACGGACCGTATCGAGTCGGTAGCCGTCGATTCCGGTCTCATCCACCCAGTAGTTCGCAACGTCAACTAAATACTTGACGACCTCTTTATTTTCCGTATTGAAATCCGGTAAATCAAACAGCCAATTGTTCTCGACTTCCGCCTGATTGTTCCAGTTCATGATGGTCTGTTCTTTATGGAACCAGTCCGGTTTTTCTTTTACGAGTGGATGGTTCGGTCCGAGGTGATTGACGACTAAATCGAGCACCACTTTCAGATCACGTTTGTGTGCCTCTTTGACTAACGTTTTAAATTCTTCTTTTGTTCCGAAATGCGGATCGATTTCATAATAATCATCCGTCCAATATCCGTGATAGCCGTTTGGCCGGTTCTTAAAAATCGGTGTCAGCCAGATTGATGTAAATCCTTGATCCTTGATATAATCCAGACGCTTTGTGACACCTGCTAAGTCCCCGCCTTGAAACGCTTTTGGATCATCGGGATTTGCCTCTAAGTCATTACTTTTGTCACCGTTTTCAAACCGGTCGACCATGATGAAGTACATTCGTTCCTTTTCCCATCCTGCAGCTTCGCTTGTCTGTGGAAATATTCCGATAGACAAGAGAAGCGGCAAGAGGAGAAGCATCACGCCTCGTCTCATGCCGCTGATTCCCCCTTGATTGATTAACCTTTCGTTCCGCCTGCCGTCAGTCCAGATACGAAGAAACGCTGGAATGCGAAGAACAGAAGAACGATTGGTACTGCTGATAATACGGCACCTGCCGCAAACAATGTGAAGTTATTATCGAATTGCTCTGAAACCATGTTGTACAGTCCAACAGCGAGTGTCTGTTTCTCCGGTGAGCGGAGAACAAGTGACGCCAGGATGAAATCGTTGAACGGTGCCATGAAGTTGAACAAAGCGATAACCGCTACCATTGGTTTTGCAAGTGGAAGAATGATCTGCCAGAAAATCCGAAGATGTCCTGCCCCATCCATCCGCGCCGCTTCATCCAGTTCTTTTGGTATTGTATCAAAATATCCTTTTGCAAGATACGTGTTCATTGGAATCGCTCCCCCTGCATACAGAAGAATCAATGCCAAATGCGTATCAAACAATTGCAACATGTTCAACAGAACGTAAATTGCGATAATGGCAACAAATTGCGGAACCATCTGCAAGACGAGGAACAAGATCAGTGAATTCTTACGTCCGACGAACCGGTAACGTGAAAAGATGTAACCCGTCAACGTAATCAGTGCGACGGAAACGACCATCGTAATGACAGCGATTTTGATCGTATTCAGATACCACATGCCATAATCCGTTTGTGTCGCATCAAATAAATCAAAGTAATGGATCAATGTCGGATTACTCGGGAAGATGTCCGAAGTGATGCTTTTCCCCGGGTTGAGCGATGTGCCGACAACCCAAAGGAGCGGATACACGATAATTATCGAGGCGATCGTCAAAATGAGGTATGACAACGCCATATTGATTCGGTTTTGTTTTCTCATTAGATCATATCCTCATCTTTGAATGATTTTGAACGTTTAAACTGAATGACGGCAATCGTCATGATGAAGAACGACAGCACCAGCGTAATCGCGGCAGCAAATCCGTACTGCGGATTCGAACCAAGTGACAGTTTGTAAATCCAGGAGATCAGGATGTCTGTTCCACCGGCCGATTGACCCGGAACAGCCGGTCCCCCGTTGTTAAAGAGATAGATGATGTTGAAGTTATTGAAGTTGAACGTATATTGCGTAATCAAGATCGGTGCTGTTGCAAACAAGATCATCGGTAATGTAATCAGGCGGAATTTTTCACCTGACGTCGCACCGTCAATCGTTGCCGCTTCATACAAATCTTCTGGAATCGACTGCAGAATCCCTGTCGTCAATGTCATGATATACGGGAAACCGAGCCACCACTGAATACCGATTAAAGCAAGCTTCGTATAAGTCGGATCTGTCATCCACTCGAGCCCGCTGTCAAGTCCGATCGCCGGTAGCAGTGTCGTATTAAAGACACCAAACGTCTCATTGAACATGGAGCGGAAGATGAGGATTGTGATAAATGCCGGTACAGCCCAAGATAAAATCAAAATTGAACGGAAGAACCGTTTTCCTTTTAACCCTTTTTGATTCAACAAGACCGCAAGACCGATCCCGATTGCGATGACACCTGTTGTCGAAGCGACCGTCCAAACGAGTGTCCATCCGAGTACGCTGACGAACGTGTCGCGGAAGATGTCGACCGTAAAGATGTTCAGGAAGTTTTGAATCCCGATCCAGTCGACGAGTTTCGCCGGTGGCGAATTATTGAACTTATAGTTCGTAAAGGCAATCAAAAACGTGAAAATCAAAGGTAAGACGACCGTAAAGACAAGGAGAACCAACGATGGAATCAGCATCGCGTACGGGAATCCGTTATCTCGGAAGTTCCGCAACTGCATTTTCAAAGAAGGAACTTCTAATTCCAAGTCACGGAGCTTACCGATTCGATACGCATCGATAAAGTTCCAAACGTAAATGGAGATACCAAACACAAGCAGAATCAATGCAATGATTCCCTCGACCATCAAGAAGATCGAGTGATCCCCCCTTACGCCTGCTACCTCACCGAGTGTAATCAATCCCCAGATCGCTCCGCGATCTCCGGGACCGTTCCCAGCACCTTTAAAAAACAGTTCGAAGTTAACTAAAAAATACGATAGGACGACGATAAAAAATGTCGCACCCTTTAAAAATTGTTTGTTGTACAGTTGTCCCATCCCTGGAACGATCGATATCGCTGCTGCAATCGTCCGGTGATTCGTTTTTGGCTTTGGTGTTTTCGTGGGTTGTGGTGTCGCAATGGCCGCCATCGTCTGTTCTCCTTTCCAAAGGTCATGTCTGACCTCAGGCTTCTCTTCCAACCATAAAGATAAGGGGGAATCCAAGATCCCCCTTTCTTTAATTCTGTGTCAGTCATTCAGTTGATTATTGATTGTTTGCTTCGATTTGTTGCTTGATTTGTTTCACAGCGTCATCAGCTGATTTTTGTGCATCTTGTTTGTTTGTTGCAACAAGTTGAAGTGCTGCTGCCATTGGGTCCCAAACTTGACCCATTTCAGCGATGTTCGGCATTGGTACACCGTCTTTAGACTGTGCGAAGACGGCTGCTGCCACTTCGTTGTCTTTGATCGTTGCATCTTCTTGAAGCGAAGTGACCGGTGGGATCTCGTTGTATTTCTCAAACATCGCTTTCGCGTTTTCTTCACCCGTTAACGATTTGAGGAATTTTTCTGCCCATTCTTGGTTTTCCGAGTAAGCTGAAACAGCATACGTCTTCACGCCTACGAATGTTTTGATTGCTTCACCGTTTGGAAGCTTCGGAAGTGCTGAAGCACCTAAGTTAATCCCTTTTTCTTTATAGCTTGCGACTGCCCATGGTCCGTTCATGACTGCGACTGCTTTCTTGTCGCCGAACAATTGGTCCATTGCTTGACCACCGCCACCGCCGATCAAACCTTTCGGGAAGAGCCCCTCTTTATACCATTTACCGATGTAATCCATTCCTTCAACTGCACCTTTGTTGTTGAGACCGATGTCAGCAGGATCAAGTTTTCCACCGTTATCTTTAAAGACGTATCCACCGTATCCACCGATTGGACCGTGTGCGAAGTAGAAGTTATCCCATAGTGCGAGGAAACCGTATTTACCGTCTTTTTTCTGCTCTGTTGAGATTTTGTACAGGTCATCCATTGAAGCCGGTGCTTCTTTTAACTCATCTTTGTTGAAAAGAAGGATTGGTGTTTCAACTGCTTTAGGATAACCGTAAACTTTACCGTCGAACGTAACAGCTGATTTAGCTGTATCGATGAAAGGTTCGAGTGCTTTTTCACCGTCTTTGAGTTCAGCAATCAACCCTTGGTCAACAACTGTTCCGATTTGGTCATGTGGAAGAAGAATGATATCCGGACCTTTTCCTGCAGGACCGTCAAGAGCGACTTTCTTTTGTTGATCTGTCATTTTAACTTCTTTGACTTCAACTTTGACGCCTTCTTTTTCCTCAAATGCTTTAGCAGCGGCTTTAGTTGTTTCCGCTTTTTCTGTATCTTCCCAGATAACGATTTTCGTTGGTTTTTTACCGCCTTCTGAACTTGTATCAGAAGAACCTGAATCTGTTCCGCCGCCACATGCTGCAAGAGCACCGATTGCCATGACAGATACTGAAAGACCTGCTACTAATTTTTTGATTTCCATGTTCGAAAATTCCTCCCCAAGTTAACGTACGAATGATAAGTTCTGATGCACAACGTTTGCATAAAGGCACAACCATTTTCTCATGATAACAACCGAGCGGTTGTAAGCGTTTTATGAAAACGTTTGCATCACCTTTACATTTTTATTATACAATCTAAAATCCTTTTGACAAGTCCTTTTCTTTAAATATTTCCTTACATTCAAAAAAGATTTTCGAAAAGTATTCTTAAAAATCGTTCGGGCGCATTAGTTAAATGATTTTAAAAAGAAAACGTTTACATTTATCTGATTTGCACAACTAAGTGCAATCGATTGCGCTAATATAGGAGGATTCCCTGTCTCCTCTTGTTTTTTTCTGGAATTCCAATTGACTTTAAGAAAGCGCTTCACTATTCTTAGGTCGAGGACAATTATATTAGAATGCAAGCGATTGCACATAGGGAGTGACCAAAATGCTGAAAGAAGCTGTTTTCCACCGCGCGATGTCACCGTTCGTCTATAAGTATGATGACAAAACCATTCATGTTCGACTGCAGACGAAAAAAAATGACGTCGATCATGTTGATCTTATTTGGGGAGATCCGTACGACTGGCATACCGAAAACCCGGATGATGCCGATTGGAACTTTGATCCGTCCAAATCAAACTATTGGAATACTTTCGAAACCCCTATGAAACGGAGCGGGTCAGATGAGTTATTCGATTATTGGTTCATCGATGTCGTTCCTCCTTTCCGCCGACTTCGTTACGGATTCCGGCTTCACGACGGACATTCGAGTCAAGTCTTTACCGAACGTGGCTGGTTTGATGAAAAGCCGCTAGATGATACCGGATACTACTTCTGTGTTCCTTTTTTAAACAAAGTGGATGTGTTCCATGCTCCGGACTGGGTGAAGGATACAGTATGGTATCAAATCTTCCCCGACCGCTTTGCCAACGGAGATTCGACGAATGATCCGGCCGGTACCCTTCCATGGAATAGTACGGCACCTACAACGACAAATCTGTTCGGCGGTGATTTTCAAGGCGTCATTGATAAAATCGATTACTTAGTGGATCTCGGCATCACAGGCATTTACTTCTGTCCAATTTTCGAAGCCAAGTCCAATCATAAATACGACACGATTGATTATTTGGAAATTGATCCGCAGTTCGGAACTAAAGAAAAGTTTAAGGAAATGGTTGATTTACTGCATGCAAATGGAATTCGCATCATGCTGGATGCCGTCTTTAATCATGCCGGTTTCCACCATAAAGCATTCGCCGACATTCGGGAACACGGCAGCAATTCTTCTTACCGGGATTGGTTCCACCTCCGGAACTTCCCTCTCGTAACCGAGCCGATGCCGAACTATGACACGTTTGCGTTTGTTCCGGAAATGCCGAAGTTCAATACGGAAAATCCGGAAGTAAAAGCATACTTACTTCATGTCGCCCGTTACTGGGTCGAAGAATTCGGGATCGACGGCTGGCGGCTTGATGTTGCCAACGAAGTCGATCATGCCTTCTGGCGTGACTTCCGTTCTGTCGTCAAGGAAGCGGATCCGGAGACGTATATTCTCGGTGAAATTTGGCACGATTCACAGGAATGGTTGCTCGGTGACCAATTTGATGCCGTTATGAACTATCCGTTCACGAATGCTGCACTTAATTTCTTTGCACTCGATAAGACATCTGCTTCCACCTATGCCAATGACATGTCGCATGTCTTATTCTCAAACACGGTCAACGTCAACGAAGTATCGTTTAACTTAATCGGTTCACACGATACGCCGCGTGCCTTGACCCGTGCCGGAAACGACAAAAACAAGATGCGTCTGCTGCTGTTATCCATGCTGACCTTCTCCGGAAGTCCGGTTATCTATTACGGAGATGAAATCGGACTCGACGGTGATCAGGATCCGGGTTGCCGGAAATGTATGCCGTGGAATCCGGAAGAGCAGGATTTGAATCTGTTGATGTACACGAAACATCTGCTTCAGTTACGAAAGCAGCACAGGACACTTGCCAATCACGGACAGATTTCATTCGTCCATGCCGACGATGAAACCAATACCATCGTCATGCGTCGTATGAGTCAGGATGGGACGTATTACGTCTATTTCAATAACTCGAATCATCAGGCGACAATCCCTGCTCCTCAGTCCGGCCAAGGAATGGATCTCTTTTCGAACACACCACTTCCTTCATTAGAAGTGACGCTCGCTCCGTATACAGGAACTATCATTCAAGTGATTTGATTTTCAGACAGACTTTTTGCCCCTCAGCAAAAGTCTGTCTTTTTTCATTTCTGTGACAAACCCGTTAAGGTGTTTGATTTAGGGTAAAGGAAAAAGAAAGGAGGGAAAACTCTCTCATGGAAATATTTCTTTATGCGGGATTGATTCTGATCGGCTTGTTCGTCGTCAGTTATTTCAGCGAACGGTTTCACCTCCCGAGCATTCTTGCCTTTATCCTGATCGGAATCATACTTGGTCTTTATTATGATTTGCCGGAAGAATTAAAACTCGGTGGAGAAGCAGGCATCATCGTCTTGTTTTTCCTGCTCGGTCTGAAGTTTTCGGTCGCTGATTTATTAATCCAGTTTCGCAACATCTGGAAAGCGGGACTGATTGATCTTCTGTTATCGTTTGGCGGTACCTTCCTCTTGACTTTGACCTTCGGATTTTCGGTACCCGAGGCATTTTTAATTGGCTGTGTTCTGTATGCAACAAGTTCGTCGATTTCGGCCCGCCTGCTCGACCGCGAACCGGATAAACACAAAGACGTGAATCGGTTTGTTCTCTCGTTACTTATCTTCGAAGATTTAGCGGCGCCTCTCTTATTAACAAGTGCCCCCTTTGTTCTCGGAACACAAGAGTTCACCTTCGTAAAAGTCGGAACGATTTTTCTTGGATTTATTTTCTTATTCAGTGCTCTGATTTTTTTAACGGTCTTCATCCGTCAAAAATCGAGAGTCGTCGATTCTCTTTACCGTCACCCGGATGCCGGCATCGGAATCATCGGCTTAATTTTGACTTTTTCAGGAATCGGGATCATGTTTGGTTTATCCGAAGTCCTGGGTGCGTTTATCGTCGGGATTTTATTAACGGAAATTAAAGAGACACGTTATTTAAAAAGACTGGTAACGCCTTTCCAAGATTTACTTTTACCCTTGTTTTTCATCTCGTTCGGCATGTCGTTTGAATTGACGGAAGGGCTCCCCTTGGATTGGTTTTTCGTTGCCCTCGTCGTTTGGGGACTTCTTTCTAAATTCCTGGTCGGTTTTTTAGGGGGACGAGCGTTTGGTCTTTCCAACTACCATGCGATTGAGTCCGGATTCTGTTTAGGACCACGCGGAGAATTCTCTATTTTATTCATCACGCTTGCGAGCGGAGCTTTTGTCACATTGACCGGATTGTATATTTTTGTTTCCGCTTTTCTTGGAATCATGCTATTTCGAATCTCAACCGGCCTGACGGATCGTACTCATGCGACTGCTCAAAAGATCAAACAAAAAATCAAGTGAATCATAATAGGACCTTCCGGCAGATTTCCGGAAAGTCCTATTAGTCGTTCACTCTGTCATCAGCGACCGCTGAAAACGGGCGCTTTTTTTTCTAGAAATGCTTGAACCGCTTGCTGGTGATCTTCTGTCTTTCCGGCACGGGATTGATAAATAATTTCCTGAGCCAGCATATCCTCGAGTGTCGATTCGGAACTTGCTGATTGCAACTGTTTGATATATCCGATGACTTTCGTCGGTCGGCTGGCAAGAAGTTTAGCAAAAGAAGCTACTTCCTGTTCGTACTGTCCGGCGTCCACACTTTTTGTCACTAAATGATAGTCGTAGGCTTGTTGCGCGGTAATTGTTTCACCTAATAAGGCAAGCTCGAGTGCTTTAGCTGACCCGATCAACCGGGGTAAGAAGTACGGAGCACCGGCATCCGGAACCAGTCCGATATTGATGAAGCCAAGTGATAATTTCGCATCATCGCGTACGATCCGGAAATCACAGGCTAATGTAAGAGAGAGTCCCGCCCCTGCAGCCACTCCATTAATGGCAGCGATGGTCGGCTTTTTCGTCGTTGCCAATGCCCGAATGACAGGATGGTAATATTGTTTTAAGTAGTCCCCGTGGTCCATACCGGGTTGTACGGTTTTTAAATCCTGGCCCGCACAAAATCCGCGCCCGGCCCCCGTCAAAACGATGACCCGAATAGTATCATCTTGATTCGCCTCTTCGATCGACTCCGCTAGTTCGGTTAAAAGTGTTGATGTGAGCGCATTCAGCCGTTCCGGACGTGATAACGTGATGGTCGCAACCTGCTCTTCAACAGCATAAGTGATTTCAGTTTTCATTCCATTCCCCTCCATTTCAAAAATGAACATCCATTCATTATGATGTATTCGTGATGTTTTATGAAAATCCTTTTAAATACTCTCTTTTTTTATGAAAGCTTACCTTTTGCTCTTTCATTATGAAAATCGAAGGCGTATAGTTTCCAAAAGATACAGAAAGACAATACGTTTTAAGGACTTAAAGGGGAATTAAATTTATGAAAACAGTTAAACAACAATCATTATTCCAAATTACATGGCCGCTATTCATTGAAATCGCGCTTCATATGAGCCTCGGGATCATCGCTACATTGATTCTCAGTTATTATTCTGACAGTGCAGCTGCCGCTGTCGGTGTTTCCAATCAGGTGCTGAACATTTTCATCATCCTGTTTAACATCACATCCGTTGGAGCAACCATCATCATTGGTCAATACTTAGGGGCGAAACGAGTTCAGGATGCCCGCCAGACCGCACGATCTGCTTTTTCCATCAATTTATATATCGGTTTAATCATTTCCGTTCTTGTTGCCTTGTTCGGAAAACAATTACTCGGATTCTTCTCTTTAGAAGGAGAAACACTCGTATATGGCGAAACGTTCTTAAAGATTGTTGGTCTCTTCTTATTCTTGGAAGCCATCTCTCTTACACTCGGTGCCATCTTACGCAGTCACGGTTTTACAAAAAATGCTATGTACGTCACGTTACTGATGAACTTCGTCAGTGCCTTTGGTAATGTCATTGCCGTCCTCGGATTATTCGGTATTCCTGTCCTTGGAGTCGCCGGAGTCGCTTGGTCGATCGTCATTGCCCGGTCTGTCGCCGTCGCTTTACTCTTTTTCGTTGTTTACCGGAAACTTTCTTTACGATTTAAGTTAAAAGATTTGGTACAAATCAATCGACGCGATATTAAAAGTATCATGAACATCGGAATCCCTTCTGCCGGAGAAGGTGTATCGTATCAGTTTTCTCAACTGATCATTACCGGTTTCATCGCAACCATCGGAGAGTCTGCTCTCTCTGCACGCGTTTATGTCTCAAACATCACAATGCTTTGTTTCTTATTCACATTAGCCATCGCACAAGGGACACAATTATTAGTCGCCCGCCAAGTCGGGGCTCAGCAATTCGAAGCAGCACATGCACGTGCTGTAAAAACGCTGAAAATCGCTGTTTTTGCCAGTTTTGCCTCTGCTGTTGCACTGGCATCTGTCGGAACATCCATTCTGTCTATGTTCACATCAAGTCCGGAAATCATCGCCATCGGTATTCCGTTGTTATGGGCGAGTGTCATTCTTGAACCGGGCCGTGCCATGAATATCGTTCTGATGGGAACACTAAAATCAGCCGGGGACGTCCGTTTCCCTGTCGCAATCGGTATTCTCTCGATGTGGGGAATCGCTGTTGTGCTCAGTTATACACTCGGCTTGCAATATGGACTCGGTTTACTCGGTATCTGGATTGCCTTCTCTGCCGACGAGTGGTTCCGCGGTATCTTTGCCTTAAAACGTTGGAACAGTCGGAAGTGGGCTCAATATGCTGTCGTCAAAGGAGAACAACATGACCACAACGAACGTCGCGAGACTTCTAAAGCAGTCTGACATCCCGTTCGACTTGCTTTCCTATCCTGTTGATGAACAGGATTTATCCGCTCAAAATGTCGCTAGAAAGATTAATTACCCGCTTTCGTCTATTTTTAAAACATTAGTTTTAGAAACAGACGCCCATCAATATGTGTTTGCTGTCATTTCCGGCGAAGAGGAAGTCAGTTTAAAAGCAGTCGCCCGGGCGGTGTCTGCCAAGAAAACACATTTGGTGCCAATGAAAGATTTAAAGCAACTGACGGGGTACATCCGAGGAGGTGTCGCCCCGATTGGTGCGAAAAAACCTTTCCCGGTCCTTTTATCGGATTCGGCTCTGAATCAAGAATTCATCATCATTTCGGCTGGCAAACGCGGTCTGCAGGTCAAACTCGCTCCTGATGATTTTCTCCGCTTCACGAACGGGATTGTCTTCATGAACCGCTGATATCTATCAGTTGTTTATGATATGATGGATAGTATCGAAGAAGTGGCAGGAGGAATCATTTTGTGGAAAGAACGTGTGCGTAACTCTATTCCGAACCTCTTTACGTTCGGAAATTTATACTGTGGTTTTCTTGCCATCGTCATGGCGGCGCGGGGAGATTTTCAAAATGCGACCTTACTGATCGTCATCGCGATGATGCTCGACAGTTTGGATGGTCGGATCGCCCGTATGCTTGGTGTCGCTGGTGATTTCGGAAAAGAACTGGACTCACTCGCTGATGTCGTGACCTTCGGTGTCGCTCCAGCCATGATGGCCTATTACACTTATTTTTATGATTTTGGAGAAATTGGTTTGCTGATTGCGGCGTTGTTCCCTCTGTTTGGTGCATTCCGCCTGGCCCGTTTCAATCTGTCGGCCACTAATGTAGCTTCCGCCTATTTTTCCGGCGTGCCGATTACAGCAGCCGGAGGTATCTTAGCCGTCGTCACCCTGTTCAGCGGCCGTATGAATGATTTAATGGTGCCGCTCGTCTTTACGGCTCTCGCCTTCTTAATGGTAAGCCGAGTCAAAATTCCGAGTTTCAAGGATATTCCGGTACCGCGACATACATTTGTCATCACTTTTACATTGCTGTACGTAACCTACGTCATGATTGCCCGCAGCAACGAGTGGTCGACTTTCTGGTTCGTCGCCGTTCCTCTCTACATCGCCTTTTTGTTATTTTCCTTCATCAAAAAGAAAAAACAGAAAAATCACCAGATCGATTAGCAGACCGGTTCATCCGGTCTGTTTTTTTTTAACTAAATTTAGCGAGAATTCTCCCACCTCTAAGCGTACCGGGACGAAGCCAAGCGTAGGTGGGAGATGAATCGCCCGTCTTGGCAAGACTAGAATCGTTTGATACAATCAGTGTGACTAACCAAAAGGACTGATATATCAATGAAAATGGACACAAATAAACATTCAGTCTTTCTTCTGAATTATCACCTTGTCCTAGTAGTGAAATACAGACGCAAAGTGATCGATGACGCCATCTCGGACTTCGCGAGACAGACGTTCGAACGAATCGGTGCATCGTATCACATCACGCTGAACGAGTGGAATCATGACGGCGATCATATCCATGTGCTCTTCAAAGCACACCCAAACACGGAGATGTCAAAGTTTCTGAACGCTTACAAGAGTGCAAGCAGCCGACTGATCAAACGAGACTTTCCGCATATCAAGAAACAACTATGGAAAGAAATGTTTTGGTCTCGAAGTTACTGTCTAGTGACGACCGGAGGTGCGACAAGCGACGTCATCAGACACTATATCGAAAAACAAGGAAAGGAGTGATTGCTTTGCTGAAGGCGTACAAGTTTCGACTCTATCCGACGAAATCCCAACAAGAATATTTCGTGAAGACGTTCGGTTGTGTCCGTTTCGTCTACAATAAGATGCTCGAAGAGCGGATCCGATTGTATGAAGATTCGAAGCTCAATCCTGACGCGAAGCAGAAGCTCCCAACCCCGGCGAAGTACAAGCCCGAATTCCCCTTCCTCAAAGAAGTCGACAGTCTTTCTCTTGCGAACGCTCAGATGGACTTAAACCAGGCGTATCAAAACTTTTTTCGAGATCAGTCTGTCGGGTTTCCGAAATTCAAATCGAAGCACAACGACCGAGCCTCTTACACAACAAACAATCTGAAGGGAAGCATCCGCATCGAAGATCGTAAGGTGAAACTTCCTAAAATCGGTTTTGTGAAGTTGAAACAACATCGTCCGTTTGATGGTGTGATCAAGTCCGCGACGGTCTCGATGACGAAGACGCGGAAATTCTTCATCTCCATCCTTGTCGATCAAGCCGAAGAGCAATGGGTTCCAGCCCAAAATAAAGTAGGAATCGACCTTGGTTTGGAGCACTTCGCCATCCTGACAAATGATGAACGTGTTTCTGAGAAAGTTGACAATCCTCGTTTTCTTCGAAAGTCCGAAGAGCAGATAAAGAAGGCGCAACGCGCTTTGGCCCGCAAGAAGATAGGGAGTAAGAACCGAGAGAAGGCGAGGAACATCCTCGCCAAGAAACATGAAAAGATTGCACATCAACGTCAAGATTTTCTTCATAAGCTTTCGAAACGGATGGTTGACGATAACCAAGTCATCGTCGTCGAGACACTTAAATCGAAGAACATGATGAAGAACCATAAGATCGCCAAATCGATTGGAGATGTCAGTTGGTATGGGTTCGTCCGACAGTTAGAATACAAATGCGCATTCTACGGACGAACACTTATCAAGGCGGATCAATGGTACGCCTCGACCCAAATCTGTTCTTCTTGTGGAGTAAAAGGTGAGAAGAAAACGTTGGATGTGCGCGAGTGGACATGTACTTGCGGTGCGCATCATGATCGAGATATCAATGCAAGTATCAACTTGTTGCTGTTAGCAGACTGAAAACCCTTCAGGGTGGGAACCACCCGATGAGCTTGGCAAATAATCGTAGCTCTTAAAAGTACGGTCTTCCCAAGAAGCTCCCCCTTCAATTTGCGAAGCAAATAAGTGGTGAGTAGTTCACTACCGTAAATTCCACCTCCATTCTGGCTCGACGCCCTTTGCTACGGGTATACTAATATCAGAATAAAAAGAGATGGAGGACGTACTCATGATGGATCGGTTTCAAAAGAAACTCTGGTTATTCTTTACCGTCTGGTTTTTTATCGGACTGATTTTAGTCGTTTTTTCCTTACTTCCGCCTTGGCTGGAATGGGCAAACGCTGTTTTTTTATTTGCATCGGGTTTATATGCCGCGCTTTACCTGTGGGATGTCGTACCGAAAGGACGTTTCATTATTCCCGTCATTTTCTTCGGGTCCATCATCATCGAATCGATCGGTGTCCATACCGGCTGGCCGTTTGGTACATATGCCTATGAGGCCGATTTTGGCGTCCTGCTGTTTGGTGTACCGATCACGATCGGTGCTGCCTGGTTGTCTGTCATGGGAGCCAGCCTTGCTTTCTCACGACGATTCCCGATTCGTTTCAACACGGTCATTTTAGTCCCGTTGTTTGCAGTCTGGCTGGATATGGCCATCGACCCGGTGGCTGCCAACGTCAAATCCTATTGGCTCTGGCAGGACGGCGGTTTCTATTATGACATTCCGACACAAAACTTTTTTGGCTGGTATGGAACGGCACTCTTTTTCTCGCTCCTGATCGCCCGGTTTGAACAACAGTCTACCATCACAGCTCTTGAACGGAACAACCAGTATCTTTTTCTGATGCTTCATGCGCTGTTCGGTCTGACAGCAGGTGTCGCAGGACTTTACGGTGTGACACTGATCAGTCTTCTCGCTGGTATTACCTATTGGCTCACACAAGGAGGTGTGCGTTTTGCAAAAAGCAAACAAAAGCAAATGGGCTGAACACACTTTTCATTTCTACGTAAAAGAACGCTTAATCCGAAAGCAGTTTCACCGTGTCCTGTACCGGGCAGATGATTTACCGACACCCGGCTTGATGCTCGCGACGCACGGCTCATGGTGGGATGGCATGATTTTATTTCATTTGGATCAAACAGTCCTGCGTCACGACCCTTACGTCATGATTGATCAGCATGGACTGGAACGGTTTCCTTTTTTCACCCGTCTTGGAGGATTCTCGATCGATCGGAGTTCATTTGGAGAAATCAAGCAAAGTCTGCAGTATGCAAAAGAGCGGTTGGCAGACGGAAGCAGTGTCTGGATGTTCCCTCAAGGGGAGGAACGGCATCAAGAAGAGCGTCCGCTCCAACTCAGCAGCGGGGCGACACATCTTGCCAAAACAGCCCGGTCGATTTCCCTGTTTTCGTTTTATTATTCATTTGGTCACGAACAACAGCCGGACGTCTACATCCGCACCCGGACCATTGAACTGCCTGCTGCGCGTGCTTCGGAACAGTTGCGTTATCTGACGGATGCGATGACCCGGCTGTACGACGATGTCCGGACGGATGCCGTTGAAGAACGCGTTGAATCGTACCGTGTATTGACTACAAGAAAGGAGCCGCTTCCTGTGAAGACGGAACAGTGGTTACGGGCGATCCGTTCATGATCATCGTACTGTTTGCCGTTGCAGCACTTGTTTGTCTCTACACGTTCATCAATCTGTCGTTTTTACCGAAACTAAGCGAACCTGTTCTTCCGCCGAGTCTTGCAATCTGTATTCCGCTACGGAACGAAGAACGGAATGTCGAGAAACTGATTCATTCCCTCCGACAAGCGCTTCATCCGAATATGCACGTCTATTTATACGAAGACCGCTCGACTGACCGGACCCGCGATCTGTTAGTCCGGCTGGTCAGTGATGAAAATCAGTTCACGATCATCGACGGTCTCGACCTACCATCCGGATGGGCCGGGAAAGTCCATGCCTGTCATCAATTGGCACAGGCGACTCATGAAGAATACCTATTGTTCTTAGACGCTGACATCACACTGGCAGCAGACACGGTTCCCCGGCTCTACGCAACGCTTCAAAAAGAACAGGCGGTCTTCTTATCAGGCTTTCCGTCGTTCCCTGTTCCGACTTTTCTCGGAAAGTGTCTCATTCCGATGCAACATGTCTTGATCGCCCAACACCTTCCGATTGCTTTCCGGAAGGTCAAGCATCCCGCCTTTGCAGCAGCAAACGGGATGGTCGTCCTTGTTGAACGGCATGCTTATGAACAAGTCGGCGGACATCAGGCGATTCAAATGGCGCTCGTCGACGATTTGGAACTCTGCCGGACGTTCAAACAAAACGGCTTTACGACAACGCTCGTCGACGTGGCTCCTTATGTCAGCTGTGACATGTATGCGACCAACCGTGACGTCTGGCAAGGTTTCCTGAAAAACGTCTTTCGCGGTATGAATGATTCCTATATCGCCGGCAGCTATTTCCTGCTGTTTTACTTGATCCAAGCGGCCGCTTTACCGCTTGTCTTCTTTTTCCCGTCCTTTTGGACGCTCGGAGCCTTTCTTTTGATGATGATTGCCCGTTACCGCATCGATCGGAAGGCCATGATTTCTCGTGCTTGGTTTTGGCATCCTGTTGCGTCCATTCTTTATGTCGTATTACTCGCGACAGCGATGATTCGAAGACTGAAGAAAAGGGAAATCAGTTGGAAGGGTCGGACATATTCTTAAGGAGGTTTCATTGTTATGAAACATATCGCAGTCATCGGAGCGGGACTCGGCGGTTTGAGTGCCGCCATCTCACTTGCTTCAAAAGGATTTAAAGTCACCGTCATTGAACGTAATGAACACATTGGTGGAAAGATGATGCCTATCACATCAGAGGGACACCGTTTTGATTTCGGTCCCAATACGATCACAATGCCTGAAATCTTTCAATCCGTCATTTTGGAATCGGGAGCAGATCCTGATGACTATTTTACTTTTGAAAAATTGACGCGTCATACGGTCAATCATTTTCCGGACGGTCGTTCATTGACATTTGCCAGCGGCCGTGAAGCGATGCGGACTGAAGTTGACCGTTTCACGAAGGGACAACTTGCCAAAAATGATATTACGGGTTATCAAGATGAAGTCCGGGAACTGTACAATATCGCCAAACAACAATTTTTCATCAATATCGACTCTTATTTTAATTTTTCCTTATTGCGTGACATGACGAAGATCCATCCCTTTAAGACACTTCACGGGCTACACAAAAAATATTTTAAAGATCCCCAGCTGATCCAAGCACTCGATCGGTATGCGACTTACATCGGAAGCAGCCCGTTTCAAGCGCCGGCAACATTCGGTTTAATTGCCCATCTCGAGCTGAATGACGGTGTTTATTTCACACGTGGCGGAAATACCGCCATTGCCGAAGGATTTGCCCGTCGCGCCCGTGAACTCGGTGTGACGTTTCGGCTAGGTGACGAAGTGACACAGATTGAAGTGACCAATCAGTTGGCAACGGAGATCGAACTCAATCATGTCGATTACCTGTCTGTTGATTTCATCGTGTTAAATGGTGACCTGCTTACCCAATATCCACGGTTGATTTCAGAAACGGTCCGGCCTGACTTCAAAAATCCGACTCCTGCGCAAATGGAGCCGTCGATTTCTGCTTATGTCCGGTGCATCGGACTCGGACGCCGTATTGCCGGACTTGCCCATCATAACGTCTTTTTCTCTTCCGACTATGAAGCCGAATTCGAAGCGTTATTTAATCAACATCGCTATGCAGAAGAGCCGACCATCTACATCTCGAATTCCTCGGTCACGGCACCGGAAATGGGAGAAGCCGGTGACAACCTGTTTGTCCTTGTCAATGCTCCGGCTACCCACAAAGGATCTGCCGTTGATTTTGACACGTACGATAAAATCATCGATCAACGCCTTCAACAGTTCGGAATCGATATTACGTCTGACGTTTTATTCGAACAACGGATTACACCACAGGATATTGAACAGAAATTTTCAGCGTATCATGGTTCGCTGTATGGTCTTTCTTCGAATGGTACACGGGGAGCTTTCATGCGTCCAAGTAACCGTTCAAAGAATGTTCACAATTTGTTTTTTGCCGGCGGATCGACGCATCCCGGTGGCGGTAGTCCAATGGTGACGCTTTCAGGAAAACTGGCAAGCGAACGAATCGTGTCTGCAGTCGCTGCCACCCTGTGAACGTTATGTGAATTGCATATCAATTACTTGTACGGACAACTTAGATTTGATACGATTACTTCGAGTTCAAGAGGTAGTGATTGACCCCACATCCTCAATCAAGCGCATGGTGACTTCCCCGAGTCAAACGCGTTTAGGAACTTAACATATCTGTTTCGTCTGAATCATTTGTTCAAGACCCACTTGTTCAATCGATACACCACTGTAAACGGTTCGGCATGACTTACGACGTTCCCCCTTAGATCGTCTCATCCCGATTCGTTTACGGACAGCTCAATCATCATCAGATCCATCCCCGTGGATCGCGACCTGTCTTGTTGGAACTCTGTATCTGATTTTGTACAAACAGATTTTAGTTTAGACTCCCCGGTCTAAACTCCATAAAAAAAAGACCTTGGTCCCCGCCGAGGTCTTTTTTTTATGGAGTTTTTCGTCAAATCGTAGCGAGCAACTTCATCTTTTGCCATCGGCTGACATAAGCACGTTTCGTGAACACATCGTATTGATTGTCACGTGCTGCGTCGAGGATTCCCCGGTACAGTAAAGCCGCCACTTTCAGTGCACGACGGCTTTCTTTCGGATAGCGGTCAAACGAAGGCGTTGCTGCATCGTATAAATGCTCGGCTCTTAATGCCAATGCTTCCCACAATCCGGCAAAGTCGCCGGAAGGAGTTCCCGCCAACAACGATTCCGTTGTCACACCATACTGGTCCATCCAATCTTTCGGTAAATAGATACGTCCCCGCTTTGCATCTTCTCCGACATCCCGAAGAATGTTGGTTAATTGCATCGCGATTCCGAGTTGAATGGCGGACTCCCGTAAATCATTTTGTTTCGGTGCAAGAATCGGCAACAGCATCAAGCCAACCGTACTCGCGACATAATAACTATATTTCTCCGTCTCTTCCAGCGAGTGGTACCGATTTTTTTCGATGTCCCACCGCATACCTTCTGCCAGTTCTAAAAACGGCGTCTCATCCATCTCATACCGTTTAAAGACATCTGCGAGTGCAATCCATAAGGGTTTATTGATCGAGTTACCCGACCGGAATAAACGAAACTCTTCCAGGAATTCCGCTAAGCTTTCTTTTGGTGTCGCTGATTCATCCACCGTATCATCGAGATGACGACAAAACGTATAGATGGCGTAGACTGCCATCCGATCTTGCTTCGGCAGTAAAGAGAAGGCTTTATAAAAGGTTTTTGATCCACCTTGAATCGTTTGTTCACATACTAGATATGCGTTCGTCACTGTATCCATTTTTCCACCTCATCTCTTGTTCCATTCGATTGACAAGTAATGTCGCTCCCATCATAACGATCGGAACGCCTCCACACGGATGGACAGATGCGCCTACTGCATACAACCGTTCAATATCAGCATAAGGTTTAGCTTGTGTTTTTAAAGCAGCCGATTGGCGAATCGTCGGTGCGATGCCAAAACTTCCGCCTTCATACAATCCAAAATCTTGAGCATCTTGAGGTGTACGTATTTTCATTTCGGTAACTTGACTTTGGAATCCAGGAAGATGTTGCTCAATTTTGTCTAAAATCTGATCAATAAATCCGTGCGCTTCATAGTTAGCCTGATCAAATCCACGTGGTGACGGAACCAACGCATAGACGACACTAGTACCGGATGCCGTCAATGCGTCATCAATCTTACTCGGATTAAATAAATAGACGGCAGGATTTTCCGGCAACTCATTTTTCTTGAAGATGGACGTCATCAACGGTTTTAAATCACTTGGCATTAAAAAACGATGGACAGGTAAATCAACTTTTCCGTCAATCTTAAAGTACAGCAGTAATGTTCCGCCGGACGGCACATACTTTTTCGGTTGCTTGCCTTCAACCAAATATTCCATCAATGGAAACTCTCCGTTCAGGACAACCGTATCATATACGTACTCCTGTCCTGCAGCGACAAGTCCCTTCGTCTGACCTTGCTGGATCAAGACGCGGTCGACCGGTTGATTGAACTTAAACGTAACGCCCCGCTCAACTAACGCTTCATACATCCGCTCGGCTAAAGAGAAGTATCCGCCTTTAACGTACCAGACACCCTCTTCCTGTTCCCGGTAAGGAATCAATCCATAGATGGAAGGCGTCGTGTAAGGGTTACCCCCGATGTAAAAGGTCGGAAAACTGTAAGCCATTCGCAGGTGTTTACTTTTAAAGAAACGTTTTAAGTGATCATGTGCCGTTTCCATCGCATGCATCTTCACTAAGGGCGCTAACATATCCGGGTGCAACAAATCCCGTTTACGTGAATATGTCCGCTCTAAAAATTTCGATACGCTGACGTCATAATCCTTTGCTTTTTGTTGCATAAATTCTTGGAACCCGCGACCTTCTCCGAATTGACGTTCAATCGCAATCGTTTGATCAACTACATCCGCCTGTTTTGTCACAATCGTTCCGTCGTCGAAATGAAGGTCGTATAAAGGATCAATCCGTTCCAACTCAACACCTTCAAGCCCCGCTTCTCTTAATTGTTCCTGCAGTTTTCCGGGCATCAAGACAATCGTCGGCCCCTGATCAATTCTTCCGCCTGTCTCGAAATCAACGGAGGCGAGTCGACCGCCTGCACGTGACTCTTTTTCAAAAATCGTGATTTCGACTTCCGGATATCGTTTCGTTAGTAATAAAGCGGCGTGGAGTGTTCCGACACCTGCTCCGACAAATCCAATTTTCATTTTCCGACACCCACTTCACTTGTCAATAAGTCCGCCGTGATCCGAGCTGATTCAAAGATGGTCGGAAGGCCGCTTCCAGGATGCGTTCCGCCTCCAACCAGATAGACATGCTCCAATTCTTCAAACCGGTTATGCGGTCTAAAATACATCATTTGTGTTAACTGATGTCCCAAATTAAAAGTTGCTCCCTGGTGTACTCCCATCGCTTCCCAATCATCCGGTGTGAACGTCTCTTCCACTTCAATCGCTGCTTCGACACCTGTATAAGGCGAACGATGTTCCAAGGCATCGAGGACACGACGGCGTAATTTCGGTCCTTCAATCGCCCAGTCGAGTTCAGAGTAATTATTCGGAACCGGTACTAACACGTACAACGATGATTTCCCTTCAGGTGCCAATGTACTGTCGATGATTGATGGATTTTGGACATAGAATGAAAAATCATCGGATAATTCCAATGTCTGGGTCATCTCACGGACATTTTTTTCATAATCATCGGCAAAATAAATCGTATGGTGCGGAGCATCAAATGATTTATTGACACCTAAGTACAGCATAAAGGTCGAACAAGAAAACTTCTTCCGGTCAATTTTCGGACGCGACCATTTTTTCAGGACACCTTCGGGAACAAGATGATTCATCGCATGGGCAAAATCTGCTCCGACGACAACATCATCGTATAAAACATGTTCACCAGACTCGAGAATGACGCCGGTCGCAGTTGTTCCATCTAAAATCAATTGACTGATTCCTATATTGAGATGGACCGTCCCCCCGAGCTCTTCCACTGCCCGTTTCATCGCTTCCGGAATTTGATTCATTCCGCCGATCGGATGATGGACACCATATGCATGTTCCATATAGGACAGGATAGAAAAACCGCCCGGACATTCCCATGCTGACATCCCTAAATACTTCGCTTGGAAAGTAAAAGCGTACTTTAATTCTTCACTCGTAAAATAATCGGACAGGACATCGTATAACGAACGCCCGAGAGATAGACGCGGGAGCGCCGTGATGACGCGTGGAGACAGATAGTCCGTTAATTTATCGTGTTTCGTCTGCAAAATCGGCATCAGTTTTGCCAGCTTCAAGGCTTGTTCTGCCATGAAACGATCATATCCTTCCCCGTTTCCTGGGAAATGTTGCTCAATCGTCTGTTTCATCCGATCACGATCCGTTGTCATCGTAAAATGATCTTTCCCGCCGTTGAAATACAGTGTGTACATGGGATCAAGTGCTTTTAAGTCCAAATAATCCTTCATATCCAAACCGATACTCGTAAATAAGTTTTCTAGGATATGCGGCATATTTAAAAAGGTAGGACCCCGGTCAAACTGGTAATCCCCGACCTGCACGCGAGAAGTTCGCCCCCCGACAATCGGTTGTTTTTCATATACGGTAACATCTATTCCTCTGCCTGCAAGCAACATCGCACAAGCGAGCCCTCCAGGTCCTGCTCCAATAACGGCTACACGCTGCTTCACACGAATCTCTCCCTTTTTCTCTACTCGTTTTAACTATTATACTAATCACATACTACTCCCCACAAATTTGAACTGCCCTAAAACTGTAAAAACGCCAAGCTTCCCTTAGGAAGTGGCGTTTGCAGTCACAATATACCAGGCTCCTTCTTTTAAAAATGGTGAAATCGACACATTTTTAAAACCTGCAGCATGAAGTTGTTCTGTTAGTTCTTCTTTACCCGGCAACGGATAAAGATTTTCATGTAACGTCATGAACGCATTGAATGCGGCAGAGAATGGCGCACCGTGTTCACTGCCACGTAATGGCGTGACTAAAATGACCGTCCCGTCATCCTTAACGAAACGCCGGACCCCCTCGAGAAGACGAAGACGTTCTTCCTTCGGGAAATAATATAAAATATTGTTCATCATGACGCCGTCATATGTTTCTTTGACGTCATATGTTTTGATATCGCCGACGGTAAAATCAATTTCACCGGTCGTGTCCCGCCGTTTCGCTTCCGCGATGACCGATTCCTCAATATCAATTCCTGCCAGTCGCAGTTCAGGCAAAGCTTCATGAATTTTACGTAAGTAACCGCCGTAAGCACAGCCGATGTCTAGCAATGATGTCACGTTTTGACTGCGGATGATATGACGGACGGCAGGAAACGCAACGGTCTCCACTAATGCGGATGTTTCTGCCACAATATCGCCGTGTTCTTCCCCATCGAACTTTTTCTGCTGGCCATGTTCCAAAAATTGTGGATAAGAGAACAACGCAGGCAGATGCAGTTCCATCAATTCGGATAACATAAAACCGATACTTCTTTCATCTGTTTTAGATAATTCCGGCAATACGTGACGGGTCGCTGTATATCGTAAGTCTTTCTTTTTCAGATGTCCTACCGCCAATCCGACTTCAAACCAACGGGATAAGGCTTCTGTCGTCAATGGTTGCTTGAGACGAACCTGAGCCTCAGCTTGCGTCGCCCCTGATCCTAATACATCAAAGAGACCGTATTTATACCCGATGTAACCATGCCATAAAGGTAAAACAGGTTCAGCTCGTTTCATCCACTTTCTTGCCCGGAAAACTTTCGTCCATTCTTTCAACTGTGCCACAAGCGTTCCCCTCTCGACTGCGTAATATATCCCTTTTCCCAAATAACAACAGTTTGTAAACACAAAAAAACACACGTTCCTCTTTATGACGAGTAACGTGTGTGTAATCCGACCAAACGGATTGTCTGATTGATGATTGACCTGGGTCGGATTAAAAGAATTGCATACCGTACGGTAACGAATATCCAAGGAAAATCGTTACGAGGACGAGTACCGCAAATCCAAGCAGGAAACCGGAATAGGATTTCCCTTTTTTAAGACGAACAAGTGTCAGTTCTCCAAAAATCAGGACAAGCAGACCGGCTGTGATTTTCGCATGGTACAAGCCATCCGGATTAGCAGACTGTCCCATGATCGTGATGTAGAGATAAAGACCCGTCCCAAACGTCAAGAGCAATAAGAGACGGAATGCCATGTGAACGCCTTTCGCAGCACTTTTTCCGTTCTTATACATCGAGAACGCAACAAAAAATGTAACAAGCAGTAAAATCCATAATAAAACGTGTGTGTGTACAAATGCAGTAATCGGCATTTGATTTCCCCCTTTGTTCATTCTTCATTCATCGTATCTGATTTTTCACTTCAGACATAGTATTATTTTTCCGACATATCAAGTCCGTCAGGAACCACCATGTATTCCTGGACACTCTGCGGCAGCTTGACAGTAAACGTGCTTCCCTGCTTTTCGACCGACTCGACTGTAATCTCTCCATCATGTCCTTCGACGATTTCTTTACAGATAGCAAGACCAAGACCGGTTCCGCCAATTTTCCGGCTGTCCGAATTATCGACCCGGTAAAATTTATCGAATAGCTTCGCCAAGGCAGACTTCGGAATCCCGATTCCTTCATCCCGTACTGCAAACTGGACATGATGATGGTCCGCTTCCAACACGACTTCGATGTTCCCCCCGAACGGAGAGTACTTGACAGCATTGTTCAACAGATTATTCATCAGTTGCTTCATTTTTTCCTCATCCGCTTCAATCAGAGGACAAGCATCGGTCAGGGAACGGAACGTGATCGTATGATTCGTTGTCGATGCCGCGTAGAATTGCGTCGTTTCTTCTAAAAGCGGTTGTAGATTCAGTAGTCCTTTTTGATAGGATTGAATTCTCGCTTCCATCCGTTGGACATCCAAAAAATCATTGACGAGATTCGATAAACGTTCCGTTTCCGAGTGAATGGTTTTTAAATACTTATCTTGTTTCGAAAGATCCATCTTCCGATTCAACATCAGTTCCGTAAAACCGTAGATCGAGGATAACGGTGTCCGCAGTTCATGCGAAACGGTCGAAACCAATTCCGATTTCAGACGGTCCATCTCGGTTTCCTTCGTCACATCACGCAAGACAAGCATCGTCCCTTTCCGGATCCCTTCCACTTCAATCGTTTCCACATAAAATTGAATGAATACGACTTGCTGATGGATCGAAAATTGCAGACTGTCCTTCGGAACTTCCCCTCGTAAAATACCTTCCATGTACCGGGCAAAGATTTCAGGTTCATCGACAACCGCACGAATCGTATTAAGGCATCCTTGCAGCGTTTCGTTTTTGGCCGCGCCATATTGAAGCTCCGGAAATAAATCGTACAGCGGACGATTGACGAACACTTCGTCTTTTCCCGGTTCAATATAGATGACCGCTTCGCGGATTGAATCCAAAATGCGTTCGGTTTTTGTTTTTTCACGGTTCATCTCATCAAATAATCGCATTCGCAACAAGGAAAGAGACAACTGGCGTGAAAACGACATGATATCGCGCATCTGTTCATTCGTAAACTGATCCCGGTAACGGACAAGATAAATGAATGCAATGGCTTCTTCCGATGCCGGATCAAAAATCGGAACTGCCGTCTCATACATATAGTACGGATACGGCAACGGATGATCGCTCGCGACTTGCTTCGAGGAATGAACGGCTTTTTTTAATGACTCCGCACGTTTCAACAAAGACAGATCACTTCCGAGCAATCGTTCTGACAGTTCTTCCGTCATCCCGTGCGTTACGATCGAATACGCAGATCCTTCATCGACAAACACAAGGGCTCCGATTTCGGAATCCGTAATGGCAATCAGCTTTTCAATAATTTCCGGATATGCTGTCAAGGCTTCCCGAGCTGCCAACGTTTCCGTCAAATCATTGCGATATTGCAGATGTTGTTCATTCCGCATCGTTAACTCAAGCGCTTCCTCAAGTTCCTGTTGTTGCGCCTGCAGTTCTTCCTGCTGTGCCTGCAATTCTTCCTGTTGCGCCTGCAGTTCTTCATTTTTAGCCAAGAGATGCTGTTTATTATCTGAGATGGAACTTGCCATTTGATTAAATGACAAAGCTAGAATTCCGATTTCATCTTTCCGTCCGGATACTTTGACATGTTTGATATCTTCGCCGCCGGCTAGACGCTGGCTGTTTTTAACGAGTGACAACAGTTCTGCCGTAATTTTCCGGATGAACGGATAGACGAAGAAAATCAAGACCCCGACTAATACGATGATGTTCGACAGCCAAATTAGTTGGGTCGTCTGAATTTCCTGTTCCAACTGACGGCTCGTTTTTTCCGACCAGTCTTCGAGGAAGTCGCGATACCCGCCAAGCGCCAACTCGCTTTTGTTGATTTCCGATAACACATCAATGTTTCCGGAAGCGTCTAATTTGATTTGTCCATTTGCCAGCAATTCTTTACCGAGCGGCAACGATGTTAATGTCTTCCCTTCCAAAAAGGATTCCGTGACTGTTCCGGATGACTTCGCTTCCACATACGATTGAATCAACGGCAAAATCGCTTCGAAGTAATAAGCATAGAGTTCACGTGAAGAACGCGCATAATCTTTTCCTTGCTGATAAATCGCATTTTCTTCAAACCAACGTGTCTGCTCATCGATCGTTTTGCGTTGGTTGATCATCTTCTGGTAAATATCCTGATCACCAATCAGCGCATAACCCCGCATGTTGAACTGCAAATCCTGCCATTCTTCCCATAGTGCACCCGCACGGGCGCTGCGCTCTCTGATGTCTTCCAGTTTCAATCGGGTTTCCTGCAATTTTGTATCCGTATAAGTATAGACAATCAGCGAAGAAATCATAAGTGTCGTTAACACGATATAAAAGGAAGCCATTAACTGGCGTCCGATTTTTCGATTAATCCACTGGATGATCACTCAATATTCCTCCTACGACATCAATCAATTCGAGTGGACTGAATGGTTTCGAGAAGAAATAATTGGCTCCGATTTCTTCCGCCCGTTCCCGGTCAGATTGTTGACTTTTTGCTGTCAACATCATGATTTTTAAATTTTGTTTATCTGGATGACGTCGTACTTTTTCGATGACTTCGATTCCGGTCATTCCAGGCATCATATAATCCAGTAAGACAAGATCGTAATGCTGACTCATGATTTTCTGATACGCTTCATCACCATCTGTCGCTTCGTCAATCGTATACCCTTCGTCTTCTAACGTATCGAGCACCAGCATACGTAATACATCTTCATCTTCCGCTAATAAAATCCGTGCCATCTATAAAACCTCCTATGGTATCCGGTTATTCTTTTACATACCTTTTCATTTTACACAGTTCTTTCATATTTAGAAATGAAAATCGTCTGACGAATCGGTTCTGCTCACTGAATATGTGACAGAATCGATTCTTCAGACGAAAGATCATCAGTAAATTTCAATCACTTCATGAAGAGCAAACGCATAAATCAGTTTCCGGCTGATCCGGATGTGCAGGATGGCTTCCAGTGCCTCTTGATATAAATTTAACTGGGTCGCATAACGTGTCCGCAACACTTCAGCTTGATTTTGATTGTCGGTCGTTTCAAAGACCTGGTCCGATTTATAATCCAGCAGAATATATGTGTCTCCGTCTCGAATCAGGCAGTCGACAATCCCTTGCATGACGGCTTGGTCACTCGGACCGTGCCAATCGGACCGGAATCTGGCGGAATCAATCTTATAGGTGAAGGGGAGTTCCCGGTAAACTTCCCCTGCCAGAAGACGTTGCTCAAATAACTGTCCGGTATCAGAGGCAAGGAACGTCGTTAGTTCAGGAATAGCTTCCCGCATTGTCTGTGCCTCGAGACTCGAAATACGTTCCGCCTGTTCCCAGTCGAGAATCTGTTCCTCAAATGGACGACCGGATTCGTAAAGCTGCATGGCTAAATGCAGAACCGTTCCACGTTCTGCCCCGGTCAATACGGGACCTAAAAATTGCGGAGTCCGGTAATACGTCGACTGGCGATGCGTCGATTCGAAGGCCGCCCGTTCTAATTGTTCTGTCCGCTTCAACTCTGTCACAGTTTGTTTCGCCGCAGTGTCCGTTGCGACCTGATACGGATACTGATACGCAAAAGCCGCTTCAATTTGAGTATTCAGCGTCTCGTCACCGGCATGATCAATTTTTTCAAGAACACGGACGTGTTCCAGTTGTTCGACCATCTTCGTCAGTTCTTGATACGGGGCAATCTCATCGAGCGCGATGACCCGAAATGACCAGCGCGGTTCCTCTTCGCTCAACAGGAAATTGCGCAGGACGGCTGGTGCCACCCAGTCCGCATATGCCTTGGCATTCCGCCGATCCATTTCCGGCAACAACAGTTCATCGAGCGGCTGATCCTGCCATTTGATCAATTGATCTTCCAGACCTTTAATCGCTCCGACAAGAATCAGCTTTTCCTTCGCCCGTGTCATTGCGACGTAGAGAACACGCATCTCTTCCGCCTTCATTTCCCGGTCCATTTCCCGGCGGATGACTTCTTTGAGAAGCGTACCGGAACGCAGTCGTTTGACAGGATCAATGGCATCAAGGGCAATACCATACGTCTTGTGGAGCTGGATTGCCTGAATTTGATCTTGTTTATTAAACTGCTTGCCTAACTGGCTGACAATCGTTACCGGGAACTCCAGTCCTTTCGATTGATGGATCGTCATGATCCGGACGACATCTTCGTCCTCACCTAACGACCGGGCTTCCGAAAAATCTTCCCCGCGTTCGACTAAACGATGAATCAGACGCAAGAAACGGTATAATCCCCGATAACCGGACGCTTCGTACTGATGGGCGCGTTCATACAAAGCATTTAAATTCGCCTGTCGGCTCCGTCCGCCGTTCAGACAACCGACGTATTCGAAGTAGCCAGTCTGATCAAACAAGGAACGGATCAGACTTGCGAGCGACTTTCCGCGTGCTTCCGTCCGCCAGTGGTGCAGTTGATTAAGCGCTTCATCGACACGCAAACCGAGCGGTGTCTGTTCTTTCGCCACAAGTATAGCGGCTTCGTAAAACGACCCGTCTTTTGATTTAGCACGAATTCGACCTAGATCCCGATCCGTCAAACCGAAAATCGGTGACCGCAAGACACTCGCGAACGGGATGTCTTGCAACGGATTATCGATTGTCTTGAGCAGCGACATCATGATTTGAATCTCAGTTGCTTGGAAATAGCCGCCCGTTGTATCCGCATAAACCGGCAGTTCGTATTGTTCAAAAACGTCGACGAGTGCCTGAACCCGTTTTCCCCTCGATCGGACGAGGACGACGATATCACGGTATTCGCACTTCCGGAATCGTTTTTGTTTCGCATCAAAGACGAGATACGGATTCTCATCGTTTACCATCTCGATGATCCGTGTCGCTATGACTTGCGCTTCGAGTTCCTCTTTGTTTGTATCGGTCTGATCGACTAACAGTAGTTCGGGATCAACTTGAGTCGAATCAACATACCCAAGATTCCCTAACCGCAAGTAAGCCGCTTCATCATAATCAATTTCTCCGACGGCTTCGTCCATGACTTGACGGAAAATATGATTGGTTCCATCCAAGACTTCCAAACGGCTCCGGAAATTTTTCGTCAAATCAATGCGTGTCCCGACTTCGGTTTGTTGGAATCGCTTAAACTTATTCAAAAATAATCCCGGTTCGGCATGACGGAATTTATAAATCGATTGTTTGACGTCGCCAACCATAAACAGATTCCCGGTGGCTTCATCTGATTTGGAGACAAGTCGCAGGATTCGTTCCTGTACTTCGTTTGTATCCTGATACTCATCGACTAACACTTCGATGAAACGTTCTTGAAGAAGACGGGCGACATCCGTCGGCTCGCCGTTTTCTTCCAAGATGGCTAATGCAAAATGTTCAAGATCAGAAAAATCTACGATTCCCCGCTGTTGCTTCGCTTCGAGATAAGCTGCCGAGAAACTGCGGACAAGCGTAACAATCATCTCGACATGTCCCAATTGCGAACGTAAATCTTCCAGATAATCGACCCCGTCTTTCTCAACAAACAGATCCCGCATTTTTTTGAGGTCACTGACAAGACGCGTCCGCTCTGTCTGGAATTTTTTCATTTCCTCGTCTCCACGGATTCCTTTCCAACGGCCGAACTCGACAGCTTGAAAAGCCAGCGCAACGGTGGTCCAACGATCCTGTTCCGGATTAATCCGCCGGACCGGGGTGACATCCTGCACTAACAGATCTGCCATCTCGTCGTATCCGGACTGCCGCAGGCGATACGATAATTCCATATACCGATTAATGACCGGGCCGACCCGTTCCCATTCCAGTTCAAATAATCGTGTCAACAGACTGGATTCATCCGGGTCAATCGGTTGATCGTATTGAGCAATCAAATGGTCATAAAATGCATCCGGATCCGGAAGTGATCGAGAAAAACGGTATAAATTCGAAATAAGTGTCAACATCGCCTGATCGTCCCGATCCGACGTATAGCTATCGATCAGTTCATAAAATGCCGGATCTGCCGAAGCATAGAAGCTCTCAAACACTTCCTCCAACACGTCATCCTGCAACAACAACTCTGCTTCCTCGGCAATTCGAAACGCCGGATCAAGACCAATCCGGTAATAGTTTTCTCGTAAAATCGATAAACAAAAAGAATGAATGGTCGTAATTTGAGCACGATTCATCATTTGCCGTTGTTTCTTTAAATAAAGATCATCCGGGGACACTTTGATTTTCGCTTCGATGGCTTCGATGACACGCGTCTTCATCTCTTTTGCTGCCGCGTTCGTAAACGTCGCGACCAGAATTCGGTCCGCTGTCAATGGATCCTCCTGATTGATGACACGTTGCGTCAACCGTTCCACTAATACTGCTGTTTTTCCGGAACCGGCGGCGGCGGATACTAAAATATGCCCGCCTCTCGCATCGATTGCCCGTTGCTGTTCATCCGTCCACTGCACACTCATTCCGTCTCCTCCTTCAACCGTTCCAAGACTTCTTTTTCCGACAACGGATTTAATTGCCGGTAGTCGTTTCCGAGAGATTGATCAAACTGGCAGACGGAACGATACTCGCAGAATGTACAAGGCGTCCGCTCCTGGTAATCAAACGGATCAATCGCAATGTCTCCTGCATACATTGATTGACTGCTCGTCTTCAACTCATCCCAGGCATGATCCATTAATGCCGTCAATTCTTCCTCTTTGACGACACCTTTCGTATGTGACTTATGAAGACCGGTTTTGGTGAATGTTACTTTGACGAGCGGCGATTTTTTACGTTCATCGTACGCAATCTGATCCATCGCCCGTAATACTTCATCATTTTCAACGATAACCCCTTGCATTTGGTACGACTCGAGCAATAATTGGTTCCGTTCGATTTCGTCCGCCGACAAATCTCCGCGCATCATCGGATTTTTGACGTGGAAGTACAAGGCCCCAGCCGGTTTAGCCTGCTGATTAAATAGCACTTCCGACTGTTCAACGACCGTTTTTAGATATAACAACATTTGAATTGCCAACCCATAATAGATTTCGGCAAAATCCAGCTCTTTGGCGCTCGATTTATAATCGACGACCCGGACGTATAATTGATCGCCGATCGTCGCCTGATCGACACGGTCAATCCGGCCTGTAAATTCAATTTCGGTGCCGTCCGGTAAGGTAAATCGAAGCGGCGGGAACATGGCGTTCCCAAAACTGATTTCAAACAAATCAGGTTCGAACTCGGAACGTTCCGCCTGTTTAACAAGCATTTTGGCTGTCTGCTCGACGACATCCGTTAATTTTTTCTTGATGTAACCAAAACGGTTCGAACTCATCAAAATCGCATTTTGAATTTCCGGCGTCACTTTCTCGACAGCTTCTTTCGCGAGATTGCTGCACGATTGGTCATCCAGTTCACGCCAACGTTTCCCCGAGGCTTTGATGTTCATCGATAAATCATTGAGGGCTCCGTGGAACAGGTTGCCGATGTCCGGTGCTTCGAATTTATATAATTTCCGTTCTTTTAACCGTAGTCCATACCGGGCAAAATGTTTATAGGAACAGGCATTGTAGGTCTCAAAGCGGGAGACGCTGGCTTTAATCGTGTCACCGTACAGATTGCGTGCCAGATCCTCTGGCAACGGTTCTGCCTGGTTTTGATAAAACAAGGCATTGGAGAACAGGGCCATCCGTTCGCGGCCCCGTCCGTTTTCTAGCAACCGATTATACACATCAAACCAGGACGGTTGAATCGGATAACGACGTTGCAGCCGTCTCAACTCGATTGCCGCTGCCGCTGCCGCCCGTTCCGGACTCGTCACGAACTGAAGCTGATCATCCGGCGCATGATCCCCTGCTTCTGCAAAGTATGTTTTTACCGGACGATCCTGCAGCAGTTGATGTTTGATCTGCTTAACGATTGATGCCGGCTGAAGCGCCTTTCCGTCCTCATCCACAAGTGCATAACTGATATGCAAAGATTCACTTGGTGCCGTCACCCCTTGATAGAGGTAATACAATTCGTCGTCAAATACATCCAAGGATGCTTTGCCTACCGGAATGCCCTGATCATGCAGGAAGTCATGATCGCCTTCTGACAATAGTTTAGACTGGTCTTCCACAAGTGGAATCAATCCGTCATTGGCACCGAGTAAAAAGACCACTTTGACCTGTTGTAAACGCCCCCGGACGTAATCCGTTGCAATCACTTGATCGAGCGAAGGGGGAACTAGTGAGAAGCGGAGACTTTCAAGCCCGGTCTCGACCATTTGGACAAACAGTTCCGTTGTCAACGTAGCTTCAGGTGCCGCAGCTTCCAGCTGTTCAAAGAGATGCAGTACCGCTTCATACACTTGATCATGTTCACGTGCCTGACTGAGTTCGTTGACTTCAAGCGCTTGTTGCTTCCACACCGTCAACCGGTCGGTCATATGATGTTCTTCCAGGAAACGGTACAAAGCGCGTGTATATTCACTCATGGTCTTAGAGGCCTTGAATCGCTTTTCAAGCGGTTCGATCGCCTCGACCAGAAATTGACGCCATTCGTTCAGCTCGAGTTCCTCTTGTAATTCAGCATCCGTCAAACTGATTTCATCGGCTAAACGGCGCTTCAGTTGCCATGGTTTTTTCCACATCGAACCCTTGATTCCGCGCTCCAGCACAAACGTTTCCAGGCGATCAAGTGCTAACCGCGGATCTTCTGCCGGAAGTGGAATCAGTTCTGTTTTCAGCAGACGAAAAACAGATTCTTCCCGGTAACCCGTCATCACGATTTCGAGGACGGCATGGACTAATTCGACGATCGGGTGATGCACCATCGATTCCCGTTGATCCAAAAAGTACGGAATATCATACAGTTGAAAAGCGCGTTCCAAGTGATCGGCGTATGGCTCCAGGTGACGGACAAGAAAAGCGATATCCTTGAAACGATATCCGTCATGACGCACGAGTTGAATGGCTTTTCTGACGGCGGCTTCCGTCTCGACTTGACGATTGACGGCAGCAGAAACCGTCACTCCCGTCACCTCTTCATCCGTTGGCGGGTAGCCGGGCGACAGAAGTGCTTGTTCGAGCATCCGCAAGCCTGTGCTCTGAAATTTAACGGTCTGTCCATAATAAATGTCTTCATGCGCAATCTGCCGCTCTTTCATCTGTTCAATCAACTGCATGTAACAGCGTTGTGAAACTCCAAACTCAGACTGTTTCGTATAAACGTCTTCGACATCGAGTGTAAAACTCAGGTGCATATCTTTCGTCAATTCCATCAATCGGAGCAAAACTTGCTGTTCCTGTAACGAAAATTCATAAAAACCGTCCACGAATACAGAAACATCGCTTAAATCAGCTTTTGGTAACAGCTCGATCAAGGTCGTAAAATAATCGTCAGCATGAAGGGCCTTATCTGAGATTCGTTCAGTAAAACGTTCATAAATCAGGGCTAAATCATTTAATTTCGGTGAGCGTTCCGGTGACGCTCCACTGATTTGACGTAGCATATCCGGATTTACTAAAGAACGTTTAAACGAGGCAATCAATTCGTCTAATCCTTTGTAAAAGCCGGGCATATTTTTCGTCCGTTTAAAGATTTTCAACTCTTCTTCCGCCTCTTCAACAACTTGGCGTAATAGTAGTTGTGTCCCCGTTTCATCTAAAAACGGAATCACCTGGTTTCCGTAATCCCGGATCATGTGGAAGGCAAACCGGCGTAAACTCATGACTTCCATCCGGACAAGACCGGACAGCCGGGGATCCGTCGCAATACGCCGTTCCATCTCAAAGGACATCTGATCCGGTACGATGAAATAGATGGATGGACCAAGCGGTTGCTCAGCTAACTGGTCAATTACCTGTTCAATTAATGTTGTGGTCTTGCCTGTACCGGCACGACCTAAATGCATGTAATTCATTGTGTCAGATCAGCGGACACCTGTGGTTGTAACATCAGGTGGGCCGACCTTCACCTCCTTTAAATAATATCGGGGAGCTTTATGCCGCTTTTGTCCTCTCATATGAAATGAGTGCTGAAAATAACAGACCGGACCTCTCCTCCTAGACGTTATCATATGTATCATTATCTCATAAATACGAACAAACGTCCGTTTTAAATCAAGATTACATTTTTTCTTTTTGTGCTCTTTCTATTCAGTTTAAATCATTTATCAAGTGGTTCGTGTGGAGTTGCAAAAAGCGGGTAAAGACTGAGATAATGGTTGTCTTCATCAGACTGAAAAGAAAGAGGGACAGACATGCTTTATGAAGACCTTGGTCAAAAACAAGCAATCGAACAACTCGTCGCACGTTTTTATGAGCGTGTCTATACAGATCATCTTCTTCGTCCTTTATTCCCCTCCGACCGCCGGCACGTTGAACAGGCTCAAACACGATTCTTGATTCAACTGACAGGTGGTCCGAAACAATATGATGCGTATGATGAACGAATGAATCTTGCCATGATTCATCGTCTTTTGCCCATCAAAGAAGTGCATGCCATCCGGTGGATTGAACTGATGACGATGACCATCGAAGAGACCATTTCTGATTCAGAAGCCGCGACACGTTTAATCGAACGCTTACGAATCGGTGCCTTCAATGTTCTGCGGATTTGTGATGCTCATCAGAACGGATAAGGGATTTTTCTTTCTCATCGGTACATTTCAAGGTAAAATAAAAATTGGAGGCGATAACCATGACTGAAGAACAAGATAAAAAGAGTGAATTAGTAAAAAGCGCACTCGAACAGGCTGAAGCAGCCAAAGCGACAGAAGAACCGGTCGAAGAAGAAAAGTCAGACGAACAAAAACGCTTAGAACACATTCGGGCACTCGTGACGCTCGAACGTGGATCTGATTATTACCGGGTTGTCTTCTACGACGATCATAAACATTTAATTTTCAAAGAACTGGATTATGACCGGGTTGAGTTTGTCGGCCGATTCTACAATGACAGTTTCGATCCGACAAACCAAACAGAACTGGAAGAAATCTCTGAGAAGGCGCTTGCGACATCGATTCGCAAACGTTTCTTGTAAGACCTGCAGTCTTCTTCATATAAAAGCCGTGCCACCCTCATGTATTCATGGGGAGAGCACGGCTTTTGCTGTAGGCAGACAATACGTCGTCTGCTTGAGATTATAGTTGTTCTTTTGTATTTCGTTTTTTACGGCGCATGACATAAGCGAGCACTCCGCCGGCAACGGCCAGTCCTGTTGCTGCTAAAACAGGTAAAAGAACTTTTTTCGACGTTAATTTTTGTTTTACTTGCTCCAAACGAGATTCCGTCACTTCTTTTTGGGCAACCGAAGCACGACGATTGATTGTCATGTGTTTTGCAGCATCTGTTACGACGATTCGTTTCGTCACCCAGCGTCGATTTCCTGACTCGTCGACGACAAGCTGACGGGCACGTTTAATGCCTTTGATGCGTTTCCCCGGTGTATTTTCCGGTCGGACAATACGTGAACTGATGAAGCGACGTCCACCGTTTACACCAAATCCGGGTTGTAATTTTCGTCGGTTTAACCATTCATATGATTCATTCATTGTGCAGCGGTCTTTCGACCGCTTCACCTCCCTTTAATTCTCTCTCTCGCACCTTACTGTTTATTCGCTGTGTTAAGTAGTGATTCCTGTTAGAATGTTCCACTTATCGTGCTTTATTAAACGTCATCGGTCGTTCTTCCTGAAATCTCCGTTGCATTTCATACGCTAGTTCCAACGTTTTGATCCGTTGTCGTTCGATACTGTAGGCTGAGGCATCGGTATCGATTCGTTGTCCTGTTTGAAACTCCACTTGAACAGTATTCCCCTTTTTTTGAACAGTCTTCATCTGTTTAAAATTGATCCAAATACATTCCGCCTTCTCTTTTGCGGTCGTCGGGAAGAAAATCGTTTGCGCCTTCCAATCAATCAAAACCGGTGTCTTTCGATTCGGTCCCAGGATATGTCGAGCCGCTTCGATTCTTCCACGCATCGATGAACCAAAATATAAACAGGATTCTTCAATCAACTTAATCGGATGGCCTTCTAATACGACTTCCGACTGTTCTTGAATAAGTAAGGTTTGCGGTTCCCCGTATGGGCCATATTTCGGTACGAGGGCCAATGTTTCTTCTGTAATTTTATGTCGCATCCTGATTTCTCCCTTCTTGTATTAGTATCGTTATATCAAATTCCACATGACTTCGTTTGGACATTCTCATTATTTCCCAAAATAAAAAACGAGATATGACTATCTCGTTTTTTAAGATCTTATTTTTTTCCGGATGATTCTTCCTGAAAATGTCGTGGAAAATTAAATTTCACACAAACTTTATTTTGTTCATTTCCCGTAATGAGATTTTCAATCGTCACTTCTCCTTCATGCCGTTCGACAATCCGTTTGACGATATATAATCCAAGGCCAAACTTGCCTTCTTTTCCACGTGAAAATTGATGGAACAGCGGAGAAGACGCCTCTAACGGCGGACCGTCATTCAGAATTTCGACAGTGGCCGTCTGCCGGGTGCCGGAAAGGCGAATTTCAATGGTGGACTCCGCATAACGAATCGCATTATCCAGCACATTTTCCAGTGCTACACGCAATTGTTCCCCTTCCCCTAACACGATGCCCGCTTCCCCGGTGATCTTCCACGTTAACGCTTTTGTCCCGACAAACCGCTTTTGAAGCAAGTGAACCATCCGGTCCAGGTCGACATGGTCCCATGTTGAACGATCCAGTTCAAAGTAATCCAGTTTCGTTACATACAACAAGGCCGCGACTTTTTTCTCCAAGCGTTCCGCTTCCTCTTCGATGACGGAAACAGAACCTGTCAAATCACCGTCCGGATAAATTCCGTCCGAAATCGACTGGGCGTAACTGCGAATGACCATGATTGGTGTTTTCAAATCATGTGAGATATTTTGGAGCAGGGATTTTTGCGCTTTATCCTGTTTTTCCAAATCCATTCGCATCGCGTCGACTGAACGGGCCAATCGTCCAATTTCATCCCCGCGATCAAGAGGAAGAGGCGTATCCCACTTCTGTGCCGCTATCTTGCCGACTGCCCGCTCAATCTCGATTAAAGGATGGGTCAACCGTCTGGCAAGCCAAAAGGCGATGAACAAGGTCAGGATGCTGACAATCGCGACCACCCAACCGATTTTCGAAAATAACTGGGTGATCAGTTCCTGGCGATACGCATCCCAGACGTACGAAACACGGTAATAGGTCTCACCTTTAATCTCCATCTTTAAGATGCTGTAGTAGACATCCTCTTTATCCAGACGGGTCGTATATTTTTGCATTTCTTTTTCCTGGTCAATCGCATCACGATACATTTGATTGACCAGCTGTTGCGGTGCCCCGCCATAATACAACTTTCCATTTTTCGATAACAATAAGACATTGACAGAGCGTGATTCCTGTTTCCGTCGATCGAATTCGATCGGATTGTCTTGTAACATCTCGATGACAGAGGCATCTTCCGAGAAAAAGACTTCACTGTTTTCTAACGTCGCATAAACTTGCTCATCAATGAAATTACCAATCGATGAGCGCATGACGATTAATATGACAATGGAGAGTGTTGCAATGACGAGCAGGAACATCGCCCAGATTTGAAAACCCAGACTGCGGTTTTTCATGCAGCCACCAGACGGTATCCAATCCCGTAAATGGTTTCAAGTTCCAATTTGGAAAGTTTTTTTCGGACCCGTCGGACAAGGTCATCGACGACACGATCCGATCCAAAGTAATCGTCTCCCCAGACGCTCACTAAAATTTGTTCCCGCGACATCGGTGTTCCGATTTGCGTAGCAAACAGAATCAATAAATCATATTCTTTTGAGGTCAAATCAATTTCCTGACCATTTTCTTCGATGATTCGTTTTTCCGGATAAATCGTGTAGTCTCCATACCGGATGAGACCAGTTTTAGGAGTCGCATATGCCCGTGCTAAAATTTTCTTTACACGAATGACGAGTTCACGCGGCAAAAACGGTTTTGCGATGTAATCGTCCGACCCCATCTCTAGTCCGATGATTTTATCGATGTCTTCATCCCGGGCCGAGATAAAGATGACCGGTGTCGTCTCGTCGTGGGCTTTAATCCGTTTGATCAACTGGAACCCGTCAAGGTCCGGTAACATGATATCAAGGATCCATAAATCAGGTTTTTCAATGATGGCGGATGCTGCCGCTTCCCCGGACGTAAACGATTTTACTTGCCAGCCTTCCTGTTCCAAATACTTGACCAAGACGCGGTTCAAGTTCACTTCATCGTCAACTAAATAAATCGTATGCATCATCATCACTCCTGCTTAAGTTCTTTTTTTCAGTGTAACAAAGGATTTCCGCAGAATTATGGGAGAATCTAAAATTATACAAAAAAACGCTCTTTTCTAAAGAAAAGAGCGGCGTACGTTAGACTTAATTATTTTACAAGGCGCAACGATGGATATGTCGCACGTTCTACCTGTGTTTTTGTATTTGCTGATACATGACGACGTTCCGTTTTCACGATGTGTGTCAGGAACGTGACACCGCCACCAAGCAAGACGGTCACACCAGTCATTAAAATAATCTCCATTGTTTTCGCCACCCTTTTCTATCGCAATTGATAATCAGTATCATCCTCAAGATGACTATATCATGCTTGATAGAAAATGAGAAGCATTCTCAGAGAATTAATCGGTTAAAAATTTCCGCTGTTCTTCTTCATGACGTTTCCGAATGATTTCCCGCCATTGAAACTCTCCCTGTTCCAATCCGTTTATCAAAATTTCGGCGGTTCCGACATTTGTCGCAAGCGGCAAATCGTAAACATCACATAACCGGATCAACGCCGATACGTCCGGTTCATGGGGTTGGGCCGTCAGCGGGTCCCGCAAAAAAATGATGATATCAATTTCTCCACGGGCAACCATCGCCCCGATTTCCTGATCGCCGCCGAGCGGTCCCGACTTACAGCGGTGGACCGTCAATGCGGTCGCCTCCATGATCCGTTGCCCTGTCGTACCCGTGGCATATAAGGTGTTTTTGGCAAAGTAGGCTTCATATGCCCGTGTAAACATCATCATCTCGTCTTTTTTCTCATCGTGTGCAATTAAGGCAATATTCATTTGCTCTCCCCCTCTTTACCTATATGCACACAAAAAGAACTTCAGAAACCTGAAGTTCTTTTTTCTACAGTAGATTTACGAATTGGTCGGTTGTTTTTTCAAAACTGTCCGTAAAATCTTACCGGTCGTATTTCGCGGCAGTTGATCAATGAATTCAATCCGCGTTGGACATTTATACTTGGCAAGTGAAACGGCACAGAAGTCCATGATTTCCGATTCGGTCAATGGTTCGCGTACGACAACAAACGCTTTGACTGCTTCTCCCATTTCTTCGTCCGGTACACCGATGACGGCTGCTTCGACGACTTTCGGATGCTGGTACAATACTTCCTCGACTTCACGCGGATAGACGTTATAACCGCCGACGATGATCATATCTTTTTTCCGGTCGACGATATAGAAGTAACCATCCTCGTCCTGTCTCGCCAAGTCACCGGTATAGAGCCAGCCTTCTTTTAACGTCGCTTGTGTTTCTTCCGGCATTTTGTAATAACCCGTCATGATGTTTGGTCCACGGACAATCAGTTCACCGACTTGTCCGACCGGAACTTCCTGCCCGAGTTCGTCCACAACTTTATTTTCAACATTCACGATTGAAGGACCGATTGAACCCGGCTTTTGCACGCCGTCGAGCGGATTAAAACAGGTGACGGGAGAAGCTTCTGACAGACCATATCCTTCAAGGATATGACAGTTAAAGGTTTCGTCAAAGGCTTGCAATAACGGAACCGGCAGACTTGCTCCACCCGATACGAATAAGCGGATGGATTCAAATGCACTCGTATATTCCGGATGCGCCTTAACCGTCTGCAACAGGAAATTATACATGGTCGGTACACCGGCAAAAATCGTCACCTGTTCCTTTTTCGCCAGTTCAAATGTCTCCTGAGGTGAAAAACGTGAAGCGATGATAATGGCTGCGCCGTGTGCAAGCGATGCATTGACGACGACCGTCAGACAAAAAACATGGAACATCGGTAATACAGCGAGTGTCCGATCCTGTTCCGAAACATTTAAGTACTCGCCGATGGAACGGGCATTCGAAGTCAGGTTCCGATGTGATAACATCGCTCCTTTTGGTTTCCCTGTCGTCCCGCTCGTATAAAGAATGACGGCTGTCTCATCCATTTCATACGTTACTTCCTCGGTCGGATGTTCAATCTCCAACCAACGTTCAAGCGTTGTAAATTGAACAGTTCCAAGCTGTTCTTCCGGACCGACTTGACCGTTAAACGGAACGGACACGACGACGGCAAGATGCGGTAAATGAATCAATCGCTCTTTTGCCGCTTCGACAAGCGGTGCAATTCCGAGAATCCCTTTGACATCCCCGTTCATCAGAATATAACCGAGCTCATCCGGTGTATACGTTGGATTGATCGGTATCGCAATTGCCCCTTGCTTCATCACGGCATAATATCCGATCAAAAAAGTCGGACTGTTTCCAAGGATTAGAGCAACGTGATCTCCTTTTCGAATTCCATGTGATTCGAGTGCTCCGGCTGCCCGGTGAAACTTCTCAACAAATTCACGATAACTGACTGCGACATCTTCAAATACGTAGGCGATGCTGTCCGGACGTTGCCGAGCCGTTTCTTCCACCGAATGAATCAATCCCATCATAACTAGCTTCCCCCTTCGAATGAATAACCGTTCATTTTTAGCGTAAAAAAAATCCATACATGACGTGTCCGCCTGTATGGATAGTGTAGCATTTTATGGAAACGTTTTCACGTTCTTTCTTTTTAACCGTTGACGATGACGCCGCCGTTTAGATGCAAGACTTGACCCGTCATATAACTCGAATCGTTACAAGCCAAGAAGACGTAAGCAGAAGCCATTTCTGCCGGTTGTCCGGGGCGATCCATCGGCGTGTTTTTACCAAACGTTTTGACCGATTCATCCGGGAACGTATCTGTGATCAATGGTGTCCAGATTGGACCTGGGGCCACTGCATTGACGCGGATTCCCTGTTTCGCCAGGTTCATCGACAGACTGCGTGTGAAGCTGACGATGGCTCCTTTCGTCGACGAATAATCAATTAAGAGGGAGTTTCCTTCATATGCTGTCGAAGACGTCGTATTGATGATAGCTGAGCCGAGCGTCAAGTGAGGCAAGGCTGCCCGTGCTAGACGCATCATTCCGAAAATATTTGTTTTGAATGTTTTTTCCATCGATTCATCTGTGATGTCGAGCAACGAATCTTCCGGTTTTTGCATACTCGCATTGTTGACGACAATATCAAGACGACCAAAACGGTCGATGGTTTTTTTGACAAGTTCTTCACAATAGGCACCGTCTCCGATGTCTCCTTGAGACAGCAACACTTCTCCACCGAGCTCTTCAAGACGGGCTTTTGTTTCCTCCGCGCCTTCCTGATCGCCGTAGAATGCAATGACGATTTTAGCACCTTCCAATGTATAGGCGATTGAGATCGCACGTCCGATTCCTGAATTACCACCCGTTACGATCGCGACTTTTCCTTTTAATTTCCCGGCAGCGCGGTAATCATCCCGTTCATAATACGGCAACGGCTGTTGATCTTCCGTTTTTGGCAGACCTTCCGAAACTTTTTCAAAGTTGATGAAGTCGTTTAATGTACCCTCTAAAAAGTTATCTTTGTTGTAGCCCATGAAAAAAGCTCCCCCTATGCAAGTTGATAGAGAGAGTTTTCCCAAAAAAGCTTATGCTAAAACGTCAAGCACTTCGTCCAGCTCAACAGCTCCGAAATATTTCTTCAATTCGTACTGACTCAGGACTTCACGTAATGAAGAGCGGTCATACCGTTTTCCTTCCAACGCCCGAGCAATTTCCGAAGCATCCTCGACTCCGAAGAAGTCGCCGTAAATTTTCGCTTCTTCGATGATTCCCTTTTTCACATTCAGGCGGAAATCAATCGTTCCGATCGGGAAACGTTTTTTATGAATCACATCAAACTTCGGTGATTTACCGAAATTCCAATCCCAGTTTCCGTACCGTTCAGCGGAAATCGCATGGACTTTTGCCCAGTCTTCATCGGTTAAGACGTACCGCTCCATCTCTTTTCCTTCATAAATCGATTCCAGGAGATGCTCGACGAATTGATCCATCGTCAACGGTTCCGTCAAAAATTCAGAAATATTCGCGACCCGGCTCCGGACCGATTTAATCCCTTTGGAACGCATTTTTTCTTCACTGACGACCAAGGCATTGACGACTTCCTCGATGTTGGAATCAAGCATCAGTGTTCCGTGGCTGAACATCCGGCCTTTAGTCGTAAATTGGGCGTTCCCGCTGATTTTCCGGGTTCCGACATGGATATCATTGCGACCTGACAACTCTGCTTCGACTCCGAGTTTGTGTAAGGCTTGCACAACCGGTTCCGTGAACTTTTTATAGTTGTTAAATGAATCACCGTCATCTTTCGTCAGGAAGCTGAAGTTTAAGTTCCCGTGATCATGATAAACGGCACCGCCACCGGACAAACGACGAACGACATGAATTCCGTTTTCCTCAATGTATTTCAAGTTGACTTCTTCACTCGTGTTTTGATTTTTACCGACGATGATCGATGGACCGTTAATATAAAACAGGAAATAATCTTCTTCGTTGACGTTCAGATTATTTAGGATGAAGTCCTCGACAGCAAGATTGATCCGTGCATCGTGAATATCGGGATGGAAAATGAATTTCATAAGTTTCTTGTACTCCTTTAGCAATCAAATTTAGTTACAGCCGTCGACTCCACACGCGTCACCTTCAGCTACGATTTCCACTTTTTGTTCTTGCTGGATCCGTTCCAGCACTTGACTGAATGCTTCAACAGGTTGTGCGCCTGAAATGGCATATTTCCGGTCAAATACGAAAAATGGCACACCCGTCACACCAAGTTCACGGGCCATTTCTTCTTCTTGACGTACTTCATCGGAAGACTCCTCTGATGCGAGAAAAGCTTCCACAGTTGCAGGATCCAGTCCGACAGCAGTCGCGATTCTTGTCAAAATCGAGTCATCATTTAAGTTCTCACCGTTCATGAAATAGGCTTGGAATAATTCTTCTGATACCTCTCCCATTTTATCATGCTTTTTCGCAAGTTGGGTCAGGCGGTGAGCTTTAAATGTGTTGGCAGGAACAACACGGTCCATCTCATAAAACAGACCATCCGTTTTCGCGGCATCCACGACGCCTTGCGACATTGATCGGGCTTGATCGACGGATGTCCCGTACTTGGATGCCAGGATGTCGTACAATCCCATTGTCGGTGTTTCCGGTGCTGACGGATCGAGTTCAAAACTTTTAAATTCCACCTCGACATTTGTCGCTCCATTCTCCTGAATGGCTTTTTCCAAACGTTTTTTACCGATATAACAAAACGGGCAGGCATAATCTGACCAGACTTCAACTTTCATTTCGTTCCATCTCCTTCATACTAGTTATCATGTACATTTAGCATAATCGTCCGGACAGTTGCTTGCAATGAATCTGATTCCAGACGACAGCAAAAAGGGGCTGACTCAAAAAAGAAACACTCATTCTTTTACGCCTTTTCCTCAGGCGAGACACAAGCCAGTATTTCTGCCTCGTTCAGGCAAAAACCCGGGTCTTGTTTGTCTCTGAAAGCGCAAAATTGCGCTTTTCCCTGTAGGAGTGGCGTGAAAAGAGTGTTTCTTTTTTAACGCAAAAAGGGTGGCAGATTCCAATTCTGCCACCCTTTTCTTTGTAGAATCTGACTTTTGAGTCAGCCCCTTTTGTCGAACCAAGATTTATTCTGTGACGAGTGCGTGCGCCGCATCTTCGATTTCAATCTCGAGTTCTTTTGTATACTCTGCTGTTTGTGCAGCTGTCCAGTTCAAGTGACGAGCCATCTCTTTGATGACGGCTTCTTTGTGCTGACGTGCCCATGCAATATCAAAGAAGACTGCGCCGGTCCGACGGATGAAGAAGTCAATTGGACGGGCTACCATCTCGTGATTGATACCGTAATGGAGTTGTGCGTAAACATCACGCGGTAATTCTGTTTCCGCCGCATCATACTCTGCCGCATATTCCAAAACAACCGGTACGTTTGAACCGTAGCGTTTCGCAAGGAACAAGACTTCTTCCGACGTTAATCCGTTTGCCGGTGCTTGTGATTTCAAGAACTTCGCATATCCGGCTGCTCCTCCGACATGACCGCCTGAAATCGGCATGTTTTTTGTTGCACAACGGGCATACGCGACATTTTCTTCTTTTTTGAGAAGTTTTGCGACGAGATCGACGACATGCTCGCCCATTTTACGGTAGCCGGTCAGTTTTCCGCCGGCGATTGTAATTAAACCGGATTCAGACTGCCAAACTTCGTCTTTCCGTGAAATTTCAGATGGATCTTTGCCTTGTTCGTAAATCAACGGACGAACACCGGCCCAGCTCGATTCCACATCTTCTGCTGTCACTTTGACATTAGGGAACATATAATGAATCGCGTCTAAGACATAATTCTGGTCTTCGACTGTAAACTTCGGATGCGATGTATCTTTGTCGAAGAACGTATCCGTTGTTCCGACGTATGCTTTTCCGTCACGCGGAATTGCGAAGATCATCCGACCGTCCGGTGTATCAAAGTAAACAGCTTGTTTTAACGGGAATTTTGACTGATCGATGACGACGTGAACCCCTTTTGTCAAACGGAGTTGCTTTCCGACTTTTGAACCGTCTTTTTCACGCAATTCATCGACCCAAGGACCGGTTGCATTAACGACTTTTTTCGCACGAATTTCATGAACGTCCCCTGTCGCGAGATCCGTCACGCGCATCCCGACGACTTTTCCGTTTTCATACAGAATTTCTTCCGCTTTCGTGTAGTTGATGACACGTGCTCCGTGCGCAACGGCTTCTTTCATGACTTCAATCGTCAAACGGGCATCATCTGTTCGATACTCGACGTAATAACCGCCGCCTTTTAGACCGTCCTGTTTCACGAGCGGCTCTTTTGCCAATGTTTCTTTCGCTGACAACATCGAACGCCATTCCGAACGTTTGACACCTGCTAAGAAATCATACACCCGTAATCCGATTGACGTACTGAACGGTCCGAATGTACCGCCTTTGTGCATCGGTAACAACATCCATTCCGGTGTCGTGACATGTGGTCCGTTCTCATACACGATCGCCCGTTCTTTACCGACTTCAGCGACCATTTGAATTTCAAATTGTTTTAAATAACGTAAACCACCATGCACCAATTTCGTTGAACGGCTTGACGTTCCGGCTGCAAAGTCTTGCATTTCAACGAGTCCAATCTTCATGCCACGTGACGCGGCATCAAGAGCGATTCCTGCTCCCGTGATTCCTCCACCTACGACAAGTAGATCAAGTTCTTCACGCGTTAATCGATTGTAGACCTCTGCACGGTTTTTGCTTGAAAATGGTTGGTTTGCCATGAATAGTTCCTCCTGTTTTGGGTTCGAAAAAAAAGAGACCACAACAAACAGACTGACGGTGTCAACTGTTGCTGTGGTCTCTCCATATTCTCCGACCGGTTTATTAACTTGTCTTGACTATAACATATGTCACATCATTTAAACAACATTGCCGCTTGAACTGCTTTTTTCCATCCAGCGTAAAGATCTTCGCTTTCGGCTTCCGCCATGTTCATCTCAAAACGACGATCCATCTTCCAGTGTGCTGCGATCTGCTCTTGATTTTCAAAGAATCCGACGGCAAGACCTGCAAGGTACGCTGCTCCGAGAGCCGTCGTCTCATTAATTTCCGGACGTTCGACCGGTGCCTGGATGATATCACTCTGGAATTGCATGAGGAAATCATTTTTGACAGCACCACCGTCGACACGTAAAGCAGACATTTCGATTCCGGAATCCTGCTCCATCGCCGTAAGAACGTCACGCGTCTGATAAGCCAGTGATTCAAGTGTCGCCCGGATGAAGTGTTCTTTTTCCGTTCCGCGCGTCAGACCGAAGACTGCACCACGAACATCGCTGTCCCAGTAAGGTGTTCCGAGACCGACAAAAGCAGGCACGACGTAGACGCCGTCTGACGATGTCACACGTGTCGCGTAAGTTTCTGTTTCCTTCGCATCATTAATGAGACGAAGTCCGTCGCGTAACCATTGAATCGCTGAACCGGCGACAAAAATACTGCCTTCGAGCGCATACTGGACTTTACCGTCGATGCCCCATGCGATTGTCGTCAGAAGACCGTGTTCCGATGTCACGGCTTTATCACCTGTGTTCAGCAACATAAAGCATCCCGTTCCGTATGTGTTTTTCGCCATTCCTTTTTCGAAACAAGCTTGACCGAATAACGCAGCCTGTTGATCTCCGGCAGCTCCGGCAATCGGAACCGATTCACCGAAGAAGTGATAGCCAGCTGTATGGGCATAAACTTCAGAAGACGGACGGACTTCAGGAAGCATCGCTTTCGGAACATCGAGAAGCTGAAGTAATTCGTCATCCCATTTCAGTTCATGGATGTTATACATCAACGTCCGGCTGGCATTGGAATAATCCGTGACATGGGCTTTACCGCCTGACAACTTCCAAATCAGCCATGTATCAATTGTTCCAAACAACAGTTCACCACGTTCTGCCCGTTCCCGTGAACCTTCAACGTGATCCAAAATCCACTTGACCTTTGTTCCAGAGAAATAGGCATCAATCAATAAACCTGTTTTTGCCCGGAATAATTCGGCATGACCGGCACTACGCAACTCGTCACAAATCTCAGCTGTTTGTCTCGATTGCCAGACAACTGCATTATGAATCGGCTTTCCTGTCTCTTTTTCCCAGACGACCGCTGTTTCCCGTTGGTTCGTGATTCCGATCCCGGCGATTTGGGTCGCTTTAACGTTAGCTTCCGTCAAACAGGTTGCCACAACAGCAAGGATACTTCCCCAAATTTCATTGGCATTGTGTTCAACCCAACCTGGTTTTGGAAAGTATTGCGTAAACTCACGTTGTGCGGAATGAACGATTTCTCCGGCACGGTTGAATAAAATCGCCCGTGTACTCGTTGTTCCTTGATCTAATGACAAAATGTAGTTCTCCATCTCTTCCCCATCCTTTGTATCTAGTAAGTTAAGCTTAAGCTGACTTCGACTTCACTGACGTTGATTTATTCGGACGAACACCGAATTTATAGCATAAACCTAATATGACGATTGTCACAAGTCCGACAATCACAAATGCCGGTGTATCTTTCCCAGAAAAGACGGATCGGTAAAACAATCCACCGAGACTTCCGCCAAGAACCGGACCAAGAACCGGAATCCAGGCGTAACCCCAGTTAGAAGAACCTTTTCCTGCAATCGGCAGGATAAAGTGTGCAATCCGCGGACCTAAATCACGTGCCGGATTCATGGCGTAGCCGGTCGTTCCTCCAAATGACATTCCGAGACCGACAATCAAGACACCGACAACCAATGGATTCAGACCGTCTGAAAACGTATTGGCTCCGATTGATAAAATCCCGATAACAAGTAAAAATGTCGCAATCAATTCACTCATGACATTGGCAAATGTATGGGGAATCGCAGGTGATGTCGCGAACACACCCAGTTTTGCCGCCGGATCTTTTGTTTCTGCCCAGTGTGGCAGGTAATGAACGAAGACAATACTTGCTCCGGCAATTCCGCCTAATATTTGTGCCACGATGTATCCCGGAACATCCGCCCAGGAAAATGATCCGTCAAAAGCAAGACCAAGTGTGACAGCCGGATTCAAGTGAGCGCCACTGAATTGACCGACTGCATAGGCAGAGAGCGCTACCGCAAATCCCCAGGCTAACGTAATGACAATCCAGCCGGCATCTTTTGCGTAGGATTTCGTTAATGTAACACCTGCTCCGACACCGTTCCCGAATGCGACGAGAAGCGCTGTCCCTAAAAATTCTGCTAGTACCGGTGACATATGATTTCCCCCTTTGTATGTGAAAAAAGCAACAAAAAAAAGAGATTCCCGCCTCGGCTTTTTGTATGTTCTCAAAAAGCGTGAAAGCGTGAATCTCCTGTTTCTCCGTCACTTCGTATCAACTTGTTTTCACTATAACAATCGATGAAAACGCTGTCAAACGATTTACGTGATCTTTGTCATAGCGTTTTCATTTGTTTGGTTCAAAGTATTTCCACAACTCTTTATTCGAGGTCGTAATACTAGAGGCTCCCGCTGCAATCGCCTGTTCCACTTCCTCAACGGTATCAATCAATCCACCGGCGAATACGAGTTTGCCGGTTTTCCGTTTCACCTCTTCGATGTATTTCGGCATCAATCCCGGTAATACTTCGATATAATCAGGCTGCGTCCGCTCCATCAGCTGATAACTTTTTTCGAGAGAGCTTGAGTCCAACAAGAACATTCGTTGCATCGTCTTGACCTTTTTTTGACGGGCTTTTACGATGACACTGGCTTTCGTCGAAATGACACCATACGGCTTTAATTCCTGGCAGACGTATTCGGTCGCATATTCATCATTTTTTAACCCTTGGACCAAATCCATGTGCAAAAACATTTTTTTGTCATACCGGTGTGCCAATTCATAGACGGCCTTTAAGCGCGAAACATGCATCTCAAGCAGTACACCGTATTCATAAGGACTTTTCAACATTTTTTCAAAGTCTTCTAACTTTCTGACAGACGGCAGAATTTTTTGACCAAAGTACGTCATATCGCGTCCCCATTTCTTTGATTTGTCCTTAGTATGTCGTCTCGGCAATGTTTTTCGCAATCCTCTTTTTATGAAAACAAATGAAAAGAACGATTAAATTAGGGTATAGCTTAACGATACTGATTTGAAATGGAGGTGAGAAGCATAGGGGAAAGTTTCTCTGTGCCTCGCATGAGTCAATAAAAAAGAATCATCATTTATTTATTTTCAATTTTGATTAACGCCCTCGGTAACAGCTTCATGGTCACCGCGGCCATCGGAAGTGCTCCCTGGACCTCTGCCAGTGAAGCGTTGGCCCGTATTTCGCCGTTGACCGTCGGACTGGCCATCGTCGTCCTGCATGTTTTTGCGCTCGCCAGTGCTCTGCTGCTTGGGAGCCGGTTCAGTTGGTGGACGATTTTACTTAGTTTTTCCCTTGTCGTTCTGTTCGGAACGGCGATTGATTTCTTTTTGTCGATCCACCAGCTCCTCTATACACCGGTCGCCTTGTGGGCACGTATTTTGTATATGATTATCGGGATGCCGTTGATTTCGCTTGGACTGGCGCTTTACTTGCAAATCGGATTTGTCCTGATGCCGCCCGACTATTTGATGAAATCATTGATCAGCCGGTTCAAAAGTACATCCATCGGTGCAACGGTCAGCCTGGCAATTCCTTTTTTAATTGCCAGTATCTTATCGCTTGTCGAACACGAATTGATCGGGATTGGCGTCGGAACGTTTGTCTTCCTCCTCTTAAACGGTCCCCTGATTGAATTTTTCCAAAAAACATTTCCAATCACCCGTCGTGTCACCTGATGAAAAAAATCCGGTCTGCTCTGTGAATATCACAGTGGAGACCGGATTTTTTTCGATTTTAAAGATATGATTTTTTTTGGAAAATCAGGATTGATCCGCCGAATAACACCAAGATGTGTGCCAGAACGAAGAGGACGGAAAACGTCAATGTAGTTCCCATAGGTTCTGCTGTTCCGTACGTCAACGCGCCTTTGAAATACATGGACCAGTCCAGATGCATCAACACAATCCATTTCGCGATTTCCGGTTTAAAGGCAAGTAACACTGTTCCGGCAATCGACGTAAAGAACTGGGCCAGCACAGTAAATCCGATGATCATACCGACAGAACGGAAGACCAGCGAGAAGAACAGCGTCATGAAAATCGTAAAGACCGGAGTGACGAGTGAGAAGACGGTATCGCGCCACTGGATACCATCACCGGCTTCAGAAAATGCAAACGATGCGGCGTACGTAATGATAACGATGAAAATGAATTGACCAAGCATGATTAAAATCGAGAACAACAGTTTCGAGAAATAAATCGTCATCCGCGAATACGGACTCATCAGCAAATGTTTCATCGTATCATAGCGGACTTCATTCCCGACCGTCTCCGCCGTGAAAACAATCGTGATGATACCAAGCAGATTGAACAGAATAATCGTCATGAGCATATAGTAGTCACTGCGTGTAAGGTCAGCATCATTCATTTTCGCAACAACGACGACTCCGACGGCGATCAGAACGTATAGCGCCAGGACGATTTTTGATTTTTTCATCGTCCACCATTTCATCCATTCATTTTGTATGAGCGAAAGCATGTGAATCCCCCTCTTTTTTCGTCACTTGCAAGAATTGTTCTTCGAGTGTCATTCGTTTCACTGTCAGTTCATGTAAATCAGCAATCGGGACGATTAATCGGGCGATGGCCGGTGTCTCGGTTTCAGGTGCCGTGATAATGATGTGATCGTTTAAGCGTTCTGCCGGATAGTTCGCAATTCGTAATGCTTCAATCACATCACGTATATTAATTTCAGGAACACGAATCATGATTTTGGCTCCCGTCTCATTCCGAACGGATTCGACTGATTTGATGACACCTTGGTCGATGATGGCATAGCGGTCACTGATCTGTTCCATTTCCCCCAACATGTGACTGGAGATTAAAATCGCAATATCCTGCTCACGGGCCATTGCCCGGAGATATTCACGCAGTTCGGCAATCCCTGCCGGATCCAGGCCGTTCGTCGGCTCATCTAAAATCAGCACCCGTGGATTATGTAACAAGGCGCGGGCAATTCCGAGACGCTGTTTCATTCCTAGTGAATATTCTCCGACTTTTTTAGACAGTTTTCCTTCAAGTCCAACGAGTTTCGCCAGTGCCTCATAATCGACCTGAGTCAAACCCGGAATCAGATTCTTTGCATGAACCAGATTTTGTTTGCCTGTCATGTATGTGTAGAAAGCCGGATTCTCAACGATTGCTCCGATTTGTGTCAAAGCTTTTGAGCGTTCATGGACGACGTCGAAGCCATTGACGGTGACCGTTCCCTCATCTTGCTCAAGTAATCCCGTTATAACTCGGATGGTCGTTGTCTTCCCGGCCCCGTTTGGTCCAAGAAATCCAAACACTTCTCCCGGTGCCACTTCAAAGCTGACATCCTTTAAAATCTGCTCTTTGCCTAGACGTTTTGATACGTGTTCGATTTTCAGCATCTTTTTTCCTCCTCTTGCTGTTCTTCTTACTTCAGTGTACGCGATATCAATTAAAAAAGTTCCTATCCTTACAATTATGTAATCCGTTTCCAGTTTGAACTTGTATACTAAAAGAGGTGTAGGACTCTAACTGACAGGAGGAAACCCGATGCCATTGCAGTTTGTTCCGGTGACAAAAAAAGATTTTCCGATCATTCAATCGATTTTTGCTGAAAATCCGCATTATGTGCAACTCGAAGACCGAATCTATCCTTTATCGGATGACGAATTAGAAGAAGAATTTTTAAATGCTGATACGATTAGTCTGCTCTGTATTGACGGTGACGATGTGCTTGCCCTCATTGATTATTTACCGGAACATCCAACCGACCACTCCACCTGGATCGGTTTATTCATCATGCCCGAACGACTTCATCGACAGGGTATCGGTTCGATGATCTATCGTATGTTTCACGAACAGTATCTACAGGATTGTCCTGTAATCCGACTGGCTGTCCTGCCTGAAAATGTATCAGGACGTCGCTATTGGGAACATCTTGATTTCCGCTTCGAACGACAGGGTGTCTCCGACTGCCATCAACCCGTCGAAGTTTTTCTCAAAATAAATTCATCAGATGATCGTATGTTAAAATAATGAGAAGCATTCTACTTCTTGTATTAATTGAATTGGAGTTTATTACATGAAGAAATTTTCTATCCGTTTTGATGCCTTACTTGCTTTATTGATTGCCGGTCTTTTTTTCGTCATGACACTTTCTCTGACGTTTTTAATCAGTAATCGTGCAACAGACCGCCTAAAGGATGAGGTGGGAACAACCTTGTCCGCCACAGCTTATCAATTATCCGATAAACTCGATCACTACATGTGGTCCCGTACTGCCGAAGTCAATGTCTTACGGACTTTGCCAACGATTCGGGACGGGAAAAATCCAGCTGAAACACGGAATACGCTGGAGCAGTTGCAACAACAAATCCCTGACTTTTCCTGGATTGGTGTAATGAATCCCGATGGCCAAGTCATTGCTTCAACAGGGAAAATATTAGAGGGCCAATCAATCAAAGCACGTCCCGTCTTTCAGGAAGCTCAAAAAAAGCCATTCATCGGTGATGTACATGACGCTGTTCTACTGGCCAAACTGCTTCCTAACCCGAGCGGCGAACCGCTGCAATTCGTCGACATCAGCACACCGTTGTTCACGAACGGAAAAATGACTGGTGTTCTCGCCACTCACCTCAGCTTTGAGTGGGCCAAGGAAATCGAACAAAGTTTCCAAAGCTCTACGGCGCAGATTAAAGATGTCGAATTCCTCATCGTCAGCAAACAAAACCGGACCGTTCTCCTCGGTCCGAAGCAGTGGCGCGGAAAAAATTTGCCGTCTGATTGGCTAGCCGGAAATCAAAAAGGATACCGGATCTCCAACTGGGAAAATGATCAAGAATACTTAATCGGCGTCGCCGAAAGTAAGGGCTACAAAAATTACAACGGACTCGGCTGGACGGTTCTCGTCCGCCAACCGAGCCAAATCGCCTTTTCGGACGCAAGCACTTTGAGAAACTACATCCTGATTGCCGGATTAATTGCTTCTTTGTTGACGGCCATCATCGGTTGGTTCGTAGCCAGACTGTTGACCCGCCCCTTAAAGAAAATCACACTGGCAGCAGAAGCTATGCAACATGATCGGTCCAAGTCGATTCCGGCACATACCGGGATTCGGGAGATCGAAGTCCTGTCCGTCGCCTTGCGTGAACTGACGACAAAATTAACCCATACCGAGCAAGAACGGACAACGTACGAGTCACTCGCCCTTCACGATGCTTTGACCGGTCTGCCGAACCGGAATGGTCTATCGGAATATTTGGATGGGCTGTCGCGTAAAACGCACGACCAGATTTATCTGTATCTTGATTTAGACGGCTTCAAAGCTGTCAATGACCAGTATGGTCATGCCATGGGTGATTTATTGTTAATCGAAGTCGCCGATCGTCTTCAAAAATCCTTACGTTATGAAGGTCTTGTGGCACGGCTCGGTGGCGATGAATTTTTAATTATCTTGAACGAGCCGATTACGACAGAAGAAATCGACCGGTACGGAAAAGACATCATTCATACACTTTCTTATCCTTATCTTTTGAATCAACAAACTATATTGATTGGAGCCAGTATCGGCGTCGCCATCCGTTCGGCGGAAGAATCGATCGAACAGGTGATTCACCGGGCAGATATTGCTTTGTACGATTCAAAACACCAGGGCAAAGGATGCTTGACCTTCCATTACTAAGAGACGTTATTGACAAGATCACCGCTACTCCGTAATGTGAACGCATAGAAGAAGCAATCCCCAACTACTTACAACAAGGAGCTGACAACATGAATCAGTGGACACGCGAAGCACGTTATCGCCCGCTTTCCGATCTTGCACCGGAAGTGTATCAACTCATGAAAGAAGAAGTACGGAACTCACCTTGGCGGTTTTCTTTTCACATCCAACCTCCGACCGGTTTATTGAATGATCCGAACGGATTTGTCTATCACAACGGGACGTACCACCTCTTTTATCAATGGTTCCCGCTCGGCCCCGTCCACGGATTGAAGTATTGGTACCATATGACTTCAAAGGATTTAGTGCATTGGTTCGATGAGGGGGCAGCTCTTATTCCAAACGATGATCCTGATTCACATGGTGCTTACTCCGGAAGTGGTTTCGTCAAAAACGATCAGGTTCATGTTATGTATACAGGAAACAAGCGGGACGCCGAATGGAATCGCCATACGAGTCAAATCGTCGGTCACCTTCGTTCGGACGGTCGGATTGAAAAACATCTGCCTCCTGCCATTCCAGAGGTTCCGACCGGTTATACCGAGCATTTCCGGGATCCTAAAGTATTTCAGCATTATGATACATGGTATTGCATCATCGGAGCTCAACGCGATGATTTAAGCGGATGTACGGTCATGTACCAATCGCTGGATGCGGAAAACTGGACATTCATGGGTGAACTCAACACCGGATATGATCAATTCGGTTATATGTGGGAGTGCCCCGATTATTTTGAACTCGACGGAAAAGGATTCTTATTATTCAGTCCGCAAGGGATTTCTCCCGAGAACGACCGATATCAAAACATCTTCCAATCCGGATACTTGATGGGACAGCCGCTCGCCCTGCCGGAACTCACTTTCCAACATGAAGATTTTGTTGAACTGGATTTCGGATTTGATTTTTATGCGCCGCAAACAACACTGGCAGTAGACGGACGCCGGATTCTTGTCGGCTGGATGGGATTACCGGACATCTCGTATCCAAGTGACCGGTTTAACTGGGCACACGGTTTGACATTGCCCCGAGAACTGACACTCGAAAATCAGCAATTGCGCCAAAAACCGGTCCGGGAACTGATATCACTCCGTAAAGAAACGTTGTACGAACAGGAACTGGAATTGGTCGATCAACTCCTGCCTGCACAAGCAGAAATTTTCGAGCTCGAGTTGTCCCAGTTGCAACTTTCTTCTGATCAATTGGAAGTGAAGCTCCGCGTCAGTGACCAGGAACAGACGGTTCTGCGGTACGATCAACAAACGAGACGGTTTACAATGGACCGCGCGTCATCAGGTGCAGAAGTACCAGCACTCGACTACGGAACTACTCGTTCGGTCACATTGACTGAACCATTGCATACGTTACGTGTGTTCGTCGATCGTTCGTCCGTCGAAGTCTTTCTCAATGACGGAGAAGCCGTGGCTTCCGCCCGGATTTTCCCGAAGACGACGAGCCAAGGCATCGTTCTGACCGGTGACGCGACAGCGCATTTGGCGATTTACAGTCTCTAATTTAGCTCAAGACAGAAAAACACATTCCTCACAGACAATCAGCTGAGGAATGTGTTTTTTATTGCGGTGCCGTCTCTTTTTGAAGATCAAAGGCTAATATGTGTTGTTCGCCGATCGGCCCCATGACAGATTGTAAGGTATCCACGTAACCTGTTTTGAAGTACAAGGATTTTGCTGCGATATTCTTTTTATTGACCGCTAACGTAATCGCCGTCACTTCCGGAAAATGTTCGTTTACGAAGGCAGGAAGTTGCATCATCGCTTCTTTGGCATATCCTTGCTGTTGGTGTCTGGCATCAATCGAAAAAGCCCGCAACAGGACACTGCGTTCATCCGTCCGGTGGGTTTTCGGAGGATTTAAATGCAGGATGAAAAATCCGACGACTTCCGTTTCTTTTTTAATGACGACCGGAAACTTGTCTGGATTACTTAATGCTTCCGACACGACCTCGGTCGGAAATGTCGTAAATTGGATTTGTTCCTCCGGAAGAATAAACGCATCACATTGTTCATAGTGTTTGTTGGTATACATAAACAGCTTTACTTGAGACATACTTTTTCCGCCTTCCATTAGTCAAGGAGACACAACACTCCCCTTACATCTATTTCCATTTTACATGTTCTAGATGTTTTAGCCAATGCTTCAGGAACGTTCGTGTAAAAGATTTTATCTTTACTTATATTCCACTTCTTGTGTAGACTTAATCAATTGTCCGACTGAAAATGCTAAACTAAGAAAAGAAAATTGAGTTTATAAAGGTAAGAGGTGAATAAACCGATGTCCCCAGACTTTTTCGAGCGGATGGAGATCGAAACCGGAACCAAATTAAATGCGGTCCAGCGCCAAGCGATTGAGCACGATCAAGGTCCGCTCTTATTACTCGCTTCCCCGGGTTCAGGAAAAACGACAACATTAAATTTTAAAATTGCCTATTTGATCCTTGAGAAAAAGGTGAATCCCCGGTCCATCTTGGGATTAACTTTCAGTAAAGCCGCTGCTCATGAGATGGCAGAACGTTTTTATGACTGGTTTCATCATTTAATCGGAACAACGGCTTCTTTCTCGACCATCCACAGTTTTGCTTTCCAAGTCGTCCGTGACTATGGGTCAACACACCGCCTTCAGTATACGATCATCGAAGGCGCCATTGAAAAAACGGCAACACACCGTCCGGAGCAGCCGTTGCATAAACGGATGATTCTTCGCCGGATTTTCCAGGAAATCAACCGGAGTGTCATTACGGAAGATCAGATGGATGAATTGCTGCGTATGATTTCCTTCGTGAAAAACCGCTTACTGGTTACGAAGGACATTGAAACATTAAAGACGACCATTAAACATTTTCCGGAGATTTACTCCGCCTATGAGCAATTTAAGTTGCGGGATCCGCTCCATCCACTGATGGACTTCGATGATATGCTGACATATGCCAATACGATTCTTTCGCAGGATGCGGCACTACTTGCCTCGTATCAACGCCGCTTTGAATATATTTTAACGGACGAAAGTCAGGATACTTCTTTGGTGCAGCATCAACTTGTCGAAAAACTGGCATTGCCTCACAATAACCTTTGCGTCGTCGCCGACGATGATCAAACGCTGTACAGCTGGCGCGGTGCAGATGTATCAAAAATCATCCACTTTAAGGATACGTATCCCGATGCGACTGTATTGTACATGGAACAAAACTATCGTTCCTCTAAAGAGATCGTCGAAACCGCCAATCGGTTCATTCAGCGGAATAAGGTCCGTTACCCGAAGAAGATGTATACGGAAAATCCGTCTTCCCGTGCCATCACCGTTGAAACGTTACCGGCGTACGAAGACCAAACGCGGTATGTCATTCGTCAATTACGCGAGGAAACGAATTTTAAAGAAGTAGCGATTTTATACCGCAACAACTCGTCCTCGATTAATATCATGAATGCCCTTGATCTAGCCGGTATCCCTTTTTATATCAAGGACGTCGACCATAAATTCTTTAGCCATTGGGTTTTAAAGGATGTCTTACATTTTATCGAACTGGCAAACGATCCTTCTGATGTTGAGATTTTAGCGCAAATTCATACGAAATTTGCAGGGTATATCTCAAAAGTTCAATTACAGCGTCTTTATGAACTGCAGAACGGTGAAAACGTCTTTGATCTGCTGCTTCAACATGTCGAGATGAAGTTTTATCAAAAAAAACAGTTGAAAACCATTAAATCCGTCTTCGCTGCCATACAAACCGCCCGTCCGGCTGCCGCTTTGGCAATGATTCGCAATGAACTCGGTTATGAAAAAAATCTTAAAAAAATGAGTGACAGTCTTGGATTCAGCATTGATTTTTTACTCGAGATGCTCAATACGATTGAAAATGTCGCAAGTGATCTTCCGACTTCCCTTGCCTTTAAAGAGCGGATTTTACACCTCGAACAACTCATGCGTCAAGCGAAGTCGAACAAACATCAAAATGCTGTCACCTTATCGACTTTTCACAGTGCTAAGGGACTCGAGTTCGATCGTGTCTTTATGATCGATTTAATCAACGGTGTGCTTCCATCGTCGGATAATATTAAATCTTACAAAGACGGACAACTCGAAGAAATGGAAGAAGCCGTCCGTCTATTTTATGTCGGAATGACACGGGCACGTCATGATCTTCACCTGTTGTCTTACCGGTATAAGTCAAAACCGGTCGAGGAATCCTTATTCATCGCAAATATCCGCCAGATTCTTAATCCGGATCAAAAGGCACAAAAAGAAGCCCGTTATGCTTCACGTTTGAATGAAAAACCTGCCGGGCCACTTCTTCAAGTCGAGAAAAATATGCGGATCCGGCATACATCCTTCGGTGAGGGAACGATTGTTCATGTAATGGACGACGTTCTTGAGATTCAATTCGATAAAGGCATCGATAAGCAATTGTCCCTTCAAGTCTGTTCTGAAAATCATCTGTTAACGATTTTATAAAAAAAGGCGCACTTACCATCCGGATCATGTTCCGGAGTAAGTGCGTCTTTTGATTACTCATTTCATCCGTTCATTCTGTTGACGGACCAATGCATCACGGATTTCCGTGAGCAGTTTTTCTTCCGTCGTCGGAGCTGCGACTTCTTCTGTCGTCTCCTCTTTCCGGCGAAAAGCATTGATGCCTTTGACGAATAAAAATAACGCAAACGCAATCAAGATAAACTCGATGCTTGCTTGCAGGAATTGACCGTATAACAAATTAGCATTTCCGACCTCGACCGACAATCCTTTGACATCAATTCCACCAATGATGATACCGATCAATGGCATGAAGATGCTGTCGACCAGCGACTTGATGATACCGCTGAAAGCCGCCCCCAAGATGACCCCTACTGCCAGGTCGATGACATTTCCGCGAAATGCAAACTCTTTAAACGCTTTGAACATTGCCGGTTGCCCCTCTCATTTTACGTCCATGCCCGATCAGCCAACTGACGAATCGCATAGCCAACCCCATTTTCATTATTTGTTTTCGTCACTTGATGGGCAATCGCTTTTGAATCGTCATGACCATTCCCCATCGCAATCGCCATACCGGCCACTTTGAACATCGGAACATCATTCAAGTTGTCCCCGATGACGGCGACTTCTTCGATCGACACTCCAAGGTGCTTTGCCAGTGTTTTGACCGCTGTTCCTTTATCGGCACCAAGTGCCATGACTTCGATATTGTCATGCCCGGATGATGTCACGTATACACCCTCCACTTTTTGTTCGATTTCTTCCCAAATTTTCTTCATCAACTCTTGATCAAATGAGAAAGAAATGAATTTAAAGACTTGTTTGGTCTGGTTGCGGATGAACGAACGGAAACCGTCAATCATTTTGACATCTTCGTTGACATAATACCGGTCATGGAAAAATTCCAGGACATTTTTGGCCCGGTCGCTTTCCTGACTCATTTCTTTCAGCGAATCATAAGCGGCGTCAATCGTCGCCCCTTGTGCTGTGACAAGTCCTTTATCACAAAACATTTCAAAGAAAACTTCATATTGACTGATGATGCCGTAAATTTGTTGCGCCTGTTCCGTCGTCAGTGTCGTTGCACTCAGCTCTTCGCCGTCAGCAGTCAACACACGTGCTCCGTTAGAAGCGATGATCGGGCACGTAATTCCCGCCTCGTCCGTCAGTTCTTTCGCATTTAAGTAGTTCCGTCCTGTCGCAATAGCAAAATCAATGCCTTGTTCTTTTGCAGCTTCAATCGCCGCAATCGTTTCCGATTCTATTTTCTGTTTGCTGGATAACACCGTACCATCCATGTCTGAGATCAATAATTTGATTGCTTTTGCCAAAACGTTCACTCTCCTTTATCTTTTTCCATTTTACTATACCATTTTCAGCATGATATTCCTGTTCCGACCCTTTTGATGCCGCTCAAAGGATCGGAGACAACAAGCGGGAAATACTTTCTTTAAACTTAACGAACCGGGATCGTTCCGCATATTTTTCAGCGGTCAGCTGCTCACAGACAAGACAATCCGCTTCGAACAAACGGGCTAATTCTTCAGCAACATGCCGGTCGTAGACGATCGAGTTCATCTCAAAATTCAATCGGAAGCTCCGGGCATCGATATTCGTCGTTCCGACGGAGGCGATTTCCCGATCGACGACAATCGTTTTGGCATGAAGAAATCCGGGTTCATACGTATAGATTTTCGCTCCATAATCAATCAGTTCTCCGGCTGCTGCTGTCGTCGCCCAGTAAACAAACGGATGATCCGGTTTGTTCGGAATCATGATTCGGATTTCTACACCCGACAGCAATGCCATCTTACAAGCGTCCATATAACTCGTATCCGGGATGAAATAAGGTGACTGGATATAAATCGAGTGTTTCGCGGATGAAATCATTTTAATCAGCAGATTTTTGAGATGTTCCGTTTTCGAATCCGGTCCGGACGTCACAATCTGCATCGGCAATTCCTGTTCAATCGAGTGGGCGCCATAATAAAAAGCATTTTTTGCCGTATAGCTGTCGCTCGCCTGGTTCCAATCCAAGATGAATCGGTCCAGTTGATCGTGAACAACCTCTCCTTCCAAGCGGAAATGCGTGTCGCGCCAGTAGCCGAATTTTTCATCAATTCCCAAATACTCTGTTCCGACGTTAAAGCCGCCGATATAACCAATCTTCCCATCGACGATACAGGACTTCCGGTGATTCCGGTTGTTGAGACGGAAATTAATCAGACCGATTGTCGGCGGGAAAAAGGCGTACACTTCTCCGTCATGTTTCATTAATTCCTTAAAGTCGGACCGTTTTAAATCGCGGGATCCGACCGCATCATACAGCAACCGGACTTTGATTCCCTGTTTCGCTTTGTTCGTCAAAGCGGCAATCAAGGCCTGTCCCAGTGGATCCTTTTGAATGATGTAATACTGGATGTTGATTTCGTGTTCCGCGTTTAAAATATCGGTCATCATCCGATTGAATTTTTGTTCACCATCCGATAAAATCACGACATCATTATTAAAGCTGAGCAACGCATCATTTGATGTCAAATTCATCCGGATCAATTGATTGTACCGGATGATTGCTGGATGACGCTGTTGTGTCTCATGCTTGTCGAGCTCAGTCAGTTGCAGAGCAACACGACGTGACTGCTCTTGTTGCTCTGTTTGTTCGACGTGATAAAAATTCGTTTTTTTCAAAAGACGTCCAAAAAATAAGTAAATCAGGAACCCGACTAGCGGAACAAAATATAAAATCAAGACCCACGCCCACGTTGCGCCGACATCCCGCCGCTCTAAAAAAATGACGGTGATGACCGCCAATACATTCACGATAATCAAGCCGTAGGCCAATAGGACGAGCATCGTACTCAACACGTCAAGCACTGGATCTCCTCCTTTGTTTTACCTGTCACCTTTTCCCGCTGCAATGTATAAGGTATTCCTTATTTTCAAAGTAAATAAAACAAAAAAGTGCAGGAAACTCCTAAAAAAGATGGAGTTTCTTGCACTGGATAAGATTTTATGTTTCATTGACGGATTCATCTGTATGGGATTGTTCAAGTTCAATCGATTCAATCATTGTTTTCGCACTGGCTACACAATCCGGCAATCCGACCCCGTCATAGGCAAGGCCAGCGAGATAAATGCCCGGGTATTGTGCCAACACTTCTTTCCGGACACGCTGAATCCGGTCAGCATGACCGACGGTGTAAGCAGGAAGACCATCCATCAAACGGCTGATGATGACCTGCTTCGGTTCTAACGTCCGACCACAGATCTTTTCCAAGTCCTGAAGCACAGCCTGTTGCAATACCTCATCTGATTCATGAACCAGATGGTCATTACCCGGTCGTCCGACAAATGCCCGAAGGACCGTGTGATCGGGAGCCGAATGATTCCATTTTTGATCAATCGCCGTACAGGCCGTAATCGAGTACGGTGCCCGTCGATTGACGACAAAACCTGTTCCTTCAATCGGCAGCGACTCCTGTTGATCAAAAATCATCGTCACCGTTGCCGTCGAGTGGGTCGTTAACTGTTCAAGTTCCGGTAAATGAGCATCCGGTAACAGTTGAACGACTTGCGGATGCGGAATCGTCAAGAGGACATGATCGGCATACTCTGGACCGTGGTCCGTTTTCAGCCGGTATCGTCCATCTTCACGTGAGATCGCCAGTAATGGGGTTTCGAGACGAATTTCCGAGCGTTCGAGCACCTCTTCCAACCGTTCAATCAACGATTCGAGTCCTGTTTCAAGCGATAAGAACTGTCCCGTTGCCTTGATTGTTGTCTGGGGAGTTTGCGGCAATTGATCGAGCGGACGCATCAGACGCATTCCTTCAAACAATGAGCCGGCTTTTTGTTCATTTGCGACGAACTGCGGATAGGTCGCAAACGTACTCATCTGATCGATATTGCCGGCATAAATTCCGGACAGCAACGGTTCAATCAGTTTTTCAACTAATGCATCACCGAGCCGCGGACGCAAATATTCCCCGAGCGGAATGTCCTGTTCCGGAATCCTCAGACTGTCAGACGGATGCAACAGCAAGTCTGCGACTTCCTGTTTCTCCTCTTCTGTCAGTAACGTCGTTTGCCGAAACAAGTCAAGATCCGTCGGAATTCCCATGACAGCGCCTTTCGGAATCGGATGAAGGCCACCCGTATCCAAAATGAACGCTTGGGATGTATTGTTTCGGACCAGTTTTTCACCAAGTCCGATTGCTTCAATCAAATCCGTCAAAATGTGTTTGCGGGCGACGTAAGAATCCGGTCCACGCTCAATCGTAAAACCGTCTTCCCGGTACGTCGCGATCTTCCCGCCAAGACGTTCTCCGGCTTCAAGCAATGTAATGTTCAAATCGGGAAAGGCACGTTCTGCGTAATAGGCAGCGGCAAGACCAGTAATACCACCGCCGACGATGACGAGACGTTTACTTGACATAACTGCCGACCTGTTTTGAAACAGCCTCAGTGACCGCTTTCATGAAGGCAGGATCTGCGTTCGGCATGATCGGACGTGCGTAATGGATGCCCAGTTCGTCACAGACGACTTTACACTCATAATCATTGTCGAACAGGACTTCCAAATGATCGGCGACGAATCCGACCGGAACGTAGACGAATGCTTCGTATCCTTCTGCTTCATAGACGTCACGCGTCAAGTCTTGTACATCTGGTCCGAGCCAAGGTTCTGGCGTTTGTCCGGCTGACTGCCAGCCTGTGATCATATGCTTGACACCGGCGCGGGCCGCAATCAAATCTGCTGTCTCTTTTAATTGTTCCGGGTATGGGTCACCGTTCGCAATGATTTTTTCCGGTAAACTGTGGGCTGAGACGACAAGGACTGCTTTATCTTCCGGTACCGGTAACGCATCAAATGTTTTCCGGATTTCCGTGCCCCACCAGTCGATGAAAGCTTCTTCTTTGTACCATGACTCAACAGAAGCTAAATGGATGCCGTGTTTGTCTGCTACTTCTTTTGCACGACCGTTGTATGAACGGATGCTGAACGTCGAGTAGTGTGGTGCCAGTACAACCGTGACCGCTTCCGTGATACCGTCTTTCGCCATTTGTTCCACGGCGTCTTCGACGAATGGTTCGATATGCTTCAGACCGAGATACAGTTTGAATTCGATTTCGCCTGCATATTTTTCAGTCAGTTGGCGGTGCAGTTCTTCCGCTTGATCAATCGTGACTTGTGCCAGTGGTGAAACACCACCGATTGCTTCATACCGCTCTGTCAGTTCAGCCAATGCTTCTGGAGACGGTTTCCGCCCACGGCGAATGTGTGTGTAATACCGTTCAATGTCTTCCGGTTTGTACGGCGTACCGTACGCCATGACGAGTAATCCTAGTGTTTTCATTTCGCTACCTCCATTTTTTCTTTCGAGTAATCATGGATATATGCAGTGAGACGTTTTAAGACTTCCGGATCCACTTCCGGGAAGATACCGTGCCCTAAGTTAAAGATAAAACCAGGGCGTTTCATGCCCATATCAAGGATTTCTTTTGTTTTGGCTTCAAGAATCTCCCATGGAGCGAGCAGATAAGATGGATCAAGATTTCCCTGCAAGGTTTTTGTCAGTCCGCGTTCACGTGCCGCGTCTACCGACAAACGCCAGTCGAGTCCGACGACATCAAGCGGAAGATCATGCCATTCTTCTGCCAAGTGACTTGCTCCGACACCAAACATGATCATCGGAACGCCTGTTTCTTTTAATTCCGTGAAAATACGTTCCATCGTCGGTTTGATGTAAAGGACATAATCGTTGCGACTCGTCGTACCGACCCACGAATCGAAGATTTGAAACGCCTGGATACCGGCATCAACTTGTGCTTTGATATAATCGATGACCATATCTCCGAGTTTCTCCATTAAAGCATGCCAGACATCAGGGTGACCATACATCAATGCTTTCGTCTTATGATAACCTTTTGACGGTCCGCCTTCGATCATATAGCTTGCTAATGTAAACGGCGCTCCCGAAAAACCGATCAACGGTACTTCAAGACGTTCGCGCAATAATTTAATCGTCTCGAAAATGTAGGGAATATCTTCTTTTTTAAAGGTTTGGAGCGCTTGAACATCATCCATTGTCCGGATTGGATTAGCAATGACAGGACCGATGCCGCTTTTGATTTCGACGTCGACACCCATTGAAGGCAAGGGCGTCATAATATCTTTATAAAGGATTGCTGCGTCGACTCCTAACTGTTTGACCGGCAGTTCTGTCACATAGGCGCACAACTCAGGATCATGTGTAATCTCAAAAAGTGTCCGTGTCTTCTTGATTTCACGATACTCGGCTTGATACCGACCTGCTTGCCGCATATACCAGACCGGTACATGGCTTACTTCTTCGCCACGAATGGCCCGCAAAAATGTATCATTAAAGTTTTTCATCATAACTACCCCTTTTACTCGTTCTAACGCCCCAAAATAACACACGATAAGTTTGTGAACACAGAAACATTATATCTGAAATTCAGAACGGTGTGCCAATAAATCGTTTACAAAATTACAGTTCTGTTACCCGTTCATCAAATGTTCACCGTTTCTTGTAAAGTCCGAAGGCAGCATTCAACTGTCCACGAATTAAATCCGAACGTTGTTGTTCTGTTACTTTTCGTTCCTTTTCACGGATTTCGTGTGTCCGCCACCCGTCTTCAATCTTTTCTGCGACTTCTACCAGTCGCTCGATATCTGTAAAGGAATACTTTCGGGTTTTTCCGTTCGTCCGCTCCGGAAAAATCAATTTCCGTTCTTCGTAGTAACGAATTTGCCGTTCCGATAAACCGGTCAATTCGCAGACAATCCCAATCGTCATCACCTTCTTCTCCCGGTAGTTCATCTTCGTCACTCCTTTCCTTCAAAATACCATGTCAGATTTTCTGACACAAGACGTTTCTTGGAAGGGATTTCCGTCTAAAGTAAACACATACTTTAAATTGATAAAGGAGGAACGACGATGAAATTAGAAGAAATGTTAGTTTCGGTCGATACGTTTTATGTCTTATTCGCTACTTTATTAGTCTTTACGATGCAGATTGGATTTTTATTACTCGAAACAGGCATGTTACGGGCGAAGAATGCCGGACACGTTGCGGTTAAACAATTAATCAGTTTTTCCGTTGCGGCTCTTGCCTTTTGGGCAATCGGCTTTGGACTGACGTTCGGAGACGGACCCGGTTTGATTGGAACAGAAGGATTTTTCCTTCATGGCGGATTTTCAAGCCTTGACTGGTCAAATGTAACCATCGATGTCAAATTCCTCTTCCAGTTATCCTTTGTCGCAGTATCACTTGCGATCGCTTGGGGCGGTTTTGCGGAACGGGCAAAATTGTCCGTTTACCTATTGTTCGGAACATTCTTCGTCGCTGTCATCTATCCGATTATCGCCCGTTCCGTTTGGGCAGGCGGTTTCCTCGGTTCCCTCGGGATGCAGGATTTTGCCGGATCGACAGTCGTCCACTTACAAGGTGGAATCGCTGCTCTCGTCGCTGCTTTAATCTTGAAAAAACGGATTGGAGCAGAAAAAACACCGTTACTTGGTCATAACGTCATCTATTCCGTCGTCGGTGCGTTTATCCTTTGGTTATGTTGGTTTGGATTCAATGCCGGCTCGACGTTAACGATTGCTGACGGATTCTTCAGTTATGTCGCCTTGACGACTTTACTTGCGACCGCTGCCGGTGCGCTTGGTGCACTCGCCATTTCCTTCTGGCATCGTCGGGTCGCAGATATCCCGTCGATCATCAACGGCGTCCTGGCTGCTCTCGTCGCCATCACAGCCGCTTGTGCTTTCGTCGAACCGTGGGGAGCCGTCGTAATCGGTTTCCTGGCCGGAGTCATCACGTACGGAACAAGTATCCTGCTCGCCCGTCGCGTCGATGATCCGTTGTGTGCGTTCTCGGTTCATGGTGTTGCCGGGATTTGGGGCACACTTGCTACCGGATTCTTCGCTTCACCGAGACTCGTTGAAATTACAGGCATCGGACAAGCCGGATTATTTTACGGCGGCGGTTTTACACAACTTGGGGTGCAAGCACTCGGCGTCGTCTTTGCCGTCGTCGTCGTCAGTGTCCTAAGTTATGTCTTCCTCAAGTTACTCGATGTAACAATCGGTCTCCGGATTACACGTGAAGATGAACTCCGTGGACTGGACGTTGCCGAGCATGGACAAGCTTCTTACGACCTCCCTGCACCGGTCAGCAAAGAGTTGCATCCTACGTATGAAGAAGAATCGACTGAAAAGGTCAACTGAATTTCACCGTCAAACACCCCTTCGCCGTGATGAACTGAACCAAAAAAGTTAGACAATAAATAATTTGTCAGGCGACCTTTAGGACCTGAGTCCGGTATTCCACCGGGCTCAGGTTTTTTAGTCGTCTCTTGATACGACGATGGTTATAGTACTCGATGTAACGCTCGAGCTCACATTTGAAGTGGTCCATATCATCGAACTCCTTGAGATACAGGAGCTCTGATTTGAGCACAGCGAAGAAGCTTTCGATGGCTGCGTTGTCGAGGCAGTTGCCCTTACGGGACATACTTTGCGTGATGCCATGCTCGTGGAGCGTACCAGTGAACGCTTTGTATTGATAATGCCACCCTTGATCGGAATGAAGGATTGGGCGTGCCTCTCCGTCGAGCTTCCCGATTGCCTGATCCAACATGTCGCCAACGAATCGATATGTAGGGCGGTTTGATATGGTATAGGCAATGATCTCACGGTTTCCCAAGTCCATCATCGGCGAGAGATAGAGCTTCTCCCCGAACAGGTGAAATTCAGTGACGTCAGTCACCCATTTCTGGTTCAGACCGGTGGCCTTGAAGTCCCGTTGGAGAAGATTCGGTGCGACCTCTCCGACCCGTCCTTTATAGGAGCGGTATCGCTTCATGCGGACGAGACATTTGAGACCGAGCTCGTTCATGAGACGGCGCACAGTCTTCGGATCGTGCCGGAAGCCCTGGCGTTCGAGAAGTGCGTGGATGCGACGATAGCCACATCGTCCCTCGTGTTCGTGGAACAAGGTATGGATGGCTGCCTTCACCTCCGCATACTTGTCTTCGCCCGTCAGACGGGTCCGCCAATAGCAATAGACGCTCCGCGCCATACCGAGCACGCGGAGGAGTCCCAGAACGGGATAGATTGATCGCAATTCGTCGATTACTTGTGCCTTGATCCGGTTCGTCGCGCATTCTCTTCTTGAACCAAGGCTTTCAATTTTTTTAACGCAGCGTTCTCCATCTCGAGATACTCGATCCGCTCTTTGAGCTTCTCGACTTCTGTCATCTCTTCAAAGTCCTTCTTCTTGCGTCTCGCCATCGGGGCACGTCCTTTCGGTTTGGCGACCAGACCTGCGGTCCCTTCCCGTTCATAGGTCGATCGCCATCTCGAGATCATCCCTGGGGAGGAAATTCGGTATTTTACGGCCGCCTCTCTATTGGACAGCCTGTTAGTCGCCATGTCGTTTAATACCTCCAGTTTAAATGCCGGCGAGTGTGTTGTATAGGAAGGATCGAAGATCGTTTCCCCCCAACGCTCATAAAGACGTGACCACTCACGGATCAGGTCACGCGCTATCCCGAACTCTTTCGCTACACCTCGGTATCCGTCTCGTCCCGTCAGATAACGCTCAGCGACCTGGACTTTAAACGCCTTCGTATATTTGACCATAAAAAACACCCCATAAAAGTTGGATTTTTATGTCCAACTTTTATGGGGCAGTTCAGTGACGGCGAAGGGGTGTTTTGTCTTTGATTCTACGGTTACTTTTTCCTCGCGTAATATTCCGCGATGACGAGTGCTAAAACAGCGCCTGCGATAACAGTCGGAAAACCGCTGATCACATACCCGATTCCCGTTAAAACCATCACTTGTAAAAATGAAGTGGTTCGAAGGACTTTCCGTTTTGATGCCGTTGCGTCTCCAAACGGCAACAGGCGGGTCAACAGATGGGAATCGATGGCCCGGGTGAATGGCGCCAATTGAAAGCTGGTCAATCCACTGAAGGCGGGTACGGCAAGCACCACTAACCATTCATTGTCTTTACCAAGCCACATGAAGACGGCGCCGATCAGTGTCAAACGAACGATTAAACCGATTCCATCCGTACTTCGAATGAATTGTTTCATGTACAGGTAATCAAACGTCCGGTTCCGGTCGAATCCGATTTTTTCGACGAGATGACTCAAAAGTCGTCGCCGTTTGTATGTCGTCGACAGGCGTGGTACATCAACAAACCAGTTTGCAATCCGGTAAAAGCGATCCCGCGATTCCTGTTCCAGCGCAATCCACTCCATCAACGGTAACTGATCCTGTTTCTTCAAATGAAGCGTCAACAACAGAAGACCCGTAACCACGATGCTGAATGAACCCATTCCGAGCATAACAAGAATTCCGGCACCGGTTGCGTATAAGAGGACCAGTCGATGACCGACTCCTTCAAGTTTTGATAAATTGGCAGCCGCACCAATCATGCTTAAGGCGACAAACAGAATGAACAATCCGATGGGTGAAGTTTCTTCTGTCCGCACATATAATACAGCAACCGCGAGAAACGGAATCACTGCCCGGATCATACCAAACAGAGCGTTATATACCCTGATTCGCTTCATATACCCTGCAAGGTGCGGCAGACTTGGAAGCAGGAAGACTTGGTCCGCCTCGGTCAAAAACGTCCGTGTCGAGCGGTAAAACGCCAACAAGATGAACAGGCTGCCCATGACCAGATTTCCCGGAAACGATGGATCGAGCTGATCCAAAAATCGACCGTACACGACAAGACCGTATAAGACGACGAAATAGACCGTAAACAGCAATCCGCCGTTCGCCATATACCGGGTATACTTCGTCATCTCCGCCATGGCAGCCTGGTATCGTGTACGCCATAAAACAGAACTTGTCATCGTTCTGCCTCCTCGATGGCAGCGACGTAAATGTCATCAAGGGAACCGTCCATCAAATCGTAGCGATTTCGAAGATCTTCCGTCGTTCCCTCCGCTGCAATCCGTCCTTCATGCAACAAGATGAACCGATTGCAATGACGTTCTGCCGTCTCTAAAATATGGGTCGACATCAAGATCCCTTTCCCGTCCGCTTTCAATTCACTGAAAATCGTCAACAGTTCCCGAATCGCAAGTGGATCGAGTCCAACAAACGGTTCGTCGACGATCAGCAACTCACTGCCTGTCACCAAAGCGCAGAGAATCATTGCTTTTTGTTTCATCCCTTTGGAAAAAACACTCGGAAACCATTCCAACTGTTTTGTCATTCGGAGCCGTTCTGCGTAATGATTCATTCGTTCTTGCGCCTGCTTCTCCTCAACGGCATACCCTTGCGCCATCAAACGCAAATGCTCGCGTAAAGTCAATTGTTCATATAACATCGGTTGTTCCGGAATATAGGCGACCTGTTTCCGATATGTTTGTTCATCCTGTTCCAAACTGACTTCGTTGATCAAAACTTCTCCCGACTTGACCGGCAACAAACCGAGGATATGTTTAATCGTCGTCGACTTACCCGCACCGTTTAAACCGATTAATCCAACAAGTTCTCCTCTATTTACCGATATCTTAATGTCATGGAGAACTTTTTTTGCTCCATATCCTCCAGATAAATCATTTATTTTTAACAACATACTCATCGACTCCCTTCATTAACCATCCTAGACAATTCATTCTCACTTTTCTAGTTTGAGTCATTTTTTTATGAAGAAAAGGTTTGAATACATCTTTTTACGGTAATTACTCTAAGTGTAATCGTTACATCAATATATGAAAACGACTTACAAAAATTGAAAGTAGCATTTTAAACACGAGTTTCGCTAAGAGGTAACTGGTATAATCGTCTAGCCATTTTAATTTTAATGTTTTTACCTCACTGGTTGAAATGATTATTTAAAGGCTTTCATCTTTCAATGTGTTTACAACTGCCTGAAAACAGGTAAATCTAAAGTAAGAAAAGGAGGGTTCCAAATGGGATTCTTATGGGCTTTAATCGTCGGTGGATTAATCGGTTGGGTAGCTAGTCTCATCATCGGGAAAGACGTACCAGGCGGCATCATCGGTAACATCGTTGCCGGGTTTGTCGGAGCAATGATCGGTCAAGCAATCTTCGGTACAATGGGACCGGATATCGCTGGTTTCGCAATCATTCCAGCTATCTTAGGTGCTATCATCTTAATCTTCATCGTGTCATTGATTCTTCGTTCAGTACGTCGTAAATGATTTATTGAAATAATGATCAGTACGTAAATTTTATTAAAGGAGTGTTTTTAAATGGGATTCTTATGGGCTTTAATCGTCGGTGGATTAATCGGTTGGATCGCTAGTCTAATTATTGGTAAAGATGTACCAGGAGGTATCATCGGTAACATTATCGCAGGTTTTGTTGGTTCAATGATCGGACAAGCTATTTTCGGTTCAATGGGACCTACTATCGGCGGATTTGCAATCATTCCAGCTATTCTTGGTGCAATCATCTTAATCTTCATCGTATCGTTGATTCTTCGTTCAGTACGTCGCAAATAATCTAAACTACTAAAACTAAAAGGAGTGTTTTAAATGGGATTCTTATGGGCTTTAATCGTTGGTGGTATTATTGGTTGGTTAGCAAGTCTTATTCTCGGTAAAGATGTACCAGGTGGAGTTATCGGTAATATCATCGCAGGTTTTGTCGGTTCAATGATCGGACAAGCTCTTTTCGGAAGTTGGGGACCGTCAGTTGCCGGTTTCGCAATCGTACCAGCTATCCTTGGTGCAATTATCTTAATCTTAATCGTTTCGTTCATCCTTCGTGCGGTCAACAAACGATAATCTGATTTACTGCAAAAAACCACTAAAGACGTCATGTCTCTAGTGGTTCTTTTGTTTGATCTGCGGATTTTTTTTTAGTTACGTAACTCCAACCACATTTTACCTGATCGTTCAATGACACGTTTTTCTGACTTGATATTCAACCACCCTAACAAATCGTCAAAAAAGCTTGATGGATATTTCCAGACCGTCCCGACTGATTCGGTCGATTTAGATTCCGGCTTGCCGGCGACTGCTTCGAGCTCAGACGTTGTTTTATTCAAATCAATTAAGATACTTTTGACTTCCTGATTCTCATACACCATTTCAAATCCGTCATATATCGTTTTGTTGGCCATTTGGTTTGTCGGAGGGCCAAATGATTTTTCTACTTCGGATTGGCTTCGGCCGATATAATCCGTCATCTGTTCGACCGTCTTACCGGTTCTTGCCTTCACTTCCGCTTCGAGCAGCTTCTCGATATCGACACCGTATTGTTCCTTCTTATCCGGTGCAATCTGTTGTGCGAGTTTAAAGACAACCGTCGTCGTTCTCTGATCTCCTATTTGAACGGTCTCAGTCGCCTGTCCCGTCTTCCCGTTCGCTTCCACGCGTGCTGACACCTCATACTCGCCCGGAAAACGTTTAATGGTTAAGGGAGCCTCTTGATCCGCATTACCTGCTGGCGCATCATCGATTGAAATGGACGCCGTTTCCGTATCAACCTTCACTTCCAATGTCTGTTTATTCAAATGCAAAGTGTACGTGTCGAACCAAAATCGTCCCGGCTGTTTTTTCAATGAAAATAAATCTTGTTGCTTAGTTCGTTTTGTTTCTTTCGGATAATTGTTTTGATCAGATTTAATTTCGGCTACAGTTCGTTCAAGCCGTTCCGGGTCTGCCTTAAACCATTTCATGAGCTGATTTGTTTCCGCAAGCTTTAACGGTTTGTTGTTGAGATACACTAATTGTTGAAACGTTTCCCGGTCTTGTTCCTGTACCGTCTTTTGAAACACTTGATCTGTCTGTTGCCGTTCGGCAGCCGGTTTGATTTGACTCCATCCAATCCAAGCAATCAGACCAGCGAGTACAATAATTCCCACGATGAGTCCGATTCGCTGATTTCGTCTTTTCTTTTTTTCATATACAGTGATGCGAGACGGCATCTTCGTTTCCCCTACCTTCTTTTTTAGGATTTCCTTTAGTTTAGAAACCCTTCATATCCTTGTCAATTGCCCGCAAGACCGATTCAGTCGAGTATACTGAAGCTATATCCATCTGAAGGAGTGAGTCCATTGCAAAAAGAAAACTGTATTTTCTGTAAGATTGCCAACCATGAGATCCCAAGCCATAAAGTTTTTGAAAATGAAGAAGTTTTGGCTTTTCTCGATTTATCACAAGTAACGAAAGGTCATACGCTTGTCATTCCAAAACAGCACGCTGATAACGTCTACGATTTATCCGCAGAAAGTGCACAGGCTGTTTTTGCAACCATTCCGGAAATCAGTCGTGCTTTACAACAGGAAACAGGTGCTGCCGGAATGAACCTTTTATCGAACACCGGGAAAGTTGCCGGACAATCTGTTTCTCACTTCCATCTCCATCTCATTCCGCGCCACGACAAACACGATGGCTTTGGTGCGAAATGGGAAGTGCACAATGAAGAGTATACGGCTGAAGAATTGGCAACAATCGCCGAATCCATTAAAAATCGTCTCTGACGGTACCCAAAACCGTTCAATTACTGACTCATTTTAAAAATATTGCCGAAATAGGTTTCTAATATCGAATTTTCGGTAAAATAATATGAAACAAATATTTTAATATCAAAAGGAGGTAAAACTATGTCGAAGCGTCCCCATCGTAACTGGGTCGCTTTTGGTGCTACGCTGTCGCTTGTGACTTTTTACGGTTTGAAGGCGCTTCGCCAAGGTACTAAAAGTGACTCTTCGAATGGTAAACAACGTCGAAATTCTTATTCTACAATCGTAACGAACGTGCAGGATTTGACGCAAGAGGGAAAGAATCTAATAGAGACAGCCAAACTTTCTGGTACGACTTTTAAAGAGGAAGTTACAAAAGATGTCTCCCAGTATCAGTCAGAGGTTCAAGAATCACTCGCACGTCTTCAGAAATTTGCTGATGAGGCAAAACAAGACGTCGATCATCTTACTCCCCAACAATAACGGTCCGCTGCTTCGATTTGTTTTTGTATAGTTTGCATTTTGCGCGTTTGAGCCATTGTCACCTTTCGAAAGGATGAGTCAGATATGGAACACGAAAAATTATATCCTGGACAAGAAGCACTGTTATACAGTCATAAAATTGTCCAATTGAGCAAAGCACTATGGAAAACGGTAGAAAAAGATTGGCAAAATTGGATCAAACCCTTTGATTTAAATATTAATGAACACCATATTTTATGGATTTCCCATGCGCTGGGTGGTGCCTCGATTTCTGAAATCGCCAAATACGGTGTGATGCACGTCTCGACTGCGTTCAACTTCTCTAAAAAATTAGAAGACCGTGGACTTTTGACGTTTTCAAAAAAAGAGACGGATAAACGAAATACCTATGTCCAACTGACCCCGGAAGGCGAAAGTCTGTTACTTGAGACGATTCAAGCATTCCGCCCAGAAGAGAACGGTGTTTTCCGTGCTTCGTTACCACTCCAGGAACTTTACGGTAAATTCCCAGAGCTGACAGACATATCAGCAATCGTTCGCCGTCTTTACGGCGACAGCTTCATGGACATTTTTGCCGAGACATCAAAAATGATTACAGAAGAAGCAGACCGGCGTCCACAAGACCCTGTGATCGACTCGATCAAAAAAGCATGACCTTTGCATGAATTCTTCGAGTTAACGTTCTAAGCCTTGAGGCCTAGGACGTTTTTTCTGTCTTTTGAAAGTAACGTTCCCTTTACCGTTCTGTCTCAAAACGTTGCGATGCCTCACAATTTCCCACAAAAATAGTCCTCCCCTCCTGTACTTGATGTGATAGCATGGTGTAAGAGCAAATCACTTTCGATTTTGCGGAAAGCTGTCAAGATAACGAAGATATGATATGATAGAACGGTTGAAATAAATGGTAAATTAGGGGTGTATGTATGAAAAAGAAACTTTTAAGTGTAGCAGCAGTGGCAAGTGTATTCACATTAGCAGCATGTGGTTCAAATGACGAAGCTGTCATCAACTACAAAGGTGGAGAAGTCAATAAAGCGGACGTCCAAGACGAGGCGTACCAAAAAGCAGGCGCACAAATTGCTTTCCAACAAACGATGAACAAACTGCTTGAAAAAGAATACGGTAAAAAAGTAACAGATAAAGAAGTAGAAGCTGAAGTCAAGAAAACAAAAGATCAGTTCCCAGATAAAGAACAGTTCAATACGACACTTCAAACAGCCGGTATTAAAAGCGAAAAAGAATTCGAAAAAGTGCTTCGGACACAAATGCTCTTAACAGAAGCAAAATCAGCAAAATCAAAAGTTACGGATAAAGAAATCGAAGAGCGTTTCAATCAGGAAAAAGTGGAAGTAAAAGCGAGCCACATTCTTGTTGAAAAAGAAGCAGATGCAAAAGCAATCAAGAAACAACTTGATGAAGGCGGCGATTTTGCTAAAATCGCTAAAGCTAAATCAACGGATACTGGTAGCGCAACAAAAGGTGGAGATCTTGGATACTTCACAAAAGGTAAAATGGTCGAGGAATTCGAAAATTATGCGTTCAAGGATGGCGTTGAAGGTAAAATTTCTGACCCGATCAAAACACAATTCGGATATCACATCATTAAAGTAACAGACCGTAAAGAGAAAAAAGACTTTACGCTCGAAAAAGAATCCGACCGAATCAAAAAGGCATTAGCTGAAGAAAAAGCAGCTCAAGTCAATCCAAACGACATCTACCGTTCATTGATGAAGAAGTATGACGTTAAAATCGAGAACAAAGACTTCAAGGATGCGTTTGACCTCGATAAGCAAGAACAACAACAAATGCAACAACAGATGCAACAGCAACAACAATAAGCGTAAAAAATCCCTGCTTCCATCATGGAAGACAGGGATTTTTTTAGCTCTGCTTCCTATTCTTTTTACCGAATCGGAGCCCGTTCATATTGTTTTGGTAAACTGATCTCATCTTTAAGTTCCGCTGCCGCATGATAAACCCAATACGGTTGACGCAGAAGTTCACGTGCAAGCAGGATGACGTCCGCCCGTTCGCTGCGGATGATTTCTTCCGCGAGCGTTGCCGTCGTAATCAATCCTACCGCCCCTGTCTTGATGCCGGTTGCCTGTTTGATTTCCGCTGCATACGGTACTTGGTAGCCGGGATAAACTTCCGGAACGGCATTGGCAACAACGGCTCCTGAACTGCAGTCCAGCAAGTCGATGTTCCGCTTTAACAATTCCTCGGCCAGCGGGATATAATCCGCCGCCGTCATTCCACCCGGTGCATGGTCTGCTGCCGAAATCCGGACCCATAATGACAGATCTGACTTCTCTTGAATGGCGTCAATGATTTCAAGCAAGAAGCGCATCCGGTTTTCCATCGATCCACCGTACTGATCCTCACGTTTGTTGGATAACGGGGACAAAAAGGTATTAATCAGATAGCCGTGTGCTCCGTGCAATTCGATGAAATCATAGCCCGCCTGTTCAACGCGAAGTGCCGCCTCGACGAATTGTTGTTTGATGACATCAATTTCTTCCACTGTCAGTTCATGCGGATGATCATATGAATCATCGAATCCGATTGCTGATGGTGCGACAGGCGGTTTAGCCGTTGTGCTTTTCCGTCCGGCATGCGCCAGTTGGATTCCCGCTTTTGCACCGGCTGCTTTTACTTGATCGGCAATGCGGCGAAGTCCGTCAATGTGATCATCCGACCAGACGCCCAAATCACCGGCTGAGATTCGACCGTCCGGTGTGACAGCTGTTGCCTCTAAGATGACACCACCGACACCACCGACTGCACGTGAGGCGTAATGCGTGACGTGCCAATCGGTTACGAGTCCATCTTCTTTTGCACTATACATACACATCGGTGCCATGATGACACGATTCCGGAACTGAAGTCCCCCGATTTGGATTGCTTCGAATAGTTTGGTTTTCATGAATTCCACTCCTCTGATCAATTTCAAATCCTGTTGAATCTTTTTACGTCATCTTTTTACAGCTTGGGACGATAAAATGAACGATTATCCAATGCGAACGATCGTTCAGAAAATTGTCCGGGCTCGACATACTCAAGCAAACGGTCCATCATCGTCATTCTCGCATCCAGATTATCAATCAAAAATAATACTTCGGCTTCACGCATCTGTGGTGCGACAGCCGATCCCCACTCCGGACGGCCATGGTGACTCAGGACTAAATGTTGTAAGACCGTCAACACTTCTGCATCGATGTGTAACTCCGCCCCGACTTTTTCCAGTTCTGCGACCATTAATGAGATATGTCCGACAAGCTTTCCGGGAAGCGTGTATTCCGGTGTCACAGGATCAGACAGCTCCTTGATTTTTGCGTAGTCATGCAGGACGACACCTGCAATCAACAAATCACGATTTAATGTAGGATACAGACGGGCAATTTGATCCGCCAGTTTTAACATCGACAGGACATGATAGGATAAACCAGAATAAAACGCATGATGGTTTTTGACCGCTGCCGGATGTGTGAAATACGCGTCGAAATCTTTGATGACAAGATGTTTGACCAGCTTCTTCATCTCGGCATGTTGAATCGATTCGATGAAACCGAGTACTTCCGTTTCAATCTGTTCCCGCGGAAGTGGTGCCGATTGAATGTAATCTTCTACATTCGTTTCGTCCAACACGGTGATTTGCTTCAATTTTAATTGTGTCCGTCCCCGGTAATCCATCACTTCACCAGCTGCATGGACGATGAATTTAGGAGCATATTTTTCAAGATCACTCGTGTCCCACATCTTTGTTTCAATTTCTCCCGTCTTATCTGCTAAAATCAATGTCAGATAAGGTTTTCCGTTTGCGGCGATTCCTTTTAATGCCTGCTTGATCATGACTCGTTGATCGAGCATTTCACCAATTGCCAACTGACCGATACCTTTCATTTCACAACACATCCTTTTTATTTATCTGGACTCATTTTGATTAGAACTGTTTACATATTTCTCTGACTGTCAGACGTCACTCTACCATTCTACTATATAGGAGCTCAAAACATGGAATCCGACTCACTCTTTAGCTGGCATCGTTTTTTAACGCTTGCCGAATTTGAAGAATATTTTCATTCTCAAACACCGACCGACGCTTTTAAACTGGATTGGCTGAATCAACTGTCTACTAAAGATATGAACTTCACACGGGTCGAACTTGATTTACTGTACGGCTCCATCGTGACTTGGCAAAATCCGGCTGATAAAAGTGACCGCCGTTCCATCGGCTATTATCTTTCACCGACGGAACTGATTACAATCGGCTTATCGGAACATGTCGTTTCCTTAATCGCACCTTTTGAAACGACGACCCCTTTCGAAGCTTTTTATGCGCTGTTATCTCTGCAAATGAATACTTACTTCTCGGGAATCGATGCTTTTGAAACCGAACTGTTTTTAAGACAGGATGAGCTTCGGGGAAGTATCGATGAGAATTCTCTCGACAGCATTTTCGGCCTGCGGGATACGATCGAAAATTGGTCGGATCTGATTGTCCCGTTCCGTGAGCTTGTTTTAGCAGGTCCCGAAGCTTTCGTTCGGCAAAATACGTATACGGAGGCTTTACCTTACCAACTGGCTGAAAAACGGGTGCAACGTCTATTGATGCTGATTGAACACTATCAAAAAGATATTGAAGTATTGCTCGATCTGTCGACAACCGTTTCGAACATCAGAGGAAATGAAATCATGAAAGCTTTGACGATTTTCACAGCCGTCGCCACACCGATGATGGCGCTCGGTGCGATTTGGGGAATGAATTTTAAAAACATGCCCGAACTTGACTGGAAATACGGATATGCCAGTGCCCTCTTTTTGATTTTCCTTACGACCGGCGGAATCTTTTATTGGATGAAACGCCGCGGCTGGTTAGGAGCGCTCGTCCGGATGCCGAATAAAAAATCGCGACTAAAAAATAGATAACAGAACGTAAGTTCGTTATACTAAGTGTAACGAATTAACGGATTGAAAGAAAGGAGGAGACGATGATGGGACGAAAAATCATTCATGTCGACATGGACGCGTTTTATGCTTCTGTCGAACAGCGCGATCGACCACATTTAAAAGGTGTTCCTGTCATCGTCGGTGGTCCTCCACATGCGCGGGGTGTCGTTGCGACCTGTTCGTATGAAGCACGCAAATACGGCATTCACAGCGCGATGCCATCACGGCGAGCGTTTCAGCTCTGTCCGCGGGCCGTTTTTCTGCGTCCCCGTTTTGAAGTGTACCGTGCGGTCAGTGCCCAAATCATGGAGTTGTTTCTTGAGATCACACCTCTTGTCGAACCGCTGTCGTTAGATGAGGCCTATCTGGACGTCACAGAAAACAACCTGCAGATGACAAGTGCGACGCATATTGCCCAGTACATCCTGGCTGAAATCAAACGACGGACAGGTTTGACTGCTTCCGCCGGCGTATCAAACTCAAAGCTTGTCGCTAAAATTGCTTCCGGCCATCAAAAGCCAAACGGATTAACCGTGTTGCCTCCGGATGATGTTTTACCTTTTTTATCCGGATTAAAGATCGGGGATTTACACGGAGTCGGAAAAGTCACGGAGCAAACACTTCAGAAACATGGTTTCCAAACGGTCGCAGATATTCAACAATCGCCGATCGCTGAACTGCGGGGATTACTTGGTCGGGACCGGGGAACGGAGTTGTATACGATGGCACACGGTCAAGACGAGCGAATGGTCCGCCCGCACCGGGAACGAAAATCCATCGGCTCCGAAAGTACATTCGAAGAAGACACAGAAGATATCGATACCATTTTCGAAACGCTGAAACGGGAAGCGCTGTCCGTCGTCAAGACACTGAACCAAAAAGAACTGGTCTGTCGAACTGTTACGATTAAATGGAAGACGGAAGATTTCCAGTCGCGTTCTAAACGTTATACGTTTTTAGAAGAAACGGCTGATGAAGAAACGTTACTCCGGGTGACGACCAAACTGTTTAATGAAATTGAATTTAAAGGTCCGATCCGCCTGATTGGTATGAGCGTCAGTCATCTTGAAACCCCACCCCTCTCCAAACAGTTAACGTGGCAAGACATTGATTCCTACTTGTAAAATGAATATCTATTCATTACACTTAAGTTAGTCATTTCGGATAAGGAGGAATCAGCCATGCTTTATACGATTACCGCATTTTCAGATCGAGGACAAACGTTACTGGATGATACCTTTGACGCTCCCTCCGATTCTGAGGCACGTCAAGAAGGTATCCGCCGCCTGAAAGAAGCAGACTTGGAGCACCGCGGGGCACGTGTGACCCGCGCCGGACAACTGATTCATTTTGAACGGGCTTACCTCCCACGCCTGGTTCCAACGGAAAAAACATTATAAAAAAAGCCTCGTTCCGATGAAACGGAAGCGAGGCTTTCTCATGATGTTACTGAACGTCGTCTTGATTTTGTTCCATCATCGGTGCGTACAGCTCTTCTAGCGGTTTCATGATGATTTGTGTCACTTCCGTCAACATCGTGTGCATACGTTGTTCTTCCTGCATCAGTTGACCAATCAATGGATTGTTTTGGACTTCCAGCATCTTCGCTTGTGCCGATGCCATATCCTCAGGTGTGATTTCTTCACCTTGCATTTGTTTTTGTTGTAACTCAAGTTGCACGTTGCGGAATGAAGCGAATAGCTCATTTGACATTGGATCCGCATTGACTTGCGCGTACAAATCCTTCAGTGTCGTGTATTCTGATGTTTCGCGTAGTGCACGTTCTAGCGTGTAAGCATGATCGTATAAGTTTGTTTCAGACATCTTTGAACCCTCCAATTTTGTTAAACGATAAGAAGTATCGCTTGTATCATTCCAATTAAACCACCTAATAGTCCTCCAAGCCAAGTGATAGCCCGGAATTCTCTTCTTGAAATCGACAAGACGATTTCTTCCAGATACGCGGTATCGAGTAAATCGACTTCCTCCCGAACAATCGTTTCGAGATCAAGTGTCGCCATGATTCGTTCGACTTGTTCGACTAGACGGACTACCACTTGTTTAGAAAGCATCGGAACCATTTCTTGACTGATCCGGGCTTCAAGCGGTTGCAGTAGTTGATATAATTGCGTATCCCATAATTTCGTCAATGGAATACGCGTTAAGATCTCTGATTTCATCCGCTCGATGATTTGTCGTTCCGTCTCCGCTCCAAGCAGTTCTTCAACCGGCCGCTCTAGTAACACACTGATTTCTTGTTCGACCATTTCACTGATGAACTGGTGTGTCGACTTTCCTTGTATTACCCGTTTGAGTTCCGGTTGAATCATTTCCACGAGATTGACATTAGCCAGCAACATCCCGAACATGCCTCCGCCTAATTTACTTTGAATGAACTGAGCGACTGTTTCTTCCAGTTTCATTCTTCCGGCAGGACTGTCAAAGTACTGTTCGGTCTGGTGAAGTAATGCTTCAACAATCCCGGGAACCGCTGCCTTGATTTTTGTCGTTCCGCCATCCCCGATGACTTCTGTTAAACGTGCTGTTTTAATCGAAACAGCCATCGTTGCTAGTTCCTGATCAATCCGCTGTTCCATTTGATGTTGTAACTTACCTTCCGGATTCGTGACAAATCGTTCAGCAATTTCGCGAATCGTTTTCGTCGAGCGCGTCCACTTCTGTAACTCCTGCTGAATCATCCGGGTAATGGCTTCATATACGACCGGTTGCTGAAGCCGCTTGCTGATTCCTTCCGGAGTCAATAAATGTTTGACGACTGTTCGTCCGAGATTCGCCGCTAGTTCGTCACGACGTTTTGGAATTAAACCCGGTGTAAATGGAATGCGGTACTTGCCGATATACTTTGCTTCAAGCGGACGAAATAACATCCGGATTGCAAGATGATTGGTGATTGCTCCAATCAATGCTCCAATGATGATCATTCCAATCATCTTCATGACCAAATCAACTTCTACTTGCATAGATCCTCGTTCCTTCCGATTTTGGTATTGTGGTAAAGTCTTAGTAGAACTTTTTAGGGAGGCGCCTCGTATGTTACATCAATTAACCGTCTTATTTAAGGATCATCTCTCCACCGATCCTACCGTGTACTGTACCGATAAGTATACCGTATATCAGTTAGCCGATGGACTTCGTTTCGGGATTGAAAATATGATTCTTACCCCTCGTGAACTCGACTTACTCGACCTGATTGCAGAACGGGTCGTTACGTCTGATTCCGATCAGATTGTCACGTGGCGTCATCGGTTGGAACAACAGCACAGTGAAGAAGCAGACCCGTTTCGGATGATTCATTTCTTATTTGAACAACTTGACGTCCGGACCGGCGAAGATTTGCAACAACTGCTGACTTCTTTTTTTCATCCGTCGAGTTGGATCATCCCGTTAACATCCAATCGTCTTGTCGTCATTGAACGGGAAGAGTCTGTCACAGAAAATGATTTACATGATTTTTTTACAGCTCTCCAGTCTGATTTTCTGATGGACGGCAAGGTCTTGATCGGCCAACAACGCCAATCCGGAGACCTGGCAACTCAATTCCGGTTAGAGCAGGCTGCTTTACGTGAACTTCCCTTATTACACATTGAACGGTTCCTGCCTGCCTTGATGCGTTTGACGTTACTGTCAAACGAAGTTCGTGACGATTTGATTGAACGGTTTATCACACCGCTCGAACGCGAATCACGCGAGACGATTGATGCTTTTTGCCGCGCCAACTTAAATGTTTCCTTGACGGCTAAACATCTCTTTTTACATCGAAACAGTCTGCAGTACCGACTCGATCGACTGACGGAACAGACGGAAATCGATATCAGGTCATTTGAAGGAGCCATGTTCCTTTATACGTTGCTTCTCGTAGCATAGTGACCAAATGATAACGGTTACATTCAGTCATGTTGTCCATATGATTTTCATCCTGTATCTCCTATACTGAATCTTGTAAGCGTTATATTAACCGATTACTTAATTTACAGGAGGATGTACACATGGCAGATATTCGTCTTGAGCATATTGATAAAGTTTATTCAGGAACAGCAAAAGCAGTGGATGATTTTAACCTTCATATTAAAGATAAAGAATTCATCGTCTTCGTCGGACCATCAGGTTGCGGTAAATCGACGACATTACGAATGATCGCCGGTCTTGAAGAAATTTCGGGCGGAGATTTTGTCATCGACGGAAAACGCATGAACGACGTAGCGCCTAAAGATCGTGATATTGCGATGGTCTTCCAAAACTACGCCCTCTATCCACATATGAACGTCTTTGATAACATGGCATTTGGTCTGAAACTTCGGAAGTTCCCGAAAGACGAAATCAAACAACGTGTCGACAATGCAGCACGTATTCTCGGACTTGAAGAATATTTGGAGCGTAAACCGAAAGCCCTCTCTGGTGGACAACGCCAGCGTGTCGCGATCGGCCGTGCCATCGTTCGTGATGCAAAAGTCTTCTTGATGGATGAGCCGCTCTCAAACTTGGATGCAAAACTCCGTGTTCAAATGCGTAAGGAAATCATTCAGTTGCACAAACGTCTTGAAACGACGACGATCTATGTGACCCACGACCAAACAGAAGCGATGACACTTGCAACACGAATCGTCATCATGAAAGCCGGTCTGATTCAGCAAGTCGGAACTCCAAAAGAAGTATACGATCACCCGGATAACATGTTCGTTGCCGGTTTCATCGGTTCTCCGTCGATGAACTTCCTGACAGGTAAACTCGCGGAAGACGGTCTCTTCCATGTCACAGGTACAGAAGAGAAATTTGAAGTTCCTGAAGGTAAGATGAAAGTCCTCCGCGAACGTGGCTACACAAGTAAAGATCTTGTTCTCGGAATCCGTCCGGAAGATATTCATGCTGAATTGATCTATCAAGATACAAAAACAGCACACCGTTTCCCGGCCCATATCGAAGTATCCGAGCTTATGGGAGCCGAATCTTACCTCTACTCGAAAGTCGGTAATCAAGCGTTCACAGCACGTGTCGATTCGCGTTCACACGTCGAGATGGGTTCAGATTTAGACCTCTTCTTCGACATGACAAAAGCACATTTCTTCGATGCGGCAACAGAAGCAACAATCCGTTAATTTTTAAACGTTCAGTAACTGCAGTCAGGCTGTCCATTTATGGGCAGTCTTTTTTATTGACAGACGTTCCTGTAACTTTGTATGATACTGCTTGTAGTCTTAAATTAATCCTATTCGAAAACTAGGAATTGAAATCATTTATTCATTTAAAGGAGAGAGCGCTATGAAACACGGACTAAAGCTAGCAGTAGCAGCACTATCAACAGCGGGGGTGTTAGCGGCGTGCGGCGCTTCTAACGAAGAAGCAAACAAAGATGAAAAAGTCGTAACGGTCGGAACAGAAGCAACTTACCCACCATTTACGTATAAAGAAAAAGGTAAACTAACAGGTTATGATATCGATGTCATGAACGAAGTCGCAAAACGTGCCGGCTATAAGGTCGAGTACAAAGCAATGGACTTCAAAGGTTTGATTCCGGCACTCGATTCAAAACGAATTGACGTCATCGCAAACCAGATGGGTATCACAGATGAGCGGAAAGAAAAATATGCGTTCTCTGATGCCTACACAGTTTCCGGTTCAACAATCATCGTCAATAACAAAACAAATGACATCAAGACGCTTGAAGACTTAAAAGGAAAAACTGTCGGTTCGACACAAGGTTCGCTCTACGCGAAAACAGCAGAAGAAGCCGGTGCGAAAGTCAAGTACTACAAAGGCGCAAACCAAGTCTTGAAAGATCTTGAAGCAGGACGTGTCGACGCTGCCATGAACGATCGTCTGTTTGTCCTGACAGAACTTAAAAAAGCAGGATACAAAGTAAAAGCTGTCGGTGAGACGTTTGATAAAAACGAATCAGGTCTGATGATGGCAAAAAACAGCAAGTATGCTGAAGACTTCAACAAAGCACTCGCAGAGATGCAAAAAGACGGTACACTCGCAGATCTCGGGAAAAAATACTTTAACGAGGACATCAGCAAGTGATGGATTTGTTTACAATCGTCCGCGATAATGCGGACGTTTACGGAAAGGCGATTGGCACTACACTTCTTGCAAGTGGATTTGCCATCGTCTTTGCGCTTTTTCTCGGTCTGATTCTTGCCGTCATGCGGGATAGCCGTTTTGCCGTCTTAAGCGGTTTCGCACGATTGTATGTTTCTTTTTTCCGGGGAACTCCACTGTTGCTGCAAATCTTGATTCTATATAATGGTTTGGTCGTCCTGCAATTGACGGGCTTCCAGGCGTTGGCATTCGGTCTGTCGCTTCACTTCTCCGCCTATATCTCGGAATCCTTCCGGGCAGCGATTTCGTCTGTCGATCGCGGACAATGGGAAGCAGCAGATTCACTCGGCATCCCGCGCCGGAAGACGTTTAAGGACGTCATCCTTCCGCAAGCTCTTTCACGTGCCATTCCGCCCCTGTCGAACTCGGTTATCGATATCATCAAATCGACTTCGCTCGGGACAATCGTTGCCGTTGAAGAACTGACGTATGTGTCCGATCAAATTTCGGCGACGACGTATCTCGTCATGCCGTTACTGCTGTTCTCAGCTGCGATTTATTGGATTATGTCGACCTTAATTCAAGGGGTACAACATCGTCTCGAGGCACGATTCAGTATTCCGGAATAAAATTAAGGACACTTGGAATGACGACACATTCCAAGTGTTTTTTTTAATCTTTTTCAGGTTTAATACTAGCCAGCACGGGAATAATAAAGTATACTAATAAAAATCAGAATTATCTGATAACTTTAAAAGGAGCGTGGCCGAGATGAAACAAGTAATTGAAGCTTTCCGTAGACAAGATGCAGAGCAGCGGATTCCAGTGCTACGCCTCGAAATCGATTATGAGCTCAGTACGCTCTTCGATGCTATCCAAGTCCATGATCAAGCAGCTGTCACTGCCAGTAAAGAACGCTTAGATAAATATCGTCAGGAAATGCTTCGTCTCGAAGCATGACCCTATAGATACTCCCATCTCAACTCCCCCTTGAGATGGGACTTTTTTTTGTAAAAAAATAGCCCGAAGGCTATTTTTCAATCGACGTCCCGTCCACGGGAAGCTTTCAATATTTCAAACCACTGTTCACGTGACAGTTCAAGACGCGTCGACCGGACAGCTGATTCGATGCGATCAATTTTTCCGGAACCCACGATCGGCATGATACGCGCCGGATGTTTCAACAACCAGGCGTAAGCGACTTCATCGATGGTTTCTGCACCGATATCACGTCCGATTTCCTCAAGTTTGTCGCGAAGCGGAGCAAACTCCTCGTCTTTGAACAATCGCCCTCCGGCAAGCGGACTCCACGCCATGAGCGGCATTTCATTTTCGTGGCACAGATCAACAGAACCATCTTCGAAGTGCTTCAGTTCGGCGACAGACAGTTCGAGCTGGTTGGTGACGAGCATGAACGGCAGTCGTGATTGGATGAGGCTTTGCTGAGCCGGTGTATGGTTCGATAAACCAAACGTCCGGACTTTACCAGACTCCTTCAGTTCAACGAATGCTTCTGCAATTTCGTTAGGGTCCATCAATGGATCCGGACGATGAATCAATAACGTATCAATGTAGTCGACACCAAGCTCCTTTAATGAACGTGTCGCATGTTCAATGATATGTTCTTTTGTCGTATCGTAAAATGACAGTTTTTGATCAGAGAAATGGTTGCCCTTCATCTTGATGCCTGTCTTCGTAACGATTTCCATCCGTTCACGCAGTTCCGGTTTTAATGCCAGTGCTTCGCCGAACAATCCTTCATTCGTATAGTCGCCGTAAATATCAGCATGATCAAACGTCGTAATGCCTAGTGCTAAACATTGCTCAATTAACTCCAGTCGCTCTTCAACCGTCATGTTCCATTCGTTTAGCCGCCACAGACCGTGTATGACTCTTGAAAATGAAAGATCTTCCGTTAAGTGTATGCGTTCCATCATTACTCATCTCCCTATCTCTGTATGGTGCTTCAACGTTCACTTTACATGAATTTGGTAACGGTTGCACGATTTACGTCTTTCTTCCTGACGGGTACTAAAAAACGGCAGAGCATCAATCATGCTCTGCCGTTTTCCACTTTCAGTTTTAATGCTTATTGAATTTGTTCGACTTCTTGCATTACTTCATCTTCAATCATCTGACGTTTACGTGTTGTTTCTGCAGCGTCAGGTGATGTCACGCTGAAATAGAATTTGATTTTCGGTTCAGTCCCTGATGGGCGGAGGCAGAACCACGAACCGTCTTCCAACGTGAATTTCAAGACATTAGATTTCGGCAGATTGATCGGTGACGGCTGATGCTTCACCAAATCATGCGAAATGCTTGCATCGTAGTCTTCAAATAAGACGACTTTTTCACCCGCTACTTGTTTTGGCGGATGCTCGCGGAACGTATCCATGATCCGGCCGATTTGCGCGACACCGTCTTTCCCTTTGAGCGTCAACGAACGGAGTGATTCTTCAAAGTAACCGAACTGCTCATAGATGGCTTGTAATGCCTCGTACAGCGTCCGTCCTTCTTTCTTGTGATACGCTGTCATCTCGGCAGCAAGCAGGCAGGCTTGGACGGCATCCTTGTCACGACAGAAGTCGCCGATCAGATAACCGTAGCTTTCTTCATAACCAAACAGATATTCATATTCACCGGATTCATTGTATTGTTTGATTTTTTCACCGATGAATTTAAATCCTGTTAATGTGTTTTCAACGTGTAAGTCATAATGTCTTGCAATCAAGGCTCCGAGTTCCGATGTAACAATCGTTTTTGCTACAAAACCGTTTTTCGGCAATGTGCCTTGAGCCGCTTTTTGTGACAAGATGTAGTCGAGCAGTAACGCGCCGGTCTGGTTCCCTGTAAGAACGACCCACTCTCCGTCCGCATCACGTGTCGCAACACCGACACGGTCGGCATCCGGATCCGTCGCGAGTAATACATCTGCATCGACACGGTCTCCGTATTCGATGGCTAACTTAAATGCTGCATGTTCTTCCGGATTCGGAGAAGAAACAGTTGGGAACGCGCCATCCGGCTTCGCTTGTTCTTCGACGACCGTCACGTGTTCAAACCCGTAACTCTTCAATCCGACTGTGACCGGTACAAGCCCTGTCCCGTGAAGCGGAGTAAAGACAATTTTCAGCGGTGCCGTTAACTCGTCTTGAATCGTCGGTAAGACACGAATCGTTTTCAATTGTTCCTGGTATGCGTCATCCAGCTGTTCGCCGACACGTACGATCAATCCATTTGCACGCAAGACTTCTTCTGCTTCCAGTTCAATTGAAAGTTCATCTGCCACTTGATCGACATAAGAGACGAGGTCGTCCGCTTCTTTCGGCGGTAATTGGCCGCCGTCATTCCCATAGACTTTATAGCCGTTATATTCCGGCGGGTTATGACTGGCTGTAATGACGATTCCCCCTGCTGCCCGAAGTTCACGCACGGCAAATGACAGTTCTGGTGTTGGACGAAGTCCGTCGAACAAATAAGCTTTGATTCCATTACTGGCAAGCGTCTTCGCTGCTTCTAATGCAAACTCCGGAGAGTAGTGACGGGAGTCATGGGCGATGACAATCCCTTGCGCGACCGCTTCATCGCCTTCCGCCTTGATGAAGTCAGCAAACCCTTGTGAGGCTTTACGTACCGTGTAGACATTCATCCGGTTCGTTCCGACACCGATTTCCCCACGCATACCGCCTGTCCCGAATTCCAACTCTTTGTAAAAGGCTTCCTCGGCTGCTTTATCGTCGTTCGCGAGTGCCGTCAACTCTTCTTTTAGTTCCGTTTCCAGGCCTGCAAACTGATTCCATTTTTGATAGGTCTCTTTCCATGACATATAGTGTCCACTCCTTTAAGTTTGTCTGCATGAGATATTTGTTACGACTTGCGATAAAACGGTACCTTTCATATGATTACCTTAGAAAGGGTCAAGGTGATGTTCATGTTTCCAACCATTCAAATGACTGACTTGCAGCAACTTGTCCATACGGATCAGATTCGCTGGTTTGATTGTCGCTATGATTTGCAACATCCCGATTATGGTCGTGACGCGTTTAAGGTAAGCCATGTCGCGGGCGCACAGTATTTAGATTTATCAACTGATTTATCCGGACCGCGTTCTAAAACAGGCGGACGTCATCCACTCCCGTCCAAGGAGCAGTGGATCGGCACATTAGAGTCGCTCGGGGTCGAACGTGATGATTTTATCGTCCTGTATGATGACGGCTTCCCTTACGCCGCTCGTGCCTGGTGGCTCTTTAAATGGGCCGGACACGAACGTGTCGTTGTTCTCGAGGGCGGACTGTCGTCTTATCTCGCGTTCGACTTCCCCATGAGTACGGAATCAACGGTGTTTGAAAAGTCCACTTATCAAGCCGACTTTAAAGATGACATGCTCGTTCAGTATGAAGAAGTTAAAAATCGATCGGCAGAAACGTATCTCGTCGATTCCCGCTCACCCGACCGGTTCCAAGGTCAAAACGAAACGATTGATCCGGTTGCCGGTCATATCCCGGGTGCCGTGAACTGTTTCTTTGAAAATGCGATTTCACCCGACCGCCGCTTAAAAGATGCGGAAGATTTGAAAGAACTGTACGCTGATTTGCTAGAAGCGGATTCACCGATTCTTTATTGCGGCAGCGGTGTGACGGCTTGCGTCAATGTCTTAGCCCTGCACGCTTTAGGTAAAACCGATGTCCGGCTCTATGCGGGTTCTTACAGCGACTGGATCAGTCAAACCGATGAGGTCGCACGATAACGTACACGAAAGTCCGATTCTCATCGGACTTTTTTTTAGATTTGGACCGGTTTAATGTTCCAAATCGCATTCGCGTACTCTTTAATGGTCCGGTCGCTCGAGAAGACACCGGATTTCCCGATATTCATGATGACCATCTTGTACCATTTTTCAGGATCCTGGTAAGCCCGTCCGATTCTTTCCTGTGCTTGTTGGTAAGACAAGAAGTCTTTTAAAATCAGATATTCATCATTGTACGTCAACAGAGAATCATAGATGGCCTGGAACTCGCCTGTCGGGAAGAGCGAACCGTCCACCAGTCCGTCAATGACGCGACGCAGTTCAGGCTGTGCGCTGTATTGATCGTAAGCACTGTATCCGCCGTATTTTTTATAGTTCATGACTTCTTGCGGTGTCAGACCGAAAATGAAGATGTTCGGGTCTTCGACTTCATCCCGAATCTCGATGTTCGCACCGTCCAGCGTGCCGACCGTCAATGCCCCGTTCATCATGAATTTCATGTTACCGGTTCCTGACGCTTCATAACTTGCTGTCGAAATCTGTTCACTGACATCACTGGCAGGGAAGATTTTTTCTGCAAGCGAAACACGGTAGTTCTCAAGGAAAACGACTTTCATGTAAGGACTGACATCCGGATCCGAATTAATCAGATTCGCGAGAGCATTGATATAACGGATGACCTCTTTTGCATAATGATAACCAGGAGCCGCTTTCGCACCGAAAATAAACGTCCGCGGTGTCATCTGGAACGATTGATCTTCTTTTAGACGGTAGTACAAAGAATGAATATGAAGCGCGTTAAGTAATTGTCGTTTATATGCATGAAGCCGTTTGACTTGGACATCGAAAATCGAATGCGGATCCACAACGATTCCCGTCTCGTTCTCAATCAACTCTGCCAATTCCTTTTTACTCGCCAGCTTAATCGCCTGGATGTCCTGCTGAAGCGTACGATCCTCTGCGAATTTCGTCAGCTTTTGTAAATCGGACGGATGATTGATCCAGCTGTCTCCGATTGCTTCCGTCACACGGTTGGCAAGTGCCGGATTCGATAACAGGAACCAGCGGCGGTGTGTAATCCCGTTCGTTTTATTGTTAAAGCGAAGCGGGAACATCTCGTAAAACAACCGCATTTCGCGTTGCTTGAGAATTTCCGTATGGATTTGAGCTACACCGTTCGTTGAATGGGTACCGACGACAGCCAAATTCGCCATGTTGATCATCCCGTCTGCGATGATGGCGATTTCGCGCATGTTCGCTTCCAGATGCGGATAGTTATCAAGGACATCCTTACAGAATCGACGGTTGATTTCTTCGACGATCAGGTAAATACGCGGCAATAGATTGCGGAACAGATCAACCGGCCAGCGTTCCAATGCTTCCGAAAGCAACGTATGGTTCGTAAAGGACATGACACTTTTCGTGATCCGCCATGATTCTTCCCATGAATATTCTTCTTCATCAATCAATATCCGCATCAATTCAGGAATCGCAACGACAGGATGTGTATCGTTGATATGAATCGCGATTTGATTTCCCAGATGTTTCAGCGACGTATTTCGTTTTTTATGTGACAACAGGATACTCCGGAGTCCTGCCGAGACGAAGAAGTATTGTTGTTTCAGACGTAAGACTTTCCCCTCATATGTCGTATCATCCGGATATAAGAATTCGGAAATCGTCTGGATTGCCTGTTTATGGCTCAGCAGGTCTTTATAGTTACCTCGGTGTTGGCTTAACAGTTCATCATCGTCATACGGTGATTCAGCACTCCACAGACGCAAGTTATTGACGATCCCGTTCTGATAACCGACGATCGGCATATCATACGGGACAGCACGAACGATTTCTGCCGGTTCATGATGGACACGATACTTACCGCTTTCGACTTCCTCAAGCCAGACGTTTCCGCCAAACGGAATGTCGACCGCTTTGTCCGAACGGCGGATTTCCCACATGTTGCCATTCTTCAGCCAGTTATCCGGAAGTTCGACTTGGTAACCGTCGATGATTTTTTGTTTGAACAGACCATACTGGTAGCGGATACCGTTTCCGTGCCCCGGCAAGCCGAGTGCTGCAAGTGAATCGAGGAAACAGGCTGCTAAACGGCCCAGCCCTCCATTCCCAAGACCCGGTTCCGGCTCTTCTTCCGTCAAATCAGCCAAATCATAGCCGAGTTCCGTAAGACCGCTTCGTACTTCTTCCAACACATCGAGACTCAACAGGTTATTGTAGAGGAATCGACCGAGTAAAAATTCAAGTGAAAAATAATAGACTTGTTTACTTTTTTTGTGGATGTAGGTTTCTTTCGTCCGCATCCAGTCCGTCGTGACGTATTCCCGCACCATATAGGCCAATGTTTGGTACACATCATTTTCCGTCGCATCTTCAAGTGCCTTGCCATGCATGGAAATAAACCGTTCATTAAACCTCTTCTTGAACTTCTCTTTGTCTTTAAACATCCCAAAACCCCATTTCCCGTAATCTCCTTCAGTCAGCAGACGGTGCGATTAAACGATAGAGCGCCAAATATTCATCAGCGGATCGAATCCAGCTAAAGTCTTCTTGCATTGCTGTCTCAATCAGATGCTTGAATACAGGTTTATCATGATACGTCTCAATCGTCCGTTTAATGGCATCAAGGAACTCTTGCGCATTATAATTCGAGAACGAGAAGCCGTTTCCCTCTAAAGTGAACTGATTAAATGGTTGAACCGTATCACGCAAGCCGCCGGTTTCGCGGACGATCGGCAATGAACCGTACTTCATCGAGATCAATTGACTGAGACCACACGGTTCGAAACGTGACGGCATCAAGAAGGCGTCACTTCCGGCGTAAATCCGTTGAGCGAGTCCGACATCAAAACCGATGTAGGAAGCTACCTTATCCGGACGAATTGTTGAAGCATGCCGGAACAACCCTTCGTACTCCGCCTCTCCCGAACCCAAAATGATGAACTGGGCATCCAGTTCAAACAGATCCGGCAAGATATGGGCGAGTAAATCGATCCCTTTTTGGTCGACAAGGCGCGAGACAAAGCCGAATAACGGCACATCCGGATTGACCGGTAAGCCAAGTTCCTGTTGTAAGGCTGCCTTATTGGCTGCTTTTCCTTCTTCAACCGTCTTCACATCATAGTTCTCTACCAGATGTTCATCCGTCTCCGGACTGAACTGCCGGTAATCGATGCCGTTCAAAATCCCCCGGACATCGACGGCACGGTGTTGCAAGACGGGTTCGAGTGTTTCGCCGTAGTATGGATCCATGATTTCATCGCGGTAAGACGGACTGACGGTCGTAATTTGGTTGGCATGGACAAGTCCTGCCTTCATGTAGTTAACGAGTCCGTTATGGGCGATACCTTCTGCCGTAAAGTGTTCATGGCTGAGCCCGAGCAGGTCGCCAAGTACTTCTTCCGGGAACACCCCCTGATATTGCAGGTTATGGATCGTAAAGACCGTTTTGATTTCCTGATACCGGTTGAGGTGCTGGTAATGAATCCGCAGGAAGGCCGGCAGGACACCTGTCTGCCAATCGTGACAGTGAATGACATCCGGGACTTCTTCTGCGTCGACACGCTGAATCATTTCAAGGACGGCTCTTGAGAAATAGGCAAAACGCTCCGCATCGTCATAATGTCCGTAAATGACCCCATCACGCTTGAAGTAATATTCATTGTCGATGAAATAAAACGTGACGCCATCTTGTTTTAGACGCAAGACTGCTCCAAACTGCTGACGCCATCCGACCGGAACGATGAAATCAAATAAAAATTCCATTTCCAGTTTGTATTGTTCTTTAATTTGACCGTAGTTCGGTAAAATGACCGAAACTTCCGCACCCTCTTCAGCAAGCGCTAAAGGGAGCGAGCCGACGACGTCAGCTAGCCCCCCTGTCTTGATGAATGGTGTCGCTTCTGTGGCAGCAAACCATACCTTCATGATGACATCCCCTTTAAACGATTGTTTGTTTTTTAATGACAATCGGTTCTTCCGCAGTTCCGCGGATGACTTGTCCGCGCTTCACTGTTACCTCTTTGTCAAGGATCGCGTATTCAACGACTGCGCCTTCTTCGATGACTGATTTTTGCATAATGATCGAGTTTTTGATCCGCGCATGTTTCCCGACTTTGACGCCACGGAAAAGGATACTGTCCGTTGCTGTTCCTTCTAGCTTACATCCGTTTGCGACAAGCGAATTCTTGATGGTCGATCCCGGTAAATAACGTGTCGGCGGTTCGTGTTTGATTTTCGTATAGACGTGTTGGAAGTCATTGATGGCTCCCCACTGCTCAAGCAACAGCATGCTTTCACGGTAATACGAGCGAAGGGAATGAATCACCTGTGATGTCCCTGTGTATTCATAACCGTGAACATGAAGTCGGTTTAACTGGGAACGGATGATGCTTTGCAGCAAATCATATTCCCCGCGGCCGATTGCTTCGTCAACGAGACGGACAAACAAGTTTTTCGACAGGACAACCGTTTCCATGTAAAATGTCTCGTCCGATGGTTCGTATCCGCGTGAACCGATTGCCGTCACGCGATTTTGATCACTGAACCGAATTGGACGGCAGTAGTTACACGGCAAGTCGCGTTTAGTGTAAACAACCGTAATATCAGCGTTGGATGCTTTATGTTCACGCAAGACATCGCGATAATCGACCGCAGATAAAATATTTGATCCTGAAATTACGACATAGTTCTCTTTACTGCGTAAAAAGAAGTCGCGATGTAAATGGAAGTTTGACAAATCACCACGGAATTCATGGGCATCTTGCGATAAAGCCGGCGGGAAGATATAGAGTCCTCCGTTTGACCGGTCCAAGTCCCATTCTTTGCCGGATCCAAGATGATCCATCATGGCGCGGTATTTCTCAAGTGTAAAGACACCGATATTCGCAATCTCATTTTGAACCATGTTCGTTAATGTGAAATCGATGAGTCGATATCGACCTGCGAATGGTACGGCAGCCAAGTTGCGGTGTTCCGTCAATTCTTTAAAGAATCCTTCTTCACCGCTCAGATTGATGACTCCTAGTAAATCTGCTTTCATCGGTACTTCCCCCTTATTGGATCGCTTCTTTGACGACTTCATTTTTTGGAATGATACTGTTTGCTTCGATGACGAAGACTTCACCGTCCGGTGTTCCGATTGTTGCTCCGTCTTCCACGACGACACCGTCTGCAAGGATTGCCCGATGGATCGTGACATCTTTACCAATCTTCACGTTCGGGAAGATGACCGAATCCTTCACGAGAGAGCCTTCTGCGACGTCAACGCCGTAAAAGAGAACCGAGTGATTGATTTCGCCTTCGATATGGCATCCTTCGTTAATGATTGAAGTATCGATCGAAGCATTGTTCCCGATATATTGCGGCTGTTGGTTTGGATTGACAGAATGTACTTTCCAAGACGGTTCGTACAAGTCGAACTCCGGATCTGCTGCAAGTAAGTCCATGTTGGCTTCCCAAAGCGACTGGATTGTTCCGACGTCTTTCCAGTACCCTTTGAATTTGTAGGCACGAATGTTTAAGTTTTCAAACAACATGTTCGGAATGATGTTTTTCCCGAAGTCAAAGCTTGATTCTGCGTCCCCTGCATCCTGAATCAGGTGGCGTTTCAAGACATCCCAGTTAAAGACGTAAATCCCCATCGAAGCCAGGTTCGATTTCGGATTTTCCGGTTTTTCTTCAAATTCATTGATTCGAAGATCATCGTCCGTATTCAGGATACCGAAGCGCGGTGCTTCTTCCCAAGGAACTTCACGAACAGAAATTGTGACATCTGCTCCCCCTTGACGATGTTCCTCAATCATTTTTTCGTAATCCATCTTGTAGATGTGATCCCCTGACAAGACAAGCACGTAATCTGGATCGTATTGGTTGATGTAACTCATATTACGGTAGATGGCATTTGCCGTTCCTTCATACCAGTTTTTCCCGTTTTGAGCTTGGTATGGCGGCAGGATCGTTAATCCACCGTTACGGCGGTCAAGGTCCCAGGCACTTCCGATTCCAAGATAGCGGTTCAGTTCAAGTGGTTCGTATTGCGTCAAGACTCCTACTGTATCGATTCCTGAGTTCGTACAGTTGGATAACGGGAAATCGATGATTCGATATTTCCCTCCAAACGCGACCGCTGGTTTTGCTGTGTGTTTCGTAAGTGCTCCTAGACGTTTTCCTTCTCCGCCAGCAAGCAACATCGCGACGACATTCTTTTTAGCCATTTCGTCCCCTCCAGTTTGTGCTCTTTTTTTACATCAATCATGTGCTCTAATTTATACAGATACTCTTATATACCCACCTTTTCTCTTTTTAATATAACATTCCTGCAAAATAGGTTTATTAAAATACAAATTTCTTAAATTTTTCTACTGTTTTCTCCAAAAAAGACCGATAATAGGAATGAAATGCCGTTTGAAAGGAGTTTTCATGAGAATCACGACAGGATATGCCCTAGTGTTGGCTTTAGCTTTTAGTTTAGTACTAACACTTTTTTCAGTGCGTAATCAGTTGGATCTTGCACAGGATTTGTTCAGTTGGGCAGATCAAAAAACGACTGAACGTCCCCTTGCTTCCTATCAACCGATTACTGTCACGTACCAAAAAGAGCGCCTCGAACTCTATGACGGAATGCGCCGGAACGATTTGAAGGCAAGTGCTCTGCCGCCAAAGGTAGCGCAGGCTTTCATCGCGATTGAAGATCAGCGATTTTATCAGCATGACGGTTATGATATCACCGGTATTTTGCGAGCGTTTACAGAAAACCAGTCCGGTGACAACAAAGGTCAAGGGGGAAGCACCATCACCCAGCAATTGGCACGGATGACTTATCTTTCCACCGAGAAAACCTATACTAGAAAAATAAAAGAAATCTTAATTGCAATGGAACTTGAGCAAAAATATTCTAAAAAAGAGCTTTTAACCGCATATGTCAATCAAGCCTATTTCGCGAATAATATTTACGGTATCGAGCTCGCAGCCACATCATATCTCGGAAAACATGCGGAAGATTTAAGTTGGGCGGAGGTCAGCTATTTGGCTGCGATTCCAAATAATCCGTCCCTTTACAATCCGTTGCGGTTTCCGAAAAACACGGGCAAACGTCAACAGCGTATCTTAAAAGCGTTGCAACAGACACAGGACATTCCAAATAAAGTCCGAAAACAGTCCATCAACGTTTCATTCCATAAGCCGATCATCCGTTATCCTGATTACATCGATGCCAGTGTATCGGAAGCAATCCGCCAGACAGCTGACTTAAAAAATTTGAACATGTCACAGGCTGAGCAGTATTTACATCAACACGGTGCCGTCATCCAAACATATCTTGATCCCGCAGAGCAGACTCGGGCCAAACAAGCGATTCAACGACTTCCCCGGCCGATTGAAGGCGCTTACGTCGGAATCGACGGGGATACACGCGGTGTGACGGCACTGGTCGGTAATAAATCCAATGTACCGGGTCAGCTCAATCGGGCGGTTCAATCTTATCGTCAGCCCGGCTCCACCTTAAAGCCGTTGCTTGTTTATGGTCCTTACCTCGAAAAGACCAAAAAAACGTTAACGAGTCGACTGGATGGAAGTCCTGTTTGTTTTGACGGATACTGTCCGCAAAACAGCAGCAACCGGATTCTTGGCAGCGTGACGATTGCCGATGCGATTGCATACTCCTACAATACACCGGCCTTACGTGCTTTTTCTGTTTCGTTCAACGAGGGATTAAAGACCATCCGACCGTTTCGATTCAGTCAGTGGACCGAAGAAGATAATTCATACAACAGTGCGCTCGGCGGGCTAAAATACGGTGTCAGTCCACTTGAACTCACCAATGCCTACACCACCCTTGTCAATGATGGACTGTACAGTCCCTCCTCGATGATCCGCACCATCACGACGGATCAGGGAACCCTTTACCGTCATGTGATGTCAACGGACCGGATTTGGTCGAGTCGAACAAACCAGTTACTGCGTAAAGGGCTCCATAACGTCATGACATACGGTACAGGGCGGTTGGGTTACGATCCCGCCCCGGCTTATATCGGAGGCAAGACAGGTACGACGAACGACAATAAGGACATGTGGTTTGTCGGTATGAAAAATCAACATGTCGGCGGAATCTGGATTGGGGCGGACATCCCCCGTGCCTTCCCGAGTGAAGCCAACAGTACGTTACAAGTCAGGACATGGGCTTCGATCGTCCAGTGACTTATTTCGGGAAAAGAACAGCCTGTCCAAGCGAATTAAACAGGCTTAGTCCGACCCATGCCAGTCCGGCAAGTAACATGCCCCATGCCAGGAAAAGAAAGACGACTAATCCGATGGCCCCTGCAGAGGAAGTCATTTTACTGATTTGAAACACGTAAAAGAAAAAATAGATTAAAAAAGAACCGGCCAGTACGAGACAGACTAACGGAAAAGATGTCATGAACGCAAAACTAATGCATCCTCCAACCAACAGGAGAATACTGCCGGGACGTAACATACTCAACGTCGTTCCGACCTGTTCTTTAATGAAAAACGCAAACCCAAGCTGATTAATCGTGTCTGAAATCAGTTTCAAGGAACTGAAAATCATAAAATAAATGATTAAAAAGCCGAGCCATACGAGTAACTTCGTGTTACGTGCACTGAGTATTTGCAGTAACTCGTCGTAGACCCCGACGTTGTTCAGCCATGTCAGTGCAAGCTCTGACGTAGCAATCGCAAGAGACGTACTGAACAGCAGGATGCTGATCAGCGGGGCATAACTCAATAAGTAGACGTTCGTCCGCATTTCGAATCTCCATTCATAGAAATTTCATATGTAGCACACAATTACACTAGCAAGTATACTATAATAGATTATATCGGTTATTGAGACTAAAGGGGGAAGCAAAAATGGCATTTATTTTAATGGTAGGCGTTAGTCTCGCTTTCTTGACAGCGATTTTCACTGCAGGCTACAATAAAAAACCTGAAGGTAACGAATAAAACAAATCCCCCTGCCCGGTCATTCGGGTCAGGGGGATTTGTTGTTTTACAATAGATTGGCATATCCTTGTTGTCGGAGCGCTTCATACACGATGATTGCGGCCGTGTTCGAGACATTAAGCGAACGTACAAGATTCGATTGCGGAAGACGGATGCATCGTTCCAGATTCTCATCGATGACGTTTAACGGCAATCCTTTTGTTTCCCGTCCGAAAACGAAAAAGTAGTCTTCTTCAACGTTCGACAAATCGACTTGGCTTGGATATTTCTCTCCATACTTCGTAATATAGTAGAACGTCCCATCCGGATGTTTATCCCATAATTCTTCTAACGAATCATGATACCTGACATCAACAAACTCCCAATAATCAAGACCTGCCCGTTTCAACTGTTTATCATCCGTTGAAAATCCAAGCGGTCGGATTAAATGCAAGACGGAATGCGTTGCTGCGCATGTCCGTGAAATGTTACCTGTATTTTGCGGAATTTCTGGTTGATACATAACGACGTGAATAGCCATATTAATTCTTCTCTCCTAACTCATGCGCAAGCAGCGCTTCTTTATGGGCAATACCGCTGGCAAACCCCGTCATTTTACCGGATGCCCCAATAATCCGGTGACACGGATAAATCAAAGCAATCGGATTCCGGTTCAAGGCCCCACCGACGGCACGGGCCGCCTTGTCGGAACCAATCATTCGTGCAAGTTGTCCGTAACTGGCTGTCTGTCCGAACGGAATCGATCGTAAAGCCTCCAAAACACGGTGCTGAAAAGCAGTCACTTCCAGGCGACAAGAGATGGTATTCAATGCTTCCGGCTGTCCCTGTTCATAGGCATCCAGTGCGTCGGCCAGAAAATCAGGCAACGATGCCTCATAGTAAGCAGCCGGATCAAGATACTTCTTCAGACGAGCCATATCATGTCCAAAATCAAGATAGACGACTTCCTCTTCTTCCCAACCGATGACCAACTCACCAAACGTATATGACATCTTTTTATATGGCATGTCCGTTCCCCCATTCCTCAAGCAAACGGTTCCCTTCCACTTGAACATCTTCAGCAGAATCCGTCAACAGTCGTTTTTGAATGTAGTCTTCCGCTTCTTGACCGGCAATCCGACCGACAGCCCAAATCGCAAGCGCCCGCATATCTTCGCGCTGATCGGTTTCGGCCATCAACCGTAAAGCATCAAGTGCCGTCCGGTCCTGGTAATGAACGAGCGCACAGACGGCATTCCGTTGAATCGGTTTTTTTCCGCGCCATGCGCCCGACAATGAACCGAACCGTGATTTAAATTCGCGATTACTGAGTGAAAGCAACGGAATCAATAACGGTTTGACCTGTTCCGGATCGGGTTGCAGTTCGCTGTGCTGTGTCGCATTTTTCTTGCGGTTATAGGGACAGACTTGCTGACACGTGTCGCATCCGTATAGACGATTCCCTAAAGCATATCGGAAATGCTCGGGAATGAGTGTCTTCGTTTGTGTAATAAAGGAGATACACCGTTTTGCATCGATGACACCCGGTTCAATCAGTGCATCCGTCGGACAGGCATCAAGACATTTATTACACGAACCGCACAGTTCTTCCACAGATTCATCCGGCGGCAGATATTGATCTGTAATCAGTTCCCCGAGATACAGATAAGAACCATGCTCCTCACTGATGATGGAACAGTTTTTCCCGCTGAAGCCGATACCGGCCCGTTCTGCGACTGCCCGGTCCACCAGTTCCCCCGTATCGACCATCGAACGGGACCGGGCTCCGGGTGACAGCTCCTGAATTTTTTCTTCGAGCAGCGTCAAACGCTGTTTTAAAGCTTGATGATAGTCAAGCCCCCAGGAAGAGCGTCCGAAGATCCCGCGCCGTTCTCCTTCTTTTCCGCGTGGTGCGTCTTTTAGTTTACTGGGATAAGCAACAGCAATCGCAATGATGGAGACAGCATCTTCAAGCAATAATGCAGGTGTCGTCCGACGTTCGAGATCCGGTTCTTCAAACCCGGAAGCATATCCTTTTTCTTGCTGTTCCATGAGCCGTTGCTTCATGACTAAAAATGGATCGGCTGTCGTCACTCGAAACTCATCAATTCCGATTTCTTTTGCATACGCTTGTAACTCTCTTTTTAACATGTCTCCACGCATCTGATCTCTCCTTTCCCTTATTGCTTTGAATAATATAATGGCTAAACAAAAAGAGCAAAGTGTCAATTAAAACGACACTTTGCTCTTTTCAGGTAAGCGGGTGAAGAGAATCGAACTCTCATCATCAGCTTGGAAGGCTGAGGTTTTACCACTAAACTACACCCGCATAATCAGATAATTCTTGAATGATATTGTAAAAAGGTAAAAGCGGGTGAAGGGAATCGAACCCTCATCATCAGCTTGGAAGGCTGAGGTTTTACCACTAAACTACACCCGCAAGATACCGGTGGTCGGAATCGAACCGACACTCCAAAGGAACACGATTTTGAGTCGTGCGCGTCTACCAGTTCCGCCACACCGGCACAATCTCTTGCAAAACTATTTAATTAAAAATGATTGGAGGCGCCAGTCAGAATCGAACTGACGATAGAGGAGTTGCAGTCCTCTGCCTTACCACTTGGCTATGGCGCCATTTATTGGAGCGGAAGACGGGATTCGAACCCGCGACCCCGACCTTGGCAAGGTCGTATTCTACCACTGAACTACTTCCGCACAAAAAGCTGGGCTGGAAGGGATCGAACCTTCGCATGCTGGAATCAAAATCCAGTGCCTTACCACTTGGCCACAGCCCAATAATAAAAGGGCGACTGATGGGAATTGAACCCACGAATGCCGGAATCACAATCCGGTGCGTTAACCACTTCGCCACAATCGCCATAATAAAACAGGGGCAGCAGGAATCGAACCCGCGCTGACGGTTTTGGAGACCGTAGTTCTACCGCTAAACTATGCCCCTAAAGTGGTGGGGGGGGGCGGATTCGAACCGCCGAACCCGAGGGAGCGGATTTACAGTCCGCCGCGTTTAGCCACTTCGCTACCCCCCCACAAATGGGAAAACATTTAAAAATCATATGGTGGCTTTGGACGGAATCGAACCGCCGACACGAGGATTTTCAGTCCTCTGCTCTACCGACTGAGCTACAAAGCCTTAACAATGGCGGTCCTGACGGGATTCGAACCCGCGATCTCCTGCGTGACAGGCAGGCATGTTAACCGCTACACCACAGGACCGTATGTAATAATTGCGGGGGCCGGATTTGAACCGACGACCTTTGGGTTATGAGCCCAACGAGCTACCAGACTGCTCCACCCCGCGATGATAAAAAATGGTGACCCGTACGGGAATCGAACCCGTGTTACCGCCGTGAAAGGGCGGTGTCTTAACCGCTTGACCAACGGGCCATCTTAATAATTAAAAATGATATGGCGGAGAGCAAGGGATTCGAACCCTTGAGACGCTTATGACGCCTACACGATTTCCAATCGTGCTCCTTCGGCCACTCGGACAGCTCTCCATTGCATGTGGTGAAGAAGTAATTAATGGCTCCGCAAGTAGGATTTGAACCTACGACCTACCGGTTAACAGCCGGTTGCTCTACCACTGAGCTATTGCGGAACGATCGCCTGGCAGCGTCCTATCCTCACAGGGGGAAGCCCCCAACTACTTTCGGCGTTCAAGTGCTTAACTTCCGTGTTCGGCATGGGAACGGGTGTGACCACTTGGCTATCGCCACCAGACATCTATTATCTTAACATTATGTTTCCATAACGTCAAGCATTTTTTTGAAAGGCTCGCGCCCTCAAAACTGAAGTCATCAACAATGCATCTGCTAGAACAAGGCCTCGACCGATTAGTATCACTCAGCTCCGCATGTCGCCATGCTTCCACCCGTGACCTATCTACCTCATCGTCTCTGAGGGGTCTTTCTTGATTACTCAAAGGGAAATCTCATCTTGGAGGGGGCT